>JBMYLM010000017.1:0-49591 GCA_049596335.1 Neptuniibacter sp.
AGAAAATCTCTTCGGTGGTGTTAGTTGATCCTGAGCTTTCCGGGGTTGCATAACCGGTTGGTGCGTTCTCTTCGCGGAAAAACTCGAAGATAGCATCTTCCTGGCCAGGGTAGGCTAATTTGCCTGTTTTCGGGTCAATCTTGACGCTGACAATGCCCTCGGGTGGTTGAGGAGCGTTTTCCGGTTTGTCCTTCAATGCTTCCTTCATGAAATCAATCCAGATCGGTAGGGCTGCAGTACCGCCAAACTCTCTTCTACCTAGCGTGGTTGGCTGATCAAATCCGACCCATGCGCTTGCAACATAGTCTCGGTTAAATCCTGAGAACCAGGCATCTTTCTGGTCGTTGGTCGTGCCGGTTTTTCCTGCGATGTCTGTACGGTTAAGTACCAAAGCTTTTCGGCCAGTGCCTAAGCGAATCACGTCCTGCATCATGTTATAGGTAAGGAAGGTTACCTTTTCATCATAAATTCTAGGCGCATAATTAGTATTTTCTGGCTCAGCTTCAGCATTTTGTTCAGGTGTTTCGAGAGTACAGCTAGGGCATGCGATTAATGGGTCCGCTTCGAAGATGGTGTTGCCCTCTGGATCTTCAATTTTTGCAATGAAATAAGGCGAAATTTTAAAACCTCCATTGGCAAAAGCGGCATAGCCAGTCACCAGAGATAAAGGTGTTATATCAGCGCTACCTAGTGATAAAGATAGGTTATTCGGTAGTTTGCTGCGGTCAAAGCCTGCAAGTTCCAGGAAGTCCTGAGCTGTTTTAATTCCAATAGAACGAAGAAGTCGGATTGAAACTAAATTTCGGGATTTGTATAAAGCTTCTCTAAGCCTTGTTGGGCCGTAGAATTTCTTACTGTAGTTTTCCGGGCGCCAATTGCCTTCAAGTTTTTTGTCATGAAAAACAATGGGGGCGTCATTGATAAGTGATGCAGTTGTATAGCCTTCATTTATAGCTGCTGCGTAAATGAATGGTTTGATGTTTGAGCCAGGTTGTCTGATTGCCTGAGTGCTGCGGTTAAACTTGTTGTGGGTAAAATTGAAACCGCCTACGAGGGAAATAATTGCTCCAGTGTCGGGATTTAAAGCAACAAAAGCGCCTTGTACTCGGGGGACTTGCGACAGAAGCGGTTTTTCGTCGACAAATTTCACTCTCACTATATCACCGGGCTTGAGTATATCGCTGGCTTTTTGCGGTGCTTTACCCACGCGGTTAACATTTTTGTATGGCTTTGCCCATGAGAGTCCTTCCCAGGGGATAGTGATGGATTCTTCGTTTTTTAGCTGAACTACAACAGATTTTTCTTCGGTCTTAAGAACTAATCCCGGTTCTAAAGCGCCAAATGTAGTGACTTTCTTTAGCTTTTTTGAATACTCTTCTTCGGAAAGTGCTTGAAGATCCCAATGTTCTTCAGGGCCGAAGTATCCATGCCGTTCAGAGTATGCAATTAAGCCTTTGGATACCGCTTGGTTAGCACTAGTCTGAAGGCGGCTATCAATTGTAGTGAAAACTTTAAAGCCATCGGTATATATGCTTTCGCCATACTGATCGTAGAGTTCCTTTCTTACCATTTCTGCTACATAGAAGGCTCTAAGTTCTATGTCGCTAGTATGGTATTTAGCAGTAACTTCGGCGGAGCTCGCTTCTTCAAGCTCTTGGTCGGATATATAGCCATGAAAATGCATTCTATCCAGAATCCAATTTCGACGTTCAGTTGCGCGAGCAGGGTTAGTTATAGGATTAAATTTCGAGGGTGCTTTGGGTAACCCTGCTATCATTGCTAATTGAGCAAGGCTCAAGTCTTCAATATTCTTGCCGTAATAGACATTAGCTGCTGCTTGAATTCCATAGGAGCGATGTCCTAGATAAATTTTATTTATATAAAGCTCGAATATTTCTTCTTTGCTGAGTTCCTGTTCGATTCGCAATGCGAGCAGTATCTCCATGAATTTGCGGGTAAAGGTTCTTTCCCGGGTAAGGAAATAGTTTTTAGCAACCTGCATTGTAATAGTCGACCCCCCGCTTTGAATGCTGCCTGAAGTAGCAAGCTGGAGAGCGGCTCTGGTGAGGCCCTTGATATCAATGCCGAAGTGTTTGAAGAAACGATTGTCTTCTGCGGCTAGTAGGGCGTTAACAAATTGCGGTGGTATTTCATCAAAAGAGATGGGTGAACGGCGTTTTTCACCAAATTCAGCTATTAGCTTTTGATCGCTAGAATAAATGCGAAGCGGAGTTTGGAGGCGGATGTCTTTCAGAGTATCTACAGCCGGTAATTTAGGTGAATAATGGAAATAGGCCCCCGCAAGCGCTAAAAAAATGGCAAAACTTGCGAAAAGTCCTATTTTAAACAAAAGTTTGAAGAGCGAACTGAATGCTGACATGCTACTCTGACAGAAAGAAAATGAATATTGACGATCTATTATATAGTTAGTCTTACATCTGGCTATAGACTATGGGTAATAATTAATATAAATAAACCATAGAGTGTTGGTAGATTTGGAAGTGGCCAAATTGTGGGCTTATATACATTAACGCAATGTTAACTAGGGAATCGTGTTGTGTTTGGCTTATTGGGGAAAAATCGGGTAATTTAGTAGGTGTTGATATCGGGTCATCATCTGTGAAGTTAGTGGCTCTATCAAAAAGCGGTAAGGGCTTTTCTCTTGATGCATACGCTATTGTGTCATTTTCACCAAACGCTGTAGTTGACGGAAATATTCAAGATGTTAGCGAAGTTGGCTCAGCAATAGAAAAGGCTGTCAAAGTAGCTGGTGGTAAACTCTCCTCTGCAGTAACGGCAGTACCAGCTTCTGCGGTAATTACCAAGAATATCGAGATGAGTAATGCTTTTACTGAGTTTGAACTTGAAGACCAAATCAAGGTGGAGGCTGATCAATTTATTCCCTATCCCATCGATGAGGTGGCCTTGGATTTTGAGGTTCAAGGTACTAGCAAGAGTAATGTCTCCCTTAATAATGTGTTGTTAGTTGCTTGTAGAAAAACAGATGTCGAACAGCGTGAGGATGCAGTATCTGCAGCTGGTTTGGAATCCGCAATCGTTGATGTTGACACTTACGCTGTAGAGCGGGCTATGAACATAGTCGCTGGGGATGAAGTCGATTCGGGTAAATTAATCGGTATAGTTGATATTGGGAGGCTTCAACTCTCACTTTGAATGTTGTTAAAGATTCCGAAATTATTTATACCCGAGAACAGGCTTTTGGTGGTAATGATCTTACTAACTTGATAAGCCAGCAGTATGGAATGAATATTGAGGAAGTTGAGCAGTCTCTACGTTTAGGTGAAGTATCTTCTGAAATACATGATGGCGCTGTTCTGCCTTTCAGAAATACGGTTGCTCAACAAGTTTCTCGGTCATTGCAATTTTTCTATTCTTCAGGTGTTCATGGTGAACTGGAAGCGCTCTATTTATCAGGTGGTACTGCTGCAATCGAAGGTCTAGCAGGGCAGTTAGAAGAAGAGCTTGGGTTACGGATTATTCTTGCCAACCCTTTCTCAAATATGGGGGTAAGCTCTAAGATAAATAGTACGCGTCTGCTAAGGGATGCTCAGGCTTTAGTCAAGGCTACTGGTCTGGCTTTGCGTGGGTTCGAAGGTTAAGAGGATAATATGGCGACAATAAACTTAAGGCCTTGGCGTGAAGAACGTGCTCAAAAGCGTCAAAAGGATTTTGGGCTCACCGCATTAGGGTGTGTGGTTTTTGCCGGATTGATTGTGTTTTCGGTTGGTTATTACTTTGATGCAATGAAAGAACGTCAAAATCAAAGAAATGCATTCCTTAAAGCCGAAACTACAAAACTAGACAAGCAGATTGCTGAAATTAAAGAGCTTAGGTTGAAAAGAGAGCGGTTACTTGAGCGCCTTAATGCTATTCAGCAGCTGCAGGGTAGTCGTCCGCTTATAGTGCGGAATTTTGACGAGTTGGTTAGAGTGCTGCCTGATGGGATTTATTATAATTCATTGGTAAGAAGAGGAAATGGGGTTTCAATAAATGGGACAGCAGATGATAATTTAGAAGTGTCTACCTTGATGAGAAATCTCAATGAATCAATATGGTTTGGTGAGCCTCAGCTAAGCAATGTCAACTCTAAAGGATCTAAAAAGGCTTTCAGTTTGAAGGTTTCAGTATCAAAACCAAAGGCTGAAGAGGTAGAAGGTAAGTAATATGGAAAAGTTGAAGCAAGCCTTTGCCGGTTTTGATATCAATGAATTGGATTTATCTTCGTCGGGTAATTGGCCTATAGGTGTTAAGTTAGTTTGCTATGTTCTTGTGATTGGCGTAACTCTTGGTCTGGGATGGAAGTTTTATGCTCTTGAAAAAAGAGAATTTTTAAAGCGAGAAGTTGCGAAGGAAGCAGGGTTAAAAAAAACTTATCAAAATAAGGCATTTCAGGTATCTAAATTGGATGCACTGCGTAAACAGATGGCAGATGTTGAGGAACGTTTTGCTGAATTGACTAAACAACTGCCAACAGAAAAAGAAGTGCCTGGTCTATTGGATGATATAACGAATTTAGGGCGAGATAGTGGGCTGAATATTGGTAGAATCTCTTTGACTAATGAAGTTAGAAGCGAATTCTACATTGAATTACCTATCAATGTAGATGTTCAAGGGTCGTATCATCAAATGGGGGCTTTTGTAAGTGGAATTGCTGCTCTAGATAGGATTGTTACATTGCATGATTATTCAATTTCGCCTATCAGTGGTGGGGGGAATGTAAGAATGACAATAAAGGCTAAAACTTACAGATACAATGAGCCTAAGTGAGTACAAAATGTTTGATAATAAAGGGATATTTTTACTTCTATTGAGTTTTACTCTTTCAGGGTGCGTGGACTGGGTAGAGGATAAGCAAGATCTGGTTCAATTTGTTAACAATGCGAAAGCTGCACCTTCAGGTAAAATTGAGCCTTTGCCCGAGTTTAAGCCTTATCATAGCTTTGTTTACGAAGGCGCAAGCATGAGGGAGCCTTTTGTCGAGTTAGTCCCATATACAGAGCCTGAAGAGGTCGATAAGGTCATTGCTGAAGCGGGAGGCTTACAGCCAGATCAGCAGCGACAGAAGGAGTATCTTGAAAGCTTTGCTGTAGATCAACTGGAAATGGTTGGAACCATTTTAAAAAAGGATGACTCAACTTTGTGGGCTTTGATCAAAGATAGTAATGCAGAGGTACATCGTGTTAGTAAAGGGGCATACATGGGTCTGGACTTTGGTCAAATCGTTGAAGTAGACGAAGAAAAGGTAGTTCTTTCTGAAATAGTTACAAATGGACGTGGTGGTTGGATGAAACGGTCACGAAACCTCGTTTTAAGTGGGCAAGAATAAAGGGATAAAATTGTGAATACTGGAATCCCCATGGTTAAAAAAAATAAGTTAGGCTTGGGTAATTTTTTGTGCTCGATGCTGGTTGTATTTTCAGGGTTGATGTTGTCGGGGTGGGCGGTAGCAGATGTTCTGATGAAACAGGCAAATTTTGTGGCCCTTCCAGGAGGGAAGATAGAGCTTCGATTTGATTTTGATGTTGCACCTCCCTTACCACAAGCCTACATGATCAATAGCCCGTCAAGATTGGTGCTGGACCTTTGGGGAGTGTCAAATGATATCGAAAGCAGAACGTTAGATGTCAAAACAGGACTTGTAGATGTTGTCAATTTCGCCCAGACAGATGGACGGCTCAGAGTTGTAACCAGTTTGAACCATCCTTCTAACTATGAGACTCGTACTGAAGGTAAATCACTTTTTGTTACAATTGGTAAGCAAGGTGCAGTTACCCCTCAAGTTGCTTCAGTCACAAATAATATCATTAGTGCAGAAAAAGTGATGGAAGGAGCCATAATTGAAGATCAAACCAAAGTTTTGGGGTTAGACTTTGAGCGAGAAGAAGGAGGTGTTGGTCGCGTAACCATTAACCTTTCTGATAATTATGCTGGAGTAGATATTTCCGAAGAGGGTAATAACGTTGTTGTGAGTTTATCTGGAGCGTCATTACCAAAAGCTTTAGAGCAGCGCGTAGATGTTCAGGATTTCGCTACACCTGTAATGTTTATCGATTCAATGAAAAGTGGTCGGAACGCAACAGTATTAGTAAAACCAAGTTCTGAACCTTATGAATACCTTGCATATCAAACAGATGCCAAGTTGATTCTAGATTTTAAACCCGTAACTCTGTCTGATAAAGAGCAAAGAGAGAAAGAACTCTTTCAATACACAGGTGAGCCAATCGACCTCAATTTTCAGAATGTTGAATTAAGGTCTGTGTTACAGATAATCGCTGAAGTTGCGGAATTGAACTTGGTTGTTAGTGATAGTGTGGGTGGTAATGTAACCCTTAGGTTGAAAAATGTTCCGTGGGATCAGGCATTAGATATTATTTTAAGTGCTAATGGTCTTGATAAACGGACTGTGGGCAACGTCCTAATGATTGCTACAGCTTCAGAGATAGCCGCACGAGAGAAGTTGGAGCTTGAAAGTGCGCAAAGTGAAGAGAAAGTGGCGCCGTTGCTTACTGAATTTATTCAAGTTGAATACCGAAAAGCATCGGAAATTTTAGAAGCAGTTGAAAAGGCAAAATTACTTAGTGAGCGTGGTTTAGCTCTTTCTGATAATGAAACTAATATCCTTATGATAAAGGATACTGCATCAGTAATTGAAAATGTAAAACGTACTCTGCGTCGATTTGATAGGGAAGTGGAACAAGTTTTGATTGAAGCTCGTTTGGTCGAGGCTAATGCGAGTGTCACCGAAGACTTGGGTGTGCGTTGGGGCTTCGGTTATAACGATGTTGATAATGGACAAGGCTGGATTGTGAATCCTGATCAGGGCTCTATCGATTTTGGTGCACCACCTACCGAAGTTGGTTTGAATATTGATCTGGGAGCTGCCGCTGTAAATGCAGGAAAAATTGCAATAGGCTATGCTCCAGGTACCAGCAGTATGATTCATTTGGAATTGAGCGCCTTGGAATCGGATGGGCAAGCTGAAATTATTTCTCAGCCTAAAATTCTAACTACTAACGGAACCACTGCAAAAATTGAATCGGGTTCAGAAATTCCATTTCAGACAGTAGAAGATGGGGAAGTTGAATTGGAATTTAAAGATGTGGTATTGAGCCTTGAGGTAACTCCACAAATCAACCCAGGTGATCGGATAGCCATGGATCTCAAGATTGTTCAGGACTCAATTGGTGCCGTTCTGCCTAATGGTGAAATCAGCATCAATAATAATGAACTAACAACATCTGTAGTTGTGCCTGATGGCCAAACAATAGTTCTTGGTGGAGTGTTTAAGAACGAAACGAGTGAGCAGGTATCTAAGGTGCCATTGCTTGGTGATCTTCCAATAATGGGTGCGCTGTTTAGAAATAAATCTACTGCTAGCGATAAGTCAGAGTTATTGATTTTCATCACGCCTAAATTAGTGAGAAATTCGCTATCTGGTAGGTAAGGCGATCGTTTGAATATATTTCTAATTGGGCCTATGGGAGCTGGTAAAAGCACCATAGGCCGTTTGTTATCTCAAGAATTAAATCTGGAATTTGTTGATTCTGATAAGGAAATTGAAACAAGGGCAGGCGCAGATATTCCCTGGATATTTGATGTTGAAGGTGAGTCTGGCTTCAGGGATCGTGAAGAATCAGTAATAGAAGAACTTTCATCGCAAACCGGTATTGTTTTGTCCACAGGAGGAGGTGCGGTAATCCGAGATGCAAATCGTGCTGTGCTAAAACAAAATGGCACCGTTGTTTATCTCAACACCTCAGTGGCTCAGCAGTTAGATCGTACTTCCCGCGATAAAAACAGACCGCTTCTACAGACAGGTGATCCAGAGAAGGTGCTGAATGAGTTAATGTCAGTCAGACATCCTTTATATCTTGAAACTGCCGATATCATTGTGAAAACGGATGGTCGTCATCCGAAGACAGTAGTCACTGAGATCATAAAACAGATAAAATCGTTATCTATTCCAGAATCTGATCAAATCTAAACTATGCAAACGTTACATGTTGAACTGGGTGATCGCAGTTATCCGATCTTTATTGGTCAAAATATTATAAATAAGGGATTGTTGACCCAGTACATTTCGGGTAACCAGGCTCTGATAGTCACTAATGAAACTATTGCTCCGCTTTACCTGAAAACCTTAAAGGACAGTATTCCTGCCTCAATTAGAGTTGATGAGGTCATTCTACCTGATGGCGAACAGTTTAAAGACCTTGATCATCTTAATCTGATATTTGATCAACTTCTGCAGAGCCGCCACAACCGTACAACCACTCTTATCGCTCTTGGCGGTGGTGTTGTTGGTGATATGACGGGTTTTGCTGCTGCAGCCTACCAGCGGGGAGTGAACTTCATTCAAGTACCCACAACTTTACTGTCTCAGGTTGATTCATCTGTTGGCGGGAAGACCGGTGTGAATCATCCCCAAGGTAAGAACATGATAGGGGCTTTTCATCAGCCGCAATGTGTTCTTATTGATACTACAGTATTGAATACCCTTCCAGAGAAAGAGCTCTCTGCGGGTATGGCTGAAGTTATCAAATATGGACTGATCTATGACGAAGCGTTCCTTTGTTATCTGGAGGATCATATTGACGGCTTGATGGGGCTTGATTCTGATCTTCTGGCGCAGGCTATTTTCAGATCATGTGAAATTAAAGCTGAAGTGGTGGCTCAGGATGAAAAAGAGTCAGGAATCAGAGCTCTTCTTAATCTGGGGCATACATTTGGTCATGCCATTGAAGCTAATCAAGGCTATGGTGAGTGGTTACATGGCGAGGCAGTAGGTGCCGGAACCATGATGGCAGCAGACCTGTCATGTCGACTAGGTTGGATTTCTTCTAAAGATGTGACCAGAGTTAAAGCAATTCTAGAAGCGGCAAATCTGCCTATCTACCCTCCAAAAGAGATGACTTCAGATCAGTTTAAGCAACTGATGGCTGTGGACAAAAAAGTTCTGGACGGGCAACTACGATTAATTCTTCTAAAAAACGTTGGTGAAGCGGTAGTGACGTCTGACTTTTCGGTTGAAAAGTTAAACGAAACATTAGAAGCTGGACCTAATTTAGGGGATTGCTGTTAACTCCTCAGAAAAGTCAGAAATTCAGTGTGAGAAAACTGCTAAATGAAAAATAATATTTTTTTCGAGCCCCCTAGTCGTTTGCAGGTGCTGGATAAGCTCAAGCATATGGTTAGGTTTTCAGATTTTCTCCTGCTGGTTTCTGGTGATCGGGGTGCAGGTAAAAGTACTTTAGTCGATCAGCTGAAACCGGACCTTAACGATAATACCCTGTTTTGTTGTGTTGTCAGTTCAGAAACAGGTCTCGAGCAAGAGCAGTTGCTAGACCAGCTTCTTTCTCAGCTCCCTTTACATGATGAAGTAGAAGCTGATTTTTCCAGCAGGCTTAAAGCGTTCTACCTACAGTTAAAAGCCTTTCGTGAGTCAGGACAAAAATGCCTGATTATCGTTGATGATGCCGAAAATTTATCTGCGAATGCCTTAGAACTTCTGTTAAATCTCCATCAAGCGGATAGTTCTGCTGGTGGAGCGCAGCTTCTGTTGTTAATGAATAGCAACTTTGCAGGCAAGCTGCTGAGCAGTAAGCCCGTTAAATTGCTTGAAGGCCGGGTACACCACCTTGAGTTAACTAAAATGACTGAGGAAGAAACGAAAGAATACGTTTCTCTATGTCATCCTGCTGCCGCATCATTATCGGAAAAAAAGCTTTCGCAGCTAATACAATTAGCTGAAGGTTTGCCTGGTCGGGTAGATAAACTTATTGCAGGTGACAAAGTCTCTACTAATTCATCCACTGGAGCGCGTGCTTTTCCTTTACCTGCCGCTCATATGGGAGGGATTGGGCTTATATTGGTAGGAATTTTGGCTGTATCGCTCTGGCAGTTTTTCCCAGAAGAAAGTGATTTAAGTGAGAACGCTGTAAGTGAAACTGTTTCAGTACCTCTGCCTGTACCTGCATCAAAACCAAAAAATGATGAAGTCGTATCGCTTACCCAGAAGGGCAGTGTGAATGAAAACGATTCTACTACTAAGTCAATTACTCCAGCCCCAGTTAAAGAAACAAGTGCAGCTCAGTTGGAGCTTGAAAGACGTTTAGCCCTTCAGGAGAAGAAAATAGAGGATCAGAAGCAAGAAACTGCTGAAGAGCCGGTACAAAAAGACGAGGAAAAGCAGGTCTCTCGTATAGCTGAAGAATTACGGGAAGTGGTGAAAACTGCAAACTCTGAGGCTTCCACTACAAAAACTAAAGAAATAGCCGAAGCGCCTCCTTCAATGAAAGTTGCTGAAAAAGCGCCTGGACAAGAAGTTAAGCAGGAAAAACCTAAACAAGAAGTCGTGGAAAAGGTTGCACAGGAGGTGGCTAAGCCTCTGTCTTTACCTAAAACTTCAAAATACAGTGCTTCTGAAAATACAATCCTTGCTTGGAAAAGTTCAGGTTATACCCTTCAGTTGTTGGGTGCGCGTTCTAAGAAAAGTGCGTTGGATTTTATTTCCAAACAGAAAGGATCTGAGCAGTTTTATTACTTCTCAACGATCTATAAAGGTGCACCCTGGCATGTGGTGATCTATGGTGAGTTTGCAAATCGTGATATTGCGAACTCAGCAATTAAAAAATTACCTTCTGAACTAAGAAAAATGAGGCCTTGGGCACGTAGTGTTCGTGGTGTTCAGATAGATATTAAAAAGAAATAAATCTAAGTAAAACATATGGTTGCATGCTTGCTTTCAAAGTTGCTTTTGAAGGGCGGTGCGGCTTATTACTGTTTAGAATTTGTCCCCAACCCTCATCACGTGTAGAATAGCTGTCCCTTTTTGCTGACTGGTGCGGATATTGCAGCAAAAGGTTTTTTAAGATATTGATTTTCAAGTTTTTTTTGAGTGGGAATGGCTTATGAGCAAAGGTCTTTATCGCCCCGGTGAGTTTAAAGATAACTGCGGCTTTGGCCTAATGGCACACATGCAGGGTCAGGCAAGTCACGATTTGCTGGAAAAGGCAATCGAAGCGTTGGCTTGTATGACTCACCGTGGTGGTATTGCTGCAGATGGCAAAACCGGTGATGGCTGTGGCCTGTTGATGCAGAAGCCTGATGGCTTCCTGCGTGCTGTGGCACAGGAAGAGTTGGGTATTGAACTCGGCGAAAATTATGCAGTAGGTATGGTTTTCTTACCTAAGGATACTGCGAAAGCTGAGGCTGCACGTAAAGCGGTTAATGAAGCGGTAATTACTGAAGGTATGCAAGTTGCCGGATGGCGTGTTGTGCCTACGGATGAGTCCTGCCTGGGACCAATTGCTAAAGACACATTGCCACTGATTGAACAGGTATTTATTACTTCAGCAGATAAGAGTGAGCGTGAACTGGCAGTTAGCCTGTTCGTTGCGCGTCGTAACGCTGAAATAGCAATGACTGCGGAAGAAGACTTCTATATTTGTAGCTTCTCTGACAAGGTTATCTCTTATAAAGGTCTGACGATGCCGGTTGATCTGCCGGTCTTCTTTAAAGATCTTGCAGATGCTCGTCTGGAAACAGCTGTTTGTACTTACCATCAGCGTTTCTCTACCAACACTGCACCTCGCTGGCCTCTGGCTCAGCCGTTCAGATTCCTGGCTCACAACGGTGAAATCAACACGATTGAAGGTAACCGCAACTGGGCTAAAGCGCGTGCAAGCAAGTTCTCTACTGAGCTGCTGCCAGATATCGATGCTCTGCAGCCTATTGTTAATACAACGGGTTCTGACTCATCAAGCATGGATAATATGCTTGAGTTCTTGCTGGTTGGCGGCATGGATATCTACCGTGCTGTACGTATGATTGTTCCGCCAGCATGGCAGAATGTTGAGACTATGGATGCCGATCTACGTGCATTCTACGACTTCAACTCCATGCACATGGAGCCGTGGGATGGTCCTGCGGGTATGGTAATGACCGATGGTCGTTTTGCGGTATGTATGCTTGACCGTAATGGTCTGCGTCCGTCACGTTGGGTAATGACCAAGCAGGGCTACATTTGTACAGCTTCTGAAATCGGTGTATTTACCTACAAGCCTGAAGATATTGTTGCTCAGGGGCGAGTAGGTCCTGGTCAGATTCTGTCTATTGATACGCAGACAGGCGACGTACTGCACACTGCTGATGTGGATAACCACCTCAAATCAGCTCAGCCATATAAACAGTGGTTGAAAGATAATGCTCTGCGTCTAGAGCAAACAATGAACCTGGAAGAAGAGTCACGTTCATTCCCAGAAATGTCTGCGGATGAAGTGAAGACTCACATGAAAATGTTCCAGGTAACATTTGAAGAGCGTGACCAGATTTTACGCCCGTTGGGTGAGAGCGGTATGGAAGCAATCGGCTCCATGGGCGATGACAAGCCAATGGCCGTGCTGTCTGATCGTGTGCGTTCTATTTACGATTACTTCCGTCAGCAATTTGCTCAGGTAACAAACCCACCAATCGATCCTCTGCGTGAAGCGATCGTGATGTCTCTGGAAACCTGCATCGGTTCCGAGCGTAACGTGTTTGTTGAAGGTCCTGACCATGCTCGTCGTGTAATCCTGACTACGCCTGTTCTGTCTGCGAGCAAATTTAATCGCCTGCGTGATAATGAAGAGCCAGGTTTTGAAGTGGCTCAGATCGACCTGAACTACAATCCTGAAAAACAAACTCTTCAGGAAGCTATTGAAGGCATTGCAGATCAGGCAGAACAATTAGTTCGTGATGGCAAAGTCATCCTGATTCTGACTGATGCATACATCTCTCGTGGCTCATTACCCGTTCACGCTGCTCTGGCAACAGGTGCTGTTCACCATCGTTTGGTTGATAAAGGTTTGCGTTGTGACGCTAACCTGGTGATTGAAAGTGGCACTGTACGTGACCCTCATCACTTTGCTGTACTGTTCGGTTTCGGTGCAACTGCGGTGTATCCGTATCTTGCATACCGCGTATTGAATGATCTGTGCAGCTCTGGTGAGATTCAGATTGATCCACTGCAGTCACACGAGAATTACCGTAAAGGTATCAACAAAGGCCTGATGAAGATCCTGTCGAAGATGGGTATCTCTACAATTGCATCATATCGTGGAGCGCAATTGTTTGAAGCAATCGGCCTGAGCTCTGAAATAGTTGATCTTTGTTTTAAAGGTGTTACCAGCCGTATTGAGGGTGCACGCTTTGAAGACTTCCAGTTTGAGCAAGGCTTGTTAGCTAAAGAAGCCTGGACTGCCCGTAAGCCAATTCAGGCAGGTGGTTTGCTGAAATACAAGCATGATGGTGAATATCATGCCTACAACCCAGATGTTGTGAAGACCATTCACGAAGCGGTCGAAACTGGAAATCCGGCTGCGTATCAGCGTTATGCGGAACTGGTAAATAACCGTGGCTATGCGACTCTGCGTGATATGCTGGGTCTACGTAAAGATGTTAAGTCCATCTCAATTGATCAGGTTGAACCGGTTGAGAATATCTTCCCGCGTTTTGACTCTGCGGCTATGTCTCTGGGTGCACTGTCTCCAGAAGCACATGAAGCGCTTGCGGTAGCCATGAATGAGCTGGGTGGGCGTTCAAACTCTGGTGAAGGTGGTGAGGACGAAGCTCGTCACGGCACTATGAAGCGTTCTAAGATCAAGCAGGTTGCTTCAGGTCGTTTCGGTGTAACACCGGAATATCTGTCCAACGCTGAAGTCATGCAGATCAAGGTTGCTCAGGGTGCTAAGCCAGGTGAAGGTGGTCAGCTGCCAGGTGGTAAAGTAAACAGCCTGATTGCACGTCTGCGTTACTCTGTGCCAGGTGTGACTCTGATTTCACCTCCGCCACACCATGATATTTACTCAATCGAAGATCTGGCTCAGCTGATTTTCGATCTTAAGCAGGTGAACCCTGAAGCGCTGGTATCCGTGAAATTGGTATCACGTCCAGGTGTAGGCACTATCGCGTGTGGTGTTGCTAAGGCATATGCGGATCTGATTACGATTTCTGGTTACGATGGTGGTACTGCTGCATCACCAATGACATCGATCCATTACGCGGGTTCTCCATGGGAGCTGGGTCTTGCTGATGCTCACCAGTCACTGCGTGGCAACCAGCTACGTGGTTCTGTTCGTTTGCAGACGGATGGCGGTCTTAAGACCGGTCTGGATGTAATCAAAGGTGCAATTCTGGGTGCTGAAAGCTTTGGTTTCGGTACTATGCCGATGGTTGCTCTGGGTTGTAAGTACCTGCGTATCTGTCACCTGAACAACTGTGCGACTGGTGTTGCGACTCAGAACGATAAACTGCGTGAAGATCACTTCCGCGGTACTGTTGAGATGGTTAAGAACTTCTTCCGCTTTGTTGCAGAAGAGACTCGTCAGATTATGGCGCAACTGGGTGTGCGCACTATGGAAGAGCTGGTAGGTCGTGTTGATCTGCTGGAAATTCTGGATGGTGAAACACCTCGCCAGAAGAATCTGGATCTGTCTCCAATTCTTGCTTCTGCTGGGGATGAGTTCCCTAACACTTGTCAGGTAGAGCGTAACGCGCCTTACGATCTGGCAGAGCTGAATACGCAGATGTTGGAACTGGCAGAGAAAGCGATTGCAGATAAAACCGGTGGCGAATACGAACTGGTTATTACCAACTGTGACCGTTCTGTTGGCGCACGTACATCAGGCGCTATTGCTAAGAAACATGGCAATCTGGGCATGAATGATCAGCCTGTTACCTTTAAGTTCAAAGGACATGCGGGTCAGTCATTCGGTGTATGGAACGCAGGTGGTCAGAACCTGTATCTGGAAGGTGATGCTAACGACTACGTTGGTAAAGGCATGGCTGGCGGTAAGATCGTCATCCGTCCGTTTGATGAAGTAACATTCAAATCAAACGAAACTTCCATCATGGGTAACACCTGTCTATACGGCGCAACGGGCGGTAAGCTGTTTGCTGCTGGTCAGGCTGGTGAGCGATTCGGTGTTCGTAACTCGGGTGTACATGCCGTAGTTGAAGGTGCGGGTGATCACTGTTGTGAATATATGACAGGCGGTCTTGTAACTGTGCTGGGCCCAACGGGTTACAACTTCGGTGCGGGTATGACGGGTGGTTTCGCCTACGTTCTGGATCTGGACAACAACTTTGTTGATCGTTACAACCACGAGTTGGTAGAGATTCAGCGTGTTCATACCGAAAATATGGAAGCTTACAAAAATCATCTGCGCTCTGTGATCATTGAGTTCACAAAAGAGACTGGCAGTGCTTGGGGTCAGGAGATCATCGATAACCTTGATGATTACATTGGCAAGTTCTGGTTGGTTAAGCCAAAAGCAGCCAGCCTGGGTGACCTGTTAGCAAATATGCGTACCCGTCCAGAGTAAGTGACGGTATTTAAAAGCAGATGAAGAATAATCCGCAGCTGCAACGTTGTAAGCGGCTGCCTTAAAGAGGTGAGGACTATGACTGACCGTTTAGATAACGATTTTCAGTTCCTCGATGTGGGTCGTCAGGGACCACAGAAAATAGATTCAGAAGTGCGTAAGCAAGGCTTCGGTGAGATTTATGAGCCATTTGAAGCCGATGATGCGTCTGAACAGTCACACCGTTGCCTGGAATGTGGCAACCCGTACTGTTCATGGAAATGCCCGGTGCATAACCACATTCCAAACTGGCTGAAGCTGGTTTCGGAAGGCAACATCATCGAAGCAGTAGAGCTGAGCCATCAGACTAACTCTCTGCCAGAAGTCTGTGGTCGTGTTTGCCCACAGGACAGACTGTGCGAAGAAGCGTGTACACTGAACGATGGCTTCGGTGCGGTAACAATCGGTTCCGTAGAGAAATACATCACAGACACCGCCTTTGCTATGGGCTGGAAACCTGACATGTCTCAGGTTGTTAAAACTGATAAGAAGGTTGCTGTAATCGGTGCTGGCCCTGCAGGTATTGCTGCAGCGGATGTGCTGGTTCGTAACGGTGTTAAGCCAGTTGTATTTGATCGTAATCCTGAGATCGGAGGTCTGCTGACATTCGGTATTCCAGAATTCAAACTGGAAAAAGATGTGATGTCTCGCCGTCGTGAAGTATTCACTGAGATGGGTGTTGAATTCCGTCTGAATACTGAAGTGGGTAAAGATGTTCAGATGCAGGATCTGATCGACGAATACGATGCAGTATTCCTCGGTATGGGTACATACACTTACATGAAAGGTGGTTTCCCAGGCGAAGAGCTGGATGGTGTATATGATGCACTGCCGTTCCTGATCTCCAATGTAAATAACTGCCTTGGTTTTGAGCAGGATGAAAACGGCTTCATCGATATGCAAGGCAAGAAAGTCGTTGTTTTGGGTGGTGGTGACACAGCGATGGACTGTAACCGTACCTCTATTCGTCAGGGTGCAGAATCGGTTGTATGTGCTTACCGTCGTGACGAAGCAAACATGCCTGGTTCTAAGCGTGAAGTTGAAAATGCGCGTGAAGAAGGTGTTGAATTCCAGTTTAACCGCCAGCCTGTAGAGGTTGTAGGTGAAAACGGTAAAGTAACTGGAATCAAAGTGGTTAGCACTCAGATGGGTGAGCCAGACGAGAATGGCCGTCGTCGTGCAGAAGTAGTTCAGGGTTCTGAAGAAGTTCTGCCAGCCGACGCTGTTCTGGTTGCTTTCGGTTTCCGCCCAAGCCCAGCGCCTTGGTTTGCTGACTTCGGTATCGATCTGCATGAAGATGGCCGAGTAAAAGCGCCTGAGAAATCTGCTTTCCCTTACCAGACTAGCAATGAAAAAGTGTTCGCTGGTGGTGACATGGTTCGCGGTTCTGATCTGGTTGTTACTGCAATTGCAGAGGGTCGGAAAGCTGCAGAGGGCATTATGGACTATTTAGAAGTCTAAGCTTGCTGATTGTAAAAGGCCGCTAAATGCGGCCTTTTTTACGGCCTAAAGAAGCAGGTATTTTTGCCCAGAAATCGTTAGAATATGCGCAAGTTAAATTTTAGACACGAAGTGACCTATAGAAATGGCTGAATTGAAAAACGATCGTTTTTTGCGGGCATTGCTCCGCGAACCCGTAGATGCAACACCGGTATGGATGATGCGCCAGGCTGGCCGTTACCTTCCAGAATATCGCGAAACTCGTGCTAAAGCGGGTGATTTCCTCAGCCTTTGTAAAAATAAAGAGCTAGCATGTGAAGTAACCATTCAGCCGCTGGAACGTTATGACCTGGATGCTGCGATTCTGTTCTCAGACATCCTGACCATTCCTGATGCAATGGGACTGGGGTTGTACTTTGAGACTGGCGAAGGTCCACGTTTTAAAAAGATTATCCGTACAGAGCAAGACGTAGCTGATCTGCCAGTACCAGATTCCGCTACAGATCTGGACTATGTGATGAATGCGGTTAAAGAGATTCGTCGTGAGCTGAATGGTCATGTACCTCTGATCGGTTTCTCTGGCAGCCCATGGACCCTGGCTACCTATATGGTTGAAGGCGGTTCAAGCAAAGACTTCCGTCATATCAAACAGATGATGTACGCAACTCCAGAAATTATGCATGCATTACTGGATAAGCTGGCTCAATCAGTAACTGATTATCTGAACGAGCAGATTCGCTGTGGCGCACAGGCTGTACAAATCTTTGATACCTGGGGTGGTGCACTGAGCGGCCCTTGTTATGAAGAGTTCTCTCTGAAGTACATGAAGCAGATCGTTGATGGTCTGATCCGTGAGCATGATGGTCGTAAAGTGCCAGTGATCCTGTTCACCAAAAATGGTGGTCAGTGGTTGGAAAAAATGGCTGAAGCGGGTTCCGATGCTCTGGGGCTGGACTGGACTACCGATATTGGTAACGCCCGTTCTCGTGTAGGCGATAAGGTTGCTCTACAGGGGAATATGGATCCAAGTGTTCTGTATGCGCCAGCTAGCCGTATTGAACAGGAAGTTGAATTCATCCTAAGTCGTTTTGGTAATGGCTCAGGTCACGTGTTTAACCTGGGGCACGGTATTCATCAGTTTGTTGACCCTGCTCATCCGAAAGCTTTTGTGGATGCTGTTCACGAACTCAGTGCGAAGTATCATCAAGGTTAAATTCGAGAGGGCGTTAGCCCTCTTTTGTTATGTGGATGTGTGATGGAAAAATTAACTGACTTACTCGACAAAAACCGCGAATGGGCGGAAAAGATAAACCAGGAAGATCCGCATTTCTTCGAAACCCTGGCGCAGCAACAAGCACCTGAATATCTGTGGATTGGCTGTTCTGATAGTCGTGTTCCAGCCAATGAAATAGTTGGCATGCTACCGGGCGAACTTTTTGTGCACCGTAATGTGGCCAATGTTGTTGTTCATACTGATATGAACTGTCTCTCGGTAGTTCAATACGCAGTAGAGGTGCTCAAAGTTAAGCATATTATGGTTGTGGGTCATTATGGATGCGGTGGTGTTGCAGCTTCTATTAAAAGTGAACCTCATGGGTTGATTGATAACTGGTTGCGAAACATTCGTCGTGTATATCAGAAACACCGTGATTTTCTTTCTACCTGGGATCACTCGCATCAGCAATTGGATCGCCTGTGTGAGCTCAACGTTATTGAACAGTCGGTAAACCTTTGTGAGACCACAATCGTTCAGCAGGCCTGGTCTAACGGTCAGGAATTGACTGTTCATGGCTGGATCTATGGTTTGAGCGATGGTCTGGTTAATGATCTGGAGTTCAACGCATCAGGCGCTGAAGAAGTTGAAGAGCAGTACCAGTTAGCGATGAATAAGATGGGTAAGTTGCAAGAACTTGCTCAGGCATCTGATAAAAGTCAGCACAATGCCCGTACGTTGTGGGATAAAGTCAGGTCGATTTTTGATTAGTTCTGTTGATGAAAAAGGCCGCTGATGCGGCCTTTTTTCTAATCTGAATTATAGCTATTAACCAATGGCAGCCAAGGCCTGTTCCAGATCCGCAATCAGGTCATCAATATGCTCAATACCCACTGAAAGACGAACCATCTCAGGCGAAACACCCGCCGAAGCGAGTTCTTCATCATTTAGCTGGCGGTGAGTCGTTTCAGCTGGAATAGCGGCCAGCGATTTACAGTCACCAATATTTACCAGGCGGGTAAATACATTAAGAGCATCATAGAATGGTGAAGTCGCCTCGCGACCCGCTTTAAGGCCAAAGCTTAGAATGCCTGATGCCTGGCCGTTGAGATACTTCTGAGCAAGCTCGTAATCTTTATGGCTTTGCAGACCCGCATATTTCACCCAGCTGACCGCGTCATGGCTTTCCAGATACTCTGCAATCTGACGAGTGTTTTCATTAATGCGTTCCATACGCAGAGGAAGGGTTTCCAGGCCTTGAAGGATCAGGAAGGCATTCATAGGTGAAATCGCAGCACCCGTATTTCGTAAAGGTACGACTCGGCAGCGGCCGATAAAAGCAGCAGGCCCCAGAGCTTCTGTATAGACCACACCGTGGTAAGAGCGGTCTGGAGTATTCAGAAGTGGGAAACGTTCAGGGTAGTCACCCCATGGGAACTTACCAGAATCGACAACGACACCGCCGATAGAGTTGCCGTGACCGCCGATGTATTTAGTTACCGAGTGGATAACAATATCAGCGCCATGTTCAAACGGGCGCCATAAGAATGGGCTTGGTACCGTGTTATCCACAATCAATGGGATCTGGTTGCGGTGAGCTACTTCAGCCAGCATCTCAATGTCAGCAATACCGCCGGATGGATTGCCGACAGATTCACAGAAGATCGCCTTAGTGTTCGCATCAATCTTACTTTCTATCTCAGCAGCATCATCTTTATTGGCAAAACGAACATCAATACCCTGATGCGGTAGGGTGTGTGCAAACAGGTTGTAAGTGCCGCCATAGAGTTCACTGGTAGAGATAATGTTGTCACCAGTTGCTGCGATGGTCTGGATAGCATAAGTAATCGCGGCCATACCGGAAGCAACGGCAAGCGCTGCAATACCGCCTTCCATTTCAGCGATACGTTTTTCCAGCACATCCGTAGTTGGGTTCATAATGCGGGTATAGATATTACCTTCAACTTTGAGGTCGAAGAGGTCTGCACCATGTTGGGCGTCATCAAAGGCGTAGGAGGTGGTCTGGTAGATAGGAACGGCAACAGCGTTGGTAGTAGGATCTGGCGAATAGCCGCCGTGAACCGCAATGGTTTCCAGTTTCATAAACATCTCCTTTGATGTTAGGGCATACCCTGATTTCTAATTATAAGTTGATCGATTGTAGTGCAATCGAAAAATAAAAAAAGCACCTATAGGTTGTATTCAAGAGGTTGGGTAGAATGGTTCACCTAGCTTAATTAGGAGAGATAAATGGCACGTGCAAAAACGGCCTATGTCTGTAATGACTGTGGGGCGGATTACACCAAATGGCAGGGCCAGTGCACTTCATGTGGAGCCTGGAATACTCTGACTGAGGTTAGATTAGCTTCAGCCAAAACCGCTGCACAAGAGAGCCGTAATGTCCGTTTTGATGGCTATGCTGGTGCTGCTGGGCAACAGAAAATAGTCTCTCTCTCTGAAGTGTCTGTTGAAGAGATGCCGCGCTTTTCTGCCGGTGCTGGAGAACTTGATCGGGTCCTTGGTGGCGGATTAGTGCCTGGCTCAGCTGTTTTGATTGGTGGTCACCCAGGCGCGGGCAAAAGTACCTTGCTGCTGCAGACCATGTGTTACCTGGCCGAGCAGATGCCTGCACTTTATATAACGGGTGAGGAATCATTACAGCAGGTTGCGATGCGTGCTCAGCGCCTTGGTTTACCCACAGGGCAGCTCAAAATGCTGTCAGAAACCAATGTAGAAACAATCTGTGATACTGCTCAGAAACTGCAGCCGAAGGTGATGGTGATTGATTCCATCCAGGTGATGCATATGGCTGATGTGCAATCTGCCCCAGGTTCTGTTTCTCAGGTGAGAGAATCCGCAGCTTACCTGACACGTTTCGCAAAACAGACGGGCACGGTGCTGTTTATGGTGGGACACGTCACCAAAGATGGCTCTTTGGCGGGTCCTAAAGTTCTGGAGCATATGATCGACTGCTCCCTGCAGTTGGAAGGCTCATCAGATTCCCGTTTTCGTACACTTCGTTCCCATAAAAACCGATTTGGTGCCGTTAATGAGCTGGGTGTATTTGCCATGTTGGAGCAGGGCTTAAAAGAGGTTAAAAACCCTAGCTCTATATTCCTTAGCCGTGCCGAAGGCCCAAGTCCGGGTAGTGTGGTCATGGTGGTGTGGGAAGGAACCAGGCCTCTGCTGGTAGAAATTCAGGCTTTGGTTGATCATTCCCATATGAACAACCCCAGGCGTGTTGCTGTGGGTCTGGAACAAAACCGTCTCTCGATGCTGCTAGCGGTATTGCACAGGCATGGTGGTTTGATGACTGGTGATCAGGATGTATTCGTCAACGTAGTGGGTGGTGTTAAAGTGCTGGAAACCAGTGCTGATCTGGCATTGCTCATGTCCGTTGTGTCGAGTTTCCGGGATCAGGCTTTACCCCATGATTTAATGGTATTTGGAGAAGTGGGGCTTTCAGGTGAAATTCGTCCAGTTCCAAATGGGCAGGAGCGCATAAGGGAAGCGGCGAAGCATGGATTTAAAAGGGCAATCGTTCCAAAAGGGAATGTTCCAAAAGAAGAATTGCCCGGAATGCAGGTTGTTGCTGTTTCTAAATTATCAGAAGCACTTGAGGCTCTTTGAGCTGTTGTTAGCTGAGTACCGGTTAGTCTTCCAGAAACAGATGATCCAGTTCCCGCTCCAGAAGGGCTTCATCACCCAGGTTAAGCTCAACCAAGCGGCGTATCTGAGTCAGGGAGTCCAGATCCAGGTTTTCAATAGCAAAACCGTATTGCAGCTCTTCAGTGTGGGCCAACGTTGCTGGCGTGTTGATGGTCACATCATTTCCAAGCAAATGCACAGTAATATCAACAGCGGCTCCGTTTTCCAGAGGAATCGGAGCTTCGGTAGAAAGAAGCAGTCCATTGAATGAGATATCGATTAGCTTAGCCTGCCAGATATCTTCACCCTGCTTAACTTCAGTAGCAGCATCAAAATTGATCCGGGTAAAACGTCTGCGGTCTGTTTCAGGTGTAGTCACTGCATTTATCCCAAGTTATACAACGTGATAATCATCTTATTATAGTCTGAGGGGTAATGGGAACCCGCCCTCAGAGCAGATATTGGATAAAGTTTAGACCCGGTTGGGTGGATTGTTAATTTGCGGGCTGCTTTGGATCAACGCTTAGCTCTCAACTACTCTATATCATGCAGCGTTTATAAAAAGAATATGAGCAAATAATATGGTTCTGGATACATTACTGGACGTTTTTAGCGCACGCCGCCATTCCCGGTATTTCAATCAGACTCGCAGTTATTATCTGTTTCGAAGAATCAGAGTGATTTCTATCGCTCTGGTGTTACTGCAACCCGCATGGATATTGGTGGATTATTACCTGTTATCTGCCGAGATCATCAATGAGCTTTTCGCGATACGAGCTGTGACTGCTATTGCCTGTTTATTACTAGGTATTCTTAGCTTTAAGCAATACAGCTTGCGAACCTCCTATGCGCGTTTGTGTTTATTGGTTCTGGTTTTATCGGCGTTCCAAACTGCTGCAACTGCATTGTTAATGGAAAATGGTTTTTCAACCAGCCAAAGCGGTTATGACTTTTTTCCTTTTATGATCATCACCATGCTGGCGGTCTTTCCCTTGGCTATCGTTGAATCCTTTATCTATATCGTTGGAGTTCTAGCGGTAGAGCTGTTTACCCAGTCATTCAGAGGGGAATTAGGATCAGTTCAGGGGATCAATAATCTCTGGTTGCTAACAGTGCTTGGCGTGATTGCAGGCTGGGCAGCAGTGAATCAGATGAATATGTTGCTGGGGCTTTACCGCCAGGCTACCCGTGACCCTCTAACCGGCTTATCAAACAGGCGACAGGCAATGGAGCAACTGGCTACAGATATTCAAAATTGTCGTTCACATTCCATGCCATTGAGTGTGTTACTTTTCGATCTGGATAAGTTTAAGAGCTTTAACGATAACTACGGCCATGCTGCTGGAGATATGGTCTTAAAGAGCTTTTCTCAGTTGATGAGGAAAAAGACCAAAAGGAAAACGGATATTCGTTGTCGTTACGGTGGTGAAGAATTCCTAATCGTATTGCCAGATAGGGGCACAGTCGAGGCAGAACAAATAGCTGAGGCGATCAGAACGGCTTGCCATGATGAGTACGTTAAAACTCCAGCGGGAGAAAAGATCGGTTTCACAACCAGTATCGGAGTGGCAGAAATAAAACCTGAAGAAGACGTAGATGCTCTGCTGCAAAGAGTGGATGAAGCTCTTTACCGAGCTAAAGATAACGGGCGTGACCAAACAGCCGTTGCTACATAGAAATTTGAATACAAAAAAGCCGGGATATACCCGGCTTTTTAATTCTTAATGGTTTAACCCAGATCAGACATACGCTTGTACTTGATACGCTCAGGCTGATGCTCTTTGCCGTAGCGACGTTTGTAATCAGCTTGATATTCAGTGTAGTTGCCTTCGAAGAACTCAACATGGGAGTCGCCTTCGTACGCCAGCATATGTGTACAGATACGGTCCAGGAACCAACGGTCATGGGAAATCACTACCGCGCAACCAGGGAATGCCAGCAAGGCTTCCTCCAGTGCTCGTAGTGTTTCAATATCCAGATCGTTGGTTGGCTCATCGAGAAGAAGAACGTTGCCGCCTTCTTTAAGCAGCTTCGCCATATGCAGGCGATTGCGCTCACCACCGGAAAGATCCTTAACAAATTTCTGCTGGTCGCCACCTTTAAAGTTAAAGCGGCCACAGTAAGAACGTGAAGGTGTCTGGTAGTTGCCAACAGTGATAATGTCCTGACCGTCCGAAATCTCTTCGAAAACAGTCTTATCGCCGTTCAGGTCGCGAGACTGGTTCACATAAGCCAGCTCAACAGTAGAACCAATTTCAATTTCACCCGCATCCGGTTGTTCTTCGCCTGCGATCATACGGAAGAGTGTGGATTTACCCGCACCGTTACCACCGATGATGCCAACGATTGCACCCTGAGGAATTGAGAAGCTCAGGTTCTCAAACAGGACTTTATCGCCGTATGCTTTGGAAATATTTACTGCATCAATAACTTTGTCACCTAAACGTGGCCCAGGTGGAATGTAGATCTCCTGAGTCTCGTTGCGGGTCTGGAACTCTTTAGAGTTCATCTCTTCAAACTGTTTAAGACGTGCCTTGGACTTGGACTGGCGACCTTTGGATCCCTGGCGAACCCACTCCAGTTCGGCAGCAACAGATTTTCGGTGTGCAGCTTCTTGTTTGGCTTCCTGCTCCAGGCGAGCTTCTTTCTGCTCCAACCAGGAAGAGTAGTTACCTTCGTATGGAATGCCGCGGCCGCGGTCCAGTTCCAGAATCCAGCCAGCAGCGTTGTCCAGGAAATAACGGTCGTGGGTGATTGCCACAACTGTGCCTGGGTATTCCTGCAGGAAACGCTCAATCCATGCAACCGATTCAGCATCCAGGTGGTTGGTAGGCTCGTCGAGCAGAAGCATGTCTGGCTTATCCAGCAGTAATCGGCACAGAGCTACACGGCGTCTTTCACCACCGGACAGGTGCTTAACTTCTGCATCCCATGCAGGCAGGCGCATTGCGTCAGCTGCACGCTCAAGAGCGGTATCCAGATTATGGCCATCTTTCGCCTGGATCAGGTTTTCGTATTCAGCCTGTTTCTTCGCCAGTTCGTCAAAGTCAGCGTCCGGCTCTGCGTAAGCGGCGTAAACGGCTTCTAAACCGTCAAGCGCTTCTTTTACATCTGCAACAGCTTCCTCAACGATTTCGCGAACGGTTTTAGTTTCATCCAGTTCCGGTTCCTGAGGTAGGTAACCCACATTGATGCCTGGCATTGGGCGCGCTTCACCAATAATCTCCGTGTCGATGCCTGCCATGATGCGCAACAGGGTGGATTTACCCGCGCCATTCAGACCCAGTACACCGATTTTTGCGCCAGGGAAAAAGGAAAGAGAGATATCTTTAAGAATTTCACGCTTTGGCGGAACAATCTTGCCAACGCGGTTCATTGAATATACGTACTGAGCCATGCAGTAATCCGTCTTTTTAAACTATCAAATAATGACGCGATTCTACCGGAAACTGACTATCAATGGCTATCTTGATCCGGATCAAATAACCGCAATAGCGCTCTTTTTATTGAGTTCTAGACTGAGAATGGAGAGATATAAAAATAATCAGATCCTGAAGAGGAGGTGAGTCTGATGGGTGACTTAACACGTTTTAACAGTCTGTTTGATGATACTTTCTTTAACAATTTCTTCCGCCCGGTGGCTTCTGAAAAAGGTGAGCGCGTACCCGCGATAGATGTTCATGAGTCTGAAAACGGCTACTGCGTCAAAGCAGATCTACCCGGTATCAATAAGGACGATATCCATGTCACACTGGAAAATGGTGTGCTGACGATTTCAGCTGAAACCAAGCAGGAAGATAAAGAAGAGAAAGATGGCAAGATCATTCGCCAGGAACGTCATTACGGACAGTATGTAAGGCGTCTTTCTGTGGGTGATGATGTTGATCCTGCAACGATCAAAGCGCGTTTTGAAAATGGGGTGCTGCAGTTGGATCTGCCAAAACCAGAGCCGAAAGCACCGGAAAGCACAAAAGTTGCGATTGACTGAACAGCGCTAAACCAAAGAAAGCCTGTAACCGTAAAACGTTACAGGCTTTTTTGTTGAGTAAAATTGAAGCAGTTTTGAAGCGGATTCAAGTGTATCTGAGAAAATGTTTCGCTATAATACGCGCTTTCCCAATTCCCAAATGGTTTTTAGCTGGAATTTTCTGGCGGCTTTGCCGTTGTTAATGCAGCTGAACAGGGTTCACATTCTATTCAGGGGACAGAAACTCCTATGTTTAGCAAAGATATGACTATCGCTGATTTCGACGCTGACCTGTGGTCTGCAATGCAGGCTGAAACGGTTCGTCAGGAAGAACACATCGAACTGATTGCGTCCGAAAACTACACAAGCCCACGCGTAATGGAAGCACAGGGTTCTGCGCTGACTAACAAATACGCTGAAGGTTATCCAAACAAGCGTTACTACGGCGGTTGTGAGCATGTGGATGTAGTTGAGCAGTTGGCGATTGATCGTGCTAAAGAGCTGTTTGGTGCAACATACGCTAACGTTCAGCCTCACTCTGGTTCCCAGGCAAACGCAGCGGTATACATGGCTCTGTGTAAGCCGGGCGATACTATTCTGGGCATGAGCCTGGCTCACGGTGGTCACCTGACTCATGGTGCAGCAGTATCTTTCTCTGGTCGTATCTATAACGCTGTTCAGTACGGTCTGAACCCAGAAACAGGTGAAATCGACTACGCAGAAGTTGAGCGTCTGGCTGAAGAACACAAGCCAACTATGATCGTTGCAGGTTTCTCTGCTTACTCTCGTGTTGTTGACTGGCAGCGTTTCCGCGACATCGCGGACAAAGTAGGTGCTTACCTGTTTGTTGATATGGCACACATCGCAGGTCTGGTTGCCGCGGGCGTTTACCCTTCTCCAGTCGGTATTGCTGATGTTGTGACGACTACAACTCACAAAACACTGGGCGGCCCACGTGGTGGTCTGATCCTGTCTGCACGTGCTGACGAAGATCTGCAGAAGAAACTGAACTTTGCCGTATTCCCAGAATCTCAGGGCGGTCCACTGATGCACGTTATCGCTGCTAAAGCGGTTTGCTTCAAAGAAGCGATGGAAGCAGAGTGGAAAGAGTATCAGGCTCAGGTTGTTAAGAACGCACAGGCAATGGCTGAAACGTTCAAGTCACGTGGTATCAAAATTGTATCTGACGGTACTGATGATCACCTGTTCCTGGTGGACATGATCGACAAAGAGTTCACGGGTAAAGATGCTGACGCTGCTCTGGGCCGTGCCAACATCACAGTAAACAAGAACTCTGTACCAAACGATCCACGCTCTCCGTTTGTAACATCTGGCCTGCGTATCGGTACTCCAGCGGTGACTCGCCGTGGTTTCAAAGAAGCTGAAGTTACAGATCTGACTAACTGGATCTGCGATATTCTGGACGATATCAATAACGAAGAGATCATTGCTCGCGTTAAAGAGCAGGTTAAAGAGATCTGCGCTCGTTATCCTGTATATAAGTAAGAGTACAAGTAAGTGCTTCTCCAGCTGTAAGTTACAGCTGGAAAAATGTACAATCCCCGGGCTGCCTTAATGGCAGCCCTTTTATTCTCAGGAATTCACCCCTGGAGAATAATAAACGCTCTTTACTCAGGAACATTTGATGCATTGTCCGTTTTGTAGTGCCAATGAAACCAAAGTTGTCGACTCTCGTCTGGTTGCAGAAGGCCAACAGGTGCGCAGACGCCGGGAATGTACTCAATGTAATGAGCGCTTTACCACCTATGAAGCAGCCGAGCTGCTTATGCCTCGCCTGATCAAGGCCGATGGCACCCGTCAGCCTTTTGATGATGAAAAACTCCGTGCCGGCATCCATCGAGCACTGGAGAAACGTCCCGTTTCAATCGAAGAAATAGAAGCTTGTATCAGCCGTATTAAACATTGCCTGCGTGCGACCGGTGAAAGGGAGCTGCCTTCACGTCAGGTCGGTGAAGAGGTGATGGCTGAGTTGCGTAAGCTCGACGAAGTCGCCTATGTACGTTTCGCATCGGTGTACAGAAGCTTTCAGGATATCAACGAATTCAAGGCCGAGATTGAACGACTGTCCAAAGAGCATGATGCTGCAGAGGAACAGTAGATGACTGGGTGGAGCGGAGCTGATCAGGATTATATGGCGCGGGCTATACGTTTAGCCCGAAATGGCCTGTACACCACGAACCCAAACCCAAGAGTGGGCTGTGTTCTGGTGCAAGATGACGAGATTGTCGGAGAAGGTTTTCACTTTCGTGCCGGAGAAGGTCATGCAGAGGTAAATGCCTTAGCGATGGCAGGGGAAAAAGCTCAGGGAGCAACAGCTTATGTAACCCTGGAGCCCTGCAGTCATTATGGTCGTACGCCGCCATGCTCAGAAGCCCTGATTAAGGCTGGTGTAGCTCGCGTTGTTGCAGCTATGGTCGATCCCAATCCTCAGGTTGCCGGTCGGGGTTTAAGCATGCTGCAAGAGGCAGGAATTACTGCCGAGTCAGGGCTACTTGAAGATGAAGCAAAGGCTCTGAACCCAGGTTTTATTAAGCGAATGGAGGCAGGCTCGCCGTTCGTGAGAATTAAAATGGCGACCAGCCTGGATGGTCGTACTGCAATGGCTTCAGGCGAGTCAAAATGGATTACCGGTCCTGCAGCGCGTTCTGATGTGCAGAAATTACGCGCGCAAAGCTCGGTGATTCTGACGGGCATTGAGTCTATTCTGAAAGATGATTCAGCTCTTACGGTAAGAGAAGAGCAGTTGGAGCTGGATAATGCCGATGAGATTGTTAAACAGCAGCCGTTGCGTGTGGTACTGGATTCCGAGCTGCGTTTACCGCTCCAGGCGTCGATCTTAAAACAACCGGGTCGCACACTGATTGTTACAGTAAATAAAGATGCTGAAAAAATCGCCGCTTTGGAAACTGCGGGTGCGGAAGTCGCTATAATGCCTGCAGAAGAAGGGCGCGTAGCTTTACGCCCGCTATTAGAAAAGCTGGCCTCAGAAGAACAATGTAATGAACTGTTGGTTGAAACCGGAGCAACACTTGCCGGAGCTTTCATTCAGCAGAAACTGGTGGATGAGATTCACCTGTATATGGCGATGAAACTGCTGGGCTCAGATGCGCGTCCGGCTTTCGCGCTGCCTTTCAGTGAAATGTCGCAGCAGATTCAATTGCAGCAGCTGGATATGACGATGTTGCAGGGTGATTTGAAACTGATCCTTAAGCCAGTGTACGGAGAGTAATCGCAGGTGTTTACAGGAATTATTGAAGCCGTTGGAACTATAGCCGGGATTGAAGAGCAATCTGGCGATATGCGCCTCTATGTTCGCACCGGTAACCTTGCTCTGGATGATGTTAAACTGGGCGACAGCATAGCAACCAATGGCGTTTGCCTGACTGCAGTGGAACTGCCGGGAGATGGTTTTGTCGCGGACGTATCCCGCGAAACTCTGGCTCATACCCGTTTCCATACTTTGAGTGTGGGTGAGCGGGTTAACCTGGAAAAGGCGTTGATGCCAACCAGCCGCCTGGGTGGTCATATTGTTACCGGTCATGTGGATGGTCTAGGCGAAATTGTTGAACGTAATGAAGATGCACGTTCGATCCGCTTTACAGTGAAAGTGCCGGTTGCGATCCAGCGTTATCTTGCAGCCAAAGGCTCGGTGACGGTGGATGGCATCAGTTTGACCGTAAATGCTATTGCAGGCGACTGTTTTGAACTTAATATTGTGCCTCATACGGCACAAGAAACGATTATGACTGAATATGTTCCAGGGCGTTTAGTGCACCTGGAAGTGGATATTATCGCTCGTTATCTGGAGCGGTTACTGACGCATAATCAAGATAACAACAATGAAGAAGACAAGAGCTCGGGTTTAACAATGGAAACCCTGATGGCTCATGGATTTAACCGCTAACGACGGTAAGAGATTTTTGATGAAACTGAATACACCGCAGGAAATTATAGAAGATATCCGTCAGGGTAAAATGGTTATCCTGATGGACGATGAAGACCGTGAGAATGAGGGTGATCTGGTCATTGCTGCTGAGATGGTTCGTGCTGACGATATCAACTTCATGGCAACTCATGCCCGTGGTCTGATCTGTCTGACATTAAGCCGCGAGCGCTGCGAACAGCTGAATCTGCCTTTGATGGTGCAGAGCAACGGCGCACAGTTCTCTACTAACTTCACAATGTCGATTGAAGCGGCTGAAGGCGTTACAACGGGTATCTCTGCAGCTGATCGTGCGCATACGGTGCGTACGGCAGTGAAGGCCGATGCAAAAGCAGAAGATATTGTGCAACCGGGGCATATTTTCCCGCTGATGGCGCAGCCGGGTGGTGTTTTGAGCCGTGCTGGCCATACCGAAGCAGGTTGTGACCTAGCGCGTCTGGCAGGCTTCTCTCCAGCCTCTGTAATTGTTGAGATCATGAACGATGACGGCACTATGGCGCGTCGTCCGGATCTGGAAAAATTTGCGGATAAGCACAACCTTAAGATCGGTACAATTGCTGACCTGATTCACTACCGTACTGCCAACGAGCATACGGTGATGCGTGAACAAGAGGGTGTGCTGCCAACTGAATTCGGTGACTTCAACTTTGTTACTTACCGTGATGAGATTCTGGGTTGCACGCATCTGGCCCTGACTCTGGGTGAGATCACTGAAGAAACAGCAACTCCGGTACGTGTACATCTGCGAACTGAAGTTTTGCGTGATGTGGTAGGTGTGGCACAGGATCAAGAGATCAAGTGGACCATGCGTCGTGCGCTGAAAAAAGTATCTGAGATGGGCCAGGGCGTTGTATTGCTGCTCGATACAGGTCCAAAAATTGATATCGGCGAAGCTCTGGATCAGCTGTTAAACGCAGGTCAGAAAATCCGTCAGCACAACATCAGTTCCTCGGGTTCATACCTCACAGTAGGTACGGGCTCACAAATTCTGCGTGATCTGGGTATTCGCAAAATGCGTTTGCTCAGTTCACCAATGAAGTTTAACGCTATCTCCGGTTTTGATCTGGAGATCGAAGAATATATCCCCTGTGAAGACTAAACGGGCAGGTAAATAGAAATGACTGTAAAAACCTACGAAGGTGATTTTGTAAATGTTGATGGCAACTACTCGATTGTAGTTGGCCGTTTTAACTCATTTGTTGTGGAAAGCCTGCTGGAAGGTGCGCTGGATACGCTGAAGCGTCACGGTGTTAGTGAAGAAAACATCCGTGTTGTTCGTGTACCAGGTGCTTTTGAAATTCCATTGGCGGTTAAGCGTCTGGCTGCACAGAAAAAAGACGATGCAATCATCGCTCTGGGTGCCGTTATCCGTGGTGGTACTCCGCACTTTGAATACGTTTCCAGCGAGAGCTCTAAAGGCGTTGCTCAGGTTTCTCTGGACTACGATGTTCCGGTTGCGAACGGTATTCTGACTGTAAACAGCATCGAGCAGGCGGTTGAACGTTCAGGTACTAAGATGGGTAACAAAGGTGCTGAAGCAGCACTGTCTGTACTTGAGATGGTTAGCCTGCTGAAGCAGCTAGAGGACTAAACGCAGATGAGCGAGAACCAAAGCAAACCTGCGAAGAAAAAGAAAGCGTCACTGACGACTCAGCGCCGTAACGCCCGCAGCTTCGCGCTGCAGGCTCTGTACTCCTGGACGCTGGCAGGTCAGCCACTGAATGAACTGGAAGCCCAGTTCCGTATTGACCATGATATGGCGGATACAGATCTGAAACTCTTCTCTGAGTTGCTGCATAACATTGCGGCTTCAAAAAGTGAGCTGGACGGACTGTATAACGACTATCTGGATCGTCAGTTGGAAGATCTGGACCCGGTAGAGCTGAATGTTCTGCGTATCGGGGCATACGAACTGTCCAAGCGTATCGAAGTTCCATACCGCGTAGCGATCAATGAAAGCGTTGAGCTGGCGAAAACTTTTGGTGCCACAGAGAGCCATAAGTATGTGAACGGTGTGCTGGACAAGCTGGCACAGAAAGTTCGTATGGCTGAAATCAGAGAAAAGCGTCAGGGCTAATGTCTTTAGGCGAATTTGAGCTGATCAAACGTTATTTTGCACCTCTGGCAGAAGCATCTTCGGATGCTTCTGTTGCGTTAGGGGTGGGGGATGACTGTGCCATTCTGAATTGCCCGGAAGGGCAGCAGCTGGTGGTCTCTATCGATTCATTGGTAGAAGGAACTCACTTTCTGCCTGATACGCCTGCAGACCAATTGGCATCGCGCCTGTTTGGCGCTGCAGTGAGTGATCTGGCGGCGATGGGCGCCACTCCCGCCTGGATTACGTTGGCTCTTTCTCTACCAGAAGCATCCGAAAGCTGGCTAGAGGCTTTTTCTACACGCCTTGCAACCTTATGTCAGCAATATCAAATCAGCCTGATTGGCGGTGATACAACCCGAGGACCACTGAGCCTGACTGCTCAGGTTCATGGTTTTGTGCCTGTTGGTAAAGCGCTGAAGCGTGCCGGGGCTCAAGTCGGAGATCTTATCTGTGTTAGCGGCAAATTAGGTGACAGCCGGGGAGGTCTTGAAGGGCTTCTTAATGGCTTCCCGGAAGCAGAAGGAACTGAGTATCTTAATCAGCGATTCTTTGCTCCAACGCCACGAATAGAGCTTGGTCAAGTTCTCAGAGATATAGCTACTGCAGCTATCGATGTATCCGATGGTTTATTGTCTGATCTGGCGCATATTCTTAAAGCCAGTAGTACCGGGCAACAGACTCTGGGTGCCCGTTTACAGGTAGAGGCTCTGCCGCTGTCTACAGAATTGGTGAGCAACTTTGGTGAAGAAAAAGCCCGCCAATGGGCATTAACAGGTGGAGAAGATTTTGAACTTTGCTTCACTCTGCCGGCTGAACAACTACCTCAGTTGCCAAATCTGCCCGAACCCATTGCTGTGATTGGGAAAATCACAGATGATGCGGATATCCGACTGTTTGATCGTGGTCAGGCATGTGAACTCGGTGGCGCAGGCTACGATCACTTCAAAACCCATAGTTAAAATATTTAAGAAGAATACTGAATGAACAAAGTCCCGGCATCTGTATGGAAAAACCCAATCCACTTTCTGGCATTTGGCCTGGGTAGTGGTGCATCTCCTTATGCTCCGGGAACAGTAGGTACCCTCGCTGCTATCATTCCGTATCTCTGGTTCCAGCATCTGCCACTGACTCAGTACCTGATCATGCTGGTGGTGACGACTCTGATCGGCATCTGGCTTTGTAATAAAACGTCAAAAGATATTGGAGTACACGACCACGGTGGTATTGTCTGGGACGAATTCGTTGGCTTCTGGCTGACAATGACCATGGCTCCAGCCGGATGGGGCTGGATTGTGATCGGCTTTATTTTGTTCCGCATCTTCGACATCCTTAAACCCTGGCCAATCCGCTGGGCCGATAGCAAAGTTTCAGGCGGGTTGGGTGTGATGCTGGATGATATTCTGGCAGGTATCTACGCAGGCCTTATTCTGCAGCTCTTTGCTTATCTATTGATTTAATGCGGTCTCTATAGAACGCTGAATCCCTGCTTGATCCAATCCACACATCTCTAACTGCTGTTGCCTTGTGGCATGTTCGATCCATTTGTCTGGAATGCCCAGCATCAATAACGGTGTGTTGATGTTGTTTTGATGTAAATACTCACTTACAGCTGATCCCGCACCGCCTTTTATTGAGTGGTCTTCGATGCTTACCAGCAGGTCATGCGAATCGCTTAGCTGCTTGATTAGATCTGCATCCAGCGGTTTTACAAAACGCATATCCACAACTGTGTAATTGCTCTGATCAGCGATGGCTTTTGCAGTATCCAGCAGGGGGCCGAAGTTCAGAAGTGCTACTTTCTGTCCTTGTCTTAACGTTTTTGACTTGCCGATTTCCAACTGAGTCATGGCTCCCTCAGCATGCGAAGGAACACTGCCGCGAGGATAACGTACGGCAGCAAGGCCAGAATATTCATAACCCGTGAACAGCATATTACGCAGCTCTTCTGCGCTGGAAGGTGTCATGATGACCGCTTCAGGCAGGCAGCGCAGCATGGCTATATCAAAACAGCCGGCGTGTGTTGAGCCATCTTCACCGACTAATCCGGCGCGGTCGATGGCCAGCAGCAGGTCCAGTTTCTGGATAGACACATCATGCACTAGTTGGTCATAGGCGCGTTGTAAGAATGTGGAGTAGATCGCGACTACTGGCTTCATCTTCTGGCAGGCTAAACCTGCTGCCAGTGTTAGTGCGTGTTGTTCAGCGATAGCTACATCAAAGTAGCGTTCCGGGTACTTTTCTGAGAAAGCTACCAGATCCGAACCTTCACGCATGGCCGGCGTAATGGCGGTCAGGCGTTTATCCTGATCCGCCATATCACAAATCCAGCGGCCGAAAATGTTCGAGTAACGTATTTTTTTCTCTTTCGGTTGGTGGATGGGTTCAATCTTGGTGATGGCGTGGTAACCCACCGGGTCATCTTCCGCCGGCTTGAAGCCTTTACCCTTTTTAGTGATCAGGTGCAGGAACTGTGGGCCAGGTTTGTTGAGTACCGTTTCAAGTGCGGGCAGTAACTTGTCGAAATCATGGCCATCTACAGGGCCTGTGTATTCAAAGTCCAGAGCCTCAAACAGAGCGGCAGTGGTTTCGCCTTCCGTTTGATTCTTTAGATTACGGGCCAGATAGGTCGCCAATCCACCCTCATTATGGGAGATCGACATATCGTTATCGTTGAGGATGACCAACAGGTTGGTATCGGTATGGGCCGCATGGTTTAAAGCTTCGAATGCCATGCCAGCAGTCATTGCTCCATCGCCAATCACCGCAACGGTTTTACTGTTAATGCCTTGTAGTTTATCGGCAATCGCCATACCCAGAGCCGCACTGATTGAGGTACTGGAATGGCCAACACCAAACTCATCAAACTGGCTTTCAGAACGTTTCGGGAAAGGAGCCGGGCCGTCAAACTGGCGGATCTTCGGCATCGTTTCACGGCGGCCGGTAAGAATCTTATGGGGATAACACTGATGACCCACATCCCAGATCAGGTGATCCTTTGGCGTGTTTAACAGATAGTGCAGAGCAATGGTCAGTTCTATTACCCCTAAGCCCGCGCCAAAGTGGCCACCGCTCTGGCCAACACTGTAGAGCAGATATTCTCGAAGTTGAGTCGCCAGTTCCGGCAATTGCTCAGCCGATAGCGAATGCAAATCTGCCGGATCATTAATCTGATCCAGCAATGGAGTGGCCGGGCGTGTTTCAGGAATAGAATTGAACATAGATTTAATGATCGCGCTGAACGATAAAATCTGCCAGTGCTTTTAGTTCGTCCGCGCTGTCGCCAAAGGATTCCAGTGCAGAGATAGCCTGTTCATGCAGTTGCTGAAGTTTAAGTTTAGCGCCTTCCAGACCTAACAGGGCAGGGTAGGTGGGTTTATCTTTTTCCAGATCAGAACCCTGTGGCTTACCAATTACGCTGGCATCACCTTCAATATCCAGAATATCGTCCTGAACCTGAAAGGCCAGACCGATCGCCTCTGCATAAAATTCAAGCTGTTTCAGTTGCTCATCAGTAACATTGCCACTGACCACCGCGCCCATGAGCACGGCACATTTCAGTAAAGCGCCGGTTTTATGCTGATGCATCGCTTCCAGCTGTTCCAGTGTCAATGGCTTACCCACATTGCGCAGGTCAAACGCCTGGCCAACTACCATGCCCTGATGGCCGGATGCATTAGACAGCATCTGAATCAGGCGGATTCGGGTATCAGTATTCAGGTTTGTATCGTTAGCAATCAGTTCAAAAGCCAGACACTGCAATGCATCACCTACCAGAATGGCAGTCGGTTCATCAAAGGCAATATGGCAGGTGGGTTTGCCGCGTCTGAGGTCGTCGTCATCCATCGCGGGCAAATCATCATGCACCAGAGAATAACTGTGGATACACTCTATGGCAGCTGCTGAACTGTTGGCTTGCTCAAGAGTACCGCCCAGCATTTTATTCACGATATAGATCAGGGCAGGGCGAACGCGTTTGCCGCCATTGAAGAGGGAGTAAAGCATCGCTTCCTGTAAAGGCGGATCAATACTGTCTTTATCGATGCACTGGTTTAGGTATGAATCAACGGTTTGCTGATAAACGCCTAGCTGACTGCGGATATCCAATCTCAGGCATCCTCGTCCGGTATGAACGGCTCGGTTTTCAGCTCGCCGCCAGACTCAATTAAAACCTGAACCTTCTGCTCAGCCTGGGCCAGAATAGACTGGCAATCACGGGTAAGGCTCACGCCTTCCTCAAAAGCTTTCAGGGATTCTTCAAGAGACATATCTCCTTGTTCCATTTTGGTAACAAGGGTTTCCAGCTCTTGCAGAGACTGTTCAAAATCGGGGGCTTTCTTCTTACGTGGCATGGGAAATATCTTATATGAAAGGGGTAAACTTACCTAAGCCTTAAAATAGAATCAATTATCGCTCATTTTTCTTGATTAAACGATTGTAGGATGGATGACTACCAAGACATTTTTGCTATCATAGGCAGTTCGGATATAAAGCTTGAACAGAGTTCCCGGCTTGATTAAGGAGTAATGAGTGGATATAGCAACGCTCGTCGGCTTATTAGGTAGTTTTGGTATTGTAGTAGCCGCGATGGTTATGGGTGGGGACGTTGGCGTCTTCATCAACCCTCCTTCGCTGTTGATCGTAATCGGTGGCTCCCTGTTCGTAGTGCTGATGCAGTTTACTCTGGCGCAGTTCCTTGCGGCCGGTAAAATTGCCGGTAAAGCATTCATGTTCAAGTCGCTTAATCCAGAAGAGATTATTGCAGAGACTGTTGAACTGGCAGATGCAGCACGTAAAGGTGGTCTGCTTTCTCTGGAAGATAAACAAGTAAGCAGTGACTTCATGCAGCGCGGTATTCAACTGCTGGTTGATGGTCACGACCCCGAAGTTGTCAAAATGCTTCTTAAGAAAGAAGCCAAACTCACCCATGATCGTCATGAATTCGGTGCCAAAATCTTCTCCTCTCTGGGGGATGTAGGCCCGGCGATGGGAATGATCGGTACACTGGTTGGTCTGGTACAGATGCTGTCCAACATGAGTGACCCGAAATCGATCGGTCCTGCGATGGCGGTAGCCCTGCTGACAACCCTGTACGGTGCGATGCTGGCGAACATGGTCTGTCTGCCTATTTCAGACAAGCTGAACGTCCGTAAGGATGAAGAAGCTCTGAACAATGACCTGATCATTGATGGCCTGCTGGCGATTCAGGCCGGTCAGAACCCACGTGTAATCGAGCAGATGCTGCGTAACTATCTGCCTGAGAAGAAACGCGCTGCGGCTGAAGGTTAATTAAGATGAGTGACGACTCCGAAGAACATGAATGCCCCCCCTGCCCCGCCGGCTTACCGGCGTGGTTAGCGACCTTCGGCGACCTGATGTCGCTGTTGATGTGCTTCTTCGTACTTCTGCTTTCCTTCTCGGAAATGGACGTACTGAAGTTTAAGCAGCTTGCAGGTTCCATGCGTGAAGCGTTTGGTGTTCAAAACCAGATCAAAGTAGAGGATATCCCAAAAGGTACCTCGATCATCGCGCAGGAATTCAGCCCTGGACGCCCAGAACCGACTCCGTTGAATGAAGTTCGTCAGATGACGGTAAACAACGATATGAATACGTTGGATATCCGGTCGAAAGAGGGTGAGAGCGATTCCCCGGATAAAGAAGCGGGCGAAGCAGAAGAGCTGCAGAAACAGCAGGAGCAGGAAGCCAAAGAAGAAGCGGTTGAATTCGCAGCGGCTCTGGCTGAAGAGATCGGTGATGGTAGTGTCGAAGTAGAAACCGACGGCAAGAAAATCATCATCCGAATCAAAGAGAAAGGCTCGTTTGATTCCGGCTCCGCTGAGCTGAAATTTGAATCCATTCCTGTTCTGGCGAAGATTCGTGACGTACTGCTGGGTGTAAAAGGTAATGTGGCGATTGAAGGTCACTCTGACAACATCCCGTACGCAGGCCGTGACTATGAATCCAACTGGGACTTGTCTGTAGCACGAGCATTGGCTGTGGGTAATGAGCTGTTTGGCGATCCACGCATTGATCAGTCCCGTTTCCGTATTATCGGTTATGCAGATACCAAAGCGCTGGTGCCTAACACCACTCGTGAAAACCGTATCAAGAACCGTCGTGTAGAGATCATTGTTACCAAAGGTAAGGACAAAGAATCTCTGGATAAGATACAGGCGACTTCCGAAGATGACCCTGAAAGCCAGCTGATTGATCTCAGACCAACAGATATTTTCTGATCAGAATCAAATAATCAGACACAAAAAAACCGCCACCAGGCGGTTTTTTTATTCAGGCTCGGATCTCTAATTACTTAGAGTTGTCTACCATGAATTCGATAGCAGCTTTCAGCTCACCATCAGTACAATCCATGCACAGACCCGCTGGTGGCATAGCGCCTTTACCTTTCTTAGCGGAAGCCAGCAGACCATCAATGCCCATTTCTACACGAGGAGCCCATGCTGCTGCATCGCCCAGCTTAGGAGCATTTGCTACGCCGTCAGCGTGGCACATAGCACATTTAGTGTTGTAAACAGTTGCACCATCACGCTCAGCCATTGCTGCAGCCGGTACCATCAGGGCAGCTGCCGCTGCTGCAATCAGTACTTTTTTCATTTTAGTTTTTCCTGTGTGCTCAAAGATTATGTGTTGGGTTATCAAGCTTCTCCCTCAAGAAAGCCAAATACCGCTATACAACGCTATTAATACACCAACAAGTGTGAATTGTATCTGAACAGAAAATGGATACCAGCTTAATTATGCTAAAGATTGATTCTAATGGGCTTTTCGGAGGGGTATGGAAGGGGGCAGGGATGAGCCGGGGGTATTAACCGCCCAGGCTCATCGCGAAACTTGCCTGATTGTGCTGAACTTTAGAAGTCTGTTCTTCAAGGTTCATATCAGAGTGATATTCAGTAACGGCCTGATCAACGATATGAGCCGGAGCCATAGCCAGGTTGCGAACGTCAATTTCGGAGTAACCGCGTTTCAGCAACTGCTTCAGCTGATCTTTTAGATTGCTTTCTGTCATTTTTATTAACCTCATTTTTATCTGAAGCTAATAATGCACGCGAATTATTACATTAGTGTTTCGTTAACTAATCCCCATTTGGTCTTATGCCAAGGGCTTTATAGGCCGCTTTGGTGACTTTAGGGTCCAGTTCCGGAGGATCAATATCCACACCTTCTGCGAGTAACTCAACAACCGTCTTTAAAACATCAATACGGGCGAACCATTTATGGTTTCCGGGAATGATCTGCCAGGGCGCGGCTTCCGTTGATGTGTACTCAAACATCTGATCAGTCGCTTCCTTATATTCATCCCACTTGCCGCGGTTGCGGATATCCTCAGTGGTCAGCTTCCAGCGTTTAACCGGGTTATTCAGTCGTTCCTGAAACCGCTTAAGCTGTTCTTCCGGGGAAATATGCATAAAGATCTTGATGATCCGGGCGCCGTCATCAATCAGGCTGCGTTCAAACTCGTTAATCTCCTGATAAGCCCGTTGCCACTCACTCTCATCCGCAAAACCTTCAATGCGCTCAACCAGCACCCGTCCGTACCAGGAACGATCAAAAATCGCGATGGTGCCCGCCTCAGGCAAACGTGCCTGAAACCGGTAGAGGTAATGTTTGCTTTGCTCTTTTTCGGTCGGGGCACTGATCGGATGAACCACAACGCCACGAGGGTCGAGCTTTTCTGTAATACGGCGGATCGCGCCACCTTTACCGCTGGCATCCCAACCTTCAAACACCACAATTGCTCTGCGTTTCTGGAAAAAATACGCCTGCTGAACCTGGAGCATCTTTTTTTGCCACTTCTTTAATTGCTTAAGGTAAGCCTCTTTGTCATCGATAGTGGCATCTTCAAAATCAACTGAATCCAGCTGCGGGAAAGGGTTCTGCAGAACAATCGGACTGGGTAGGTACATGGCAAACTCCTTAGGCACATACTTTGAGCATAAGCAGAGAATCTAAAAGGAGCAACGCGGATCGACCAATAGATGAGTCAGGTCATCGAACTGTTATCAGTCGCCATAGACACCAACGAGCTGTAAAGCTGGATCAGATTGCCCAGAGCCACATGGCTTTCCGGGTGATTGATAGAACAGGAATTCAGGTTCTGAATCGCCTTCTGGAACTGCAACAGGAAATCTATATCCGCTTCAGTAGGTTGTTCGTTGTTTTCTAATCGGGTTTTAAGATCGTAAGCGTGGGGCAGCAGCCGCTTCTTTATATCAAGCAGACAGATATCGAAGGTGTGTCCCGTGTTTGAAATAGGCATGGGGTCACCTTTTTTGTGGTGTTGTTCTTTTAAGGGTAGTTGAGTTTGGGGTAGTAAATAGGTTGAACTAATCAAAAAAGGTAGTGAGATAACTTTTTAAGGGGAAGGTGAGTTAAGCTATTTAACAGATGTTGTGCTTTAAACGGTTTGAACTTTTAAGGAAGAGCAGAGGATTTACGTGAATAAGGAAATTACAGGTCAGTTCCTAGGACATATTGAAGGTACTAATCAAGGCCATATTGTTTTTAATTTGGAGTACGAAAACGGTGAATTAAGGGGAAGCCTTCGTGTAAGAGATGCTAATGAAGCAATGCCGTCGTTTGTGACGGATATTTCAGCAAAGCTAATAGCCAATTCTTTTTCTTTTGAAGGCACGAATATTCGTGCAATTGACCCACTTAGCTACACTGAAATGACTAATACCGATTTTACGCATAGTTACCCTGAAATTACTTTTCCCCAGATAATCTCGGGTTCAGGCAAGTTTTCTAATGGTGAAATAGAAGGGGCTTGGCAAACGGATATATCTACTAAGGGGAATTTTAGCGTTAGAACATATTATGGGCCAGCAACTGAAACTACTTCTTCAGTATTGCAATGGAGTGCATTTAGGGAACGTTTGACCCAATTTAGCTCCGATAGTTTTATTTTTAGAGGGCAAGGTTCAAATAAATGGGGCTTGAGAACAAAGTTTCATCGTTCAGGTCGCTCTAACTTATTAAGGTATTTTAAAGAAGATGTGCCAAAGCTCTATAGGCTTGTACATGCAGAAACTGGCCTGAAGTTTGATTTAAACTGTAATGAAGATTTAGGTGCGCTGTTATATTTGGCTCAACATCATGGATATCCAACTCCGCTTCTTGATTGGTCATGTTCGCCTTATGTGGCAGCATATTTTGCGTTTAGAGATGTTGATGAAACGGCTGAAGAATATGCGCGAATTTATGTGCTAGATAAAAGTAGATGGGGAGCAGACACCTATCAGACGGAGCAATATCGCACACATGAGATGACAATTTCTTATTCTGAATTACTTGCATCAGGCAATAAAAGGGCAATCCCCCAACAGGCTGTTACAACCTTTTCAACTGTAGATTGGATCGAAGGTTATTTTGCTCATAAGTCAAAGAGTGGAGAGGTGCAATATTTAACTTCATTTGATATTGCGGTGAGTGAAAAAAATACAGTTTTAGAAGAGCTGCGTCAGATGGGTATTACAGAAGCTTCTCTTTTTCCTGGATTGGATGGTATTTGTAAGGATTTATCGAGTCGGTATTTTGCTTAATAAATCACTTTTCAGACGTATTTTCAGGGGGAACTGGGTAATTTGGGTTAAAGTAGACTTTCCTAGCTCCTAGCTCCTAGCTCCTAGCTCCTAGCAGCCGAAGGCGTTCTAGCCACTCGTAGCGAAGCGTGCTGCCTTTAGGTCGGCTCGGCTCGAACCCGCTACGCGGGTGCTCTCAATCTCGCCAAACAAAATCCATAAAAAAGCCCCGCTGGCAAAGCCAGCAGGGCTGTTTTATGAATTTGGTGGTGGAGCGGGACGCCGGTTTGGTTCCCTCAATAGGAACTGAATTAGTCCATCAATTGCTTTAGTAAGCCAATGCGGGTCTATGCTTACGCAGGAGCTTCGGAACCCTGTTTGTCAGAAGCTAGCAGAAACTCGGTTGACAATTGCCCTTGTTCGGGCGCTTCACTATTGAACGAAATTTGATATCCCATTGCCTTATAGCTTTTCTCCCGTTTGTTGAACATTCGTTGTAACATAGGGAGCGAGCAATCGACATAATCGTAAATGGTTACACGGTCTTTGCCATCCGACTCTCGGTGAATACGCCCGGCATACTGAGCCAGTGAACCTTTCCAGGCAATGGGCATAGCTAAGAAAAGCGTGTCTAGTCTTGGCAGATCAAAACCTTCACCTACATATTTACCAGTGGCAACGACAACTTGCGCGGTAGGTAGGTGTTCTTCAACATCCTTCCGCTCAGACGCGCGCATTGCGCCTTTTAAAACGACCGAGTCGACCTCTTTGTCGAGCAACATAGCATTGATCGTCTCTGCATGTTCTCTACGTTCTGTTAACACAATTGGGTGTTTAGATTGCTGAATACAGGCGAGAACATCGTTGATGATTCGTTGGGTTCGTTGATCATTTTCCATGATCCATCGATAAGCGTCAGAGATTTTTGGTCGTTCTTCTGAGTAGACTAATTGCCTTGGCGGGGTGTCATAAAGCTGATGAACGACAACTTGTTGCTCAAATTTATCTTCTGTTGTGCTTTTAACCTTGTGACGAATAGGCCCTGCGGCCATAAAGATGATTTTCTGGTGACCATCCTGCCGTTCGGGTGTGGCGGTCAAGCCGAGTACATATTTAGCTCGAACTTCGTTTAACACCATTTCAAAACGCGGCGCAGAAACGTGATGGCACTCATCAACGATCACATGCCCATAATCTTGAACAAGCTCTGATACCGTATTGTCTTTTTTGTTGATGAGGCTTTGGTAGGTTGCGATGTCGATAATACCCGTTGGTTTTTTCTTACCGCCACCGATGATGCCGACATCGGCATCAGGTAAGAACGATTTTAATCGTTCTCTCCATTGGTCGAGTAGTTGTCTACTGTGCACTAAAATTAGCGTGTTGGCTCTGCGCTTAGTAATCATGCCAATAGCGGTAACTGTTTTACCAAAGGCTGTCGGTGCATGTAGAATTCCAGCATCGTGCTTGCTCATGGCTCGCACTGCAGCTTGTTGACTCTTTCTGAGTTTGACGAGTGACTTGGTGAATTTAGGCTTAGTTCCGCGTTCACGTTGATCGTCTAATTGAACTTCAATCTGATTCTCGGTTAACAACTCTAGCGCTTCGTCTAAGCAGCCGCGGGGTATTGCCAAGTAGCCTTGCTCAATACGAGCGCAGGAGATAAATCGCGGTATGCCATGAGTTGAAAATCGTAATGCCTGTGTTTTAAAGAAAACAGGGTTGGAAAAGCTCGCGAGTCGCCTTAACCTTGCCGCTAACGCGCTTGGTATTTCACTTAAATCAAAATAAACGTGATTTGCGAGAGTGATGGTTATCTTTTCTGGTGGGTTTTCCAATAACAGAGGTTTTGCCTTGGCGGTCATCTCCCAGGGGGGACGACTCTCTATAACCTCTTGTTCTTTAAATAACGCTGAGTTTGGTGAAATTAGTGTCAGTAGCTTTGTCAGTCTACTGTGTGAAATAGACTCGATATTAGCCAGGTGCTGCCATTGGTCCTGGATGACATTAAGTTCGTTATCGACAAAGGAGCTATTGCCAGACAATCGCGCTTCCTTCTGAAGTGGTAGAGCGATTAAATTTCCAAATCCGCCTTCGGGTAAAATATCCTGGTTGGGGAAAAGGCGATCATAGGAATCAAACGATAGGTTCGGATAAAACTCCATCGCTTTGTCGAGCAGGCCAAATCCCAATAATCGAGCTTCTTTGGCGGGGACTTTCTCGTTGAAGAAAATCCAAAGGTGTGCGCCATTGCCAGAACGAGAAATCTCAATGGCATGTGGTATTGCAAATTTACGGCAAGCCTTCGACATTGCTTTCACTTCTTCTTGCCATTGGCCTTTATCAAAATCAGCCGCAAGAAAGTAGCAAGTGTTATCGTGCATTAAAGGATAGAGACCGACCACTTGTTGCCCGGCTAAGTGGCGATAAATGATCTGGTCATTTAACTCGGTGAACTGACGGTGATTGCAGTCCTGACATTTGATGCGAGGTTTGTGACAGATTCCTTGTACCCACTCGTTATTGCAGGCAACAGAGTAACCACTTCGACCTTGTTTATTTTGCCAGCGGTTAGCAAAAATATCGGTTCTGCCCCGAAACAACCCTCTGAAAATGGCAATCTTTTGCTCTGGTGAATATAGGGGCGAGTCAGATGTATTTGATGGGGGTTGTTGAAGTTGTTCTCTGAGAGCTAAAAGTTGCTTTTTCTCTTGCTCAAGCTCTGCGAGCCGAGCATCAATCTCGGCTGTGCTTTGAAATTCATCACTCTTAAGCATGCGCTTGAGGTGGTTTGATTAAGGATTCAGCAGGAATACCCAAACCTTCATGCAGCTTCCAGATCATTTTTAGCGTGAGCGAGCGTTTGTGATTGAGAATTTCATAGACTCGGTTGCTTTTACCAATCATGGGCTCGAGGTCTTTCACTGTTAAACCTTTACGTTCCATCTCGAACTTGATGGCTTCAACAGGGTCAGGCAGTTCCATAGGGAAATGCTTGGCCTCATAAGCTTCGATAAGCGTAACCATGACATCCAGCTTTTCGCCATCAGGTGTGTCAGGGCCAGCCATCATCAGGCTTTCAATTTCTTTTAATGCCGCATGGTAGTCGGCATCAGTTTTAATCGGTTTGATGTCCATGGTAATTCCTCCAGCAATTAAATAGTTTGTACATCAATTTTGTCGTACTGCGCATGGGTGCCTATGAATCGGATGTACACCACACGATAGGCATAGTTGATCCAGACGACCAGTCGGTACTTGTTGCCTGCAATATTAAAAACCGCACGCCCATCTTTGAGGATGCTGGCATTTCTGAAGTCCTGCTTAACATCGGCAGGAGTGCTCCAGTCAGCCGCTAAGGCATGTCGATACCAAGCAAGCGTAGGCTCTTTTGCATCCATGTACTCTGGGTTTTCTTCCCAGAAAGTTTTCAGTGTCGATAGGGCAATGATTCTCATAGAGTTAATAATAGTCCCAAAATGGGACTTGTTCAACTAAAATATACAGGAGAATCAATATGAATGAATATCAAGCACTTATGACACAAAGAGAGTTATGTAATCGTTGGCAGGTAAGCGAAGCGACGCTGGAGCGCTGGCGTTCAGAAGGTATAGGCCCGATTTATGTGAAACTGGGCGGCCAAGTTAGGTACAGGCGAGAAGATGTGCTGGAGTATGAGGCCAGCTGCTTGAGAAGGAGTACTTTTGAAGCCGTTTGAGGGTGAGCTAGTACGCAAAAATCCGCATCAGCCCTAACTTCCTGATCGTAAAGTTGCGGGTTAATAAAAAGCCCTAATGGCTGGTGAGGGCTCATTAGGGCTATTTACAAGATGGTGGAGATGGCGGGGGTCGAACCCGCGTCCGTCAATCCTCCGCCTCAAGATCTACATGCTTAGGCATCTCTATTGAGTTAACCCGTCGCGACCCGAGAGCCAGGGTGCTGTGGGCGAGCCTCTTTAAGTTTTAGCCGTTCAGCCTGAGACAAGGCTTCCGGGCGATTCTGTCTCGAATGACACCACGAACCGTCTAGTTACAGACACCTGAACGTGTGGCGTAGCAGACTTATGCTGCTAGTGCGTAGTTATCGTCGTTAGCAACTATAACTGTGTAGTAAGGGATTTACGTGATTCACTACACTCACGACATGCACCTAAGGTTTTGTAATCAGCGTCGAAGCCAAATCATCCCCAGATAGTGAGCCATTATAGCTCTATGACTATGTTTTAAGAAGAAAGTTTATTTTGCCGCCATTAAACGTTGTTTCTGGCGAGCCCAGTCCTTGTCTTTATCGGCTGCACGTTTGTCGTGTTGTTTCTTACCTTTTGCCAGTGCGATTTCGCACTTGATGCGGTTGCCTTTCCAATACAGGGCGAGCGGTACGCAGGTAAGGCCTTTGGTGTTGATCGCGCTAATGATCTTTACCAGTTCGCGGTGATTCAACAGCAGCTTACGCTGGCGTGTTGGGTCCGCAACGACGTGGGTGCAGGCGGTTTTCAAAGGTGTGAAATGGGCACCGACTAACCAGGCTTCGCCTTTGTGAATATTCACATAGGCTTCTACCAGTTGTGCGCGGCCTTCCCTCAGACTTTTTACCTCCCAGCCAGTCAGCACAAGGCCCGCCTCAAACTTATCTTCGATGATAAATTCGTGACGTGCTTTTTTGTTTTGACAGATGGTGTTGCCCGAAGGAGCTTTCTTCTTTTTAGCCATGGCGGGCGATTATATATTAACCCAGCATCTAAATACCAATCATTCAGTCGCCCTTTTCTTGTTTTCGGCAAGGCATCAGTGTGCCGGAGTAGTCATTCTCCTTCCAACACTGATAACGCAGCCCGAGAGCAAGAAAAGGGCGACCTTTCTTTTTTAAAAACATATTGTTAGGGATAAATTCAAATCCGCATATCTGTGTTACGACTTTTGCCAATAGAATCGCTATTACCTGCAAGTCGTGCCTTGTTATGCGGCTTTGAATTTGTCCTGAATGACTGGTATTTAGGTGATGGGTTAATTGCGCTGTCTGTAGCAAGGAAAGCGGATTTATCGGCTTGTTTTGAGGCGAACAGGCTAAATTTGAGCAGTTTCTAATATGCACAATGTAACCTTAATGTCGTTGTGCCTTTAGCGAGAACATGGAAAAATCTCAGCATTAAACAAAAGTTGAAGGCAAGTTAGGGCTTTTCTTATGCAGGAAACTACATCTATTCATGGTGCCTGGGCATCGCGTTGGATTTTCATTCTGGCAGCCACCGGTTCTGCGGTTGGCTTAGGTAACATCTGGAAGTTTCCTTATATCACCGGCGAAAACGGCGGTGGTGCCTTCGTACTCGTCTACCTGTTTTGTATCCTGATTGTGGGTGTTCCGATCATGATGGCCGAGGTGTTGATTGGTCGTCGTGCCCGACAAAGCCCGATCAATGCCATGCGCGAGGTGGCGATTGAGTCCGGTCATTCCGGCAAATGGTCAGCCGTTGGCTGGATGGGTGTTCTCGCCGGCTTTATGATTTTCTCTTTCTATTCCGTGGTTGCAGGCTGGGTGTTGTATTACATCGCGGGCATGGGCACGGGTGACTTTATTGCCATTGGCAGTGAGGATGCAGGCAAGGTCTTTAATAACTTGCTGGCAGATCGCGATACGCTGATTATCTGGCACAGTATCTTTGTAGTGATGGTGATGTTGGTCATCGCTGGTGGTGTGCAGAAAGGTCTGGAGAATGCAGTTAAGTTCCTGATGCCTGCACTGTTTGTGCTGCTGTTGGTATTGTTGGGTTATTCCATGCAGTCTGGAGGTTTCCAGCAGGGTTGGGACTTTATGTTCCATTTTGATGCTTCGCAACTGAGCTGGGACGCGGTGTTAACGGCCTTGGGGCACTCATTCTTTACCTTGTCGCTGGGTATGGGTGCGATCATGGCTTACGGTTCATACATGCCGAAGAAGGCATCTATTGGCGGTGCTGTGTTGACGATTGCTGCAATGGATACGCTGGTGGCGCTGGTTGCCGGTCTGGCGATTTTCCCGATTGTATTTGTTAACGGCATGGACCCGGGTGCTGGTCCTGGTTTGATGTTTATCACGCTGCCGGTGGCGTTTGGGCAGATGCCGGGTGGTCAGGTCTTTGGTTTCATCTTCTTCCTGCTGGTGGGTATTGCGGCCTGGACCTCTGCGATCTCTTTGATTGAACCCGCGACTGCTTGGCTGGTGGAGAAGTTTGGCTGGAAACGTGTGCCATCCTGTATCGTGCTGGGTGTGATTATCTGGGTTCTGGGTGTTGCGGCGCTGGGTTCTTTCAACTTCCTTTCTGATGTGAAGCTGGCGGGATTCAATATCTTCGACTTTATGGATTTTGTTACCTCCAACATTATGCTGCCGTTGGGTGGCTTGTTTGTGGCGATTTTTGCGGGCTGGTTTATGAAGCGCCATGCCTCTCAGCATGAGTTGGCAATAAGCTCCCCTACACTGTTCAATGCGTGGTATATTGTGCTCCGATTTATTGCACCGGTTGCAGTAGCTATTATCTTTATTCTCAATTTGATCGAGAAACTGAAATAAGCGGAGACGTTCCAACAGCATGGCTCAGGTAGATCGCAGTGCATTGGTTTTGCACACTGCAGAAGAAATGTTTGATTTGATAAATGATGTAGAGCGATATCCTGAGTTTCTGCCATGGTGCGCCAAAACCGAAGTTGTCAGCAGAACCGATGAAGAGCTGGTGGCAACTCTGTTTTTGTCCAAGGGCGGCCTGAACTACAGCTTCACTACCCGGAACCAACTCACTCGCCCAACCCGAATGACTCTGGCGTTGGAAGAGGGGCCATTTTCAAATCTGGAAGGGGTCTGGGATTTTAAGGTTCTGAATGATGAAGCCAGTAAAGTCAGCCTGAATCTGAATTTTGAGTTCTCCGGTAAAATTGCCTCGTTTGCGATGAGCAAAGTATTTAATCAGGTTGCCACCACGTTGGTGGATGCGTTCGTAGAGCGGGCTGATCAGGTGTACAGCTGAGAGTTAATTATGATTGTTGAAATTGCTTATGCTCTGCCTACGGAGCAAAAAATTATCACAGTAAATGTACCGGATGATTGCACGGCTTATGAGGCGGTGATTAAGTCTGGCATTGTGGATATCTTCCCGCAGATTGACCCTGATAATGATCCAATGGGGATCTTTGCCAAAGCGATTAAAAATCCAAAAGAGACGGTTTTGAAAGAGGGGCAACGCGTTGAGATTTACCGCCCTTTGATTGCGGACCCGAAAGAAGCCAGAGCGAAACGCGCAGCTAAGATGAAAGCTAAGAAAGAAGCTGAGGAAGCTGCGCGCAAATAGAAGTGACTAGAGGTATTAACCTCTTACTTGCCACCACCTGGGCGGTAGTCACCGCTCAGTGATTTCAGTTTTCCATCATCGAAAAACAGAGTAACTCGTTCACGGTTCACACTGCCATCGTCGGCATTTTTGATCTGATAGATGTAATCCCACTGACCTTCGTGGAAAGTATCAGTGATCAGTGGTGTTCCCATTACAAATCGAACCTGACTTTCTGTCATGCCTGGTCTCAGTTGGTCAACCATTTCCTGAGTTACTACATTACCCTGTGGGATATCGAATTTATAAACTCCGGGAAAACCCGAACAACCGGTTAAAAACAGAGTAACTATTGAAGCAATAAGAAGTTTTTGCATGGGAATTGTGCTTCCACTATTGTACGTAAATGCGGATAATAAGGTTTCGCATGCATTTGAACAAGTTAATTGATAAATTGCATGCCCAAGAAAATAATTACCAACAGCGTTGAGAACAGTTTATGTCTATCGAGAATCAGGAGCTGCGTAAAGCGGGCCTTAAAGTCACTCTGCCACGAGTCAAAATTTATCAGATTCTGGAACAGGCAGGTGAAGGTGATCACTTCAGTGCAGAAGATATCTACAAGCTTCTGATGGAGAAAGGCGAAGACGTAGGTCTGGCAACTGTTTACCGAGTTCTGACTCAGTTTGAAGCAGCGGGCCTGGTTACTCGTCACCACTTCGAAGGCGGCCACTCAGTATTTGAGCTGGCACGTGAAGAAGAGCACGATCATATCGTTTGTGTGAAAAGCGGTATCGTAAAAGAATTTAATGATCCACGCCTGAATGATCTGCTGAATGAAATTGCAGAATCCATGGGCTTTACTGTGACCGATCGTACTATCTACCTGTACGGTGTTCACAAGGACGCTGACGAAAAATAAGTACGCATCACGCAGAATTGGTAATGCTAAAAGGCCAGCTCAAATGAGCTGGCCTTTTAGTGTCTGCCTTATCCCTTTCTT
>JBMYLM010000018.1:0-48209 GCA_049596335.1 Neptuniibacter sp.
ACCTGTGACCAATTGATTAAAAGTCAACTGCTCTACCAACTGAGCTAACGACCCACTGTGTAGTAATGCGATGAAACTCGCTGAGATTTAAGAGTGGTGGGTCGTACAGGATTCGAACCTGTGACCAATTGATTAAAAGTCAACTGCTCTACCAACTGAGCTAACGACCCATCTCTTAAATGGCTCCCTGAGCTGGACTCGAACCAGCGACCAATAGATTAACAGTCTACTGCTCTACCAACTGAGCTATCAGGGAACTCAATCATCCTAATGGCGGAGGGATAGGGATTCGAACCCTAGGGCCCTCTCGGACCGCTGGTTTTCAAGACCAGTGCTTTCGACCACTCAGCCATCCCTCCGTAGGATGGGCGCGTATGTTACCTCAATGGATTTTCCTGTCAACTAATAACACCCGGTTTTTCACAAATTCTCGAATTATTTTTGAGGTTTTTTTTTATGCTGAAACAAGCGGTTAAGCTTTAACCAATTATTGAGATTTTATGGTCAAAAACTGATCTTAATTGCCTATTTGGATTCAAGATTGAGGTGCTTAATCACTCGCCTAAGTAATAAAGGCTTTATCTTCATAGCGATAAGCGGATAATAGTCTGTTTTATAACCTTCAGAGCAGATAACCATGGCCGAAATCGGCAAATTCAACACACTGACCGTACTGAAACAAAAGGATTTTGGCGTCTATCTTGATGCGGATGAGCTGGGAGAAATCCTGCTACCGAAAAGTTCTTGCCCTGATAATCTGGAAGTTGGTTATCCGGTCCGGGTGTTTATCTATCTGGATTCTGAAGATCAGTTGATTGCCACCACAGAAAAGCCTTATGCGATTGTTGGTGAGTTCGCCATGCTGAAGGTATCCGCGGTTAACAAGACCGGCGCTTTTATGGATTGGGGTTTATCGAAGGATGTATTACTGCCTTATAGCGAACAGCGCCAGCGACCTGTAGAAGTGGGCCGCCGCTATCTTGTGCACCTCTACGTTGACAAACACACCAATCGTATTGTCTGTTCCAGCAAAATTGATAAGTTCCTGGATAAAACCAAGCCTAATTACAAAATAGGTGAGGAAGTAGATCTGGTGATTGCCAACCGAACAGATCTGGGCCAGAAAGCAATAGTGAATGGCGAGCACTGGGGCATGCTGTTTAAGAGTGATCTATTGAAAACAGTTTACCCGGGACAACGCATCACCGGATACATTAAGGAAGTGCGCCCTGATGGCAAAATAAATCTGTCGATGCAAAAACCGGGCTACGCCAAGGTTGTGGATACAGCCGGAGCCATTCTGGCAATGCTGGAAGAGCAGGATGGCTATATCACCATCAATGATAAATCTTCACCTGACATCATTTTTAAAGCCTTTGGTATCAGTAAAAAGGCCTTCAAAATGGCCGTGGGCGCTTTGCTGAAACAAGGCAAGATTAGTATAGAACCTGGCGGGTTACGTCTGAAATAAAAAAAGCGGCACATCTGTTGTGCCGCTTTTCCCTTCTAACTTAGGCTGACAGCCATTGTTCCAGCTCGTCAGCGCCACCAATCAGCTTGCCATCAACAAATACTTGTGGTGTTGTACCTCGCCCTGAGACTGCCTGCAGCGAGCTGAAGCTGATACCATGGCTGCCCAGCTCAATCTCCTCGTATTTGTAACCATTTTCCTGCAGAGCAGATTTAGCACGGGTACAGTGAGGACAGCCTGGCTTACTCAAAACGGTTACTCGCTTCGGCAGCTCGGCTTCCGGCGCAATGTAGTTCAACATAGTGTCGGCATCTGAAACCTGGAATGGGTCGCCTGGCAGGTCCGGTTCGATGAACATCTTGTCGATCACACCGTCTTTAACCAGCATGGAATAACGCCATGAGCGCTTGCCAAAGCCCAGTTCATTCTTATCCACCAGCATGCCCATCGCTTCGCTGAAATCGCCATTACCATCCGGGATAAAGCGGATATTTTCGGCATGTTGATCTTCAGCCCAGGCATTCATGACAAAGGCGTCATTCACTGACAAGCAGACGATTTCATCTACTCCGTTAGCAAACAAAACCGGTGCCAGTTCATTGTAACGAGGCAGGTGGGTACTGGAACATGTTGGAGTAAACGCGCCAGGTAACGCAAAAACTATGACCGTTTTGTCCTTAAAGATCTGGTCGGTAGAAACATCGACCCAATCATTACCCTGACGGGTGTGGAAAGTAACCTGTGGGACTGTCTGGCCTTGGCGATTAGATAACATTCTGAATTCCTCTTAATTCGATCAAGCATTGCTTGCGTTGCTGTTGGAATAACTATAAGCGGCCAACATAAATAAGAGAAATTAAATAAAAATAAGAAACTGATAAAAAATATCTATATCTACTTAGAGCCCAGTTTTAATAACTCGACGAATTTGTCATAAGGCATAGGCTTGCCAAGCAGATACCCCTGAACATAGTCACAACCGAACTGTTTCAACATATCCAGTTGCTCCTCTTCCTCAACACCCTCTGCAACCACTTTAATACCGAGCGTTTGCCCCATTTTTATGATCACCTCAACCAGCGTGCGATCCTGATCATCCACAAGAATATCCTTGATAAAACTTCTATCGATCTTCAGGTAATCAACTGGGTAGTTGCGCAGGTAGTTAATCGCAGAGTAGCCCGTGCCAAAGTCATCAATAGAGAAAGCAATCCCTTTATCACGCAGGCGATGGATCTTATCTAACTGACTCTCTGCGCCATCCATCAGCAAAGACTCTGTTATCTCAAATACCAGTTCATCGGGCTCAATGGCGAAAAGATTCAGAACTTCCATCCAATTGCTGTCTGCATCATTTGGCTGGAACTCAGCAACTGATCGGTTAAGGGAAATATCAATTTTCAGGCCCTGGTTTTTCATCCGACTTAACAGGTGACAACTCTCTTCCAGAACCCAGTTCCCAAGGGCTACAATGGCCCCCGTTTGCTCAGCAACGGGTATAAAGTGGAAGGGAGAGATCAGCCCTTTTTCTGGATGATTCCAGCGAATTAATGCCTCGCATTTTGGCATTCCGCCGCTCTTAAGATCCATGATCGGCTGAAAATAGAGTTCAAACTGCCCTTCTCTGATCCCTTTAAGAATCTCGTTATGGACCTGTACATGACGTTGAACTTCTTTGTTCAACTCGTTATTGAAGAAGACGATTTGGTTTTTACCGTCCCGCTTGGCCTGATACATCGCTCTGTCAGCATTTTGGAGCAACATATCCATAGTCAAGCCATCATCAGGAAACATTGCCACGCCCAGGCTATGGGTTACCGACAGGTACTGGCCATTAATATAATAAGGTTCGCCGAGTTCCTTCTTGAGCTTCTCTGCAAGTATTTCCGTTTCAGTACCAGAACCCATATTTTTCAGCACAATGATAAATTCATCGCCTGCAATTCTGGCTATCAAGTCATCACTACGGACATTTTGTTTCATCCTCTCAGCAAACAGACAGAGAAGCTCATCACCCACGTGATGCCCCCACTCATCATTCACCTCTTTGAAGTAGTCCATATCCAGATAGAACACCGCAAACTGGTGCTGATATCGTTGATGGTCCTGAATCGTTTGATCCAGCAGTTGCGAGAAATGATAACGGTTGGATAAGCCGGTAAGTACGTCGTAGTTCGCTCTGTGATTGGCGGTTTGGATAGCTAAGAGTTTTTCCCGGTAATTGGTAACAATGAAATAGGCAGCCAACGAGAATAATACACTGACCACTACACCAATAAGCCAGAACTTGATTGCCTGCTCTTCATTAGCCTGCCAACCATCACTTGGCATCGCGGCTATTTGCCATTCACCACCAGGTACGGTTATTTGCGTAGTAACGGCATTCTCGGTAAAGGTTGAGCCAGAGCCATAGAATACTTTCCAATCCTGGCTACCATTACTCTTGTTACGGATTGCAATATCAAATCCATCAAACCCTTTATTCAAACCGGCACGTTCGAAGAGAATCTGATCATGAAAGACCCCGGTCAGGATACCCCACAATGACTCACTGGAGTCGTTTAGAAACACCGGCAACCTGGCAACCAGAGCCGTACCGCCCTGCACCAGATTGATAGGACCAACGACCATCATATCGCGGTTCTCTATCGCCTTTTGCACGGCGGCCCATTGGGCAGGCACTTTACGGTAATCCAACCCTAAAGCAGCCTCGTTGCCTTTCATTGGATGAACCAGGTCGATCTTCAGATCAGGGGCCAGTGCTATATGGCGGATACTCGGTCTGGTTTTTTGATAATGACTGATCATGCTGGCAATTTCGGCATGATCGTACTGAGCATGAAGCAAAATGTTAGCTTCTAACGCCCTGAGCACCATAGTATCAGTATGAATTTCACCCTCTAGCCGGGCAGCCAGGGTCAGTAATTTAATTTGAGCATCTTGCTTAGCTTTTTCCGCTGTACGCTCAAGTTCATACTGTATAAACAGTCCTACTATTGAAAACAACAAACCCAAAATCACCAATGCAAAAGCAGAGGGTCGGTTTGTGAAAATAAGTAAGAAATGTTTAAACATAAATTCCCTGATACTCATATGGGCACTATAGAAAATAGTATCAGCTTTCAGGCGCTTGGGAACCCTTTTTCTAAGCTGTAATCAGGTATCCAGAGTATCATGTTCGCTTTCAGCGGTAGCGTATAACAGGCAGTCCCCAACCGCTATATCCGGCCGTGTTGTGATCATAAATAACTTAAGCGTTTGAGCGGTCAGGAGCTGGTTGCCTTTTACTTCAAAATACTTATCAAAAACGTCAAATCCCTGTGAGTCTTTGACGCTGACACAATCAACTCCACGGTTACCCAACCAACCAATTAAAGTCCCTCTTTCCACTTCCCCAAAGTTGAACTTATCCACCTCAGAAGGCACGGTCAGGTCCGTACCAAGAACATAACCTTCTGAATAGGCAATTACACAATCGGGTGCGAGTTCCAAACGAACAGGATGTCTGTATAGGTCGAGGTGGTGCCCATGTTCCAGTTCAAGCACATTGGGTTGATTCAGATATTTATCCAGGCCTTTTTCGGCAATAACATCGGCAGCCTGATCCTTAGCCCCTCCACACTCGATGGTTACCACCGGGCATCTTTTCGTGCTTGTTTCCATCAAGGCTCCCAAACGCAGGTCTGTGATAATCAGCCTTTCAGAAAACAACGACACCAGTGCTTCGTGAGATGTATCCTCAAAGGTCACAACCCCAAAATCCGGGCTATGCCCCGAAGTATTATGAATATCGATTATGCATTCCGGTTGGTATTCGGCAAAAATCTGTAAAATTTCTTCAGCCAGTTGCCCCGGCTCATCACTGTATGGTGGCAGGAAACACCGATTCATATCCCGTTGTCCGGGGAATACGCGATATTTAAAAAGAGGTTCTATTGTTGCAGCCGGAATTGAAGGAATAAAACAAACCAGATTACAAAGGGGTTTTACCCCACTCTTTAACCACTTGTGTAACGCTCGTATTCCCGAAGGTTCATTACCGTGCAGTAAAGTGACAAGACCACGGGTAAGGCTTTTATCAGTTCCCTCAACAACTATCATTGTTGCTTCAGCAAGACCCTGAATAAACTCTTCTGGGCTATTTCCCAGTTCTGAGGGAGTTGGGTTAATTAACTTCTTCATTTTTCATCCTGACCTGCTACATCTTCCCATTCAGCAACAGGAATATTCATAGATGAGTATTTCATATAACCTTGCACCATGGCAGTTAAAGCCGCGTGTTCTGACTTTTGTTTTAGCTGCCTATGATATTCCCGTCTTTGCCAAACGGCCCCAGAGATCTTTTTATCCAGCCTCTGTTTAATCACCCCAAGATATTTCTTCACCTCTGCTTCATCGACTCCTAATTGTTGCAAACCCTGTTCTGCGATTGGCAGAAGTTCAGCTGCGATATCAATCACATTTTTCTTCAGCAAACCGCCAGGCTTATTTAAATCCGGCCACATGAGATCTGCCTGAATACCCTTCTCTGCCGCTAAATAGAAGTTACTGGCCTGAGTCGCAAATGGAAGAGCCGGAATGATTTCCTCCATCTGGTCCTGAAGTCCTTTAGCTGCCCCCAAAGCAAAGGCAGTGTTTGCAATCATATCAATTGGCGTTGGGCCGGAGGGAAGAGCTCGCATTTCCACACGCAGGTGACCACCATCATTGGCATCATAGACCGCCCGGTTCCAAGGCCAGATGGTACCCGTGTGCAACCTGAGCTCATTCAGGACTGGCATTTTCCCTTGATTGATCAGCTCATCTATTCTCTCTTTGCCGACAACCGGCAAAATAGGTTCATACAACCTAACCGCTTCTGCAAAGAGCTCATAAGCCCCCTCGCGAACCCAGCCATTGCCAAAATCCACCCTCGATGGCAGTGCTCGCTCACACTCCTCGTGGGTTCTGCCATCTATCGTCTGACGAAAAAGCGGCACACGTGTTTCGTGCCATAACTTATGCCCAAGCATAAACGGTGAATTGGCACCCAAGGCAAGAACAACCGGGGTAACAAACTGAAGGGCATTGAAGGTATCCGCAAAACGAGATGGGCTCACCCGAAAGTGAACCTGCATTGAGCAGTTTGCGCCCTCAAGGGTGACATCATGGGAGCGTAAAGAGATAGGGTCTTCACCATCAATTCGTATACAGAACATCCGCCCCCGCAACCTCTGGAGGGCTTTGGTTAAAGCATAAAAACGAGATTCATCGGTCATGGCCTGTAAGCCAAAGTCGTTTCGTTTTAAAGTCGGCAAGATTCCGATAGGGAGTGCGAAACCATTTTCGTGGGCTAACTGTTCGTTAACCAGTTGGATCGCGTAGATCATCTCCTCTTCCAATTGCGCGAATGGATTACCCGCGGCAGGAACAGGAGACAAATTGTACTCAAGGTTAAACCGGTTAAGTTCCAGCGCCAGTTGTTTATGCCCACTTCGCCCAATCACCTCCCTGTTCATTGGAAGTGGCCGCGCATTCTTATCCACCAGATACAATTCAAGCTCTGCACCTATCGACGCAGGCCCTTTACCAAAATCCGGATTGGCTAATAAGGTTTTCAAACCCTGAAGGTTTTCCAGCAATCGCTGCTGAAATTCTTCAAAGTCCTGAGCTGAGAAATTATCATGTTCAATTTCCTGCCCCATAAAGAACGATCCCCTATATTAACGCCTCTCCTGTAAAGGTTAGCTTCCTACATTCGTAACTACCAGATTCAATCTAAAAAACAGTTTGATCAATGATGAAGATTTCGACATGCCTCATATATTGACCTAATTTTCACTTCGTAATACCCCTGTTTTCATGACGTAATGCTAAGTTTCCTCTAAACTGAAGCATCTGAGGATAGTGATATTTAAGGACTCTTAGTAAATGACATTTCAGGATTATCTTTCCCTACTGGCAAAACGCGATGGCTCAGACCTTTACCTGACTACGGGAGCCCCCCCCTGCGCTAAGTTTGAAGGAAAACTTACACCACTGAGCAAAGTTCCTTTTGCACCAAATGACATTGAAAAGATAGCCAATGAGCTGATGGATGATCAGCAAAAAGCTATTTTCGAAGAAGAATTAGAGATGAACTTAGCTTACTCGATTCCAAAGGTCGCCCGCTTCAGAATAAATATATTCAAACAACGCAATCAGTACTCTATCGTCGCTCGCAACATTAAGACCACAATACCAGCAATGGAAGATTTAGGCCTGCCGCCGGTATTGAAAGACGTAATCATGGAAAAACGAGGCTTGTTACTCTTTGTAGGAGCAACAGGTTCAGGCAAATCAACTTCTCTGGCTGCACTAATCGACTACAGAAACCGTAATAGTGCTGGACATATAATTACGATCGAAGACCCCATAGAGTTCGTACATTCACACCGAAAGTCACTTATCAACCAACGTGAAGTGGGCGTAGATACCCGGAATTTTCGAAACGCTTTGAAAAACGCATTGCGCCAAGCCCCCGATGTTATTTTGATCGGGGAAATTCGTGATCAAGAGACCATGGAACAGTGTTTAGCCTATGCTGAGACAGGGCACCTGGCGATTTCTACACTTCACGCAAATAATGCAAACCAAGCTCTAGATAGAATCATAAATTTTTTCCCTCAAGATCGACATAAGCAAATATTGCATGATGTAGCCTTAAACATTCGAGCAATTGTATCGCAACGACTTGTTCCAACTGTTGATGGCAAACGATGTGCTGCAATTGAAATCATGCTTGGCTCATCAACAATCCAAGAAAAAATAATGAAAGGCGAGATCAAAGAAATTAAAGAGGTAATGAAGTCCTCTTCAGAATCCAGTGGCATGCAAACATTTGACGATTCCCTTTTTAAACTTTTCAGGGAAGGGAAAATAGATGCTGAAGAGGCTTTGTCAAACGCCGACTCCACAAACGATATGCGTCTGAAAATGGATCTGAATACTTCTAATAACGAATCTGTAGAAACAAAACCAAATGAGACCAAGCAAAGCATGGATGATAATCCACTTGCCGGAATGCAATTCCTTGACGATGACGAATAGGTAACTTTTAAGGGAGCTTAATAGCTCCCTTAATTCATTTGTTTTATAAATATTTTTTCAGGCTAAAGGCTCCACGTAAATCACCCTGTGAAAAGCCTGTCGCTTTATCTTCTGGATACAGTTTCTGCAGATGATCGGCTATTTCAGGTTTAATCTTACTACCATGGCAAGCCAAGCACTGTTCAGCTACGGGAATGGCTTTCATCATCCGGAATACTTTGCGTCCATCTTCTTCCACTACAACCTGAGAAAAAACTAATTTCTGGAGGTTAGCGCCAATATTCGCCTTTTTATCGAATTCCTCTAAAGCAGTTTTTTCCCACTGATCCGGTGCATTTTCAGGGTTACGCAGTTTTAAACTGGTTCTGCTGATTTCCCAGTCACTTTTACTGTTTACCAAGGCCGTCAGTGGCCCGGCTTTTGTGTTACAAACCGTAATTGCAGCAGGTGCCCCACCACTCTTTTTAGCCTTTTTAAGCTCACCACCCAGCGTTGTCGCCAGTTCCTTGATAACGCCTTTGGCTTCGTTTTGCAGTTCAGGAATATTGACCTCAAATGTTTCCGCATTCACTGAAGTAGCCACCAGCAAAACACTCAATAAGCCCAATTTTTTCATCACAGATACCCACTAATTTTGTACAGCCCAATAAGAATGTGGGGATTATATCCCTTTAAATTAGATATTACTAATATATAAATATAAAAAAACACTCTAACAACTTCTGTTATTAGAGTGCTTATATCTAAACTAGGGGATTAGTTTGCTAAGAGCCGCTTATTTAGAATAACTAAATTACGCTCATGCTGCCTTACTGAGAACAAAAATGGCCTCCGGCAGGGGCGAAGAAATTAGTGTGAGCAGGCCCTAGTTAATGTAATTAAACAGGCTTAATTCCTGAACCGAAGCAAAACTTGAATACGCTGCCTGAAGCGCTGTCTGCTGCAACTGAAAGCGACTGATCGCTTCATTGTAATCAAGATCTTCAAAAGAGGATAAAGCTTCTTGAGTAAACAGCTTATAGTCTTCGTTCACCAGGTCCTGCTGTTCCAGGGCATTCTGACGGCCACCGATGCTGGCACGCGCTGCTACGTTCTTTTCCTCAATGCCCTGCAGGTTTTCCAGAATGTAGTCCATTTGCAGGTTGAACTGGTCTCGTTCCTCACCTGGCTCCCCATTGTAATCTCTAAGAGCATCTCTTAGATCCACAGCAGTATTGAGAATGTTGTGCTGATCAAAGATATCAAAGGTGGAAGTTCCATCAGCAGTGCCACTCACCTCAATTTCCACACCAGCAATGGTGATGATAGGTGCATCAGGGTTTGTGCTGAGATCATAAGCATTTAACGCTACGGCGGGGCTATCTGCAGTAACAAAATTTCCATCTTTGTCTGTGACAGTCAAAAGACCACCGGTGATATCAAATGATAGTGGCCCGCTGGCCTCCATAAACGTTGCAAAACCCTCAGCATCACCACCTAAAAAATCAACCTCACCAACAATCGGTACGGTTTGGGTGACATTTTCGGTTATGTAACCTGTGACAAGAGGAATTTTCTCAAAAATATCAAAGCCGGAATCTGTGGAAGCCACTTTATTCTCAGGCCCAACCTGCAAAAAGCGCTGACCATCATCACCATTGAACGTGTAACGCCCCGTAGCACCATCAACGGTATAAGGCTTGGTAAAACCTTTGTTTCCTGAGAATAAAAATTCACCTTGAACATCCTTGGTATTCATAAGGCTGTCCAGAGACTTAACGATTTCATCCACTTCCGAAGCGATTGCACCACGGTCAGTGGAAGTCAGTGTGCCATTTTTACCCTGGATCGCCAGCTCTCGCAGACGTATTGAGAGGTTATTTACCTGCTCAATAGTTTCTTCCTCAAGGCTTAAACGGCGCTGTGCAACATCAATATTGCCCGCAAACTGTTCAGTTCGAGCAACTTCCTTTTTAAACTTCTGAATCTGCGCAGATGCCAGCGGATCATCGGAAGGTTGCAGTACGTTCTTACCTGTAGACAGCTGCTGTTGTGTTCTAAACAGATCAGAATTGGTTTTACTGATATTGTCTACATTAGAAATAAAGACTTGTTGTGTAGAGATTCGCATAATTTATCTCCTATACACTCTGCAGCAGCGTATCAAAAATAGTCTGAGCTGCTCTGATTATCTGTGCGGATGCCTGATACGCCTGCTGAAACTGCACAAGTTTCGCCGCTTCTTCATCCAGGTTCACCCCAGCAATACTTGATCTAAGCTCTTTGTTTGAATCCAGTACAGATTTGCCTGCCTGGGCATTTACCTGGGCAACTGCGGCCTGGGTACCCACCCTCTCAACATTCTGGCCGTATTTATCCTGGAACGATGCTCCTTCAACTGTTTTGGCGAACTGAAGGTCAGACATCAACAAAGCATTTCGGTTATCTGATACACCATCCGTATTCAGGTTCACCGTAAAAGTATCGTTAAGATTAGGTAGGTTATCGATCGTTACTTCAAAACCTTGAAGAGCAATACTCTGACCGGATACAAATTGTCCAACCAGACGATCTCCATCACCATCTACAAACTCATAAAAACCCACATCTGTAGAACTGTCATGTTGAAGTGTATAAACATCACCCGCCGCGGCACTCGCCAAATCCAGAGTTACCCCAAAGTTGTTCTGGATATCCGTCAATGTGATATTGCTTAACGAGGTTGGCGGCGTTGCGGAATCGGTTACATCGTAATCATTCGCGCCATTCACCGTAATGGTGATCGGCGCGGTAATGGTTGAAAACACATCGTAATCCGACACCGAAAGGTTGCTGGCGGTACCTGTATTACCTACGTTTGCATCCAACTCCAGCGGCGACAAAAACGACACATCAAATGGCGGAGTCATTTCTCCCGCCACAACCGACATATCCGCGTAGTTTTGATCAGTGATTGAAACACTGGCAATACCGGTGCCGGTGTTACCACTGTCCTCAGAGGTCGCCAGGGGTGAAGCCAAAGCTAATAAACCCGCCTGGTTCAATACGGAGTCAATCTCAGAAGCCGCATTACGGGCAGGTCGCAAAATAAATGAATCTGAAGTACCAAAAGTGCCGGTAGCATCCAAAGTCATGGTGAAGCCATCAATCCTGAGGGTCATCTCGCCGGATAACATATCCAGAAAGTACTCTCCATCCTGATCAACATCAGTAGAAACAGCCTCTGCAGTCAGAGTTGCTTCTGTCCAGCGCTGGCCATCCGATTCACGCGTAAGGGTGAAGCCACCATTATTATTAAAATCGAGAGAGTATTCAGAGGCATACAAACTGGCGACATCATTGATAATGACGCCTCCTGTTACCTGAGAAACATTATCTCTTTCAGCCAGAACTCGGTCAGCAACAGCCTGTGATGCGTTGATGTCAGTAAACATCAGCCCACCAGCATCACCGTTCAGGTCCATACCTTTCTGATGCTGTTCGTTCATGCTGTCTGCAAAAACCAGAGCAATACGTCCCAATTCATCCAGAGATGAGCCAAGAATATCTTCTCGGTAGTCCAATAGACCACCCACCTTGCCACCGGAAAGCTGGTTAGTGATATCGCCAATACTGTTACCGGTCTGGATGCCGATGTTCAACTGGCTACTGTCCGCTGGACCCAGAATTGTGGTTAAGGTACTGGTTGAAAGCCCAACGACCAGTGGTTCACCGTTACCAATAAATACACTGACCTCTCCAGAGGGCTGGTCCAGTGTTGTAAAGCCGATGTAAGTTGATAACTCTTCTAACTTAGCATCACGCTGATCAAGCAATTCACTGCTGACCTCACCGGATGCTTTTTGAATCGCAATATCTTCATTCAATTGCGCAATATGACCTGCAATACTGTTGATTGCAGCCACACTGCTTTCCAAACGACCATTAATCGAGTCATTTTGGCGTCGGATATTTGCGTCCAGGTCATTAAATCGTTGAACCAGCGACTCTGATTGCGCAATAAAAAGCTCTCGGTTAGGCAAACTAACCGGGTCATCTACTGCCGTCTGTAACGCCCCGAAATAGTCATCCATTGCCGTGGATATACTGGTGACATCAGATGCCATCAGGTTATCCAGCTCATTGGCAAAATCTTCGAAGATATCGTAGCTACTGTAGGTAGAACTATCGGCCCAGATTTGGCGGTTGAGAAAGGCATCTGCAACACGATCGATATCATCAATCAATACACCGCCTTGACCTTCTCTGGATTCAAAGACCGGCCGTTGACGTGTGTAGCCCTCAGTATTTACGTTACTGATATTCTGACCAGTAACCGCCAGTGCAGTCTGGTTAGCCTGCAGGCTTTGAGTACCAAGTGTAAGTAAACCAAAACTGGACATAATCTACTCCTTTGAGGATTTGGCGCTGTTATGCAAAGCAGGTCAAAGCTCAACCATCAGTTGAGTCAGTGCCTTTGCTGGCTAGCAGATCACCCTCAAATATTCTCTTAATCTTCTCAGCATATTCTGGATCGGTGGCATAACCCGCTTCCTGAAGTTGCTGAACATAAGCATATGGGTCATTGGCATTTTCCAATGCCAAGGTATATCGGGGACTGTTCTTAAGAAAATCAACATAATCCCTGAAACTGTCTTCATAGCTTTCGTAACTGCGGAATTGAGCCTGCTCCCTTTGAGCCACTCCATTTCGGTATTCAAGTGTGAATACACGTGCACTGTTTCCACCCCAGCGCGAATCTGCTTTTATATTGAACAGGTTATTACTGTTACTACCGTCTGCGTCCCGGACCATGAACTTGCCCCAGCCTGTTTCCAGAGCTGATTGTGCAAGTAAAACTCTTGGGTCAACACCCAGTTCGCTCGCTACCTTTTCAGCTAACGGCATCAGTTTTTCCACAAACTCTTCCGGAGTTTCAAAACGCTCCGGAAGGTCGCTTTCCTGAGCATTTACAGCGGCTTTAAGCTGTTGTTCAAAGACTTCTTTAACTGTGGTTTTTTGCTCATCTGTCAACGTCACACCCGGCGGATTTTCTTCACCTTCAGCTTTAGCCAGCAATGCAGATGCAGCAATGGCTGCAGCCTGATCCATAGCCTGATTAAGACGACGACTTTCCAGGTTTTGTAACTCAGGATTCGGCGTTTTTGCATCTGCCTGGCCACCCAGCTGTCGAACCAACACATCGGTCAAACCAATACCTTTTGCATTCGCCATCTCCATAGAGATCTGGTTGTCATACATGCTCTGGTAAAATTTGGTCTGACTGCTGTTCATGAAGTTATCTTCACCAAATGCAGCGTTAGCTTCTCGCATAGAACGCAACAGCATATTCAGAAACAGCTGCTCAAATTGCTGAGCCGCCAGTTTCAGGCCTTCATCACTATTCGTTTTGGCCTTGGACTTTAGTTTCTGTAGCTCAGCCAGATCGGTATACAGCTGAGCATTGCTGCCTGCGCCCGTTTTAATCATTTAGATCACCACCAATTCAGCTTTCAGAGCGCCTGCTTGCTTCAGCGCTTCAAGAATGGCCATCAGATCGCCCGGTGCTGCACCCACCTGATTGACCGCTTCAACGATGTCCTGAAGGTTAGCGCCTGGAGAGAACTCGAACATACGCCCAGAACCCTCATCGATCTCAATACCGGTTCTTGGCGATATCACTGTGCGGCCTTCACCCAGAGGGTTAGGCTGATCCACGTTAATTTCTTCGGTAATGGCTACAGTCAAACCACCATGAGTGATTGCGACCGGAGACACCTGTACATCCTGACCGATAATGATGGTGCCTGTGCGGGAGTTGATCACAACCTTTGCTGCGTCACGCGCAGGCTCGACATTAAGGTTCTCAAGCACGGAAAGGAATGTAACCCGCTGAGATGGATCACGAGGTGCCAGCACACGAATTGAAGCCGCGTCCATTGATGCTGCCATCTGCGATCCCAGCAACGTATTAATCTGCTCAGCAACACGACGAGAAGTGGTGAAATCAGGGCGATGCAGATTCAGAACCAGGCTATCCCCTTGAGTGAAACCACTCGGTACTGCTCGCTCTACAGTCGCACCGTTAGGAATACGGCCAACACTTGGCACATTCAGAGACAAACGGGAACCGTCCGCACCCTGCACACCAAACCCTGATACAACCAGGTTACCCTGAGCAATTGCGTAAACCTGACCGTCAGCACCTTTGAGTGGAGACATCAGCAAGCTGCCACCCCGCAGGCTTTTTGCATCACCTATGGCCGATACAGTGATATCAATTGCCTGACCTGGTTTTGCAAACGCCGGCAACTCAGCATGAATAGCAACCGCTGCAATGTTCTTGGACTGAGGATTGGTCGTTGGTGGAATAGCAACACCGAAGTTGTTCAGCATGTTTCGGAAGGTTTGCGAGGTGAAAGACGTTTTATCACCTGTACCATCCAGACCCACAACCAGGCCATAACCCACCAGCTGGTTAGAACGCACGCCAGAGATGCTGACCATATCTTTCAGGCGGCTAGCTTCGACGCTAACACTGAGCAGAAGACATGTAATGGAGATTAAAAGCTTTTTCATCTCAGACCTCCTTAGAATGGCATTAACGCACTAACAAAGAATTTCGACATCCAGCCCATTACGTTGGTGTCATGAACTACACCGGTACCGCTATAAGCAATTCGCGCATCAGCAATCTTGGTAGATGGAACCGTGTTGTCAGAACTAATATCCTGAGGGCGGATCAAACCGCTGATACGGATATATTCATCCCCCTGATTCAGGGTCAGCCACTTTTCACCTTTAACCAGCAGCACACCGTTTGGATAAACATCATGTACGGTCACAGTGATGTTACCCGTGAGGTTATTACTCATATCTGAGGTTCCCTCACCGTCAAATGCTGTAGTTGGACCTGAAGCCGATAAACTGAGAGGCTTGCCAAGAACACTGACGTTATCGCCCAGTACGGTTGGTTGCGTCAGGGTTACACTGCTGCTTTTATCCAGTTCTGTGGTTGCGCTTTTCTGTGAGCTGGTGCTCTCTTGCAGACTCACAGTAAGAATGTCGCCAATTCGATGCGCGCGTCCATCACCATATAAATTCATGCTGGTCGCAGAGTTATAGATGGAACCATCAACGGGTTTTACCTGAACCATCTTCGGCGGCGTAATCGGTGCATAATCAGGATTGTCTGGCTTGACCTGTTTCTGAACACAGCCAGTTACCAGAAAACTTACTGCTAACAGGGATAAAATTGCTTTATTCATTTAAATCACCCTCTCACATTAAAGTTGCTGGCTAACGAAGGACAACATCTCATCTGCCGTCGAAATAACTTTAGAATTCATCTCGTAGGCACGTTGTGTGGTAATCATCTCCACAAGCTCTTCAACAGCGTTGACATTAGAACCTTCCAGAGCGCCCTGAACCAAAATACCGGTACCATTTTCACCAGGGTTACTTACTAATGGAGCGCCACTTGAGCCGGTTTCCTGATATAAGTTCTGCCCCAGAGACTGCAAGCCTTGAGGGTTAACAAAATCAGCCAGCTGGATTTGACCAATATCTTGTGGTGCTGAATTTCCTGCTGTCGTTACCTGTACTAAACCGTCTGTACTAATACTGAAAGAAACCACCTCACCCGGGAGCGTGATTGCCGGATCTATCAGATACCCCTCAGCAGTGACTAACTGATTATCTGCATCTAGATGAAGTTGCCCATTTCTAGTGTACGCAGCATCTCCATTTGGAAGAGTGACTTGCAAGAACCCTCGGCCATTAATAGCAACATCAAAAGCCTCATCAGTTATTTCAATGGCCCCCGTACCAAACAGTTTTTGAGTACCAACAGTCCTCACACCCAGTCCAACTTGAAGACCGGAAGGAAGCTGTGAATCTTCTCCAGATTGAGCACCAGGCTGACGGCGAACCTGATACATCAGGTCTTCAAAAACCACGTTATCTTTCTTAAAACCGACCGTTGATACGTTAGCCAGGTTGTTAGAAATCACCTTAAGGTTCGTATCCTGGGCTGTCATACCCGTTTTAGCGACGTTCAAAGCACCATGCATTACTCTGTCCTCAAGTGATTATTAGCTCATTCTCAGAATCGCAGCTGCGGCTTCTGAGTTTTCTTCAGCGGTTTTCATCATTTTTATCTGCATCTCAAACTGTCGGGATGTAGAGATAATTCCAGTCAGTTCAGTTACAGCATTTACGTTACTTGCTTCAACATAGCCTGAACGCACACGTACATTTGGGTCAGGCAGTTCGGGTACTTCTGAACCCGTCGTCATCAATCCATCCTTACCCTTAAACAGAGTTGCAGGATCTGGATTAACTAACTTCAATTGATCCGCGACCAGGAGCTCAGTAGCATTTTCACCCAGAGGCCGAACCGTGATGGTTCCGTCAGTTGCTATCTCTAAGCTGTCAAAAGGAGGGAGAACGATAGGAATGCCGCCATTGCCCATAACCGGCAAACCACTGCCAGTCACCAACTGGTTTGCGGCATTGATCTGCAGTTTGCCGCCTCGGGTATAACCTTCAGTTCCATCCGGTTTGATGACTGTCATCCAGCCATCACCCGTCAACGCAACATCCAGCGTACGACCCGTTTCAATTAAGGTTCCGTGAGTCAGATCTGTAGCAGGGCGTTCGGTTTGAGCATAAACTCTGGAGGCATGACCCTCCCCAAACACCTGCATGGCGCGGGCTTGCGCCAAATCTGCCTTAAAGCCTGTGGTATTAGCATTTGCAAGGTTATTGGCATGAGCCTGCTGTGCGAGCATATTCTCGCGAGCGCCGCTCATTGCTAAATATAAAACCTTATCCATTTCTCACTTCCAGTATTATCAGCTTGATAGCTCAAATTATTATTTAGGCGATTCCGCCTTATATAGGTAATAGCAACGAGCATGCCAAAAAAAAAGGCCGCATAAATGCGGCCTAAAAAGTGAGAATGTGTTTCTTTAAATCTGCAGAATAGCCTGAGTAACAGTATTCTGAGTTTCAATCGTTTTAGAGTTTGCCTGGAAGTTACGCTGCGCCTCGATCAACGCTACCAGCTCAGCAGACAAATCCACGTTCGATTGTTCAAGCGCAGCCGAACGCAAGGTACCGTTCAAACCTGTGCCTGGCGGGTTCACAATCGCATCGCCCGACGTCAGTGTCGAAATCCACTCCGTATCACCCGCTGGCTGAAGACCCGCCTGGTTCTCGAATGTCGCTATAGCAACCACACCCAGATCCTGGTTTTGGCCATTCGAGAAGCTTGCAACCATTTCACCTGTTTCACTGAAGCTTACGCCAATCAAATCACCTTTTGTGTAACCATCCTGCGCAGATGCTTTCACAATCGATTCAGAAGCAAACTGAGTGGTATTAGTGATATCTAATGTAATAGTGGTTGTAGGGTCCGCAGGGTCCGCACCGGTAATCGAAATCGATGGCACTACAGCGCTTGCAGAGAAGGTCGAACCATTAATCGAGCTCAACAAACCATTGGTTGAGTTAAAGCCAATTAAGATTGGGCCCGGCTCTGTACCTGTACCTACTTCACCTGGGTCCAGATCCTTACCAATATCCAGCAATTCTGTGCCGTTCAGGTAAGCATACATACGGTATACACCCTGGAATGTATTATCACCTTGTTTGATCGTCGGCTGAGTGCCCAACCATAAAGGATCGGTCGCACCACTACCTACGTTAGCATCAAATGAAATACCTGGATTTACATCTCCCGCTTCCGCCTTGTAAGTAACAGTGAATTCATTGGTTGCACTATCATAAATAACCGACTCAACATCTGGATTGGCATCCAGAATACTGGCTTCAACTGCAGAGATCGCCTCACCCACCTGGTCCTGAGTCAGACCAGCTGTTAGGGAAATATTCACACCACCAATATCAATTAAGGTGTTATCAACCAGAGAGTCTGTACCACCAAATGCTGTTGCCGCATCCAAGGCAAAGGTATGCGTCTCATTTGCCGCGATTTCAGCCACTTCAGACACAGTCACACCTGAAGAAACCGCTGCGAGATCTGGTTCTGGGTATTCAGAATAAAATCTAATAGTGAAACCAACAGGATCGGTTACATCGTCCATGGTGATACTTTCAATCCTTGGATCACCATTGACCGCATCAGTCAGCTCAGCAAAGAACGATGACCCCGAGGTTGAATCAATCACATCACCAACAGCATAACCTGTTAATTCCGCGATATGCGCTGCTGTAATCGTCGTAGCAGAAACCGATTCACCTGCTGTTACACCTGTCACCTGCTGCCTAGCCTGGAAAGGGCGAGCTTCAGCAAAGTTGAACTTGATGGTGTGCTCATTACCCAGACTATCAAAGGTTCTTACAGTGGTACTGTAGGTGAAGGAACCTGGCTCATCTTTATCGTAATCAGCAAGCAGTGTTGTCGCATCTTCTCGCGAGTCGATATTAAAAGACAGATCAATATCTTCTGTTGCTTTCGGCGGACTTTCTTTCTGAGAAACCTGCAAATTATCGATCGGCAGACGGTTACCTTCCGCATCCAGACCATAACCCTGCAGGAATTTGCCGGATTTAGAGACAATAAAACCATCTTTATCCAACTGGAAAGAACCGGCACGAGTATAGGAAACCCCGCCCTGACCATCATCCAGCTGGAAGAAACCAGAACCATTGATTGCAAGGTCCAGGTTATTGTTTGTGAATTCAATGGTTCCCGCCTGGAAGTCCTGCGCGATATCCGTAACGGTTACACCAGACCCTGCCACATTGGAGGAACCAGCACCCACTACCGCAGTTGCATAGATATCACCAAACTCTGTACGAGAAGTTTTAAAACCTACTGTACTGGAGTTAGCAATGTTGTTACCGATCACATCCAGATCTGTACTGGCTGCTTTTAGACCGGTTACTGCTGTATTGAAACCTGCCATTTTATTTTCCTCACACGCCGATCTGTTTCACTTCACTGACATCAAAGCTGCCAGCATTAGTATTCACTGTCATACCGATACCGTTCTCACCCAGCGTCACGCTGTTTACCGTGTACGCCATGTTGGTATCCACTGCGTTGTATTCACCATCATCGATACGCTCAACAACAAATGTGTAATCACCCGCTGGCATTGAAGGGTTACCCTCTTCATCAATTTCCATCTGCCAAGCAAATTCATGCTCACCCGCGGTAACGGTGCCAAGCTGCATGGTATCCACTAGGGAACCACTGGAGTCATACACTTTAATTCGCACATCGGACGCACTTGTACTCAGATTAAATGACCCGTGCGCATACGGGCTCATGACTGTGCCAACCTCAACGGTATCGCCTGGTATATAAACCGATTGCCCCACCATTGCCGATGCCTGCAATGCCGCCTGACTCGCCAGCATTGATTGCGAAGTAGCGTCCACCGTTTGCGCAAGATTATTGATACTCTCTACCTGAGACATGGTTGCAATCTGCTGCATAAAATCAGACGTATCAGCAGGACTGGTAGGGTCCTGATTCTGCAGCTGAGCAATCATCAGGCGCATGAACATGTCATTATCTTCCTCCGTTTGCGAGGAAGACGAGACAGTACTGCTACTCTGATTCTGAGTATTAATCTTGTCAAAAACGTTTTGGTTTACGCCATTTACATCACTCATGGCCTATAACCTCACTCGTAAAAATTACTGCTGACCCAGACGCAGCGTTTGTTGCAGCATCTGTTTAGCAGTATTCATAATTTCAGTGTTAATCTGGAAAGAGCGTGAAGCAGAAATCATGTCTGCCATCTCTTCCACAACATTTACATTTGGGTAATAGATATACCCCTGCTCATCCGCCATAGGATGCGCAGGATTGTATTCTTGTCTCAGTTCCGCATCGCTCTCAACGATACCCAACACCTGAACACCCTGACCGGCCGCCTGACCAAACTCATTATTGGGTTCAGCCAATGGATCAACCGGCTGTACAGCAAATACTGGTTTACGTGAACGGTAAGTTTCGTCCACGCTGGAACTAACACTCTCCGCGTTTGCCAGGTTACTTGCTGTAGTATTCAGACGAATGGTCTGAGCATTCATTGCTGATCCAGCGATATTGAAAACATTACTTAATGACATTGTTATTCACCCTTAATCGCTGCTTTCAGACCTGAGATTTTCTTATTTAGAAACTGAAACGACGCCTGATAATCCATAGCATTTTCAGTGTAGCGCGCCATTTCCTGCTGCAGTTCAACCGTATTACCATCCACAGATGCCTGATTCGGAATCCGAAACATCATGTCTGCAGCCAGATCCGGCTCAAGCAGTTCTGTTTGATGAGAGGCAGAAGTCGCCACAGGCTTCATTTGAGGTTGCATAGCATTTTCCAATGCGGCACCAAACTCGATGTCACGAGCCTTATAATTTGGCGTATCGGCATTAGCAATATTGTTAGACAGCACTTCGGCGCGACGCGCTCTGAACAACAGAGCCTCATCATGTATACCCAGTGCAGATTCAAAACTAATAGCCATTTCTTTGCCTCTTAAATACAGATACAGCTATTAATGCACAACATATACCAGAAACAAAGAATCATTAAATTTCAACAAGTTATGATTTTTATCGTTTATTATCAGAAGCAAAGCGGCAACCAAAAACCGCCTCTTTGCCGCTTTCTGCTTAAAACGGCAAACAGCAAACGGCAAATGGCAAAAACAAAAAAACGCCCTAATGCATGATGCATTGGGCGTTTTTTTATATCACTAAAGTAAGGTCAGATAGCTTGATAAATAATGCCTGGACGACAGTGAATCATCTTGTATTTATCCGAAAGCCCGGACATGAATTCTGAAGCACCAAGGACCAAATACCCACCTGGCTGCAAAATCGAATGCATCTTGGAGAGAATTTCCAGCTTCTTCTCGCTGGAAAAATAGATCAGCACGTTACGACAGAAGATCACATCAAATCGACCCAGTGCATTGTACTGACCCAGCAGGTTAATACTCTGGAATCGCACTCTCGACTTAATATCTCTGTTTACGACCCAACTTCCATTTGGAGTCTCACTAAAATGCTTAGTTAATCTTTCCTGTGAGAGTCCACGACCAATAGCAAGCATTTCATACTCACCTTTCCTGGCCTGCTCTAACACCTGAGTAGATATATCAGTAGCGACAATTTCAGGCGATGACAATTTACCTGGACTCTTCTTGGTGAACTCATCCATGGTCATGCTGATGGAATAAGGCTCCTGACCCGTTGAACACGCAGCAGACCAGACACGCAAACGTGACCCTGATCGCTGTGAAGTCAACTCAGGCAAGATCCGATCCCGAAGAATATCGAATGGATGAACATCCCTGAACCATAAGGTTTCATTGGTGGTCATCGCATCAATAACCTGCTCCCTCAAGCGCTTGGATGCAGGACTTTTCAATTTCTGAATAAGATCTTTCAACCCAGGGCAGTTCTGTTCCTGGGCAATTTTACCCAGACGACTTTGCACCAGATATTGCTTGTGCTTTGCCAGCAAAATACCACTATTGTCTTCCAGAAAACGACTGAACAACTGAAAGTCATCATCCGTGATAACAAAATTAGTGCGGGAAGCAATACTCATAAAGAGTCAGTAACTCCGATCAATTCCCTTCAACTTTCTGAATACGCTGAACAACAGCAGTAGCCAGATCATCAGGGTTAAATTTTGCAAGAAAGCCATCCGCTCCTACTTTTTTCACCATAGAAACGTTAAAACCACCTGACAAAGAAGTGTGCAAGACAACATGCATATTAGACATGCGCTCATCTTCACGAATCATAGAAGTCAGTGTGTAACCGTCCATCTCTGGCATTTCAATATCTGAGATGATCATCAGGAAGTTTTCTGTAACATCAACACCACGACCCGCCATATCACGGAGCAGATCCCATGCCATGCGACCGTTATTACATGACGTTACCTTAATGCCCAGACCTTCAAGGCTGCGCTGCATCTGATTACGGGCAACAGAAGAGTCGTCCACAATAAGTATCTGGTACTCTTTGGCCTTCTCGCGCACCTCATCATCAGCAACATCTTTACTCACCTCGGTAGGCATAGGGTAAAGATCTGCAAGAATCTGCTCCACATCGAGGATTTCGATGAGGCGACCTTCATACTCAAAAATCGCAGTTAGATAATTTTCTACGCCTATTTCTGTAGGCGGCGCCATGATCTGATCCCACTGAGTATTCAGAATGCGATCAACCTTCCTGACCAGGAACGCCAGAGTTCGGCGGTTATATTCAGCAACAATTAAGAAGCAATCTGTACGCTGCTCCTTAGGGACTGCAGAACGCCCAATGGCTTCAGAAAGATCGAGAACGGGGATTGTTTCACCACGAATGTGGGCCATACCTTTAATGGCAGATGTTTGGCGCGGCACTTCAGTCAAATCAGGGCACTGAAGCACTTCGCGGACTTTAAATACGTTGATGCCATACTGCTGGTCTGTCTCCAGTCCAAAAAGCAAAAGCTCCAGTCGGTTCTGCCCCACCATCTGGGTTCGCAGGTTTACACTATCAAGGATACCTGACATGATTTCACAATCCCGTAGAGATAAGTTTTATCTATATTATTTATCGATATTCGTTGTTATCAAACCAAAGGTTAGCCAACACTCGTCAATATGCTTAATTTAACACGACTTTTTCTGCTGACCACTGTTCTTTTTGCCCCAATTGCCACTTCAGCATCTAGCAATGCCGAATTATTGGAACAACAAGCCTTCGAATACCTGAATATACATTATAACAAAGTACAAGAAGATGCTCGGACTGAGATCAAAATCAATCCCATCAGTCGTGGAATTAATCTCAAAACCTGTCAGGAACAGATCGAGTTTCAGGCACCTAGAGGCAATAGCAGTCGCATCACCCTAAGAGCAAAATGCCCCAATCCTCTATGGCAAATATTCATTACCGCTCAAATCAAACGCTATGCCGAGGTTGTTATCAGCAAAAACAGCCTACCGAAAAAGGCTACCTTATCTAATAATGACTTGGCCGTAGCCGAGATCGACATTACCAACCTGAGATCAGCGTATTACACCAGCACAGCCGACATTATCAGTTGGAGTACTAAACGGAACATTCCAAAAGGCGCAGTAATTACAGCCAATATGCTTAAACCACCCATTGCGATCAAAAAAGGCTACTCTGTGGTCATAGAAGCAATCCGCAATGGCGTCAGCATCAAAGCTACCGGCACCGCATTAGAAGATGGCGAAATTGGCGAGCAGATTCAGATTAAAAATGATCGTTCCGGAAAAGTCATTAAAGCTCAAGTAATTAGAGCAGGTCTGGTACGCGCGCCCTGAAGCTCATTGCTAATGAATCGCTTACCGTTTACTGCTATACTTCATCTCAAGATAAATTGGTGAGAAAAAATTCTATTTTTCTCTAAAGTTCCTGTTTAAGCAGCCGATAATCCAAATCAGAGATTTTTTTGAGGACGGACTAATGGTTATAGACCAGCTGGGACAATTGTCGCAATCGACAACAACCCGGACAAAGACAAGCGAGCCACAAAGCTCCACTGCTAAAAGCAGTGGCGGTTCTGCTTCGGCTGCGGCACCGTCCAACAAAGGTGATACAGTACAACTCAGCGAAGCAGCTAAAGCGCTTCAGAATGTTGAGAAAAAACTGGCCGACACACCAGAAGTGGACTCAGCCCGCGTCGAAAAACTTAAACAGGACATTGAAAGCGGTAATTATCAGATTAATGCAGACCGCATTGCTGAAAGATTCCTCTCAATTGATAGCATGTTCGAGTAAATATGAACGAACAGCAAACAGCTCAACTAAATACCCTGCTATTGCAGGGTATTTCTCTTTTAGAATCTCTCAGCGATATTTACGACAAAGAGCTTGAGACACTTAGCAGCAAAGACCTGAACAAACTGAGCGACATTACTCAGGAAAAAACCGACCTGTTGAATAAATTCCACAAATTCACTCAGGATCGTGTACAGCTCTTAGAAAGCTTTGGCGTCTCCCAACACTCTCAGGACTACCAACTCCCTGAAGGCTCGATTCCTGAAGAAATCGCTACCCTTATTTCTGATTCGTACACAACGATTAAATCACTGCTCACCGATTTACAGAAAAAGAACACCCGCAACGAACAAGCTATCTATCGCAACCAACAGAACGTCAACCAGCTGCTGGCAATTGTTCGTGGCCACACCAATCAAAACAAAATTTATAACAAGGCTGGCAGTTCTGGACTTTATAAAGCTCAGAACAGATTAGGAAAAGCCTGATTCACTCTAGTGACGTGACCAAAAAATCGAGCTAGAATCTCCGCCTCAATTCAGTCCCAGTAGCTCAGCTGGATAGAGCAGCCGCCTCCTAAGCGGCAGGTCGGAGGTTCGAATCCTCTCTGGGACGCCATTTGCTTAGCGCAGAAGATTACCAAGCGACCCTTCTGGCAGAAATGCCACATCGTGATCCATATAACGCTTTAGCAATCTAAGCTTGTCTTTCTCAACCTCTTCCAGGGTTAATTTATCTGCCAGTTTAAGGTAGCGTTCAACCATTCGCATACGCTCCTGTCTGCGCTCAGCACTGTCTCTTGCGGACTCCAGAAACAATTGCGCGAGATTCAGTAATGCACCGGCATTACCAGAATCATACTCAGTTGCTAAACCAAAATACTTAAGGGCCTGGGGCATTTTTCCTGCTAAGTAGTGTTTCACACCCAATCTATTAACCTTGAGGCTCATATCAGGATCACGACCTTTACCTTTGGTTTTTTCTGCCTCAGGCCGCCCCCCCTGGGGTTTCAGAATCGGTACAGCATCGCCTGTAACCACCAACAATTCCGTATCAAGATTCAATGGTTGCTCTAGCTCTTCGTTCGCTCTCTGCGCATAACGAGTACAACGATTCGCTTCATCGATATCTCCAAGCTGATTATACATCTCACTTTTAAGCAGAGACGCCCTAACAGACAACTCCTTATCCGCAGGAAAGGCCTGTGAAGCCTGAGCGATTATTTTCTCGAACTCATTCTGCAACTCAATAGCACCCGGTCCCTCCATGCTTTTCATTTCAAGGCGTTTCACATTAGCGAGTTTCAAATAGGGATCAGGTGACCGATAACAGCTATGACGGCCCAAAATTATAGATTTTTTATAAGCACCGCCTGCCACATCCAGCTTTTCAGTTTTGGTCGCCAATCGCCCCAGATTCATTTGCCGAGGAATACCCATTGGGGATTTCTGAGTCGCTTCATGAATCACATCACGAGCCTGGTCGAGATTTCCATCTCGCTCCATTACATCAGCAAGAAGATCATACGCCGCAATAAAGAGCGGGAATTCCTCGATTAACTCCTGCAGAAGTTTAGCCGCTTCTTTGAAACGACCTAGGCCAAGAACGGCTCGCGCCCAGATCAACCCAACCTCTTTATCATGGGTTTTCCAGTAATGCTTCTCGGCAATTTTTACTGCATCGGAAAACTTCGAAAAATCCACCAGAGTGCGCGCCAAAATAACTTGTGCGTCATCATATTCAGGGTCATAGGAGGAAAAGGTTGTGCGGCAATAATTTATTGCTGTGGGAAGGTCGCCAATTTCCAGGGCTTCATCAACCGGACGAAAAGCTTCTTTACGGGAGAGAATAAGGTCCAGTCGATGCTTTAATTCATCAACGGAAAAAGGCTTCATAATAAGGTCATCAGGACGGCTATCAATGGCATGAAGCACCACTTCCTGAGACGAGTCACTGCTCATGAAAATCCAACAGGCGGATGGTTTCATATAACCGCGGTAACGACACTCCTCAAGCAGCTGGATACCAGTAACACTGTCGTTAACGTTATGGCCCAGCATGATCACATCATAGTTGTTCTCCTCAATTTCCGAGAGAACCCGGTCATTGATTGTGACTGCCTTGAGATTATCCACGCCTAAGCTTCGCAGCATATAGAAGATGGTGGAACGCATAACGCCACTGCTTTCAATCAACAGAACCTGTTTATCTGAATAATCTACTTGAGCCACACAGCCATCCGCTATACATCTATTTGTAGAACAGTATAAAGGGGAATAAGGCGGACAACAGCAAATTCAGGCAAAAAAAAGCACCGGATGTTGGGTGAAACACACGGTGCCAAGACAGTTCTATGCTGTGCTAATAATCCTATCCTCAACACGTAGAAACTCTAATGACATAGATCAAGAAATCTTTTCTCTTCCACTGAAGTCTGTAGGCTTTGAGACAATATGATGAGATCCTGAATTAGTAGTTTGCTGTAAACTCAATAAAAAACTAAAAAGCGATTATTATGACTACAGCTTTTATCACACATGATGACTGCGGCCTTCATAACATGGGCCCAGAGCACCCAGAAAGCCCTGTTAGGCTGATTGCTATTCGTAAAGTTCTTGAGAAAACCGGCTTAATGCACGAACTCGAGAGGCTTGAGTCCGTTCATGTCTTACCAGAGCAAATTCAGTTGGCACACGCCAACCTGCATCAAAAGCGCCTGGAAATGAAACTTCCTGAAAGTGGCGTTGTATACACCGATGATGATACTGCCTTGTGCCCAGATTCATTGCATGCGGCAAGCCTGGCGGCAGGCTCAGCAGTGATGGCAGTTAATCGTGTCATGTCCGGAAAAGTGCAAAATGCCTTTTGTGCGGTTCGCCCACCAGGGCACCATGCCGAGCATAACAACCCTATGGGCTTCTGCTTTTATAACAATGCTGCTATCGCTGCCATGCATGCACTACAACAGCCAGGCATCGAACGTGTTGCCATCTTCGATTTTGATGTTCACCACGGCAACGGCACGGTTGATATTTTCAAGGACAAACCTGAAGTATTGGTTTGCTCAACATTCCAGCATCCGTTCTACCCAGAACGGTATTCCGATATTCTGCGTGACAATATCGTGAACTGTCCTATGGAAGCTCATAGCGATGGCATGGTTTTCAGAAAGCTGGTTGAATCCCGCTGGTTACCTGCAATTCAGGCGCATAAGCCAGATATGATTATTATTTCTGCCGGTTTTGATGCTCATCACGAAGACCCGATGGCAGATATCAAACTGGATGAAGAAGATTACCGCTGGGTAACTCAGCTATTGATGGATTCTGCGAAAACCTACAGCCAGAACCGACTGGTCTCAGTTTTGGAAGGTGGGTATAACCCTGTATCACTGGCTTTCAGCGTCCAGGCACACCTTGAAGTTCTTGCAGGTCATTAAACCCAGAATTACAGGAACAAAAAAGGCTGCCATTGGCAGCCTTTTTATTTGATAGCAATGATTAGCTTACAAACTTAATCATTACACCTGCAGCAATTGCAGAACCGATTACACCGGCAACGTTTGGACCCATCGCATGCATCAACAGGAAGTTCTGAGAGTTGTACTCCAGACCAATCTTGTTAGATACACGAGCCGCCATTGGTACCGCTGATACACCTGCTGAACCGATCAATGGGTTAATGGCATTGCCACCCATCATCTTGTTCATAATCTTCGCCATGATCACACCACAAGCAGTACCGATACAGAATGCAACGATACCCAGCGCCATGATACCCAGAGTCTGAAGATCCAGGAACTTATCAGCAGAAAGCTTAGAACCAACAGACAGACCCAGGAAGATAGTTACGATGTTGATCAGAGCATTCTGTGCAGTGTCGCTCAGACGATCTACCACACCACACTCACGCATCAGGTTACCGAAACAAAACATACCCAACAGTGGAGCCGCATCCGGAAGCAACAATGCAACCAAAATCAACAGTACGATCGGGAACAGGATCTTCTCCAGTTTCGATACATGACGCAGCTGGCTCATCTGAATCTTACGCTCAGCATCTGTAGTCAGCGCACGCATGATTGGTGGCTGAATCAGAGGCACCAGAGCCATGTAAGAGTAAGCAGCTACAGCAATCGCACCCAGCAGGTGTGGCGCAAGCAGACTGGTTACGTAGATAGCCGTAGGGCCATCCGCACCACCGATGATACCGATCGCCGCCGCTTCCTGGATATCGAAATCCATAATACCCAGAGCAGACATGCCTACAGCACCCAATACAGTAGCAAAGATACCAAACTGAGCAGCCGCACCCAGGAACAGGGTACGCGGGTTAGCCAGAAGCGGACCGAAGTCGGTCATCGCACCAACACCCATGAAGATAAGCAGAGGCGCAACGGTAGAGCCAATAGCAACACTGTAGAAGTTATACAGCATACCGTTCGCATAACCACCATCATAGGCAACATTTTTAGCAGCCTGAATCTCAGCAGCAGCACCTTCATGATAGGCATGCAGAAGGTCATATGGGTCTGTGCTGGTGATATTCAGCGCAGCCGCCATTGCATTCATTACTTCAGGCACGGCGAAGTGTATAGCGTTTTCAACCGCTGTATACGCAAGCCCCGCTTCCGGAATGTTTGCCAAAATTCCACCGAATCCAATCGGAACCAACAGCAGAGGTTCGAAATTCTTTTTGATCGCCAGATACAAAAGTAAAAGGCCAACCAAAATCATTACGACCTGACCGCCAGTGATGTTATAGGCACCAGAGGCAAGAAACAGTTCGATTAACTTTTCCATCAAACAGTACCTTACTTACGCCAGAGTCAGCAGAGTGTCGCCAACCTGTACAGCGTCACCTTCCTTAACATCAACTGTGGAAACAGTACCAGCACGTGCAGCACGTACTTCAGTTTCCATCTTCATAGCTTCCAGAATTACCAGTACATCACCTTCCTGTACGGCCTGGCCTGCAGCAACCTGAACTTTCCAGATGTTACCAGCCAGTGGTGCTGGAACCGCTTCAGCAGCACCCGCTGGTGCAGCTGCTGGTGCCGCAGCCGGAGCTGCCGCTGGAGCTACAGCGGAAATATCGCCGCCTTCAGTTACTTGTACAACGTAGTTCTGGCCGTTAACAGTGATAGTGTAAGTCTGTGGGCCTGTGTTCTTAGGTGCAGCCATTGCTAGTGCGTCCTCTAATGTAGGTGCCGGTTCAAATGCATCAGGGTTGTTACGGTTTTCCAGGAATTTCAAGCCAACCTGAGGGAATAGAGCGTAAGTAAGAACGTCATCAATTTCGTTCTCACCTGCAGTCAGCTCAACACCTTTCTCAGCAGCAAGCTCTTTCAGCTCGGTTACCAGCTTGTCCATTTCTGGCTCAAGCAGGTCTGCAGGACGGCAAGTGATTGCTTCACCACCATCCAGAACACGAGCCTGAAGGTCAGCATTGTATGGCGCTGGAGCAGCACCGTACTCACCTTTCAGGATACCCTGTACTTCTTTAGAGATAGTTTTGTAACGTTCGCCCATCAGGACGTTGATTACAGCCTGAGTACCAACAATCTGAGATGTTGGAGTAACCAGAGGAATCAAACCCAGATCTTCACGAACACGTGGGATCTCAGCCAGTACTTCATCAAACTTGTCAGATGCACCCTGCTCTTTCAGCTGGTTTTCCATGTTGGTCAACATACCACCTGGAACCTGAGCAACCAGAATTCGGGAGTCAGTACCACGCAGAGAACCTTCAAACTTAGCGTACTTCTTACGTACTTCGCGGAAGTAGCCTGCAATTTCTTCAAGAAGGTTAATATCCAGACCTGTATCACGATCCGTACCTGCCAGTGCAGCCACAACAGACTCAGTCGAGGTGTGACCGTATGTCATAGACATAGAAGAAATCGCTGTATCAACACGGTCGATACCTGCTTCAACAGACTTCAGGATTGTCATGTCGGACAGACCAGAAGTCGCATGTGCGTGCAGCTGAACTTCCAGATCAGTCTGAGCTTTCAGACGAGAAACCAGATCAAATGCATCGTATGGCGTCAGGATACCGGACATATCCTTGATCGCGATCGAATCAGCACCCATATCTTCAAGAGTCTTAGCGTATTCAACCCACATATCAATGGTGTGAACACTGCTCTTAGTGTAAGAAATGGTGCCCTGAGCGTGCTTCTCAGTAGCTTTAACAGCTTTAATTGCTGTTTCAAGGTTACGGGGATCGTTCATCGCATCAAAGATACGGAAAACGTCAACGCCGTTAACAGCAGCACGTTCACAGAATTTGTTTACTACGTCATCCGCGTAGTGACGGTAACCTAACAGGTTCTGTCCACGCAGAAGCATTTGATGTTTAGTGTTTGGCATCGCTTGCTTCAGCAAACGGATGCGTTCCCACGGATCTTCTCCGATAAAACGGATACAAGAGTCAAAAGTTGCGCCGCCCCAGCTTTCTAGGGACCAAAAGCCTACTTTATCCAGCTTTTCCGCGATCGGCAGCATGTCTTCAACTCGCATACGCGTAGCGAACAGCGACTGATGTGCGTCACGTAGTACTACATCGGTAATGCCAAGTGGTTTCTTTGCGTCGGTCATGGGTAATGGCCTTCTGTCGATTAATGCAGATTATTAATTATTAGTCCGTTCTTGTTTATGAACGGTATTTGTGGACCGCTGCAGTCATTACAGCGACTAATTCGTCATTATTATTCGCAGCAGCAGCTACAGGGGCTGGCTTAGCAGCTTTAGGCTGAGCTGGTGCTTCTGGAAAATATTTGCCAACGACTTTGGACATTCCCGCTGTGGAGAATACTAACAAAGTCAGAAAGACAAATACGAAGCCCATACCAAAGACCATCAAATTGATGCCTTCTGATATTAGATTATCCATCTATGGGTGCTCCTTTGTTTATCGAACCCACACGCCAAATGAACGGCTTTTGGCCTATCTGCTGGATTGCAGAACTTCATCTAACGGATGTACTAGTTGCAAGTGGACCACAATTAAACCCGAAAAGTCTAAATGAGGCAATAAAACTGGACGATAATAGTGAAAAGATAAGACGATTTTAAGACAGAGATCAAAAACTCTGAAAAACCCCTTATCCCCCGTATTAATGGGGCTATCAGCTTTCAGCAGCTCCTGGTCGATACACCTTGACGTTACTAAAACCCCTTTCCCTTAACTGGTGCGCATGCATCTGGCTCATCACACCCTTTTCACAGTAGAGAAGATATTCTTTTTCTTCCGAAAAACCTTCTACAGCTCCTGCCAAAGAGAAGAAAGGCACTAACAGAATCTCACAGCCAGGAATATTCAGTGGTTTCTTTTCCTGCTCATGCGGTGCACGAATATCAACAACCACCTGATTATCTTCAACTTTTGTCAGTGCTTCGACGGTCGCATGAACATTCACATCTTCAACGATTTCATCAATACTGATCACCTGACGTCGCTCTAAAGCACGCTCCAGGACATCAAAATCGAAGTCTGACTCTTCTTCCAGAACCCGCTCTTTTTTCGCACAAGTGGTTGGGCGATCAGAGATTACGCCACAATACTCAGGAATGTTTTTTGCGAAATCATACGCGCCGATTTCACGAGTGATATCGATAATATCCTGCTTATCCATGGTGATCAGTGGGCGCACCACCAGTTTTTCTGTCGCCGCATCAATTACAGCAAGGTTAGGCAGTGTCTGACTGGAAACCTGCGCGATACTCTCACCCGTAACTAACGCATCCACCTTCAGTCTATCTGCTACCTTTTCACCGGCACGCATCATCATTCGCTTTAAAATCACACCCATATGCGAATGATGTACGGACTGAAGAATCTCGCCTACCACTTCATCAAATGGAATTGAGATAAATTTTACCCGTGCTGATGAACCAAACTTTTGCCAGAGATAAAGCGCAACCTGCTTGACCCCAATTTCATGAGCCTGACCACCAAGATTGAAGAACAGAAAGTGAGTTTTACAACCGCGACGCATAGACATATAGCTGGCAACAATGGAATCAAAACCACCAGAGATCAGCGAGACTGTTGCCTCCTGTGTACCCAGAGGGAAGCCACCCAGTCCTTTATAGATATTTGTGACCACATAAAGCTTGTCATTACGAATCTCCAGATCAACATACAGATCCGGGTTGTGAACATCTACGCCCGCGGCTTCAGAGTGCTGATTTAAACCACCACCCACATAACGCTCTACATCAACCGATTTGAATTCATGTTTACCAGAGCGTTTCACTCGTACTTTAAAGGTTTTACCTTTAAGAGCTTCCTCATAGATACTGAAAGCTTTTTCATAGATATCGTGAAAATCACCCAAAGGATATTCAGTGACTTCAATGAAGCTATGAATTCCAGGTGTGCGCGATAAAAGATCAATAACCTGAGAAACTGTCTCAGCATCTGCCTGCTCGCACTCAACATCCAATTTGTCCCACTGTCCTTTCACGCGAATCTGCTCATCAATACGACGTAGCATGTTTTGCAGGTTACTCTGCAGGCGTTGAATCAAACGCTTACGGACCGGACGACTTTTAATGGTAATTTCTGGGAATAAACGAATTGAGAACTTCATAGCTTCAAGCTCAGGTAATAAGTGAAAGTTACGCAATTATAAAGCGCTGTTATCTATTTATATAGAATTGGGAAGTTGGCGCGCCCGAGAGGATTCGAACCTCTGACCGCCTGGTTCGTAGCCAGGTACTCTATCCAGCTGAGCTACGGGCGCACATCAAAATGGCGGTGAGCGAGGGATTCGAACCCTCGATAGGGGTAAACCTATACGCCCTTAGCAGGGGCGCGCCTTCAGCCACTCGGCCAGCTCACCAACAACGAGCGCGTACTATACAGAACTGATTTTAAAAAGAAAAGAGAATTGCTTTAAAAATCACTCGTTGTTTGCGTCTTCTGCCTTTTCACGCTGAATGCGCTGATAAATCTCTTCACGATGAACAGACACATCTTTTGGTGCGTTAACGCCAATACGAACCTGATTTCCTTTAACACCCAGAACAGTGACAGTTACATCGTCACCAACCATTAAGGTTTCACCGACACGGCGAGTAAGAATTAACATGATGTAGATCTCCTAAAACATCCCAGGCAAGCTTGCAAAATAAAACAAGCACTACAGACTGGCATCAATCCAATTCCCTGCCAGAACGCTGCCTTTATATAAACAAAAGCTAATCTTAATATAGACTGCTTTTTTCTGTCTGCGCAATTATTCGCTTACAGAACCGTCAACATCCATTTCAAAGGCAGAGTGCAAAGCACGAACTGCCAGCTCCAAATACTTTTCAGCTATTACTACAGATACTTTGATCTCTGAAGTTGAGATCATCTGTATATTTATATTCTCATCTGCCAAAGCATCAAACATTTTGCTGGCAACACCTGCATGGGAACGCATACCAACACCAACAATTGAAACTTTCGCAATTTTATTATCGCCAACAACTTCACGTGCTCCCAGCTCACTGGCAACTTTTTCCAGAACACTTTGAGCCGCATCATAATCATTACGATGCACCGTGAATGTGAAGTCCGTAGTGTTATCTGCAGCCACGTTCTGCACAATAACATCCACTTCAATATTTGCCTTACTAACAGGGCCCAGAATTTTGGAAGCCACACCTGGCACGTCCGGCACTCCCATTACAGTAAGCTTTGCCTCATCGCGATTAAACGCAATGCCAGAAATAACTGGTTTTTCCACGGTTGAATCATCCTCAATTGTGATCAGAGTACCGGGGCCCTCTTCAAAACTTGAGAGCACACGTAAAGGAACTTTGTACTTCCCGGCAAACTCAACAGCACGAATCTGTAGAACTTTTGAGCCCAGGCTGGCCATTTCCAGCATTTCCTCAAAAGTAATTTGCTCAAGCCTTCTAGCACCCTCTACAACACGAGGGTCTGTAGTGTATACGCCATCAACATCAGTGTAGATCTGACATTCGTCGGCTTTCAATGCAGCAGCTAAAGCCACACCGGTCGTATCCGACCCCCCACGTCCAAGGGTAGTAATATTTCCCTCGGCATCTACACCCTGAAATCCAGCCACAACAATAACTTTGCCGGCTTCCAGTTCACCCTGCATTGAAGAGACTTCAATATCCTGAATGCGCGCCTTAGTGTGGGAGTTGTCGGTCAGGATCTTAACCTGACCGCCTGTATAAGACCGGGCAGATACGCCTCTTGCTTCAAGCGCCATACACAACAAGGCAATAGTGACCTGTTCACCGGTTGAAACCAATACATCCATCTCACGAGGATTCGGCTTAGTCTGAATCTCTTTTGCAAGACCAATCAACCTGTTGGTTTCACCGCTCATGGCCGAAACAACAACTACGACATCATGTCCCTGACGCTTGAAACCAAGCACTTTATCCGCAACGGCTTCAATACGGTCTACGCTACCAACTGAAGTGCCACCATATTTTTGAACATAAAGCGCCATATCTTTCCCTCTTGCGCTTATACCTCTGCTTCAACAAGAGCGGATACTGATTCCAGCGCAGCAGGAAGTGCCGCAAGATCAGAACCACCGCCCTGAGCAAAATCAGGACGACCGCCACCTTTACCACCCAGTTTAGCAGTCAATTCTTTAATAAGATCGCCTGCACGCACTTTTGCAGTTAAGTCTTTAGTCACACCCGCCGCCAAGGCAATCTTGCCATCAGAAACCGTCGCTAGAACAACAACACCATTGCCAAGTTTATTTTTCAGCTGATCGATTGTGTCGCGTAAGGCTTTTGGTTCAACTCCTTCAAGCTGAGCCGCTAAAACTTTAACGCCGTTGATTTCGACTGCATTACTTGCCAGATCAGCACCTTTCGCAGCGGCAAGTTTTGCCTTCATCTGCTCAAGTTCTTTTTCAAGCAAACGCGTTTTCGCCTGTTGATCTTGCAGTTTCTGCTCAAACTGGCTTTTTTGTTCAGCAAAATAATCCAGCGCTCCAGCACCCGTCACCGCTTCAACACGACGTACACCTGCTGCCACACCACCTTCGGAGGTGATTTTCAGCAAGCCAATATCACCCGTTCGCTTAGCGTGAGTACCGCCACAGAGTTCTATAGAGAAATCACCGCCCATGGAAAGCACACGTACTTCGTCGTCATACTTTTCACCAAATAGAGCTGCAGCACCTTTTGCTTTTGCTGCTTCAATTTCCATAATTTCTGTAACAACTTCAGTATTCAGACGAATCTGATCGTTTACCAACTGCTCAACTTCAGCAACCTGTTCAGTGGTCATCGCTTCGAAATGAGAGAAGTCAAAACGCAGGCGCTCTTCATCATTCAAAGAACCTTTCTGCTGTACATGCTCACCCAGAACCACACGAAGTGCTTCATGTAACAAGTGAGTCGCAGAATGGTTCAGTGCAATCGCCTGGCGACGCTCAGCATCCACTTGCGGCGCAACTTTATCCCCTACTTTCAGTACACCTGAAGTTATGGTGCCATGATGGAGGTTATTTTTGCCTTCTTTGGTGCAGTTGTTTACTGCAAAGCTTGTCGCACCAGCCGTCAGAACACCGGTATCACCTACCTGACCACCTGACTCTGCATAAAACGGGGTTTCGTCCAGAACAACCAGCCCTGATTCACCTTCCTGCAGCACATCAACCGACTCGCCATCCTTAAACAGAGCGACCACTGAAGATGATTCAGTCGAAAGGTGCTCGTAACCCGTAAAGTTGGTTTCACCATCTAATTTGATTGCATCGTTGTAGTCGATCGAGAATTTACCCGCTGCACGTGCACGCTCGCGCTGGGCTTCCATTTCACGCTCAAATCCTTCTTCGTCGATCGTCAGCTCGTGTTCTCGAGCGACATCTGCTGTCAGGTCATGCGGGAAACCGTAGGTATCGTAAAGTTTGAATACTGTTTCACCAGGAATAACGGTGCCGTCCAGATTATCAATAGCTTCCTGCAGCAGACGCATACCATGATCAAGCGTCTTCGCAAATTGCTCTTCCTCTTTCAAAAGGACACGTTCAACCTGAGCTTGTTTCTCAGTCAGTTCCGGATATGCTTCACCCATCTCTTTTACAAGAGCGGCAACCAACTCATTAAAGAAAGCACCTTTAGCGCCCAGTTTATTACCGTGACGAACAGCACGGCGAATAATACGGCGCAGCACATACCCAGCACCTTCATTCGATGGTAAAACACCATCAACAATCAGGAATGAACAGGAACGAATGTGGTCCGCAATGACACGCAGGGATTTATTATCCAGATCCGTTGTACCCACTGCAGCGGCTGTCGCTTTCAGCAGGTTCTGGAACATATCTATTTCGTAGTTGGAATGAACGTTTTGCATAACTGCAGCAATACGCTCAAGTCCCATTCCTGTATCAACAGAAGGTTTTGGCAGGGGTGTCATTTCACCATCGGCACTGCGGTTGTACTGCATGAATACAACATTCCAGATTTCGATGTAACGATCGCCATCTTCTTCCGGGCTGCCTGGAGGGCCACCCCAGACTTCTTCACCATGATCAAAAAAGATCTCAGTACATGGTCCACAGGGACCTGTATCACCCATTGACCAGAAATTATCTTCATCAAGTTTAGAGAAACGTTCCGGATCAACACCAACTTCTTCTTTCCAGATACGTTCTGCTTCATCATCAGAATGATGAACTGTTACCCAAAGTTTCTCTTTTGGCAGGCCTAACTCTTCGGTCAGGAAGTTCCAAGCAAATTTAATTGCATCCTGCTTGAAATAGTCACCGAAACTGAAGTTACCCAACATTTCAAAGAATGTGTGATGACGCGCGGTATAACCAACGTTTTCCAGGTCATTATGTTTACCACCCGCACGTACACAACGCTGCGAGCTGGTTGCTCTGGTGTAGTTACGCTTGTCACTGCCCAGGAAAACATCCTTGAACTGCACCATACCAGCATTTGTAAACATCAAAGTCGGATCATTCGCTGGAATCAGTGAACTACTATCTACAACCTCATGGCCCTGCTGTTTAAAAAAATCTAAAAACGCCTGGCGAATCTCAGCACTTGTCATGTATTTCATTTGGAAAACCGTATACGCATCCATAGGTAAAGCCGTTATTAAAACCCTTGCTCACTAACGGCAGATAATCACCACAAATAGGGGCGCAATAGTATATATCGTGTTCGAAAATTGTTCGAATATTTTTGAACGGTTAATAAAGTAACCTTATGGAGGGGGGATTCAGCCTTAGAGGCTAATCAATTTCACTGTGGTGCTCAGAGATTGCATGCATGATTTCATCCATTGAATAACCACGCTGGCTCATAAATCTCATTCTTTTAGACTTTTCTTTATAGTCGGAATCCTTCAGTACTAATGCATACTTTCTTGAATACACCTCCGCAGCTTGCGCATACCAATCAACAGAAAGCTCTTCCAGAACTTCATTCAGCAGATTTGAGCTCACACCTTTTTTTTGTAGATCAAATCGGATTCTATTCAGACCATGCCCTTGCGCCGCTCGCATGCGAACAAAACTTTCAGTAAACCTTCGGTCCGATTGATAGCCTTCACTCTCTAACGAATCGAGCACAGCCTCAATATTATCTGGAGATAGCTTAGCCAGCTTATCTACAAGCTCTTTCCTTGTGTACTCTCGACGCGCGAGATACTGGATTGCTTTACTCCAAAGTTCTTTTTCAGTTAATGGTTCAACCATCCTTTTCACCAGATAAAAAAAACCTCCGACAAACTGCCAGAGGTTTTGGAATAGTCTATTTTAAAAACCCTAAATCAGATCCAGGTTTTCAGAGGCTTCATCCTCTTCCGCTTCCTGCGGTACTGTTGAAGCCAGCAACCTATTACGGATCTCAGTTTCGATGGCATTCGCAATTTCAGGGTTTTCTTCCAGGAATTTAGCCGCGTTAGCTTTACCCTGGCCAATTTTATCGCCGTTATAGGCGTACCAAGCACCCGATTTATCAACCAAGCCCTCTTTTACGCCCAGGTCGATGACTTCACCCATATGGTAGATACCCTGACCATACATGATCTGGAACTCTGCCTGCCTGAACGGAGGAGATACCTTGTTCTTAACAACCTTAACGCGGGTTTCGTTACCAACCACTTCATCGCCCTGTTTAATCGCACCCGTACGACGAATATCCAAACGCACAGATGAGTAGAACTTAAGGGCATTACCACCGGTAGTTGTTTCAGGGTTACCAAACATAACCCCGATTTTCATACGAATCTGGTTGATGAATACCAACAGGCAGTTTGAGCTTTTCACATTACCTGTCAGTTTACGCAGCGCCTGCGACATCAAGCGAGCCTGAAGGCCTACGTGAGAATCACCCATGTCGCCCTCGATCTCAGCCTTAGGAGTCAGAGCGGCTACCGAGTCAACAATAATGACGTCAACTGCATTTGAGCGCACCAGCATGTCGGTAATTTCAAGCGCCTGCTCCCCTGTATCCGGCTGAGATACCAGCAGGTTGTCCACATCTACACCCAGTTTCTCAGCATAAATAGGATCAAGAGCATGCTCCGCATCGACGAATGCACAAGTTTTACCCTGTTTCTGAGCTTCAGCAACCACTTGCAATGTCAGGGTTGTTTTACCAGAAGACTCTGGACCATAGATTTCAACGATACGACCGTATGGCAGACCACCTATGCCCAGTGCGATATCCAATCCCAGAGAACCAGTTGATACAGAAGGAATAGCTTCACGAGGCTGATCCCCCATGCGCATAACTGCACCTTTACCAAACTGTCTTTCAATCTGACCTAACGCTGCATCCAGCGCTTTTTTGCGATTCGCGTCCATTATCAACCCTGTGTTCTCAAATTACGTTGCGTTGAAAATACTGTATGTATGGACAGTATTATTTCACAAGTTTATTGGATTGCAAGTATCAATCAGACAAGTTCTTCAAAATTCCTTCCAGTGCATATTTAACTGCTTGTTTTCGAACGGATTCACGTTCCCCAGAAAATTGTTTTTTTTCTGTTCTGGTATCTTTCCCCTGTTCAGCCCATGCAAACCACACTGTACCCACCGGCTTTTCGTCACTCCCGCCTCCGGGGCCTGCAACACCACTGGTAGCAACACTGATCGAAACCTCAGCACTGGAGAGCACTCCCTCCGCCATTTCGGTAACTACTTCCTGCGATACAGCACCGCAGGTATCTAAACTTACAGCGCTAACGCCCAGTAATCGCTTTTTGGATTCATTGCTGTAGGTTACAAAGCCACAATCAAACCATTCGGAACTTCCAGCAACATCAGTTAACTGCTGCGCGATCCAGCCCCCGGTACAGGACTCTGCCGTTGCCAATACCATCTTTTTTTCCAGTAATTTAGCAGCAATTTTTGTTACCAGGTCCTGCATGTTTTAACCACCTATGTAATAGATTCCAATTCCCGTACAATGCCTGAACTTACCTCTGCATAACAGCAGTTTTGTACAACTGGTTCAATCATCGACTATGACTAAAAAAGCAGCTTCCGGCCACACTCCAATGATGCAGCAGTACCTGCGCATCAAAGCGCAACACCCTGATCAACTGGTGTTCTACCGCATGGGTGATTTCTACGAGCTGTTTTTCGATGATGCTAAAAAAGCTGCAGAGTTGCTGGACATTTCACTCACAGCAAGAGGTAAATCCGCAGGCGAACCCATCCCAATGGCAGGCATTCCTTACCATGCTGCCGAGAGCTATGTAGGTAAGATTGTTCGCGCTGGCGAATCCGTCGTTATCTGCGAGCAAATTGGCGATCCAGCCACCAGCAAAGGGCCGGTTGAACGCGCTGTTGCACGCATAATCACACCAGGAACTGTCAGTGACGAAGCATTGCTCGATGAAAACAGGGATAACCTTCTGGTTGCTCTGAACCAGATTGATCACAAATTTGGTTTCGCCATTGTTGATATTGCTTCCGGCCGCTTCAGTCTTATGGAAGTGGATACTCAGGAAGCGCTGATCAGTGAACTTGAGCGGTTGCATCCATCAGAAACCCTGTTTAATGAAGACAGCCAGCTCGCTGAAATTCTGATCCAGCGTAAAGGCTTACGTCCTCAGGCTCCCTGGCACTTTGAAGCAGATACTGCGAACAATCTTCTCTGCCAACAGTTCAAGGTTAAAGATCTGGGCGGGTTCGGCTGTGACCACCTGCAAGTAGCGATCACAGCGGCTGGTTGTTTATTGCAGTATGCCAAAGATACTCAGCGCACTGCCCTGCCGCATATACGGCGAATTCAGGTAGAACAACATAACGACTGCGTTGCACTGGATACAGCCACACGAAAGAATCTTGAAATTGACCAAAACCTCTCGGGTGGTTTTGACAACACCCTGGCTCAGGTTATTGATCAATGCCGCACCCCAATGGGTAGTCGCTTATTACGCCGTTGGTTGCATCGCCCATTGCAGGACCGAACCACTCTTCTGGCAAGGCAAGCATCCATAAACTGGCTGCAGGACGGCTACCGATTCGAAGAGATCCAGCAAATATTAAAAGGTATTGGCGACAGTGAACGCATACTTGCCCGAATTGCTTTAAGGTCTGCACGCCCTCGCGATCTGGAAAGACTGAAGAACGCTTTACAAGCTCTTCCTGAATTGCAGACTTTATTACAGGGGAATGCGGCACCTCTGATACAGGAACTGGCAGAACAAATCTCACACTTCCCCAAGCTCGCTGGCCTGCTCCGAGCGGCAATCATTGAAAATCCACCCGTAGTGATACGTGATGGGGGCGTGATTGCTTCGGGCTATGATTCAGAGTTAGATGAATTGCGCGGCCTTAGCGAAAATGCTGGCGCATACCTTATTGATCTTGAAACCCGCGAGAAAGAACGTACCGGCATTCCCACACTTAAAGTTGGTTACAACCGCGTTCACGGTTATTACATAGAGATCGGTAAAGCCCAAAATGCCGAGCTTCCTGCAGAATATATTCGCCGCCAAACACTTAAAAACGCGGAACGTTATATCACACCAGAACTTAAAGAGTTTGAAGACAAAGCTCTCTCCGCGAAAAGCCGCGCTCTGGCGCGCGAAAAAGCGCTGTATGAGGAATTACTGGAAATCGTTGCAGAAGATCTTGCAGATCTTCAGGATTCCGCTGCAGCCACTGCTGAACTGGATGTTTTAACCAACCTATCTGAAAGAGCCTCTACTCTGGATTATGTTCCACCGACTCTGACAGAAGAACCACAAATTAATATTCAACGTGGCCGCCATCCCGTAGTTGAAAGCGTTCTAGATGAACCCTTTGTAGCAAATGACCTGGAACTGGATGATGAGCGAAAGATGCTCATCATCACCGGTCCTAACATGGGTGGTAAATCCACCTATATGCGCCAGATAGCACTGATTACTCTTCTGGCACATATTGGCAGTTACGTTCCAGCATCAACAGCCACCATTGGCATTGTGGACAGAATATTCACCCGTATGGGCTCATCTGACGATCTTGCCGGCGGTCGCTCCACCTTCATGGTGGAAATGACTGAAACCGCAAACATTATGCACAACGCAACAGAACGAAGCCTTGTGTTGATGGATGAGGTTGGACGGGGTACCAGTACCTTTGACGGGCTATCACTGGCCTGGGCCTGCGCTGACAACCTGGCCAGAGAAACCAAAGCGTTTACGCTTTTCGCCACACACTATTTCGAGCTGACCAGCCTGCCAGAACAAGCGCCGACCGTGTTTAATGTTCACCTGACTGCGGTTGAACATAACGATCACATCGTCTTTCTGCATGAAGTTAAAGAAGGTGCCGCGAGTCAGAGTTATGGATTACAGGTTGCACAGCTTGCGGGGGTGCCCGGACATGTCATTGATCAGGCCAAGCTTAAACTGGCCATGCTGGAACAGGATGTTGCTGTAGGTGCACAAATTTCAGCCCCTGCATCACCGATCCAGAATGACATGTTCGCTGTTCCGGAATCCAAAGCGGTAAAAGAGCTGAAGAAAATATCACCGGATGATCTGACACCAAAACAAGCCCTGGAACTGGTCTATAAGTTAAAAGAGCTTGTATAAGCACCCGTTACAAAAAGACCGCCTCTTGGCGGTCTTTATAGTTATCTAATGCTCAATTGCTGGCTACTGCTTACTGAAGCAGGTCTTCGCCACTCAAACCATTTTGCTCAACGATATCACGCAGTTTCCGCAAAGCTTCCACCTGAATTTGTCGAACACGTTCCCGGGTCAGGCCGATTTCCTTACCCACTTCCTCAAGAGTACTCATTTCATAACCTCTCAAGCCGAAACGACGAGACAATACTTCGGCATGTTTCTCAGGCAGCATATCCAGCCACTTATTGAGATTACCGCTGATATTAGAATTCTGGAGTAAAGACTCAGGATCAGATGAAACAGTGTCCGGAATTGTATCCAGAAGGGACTTATCCGAATCCTTACCCATTGGCGTATCAACTGAGCTTACACGCTCATTGAGACCCAGCATTCGCTCAACATTCTCAACAGGCTTAACTACTAATTCAGCAATTTCTTCTGGTGACGGTTCATGATCCAGCTTTTGAGCCAGCTCTCGAGCTGCACGCAGGTAAACGTTCAACTCTTTAACAACATGAATCGGTAAACGGATTGTACGGGTCTGGTTCATAATGGCCCGTTCAATGGTTTGCCTGATCCACCAGGTTGCATATGTCGAGAAACGGAATCCACGTTCCGGATCAAATTTTTCTACAGCTCTGATCAAACCCAGGTTGCCTTCTTCGATAAGATCCAGAAGGGTTAAACCACGGTTTATATAACGACGGGCAATTTTAACAACCAAGCGTAAATTACTTTCAATCATACGCTTGCGGGCAGCTTCATCTCCTTTCAGGGCACGGCGAGAAAAATAAACTTCCTCTTCTGCACTCAACAAAGGCGAGAAGCCAATTTCATTCAGATATAACTGAGTCGCATCAAGATTTTTGGCATTCAGCAGATCCTTATGAGCCAAACTACCCCTTCCGCGGCCACTGTTTAGAAATTCTGGCTGCTCTTCAGGCTCTTCGGTCTCTTCTACTGAATCTTCAACCGCCTCAACATCTTCCAACGCTACTTCTTGGATATCCGTATCACTGTCATTTTCTACGTTTTCCATATGCGATCCCTTACCGTCCAACTGCTCGTAAATTATTATTTTTATTAATTGTTATCGTTTGGGCAGGTACCGTAATGGATTCATAGGTTTTCCATCACGTCTTATTTCGAAGTGAAGCATGACGCGATCCGCCCCCGTATTACCCATTTCGGCAATTTTCTGTCCTACTTTAACCTTATCATTTTCTTTTACTAAAACACGACTGTTATGTGCATATGCACTCAAGAATTGTTGATTATGCTCAACGATAACTAAATTCCCATACCCTAAAAGACCGTTTCCAGCGTACACCACCTTACCATTGGCAGCCGCCTTAACAGGACTACCTAAGCGGCCACTGATATTGATCCCTTTGTTAACCGTTCCTTTGGTTTTGTAGTGTTGAATCACACTGCCTGAAGAGGGCCATTGCCATTTAATAGGCCCTGAAGCAGGCTTCCATGTTGATTGGGAACTCGTTGTCTTTTTAGCCACAACAGGTTTAGACGCCGCTGTTTTCGGAGTAGCTACAACCCTTGTTTCTTGCGTTTTAGTATTAGAGCTCACAGGTCTTTGCGATCCGGTATTTCTAACAATTTTTACCGGAGGGGCATTAATCGATTTATCCGAGATTATCGATTCGTTACCCGCCACTGTTGGAGCCCTAAGCTTCAATCTTTGACCGGGATAGATACTGAAGTTTTTATCAATATTATTGAGTCTGGCCAAAGCTCTGTATTCCATGCCATATCTGAAGGCTATGGAATAGAGCGTATCTCCTTTACGTACAATGTAGGTATTTGGACTAGGAGTTTCTGTTTTTGAAAGGGAACGATCACTTACAGGCGCACGAGTCCCACCACCGCAAGCTGCCAAAAGCAAGCAGAGTACAACAGCTAGCGCTCCTTTCATCATCACAGAACTATACTCCTGCCCTCCGTCCCATCTTTTCAATGAGGAATACAACACTGGCTCCAATGATCATCAGGACCAGAGCCATGATTAATGAAGAAGGTTCACCTGTCATGGTTTCAAATGAACCAGGAGAAATGTTTTCCTGAACCAGCGGAATCTGCTTACCATGCCGATCTATGGAATAAGAAGTTGTGTATTTCCAGGGCCAGACTTTGTTTAAGGAGCCCAGCATAAAGCCACCCAGCAGGGCTAAAGTGGTAGTTTTGAAAGAGCTGAACATCCAACTCAGAACATGTGAGAAGCTCAGTAGTCCAATAACACAGCCTGCCCCAAACAAGCCCAGTGTAACAATTTCAAAGTTCTTAACCGCCATGAGGATTGGGGTGTACATTCCCATCAACAAAAGAATGAAGCTACCGGAAATACCTGGAAGGATCATGGCACAAATTGCCACCATACCGGATAAGAAAATCGTCAAAGCTGATGCTTCAACCGAGGCTGGGGAGATTGTCGTAATCAGATAAGCCAGTATCGCACCGGAAAAGAAGGCTGTAACAATATGACTTTCCCAACGCTCTATATGCCGGCATAAAGACCAAACCGACGCCAGAATAAGTCCGAAGAAGAAAGCCCAAAGCAACTCAGGGTAATTATCCAGCCAATACAAGACTGCTCTGGCGATGGTTGCCAGACTCAGTACTATGCCGCTCAAAAGGGTTAATAGGAAAGTACCATTAACATGCTTCCAGGCAGCAACAATTCCCTGTGTAAACAGTACCTTAATCGCTTCAGGGCCAAATTGTTTAAGGCTGTTTATCAACTCTTCATAGATACCGGTAATGAATGCAATGGTTCCTCCTGAAACACCAGGAACCGCATCGGCAGCCCCCATCATCATTCCCTTTCCGGACAAAGCGAGATAATCACGCCATGAACGCTTACTCTGCATTACATCTCCTAACGAATCGTACCACTCAGCAGAGGTACAAACTTCACGCATTCAAGAACCTGAGTAGAAAATTCATTTTCAGACTCTCTGACAACCAGTTTAAGCTCTTGGTTATCGCTGCCTCCAACTGGAATAATCAAACGCCCACCCACCGCAAGTTGTTGCATTAACTCTTCAGGTACATCCTCAGGTGCGCAAGCAGCAAGAATACCATCGAACGGCGCCTTAGCCGCCCAACCCATACCACCATCCGTATGTTTTAGGTTAACGTTTTTGATGCCTAACATCCGTAACCGGTTACGAGCTTTCTCTTGTAGCGGTCGAATACGTTCAACACTGTACAATTCAGCCACTAAAGGCGCCAGAATTGAAGTTTGATAGCCGGAGCCCGTACCCACTTCGAGCACTTTCTCTAGAGGCCCAGCAGCCAGAAGTGTTTCGGTCATTCTGGCAACGATGAAAGGCTGAGAGATGGTCTGGTTATAACCAATAGGTAGAGCGGTATCTTCGTAAGCGCGATGAGCCAGTGCTTCATCAATAAAAATATGTCTGGGTGTCTCTCGCATCACACTCAGCACATCTTCACTGTTAATTCCCTGCTCTCGCAACCGGTTTATCAAACGGTCTCTGGTTCTTTGCGAAGTCATCCCGATTCCGCGTAAATGATGCTCGCTCAAAGGCTGTTCTCCAACCACTCTCCTAAATTATCCATACCGGAATATTCAGTCATATCTACATGTAAGGGCGTAATTGAAACGCACTGTTCATCAATGGAAAAGAAATCAGTCCCCGGCCCTCGATCAGCAGCAGGACCCGCTCCAGCCACCCAATACCTGACTTTTCCTCTGGGGTCTTCTGTCTTAATTGGCTTGTCAGCAGTAGTTCTATGCCCTAAGCGTGTTACATGAACACCCTGAATCTGTTCGGCCGGACAATCCGGCACATTCACATTAAGAACAGTCCTGGGGGCCAGGTTCAGCTGCTTAATATTTTCCACCAGGTCCTTTGCTACCTGAGCCGCGACTTCATAATGCTCCGGATGAAAGTTGGAAGAGGAGATCGCTATCGCCGGATACTTAAGATGCCGACCTTCCATCGCAGCCGCCACTGTACCGGAATAGATCACATCGTCCCCAAGATTAGGACCCGCATTGATACCTGAAACAACGATATCCGGCTCCATACCTAACACACCGGAACTCCCCAGATGCACACAATCCGTCGGCGTACCATTTACCCCGTAGAACCCATTATCATGCTGATAAGCTTCCAAAGGTCGGTCCAGGGTCAGTGAATTACTGGCACCGCTGCGGTTCCTATCCGGGGCAACAACCAGAATTTCTCCAATTTCCGATAATGCTTTAGCCAGGGCAGCAAGTCCTGGAGCGTATACACCATCATCATTCGAAATAAGTATCTTCATCTCTTCTCTTTATCCCTCCGGATGAGATGCAATGCACATCTCGCGGAGAACACTGGTCGCAAAAGCACCTGCTGGCAACTCAAACTCAAGCCAGCACTCCGTGTCATTTATTTTATCCATTGTCAGATTCAGAGGCTGCAGCCGCAATGACCGCCGCTCCTGTCGCAGAGACAAATTTTCAAGCAGGCCGGTTATCTCTTGCCACTTATGTAACTGAGACCGCTCCCATTGCTCCGCGTCTGACGAAGCCAGCATATCACCTTTCCCCCAAAGCGGACCGGTTAAATCGATACTTTGGCTTTCTAATCTGTTGATCAGATCATCTGAAATTTCATCTTCTACAAAACAGCTCTGGCTACCTCGGATCATCAAGGCATCGCCTTGCATCAGAGTATCCCATAAACCCTGCTCAATGCGCATAGATAAAAGCTGATTAAACAGCCAGGAGCGCACTGCAGAGATGTATAAGCCTTTTTTATGCTTCTGACGCTCTTGCAACTGTCCTTTTAACAGCGCAATACCTTTTTCAAGATTACCAAAATCGTTACCAAAGCGTTGCTCACCGAAGTAGTTGGGTACTCCACTTTCACGCACTAAAGCCACTTTGTTTTCAAGGTCTGCATAATCGCTGATACCACGCAAACGCAGCTTGAAACGGTTTCCTTTGAGGGTACCAAGGCGTAATTTACGCGGATGACGAACAACATTGAGCACTTTGATCGTATCACGATTAAACAACTTCCAATTCAGGTTTCGCTTAATCGGAAACTTGGCACAAAACCATTGCTCAGTAACCGCATGGCGATCCTTTTTACCCGCATAGCTGACATCTCGCGGGCTGATCTGAGCAAAGTTGGCCAGCTGTCTGGCTACCCAGTCCGTATTTTCACCTGTTTTCTGGATATAGAGAAATAAATGCTCACCTTCGCCTTCAGGCTCGAAACCAAGTATTTCGACCACCTGAAAATCTTCGGGACAGGAACGAATGACGGCCTTGCTTGCAGGTTTACCATGCAAATAGTGGAAATCGGTAGGTAATGAACTCACTGAATTTATTTCTCTTTATCCGGCTCAACCAACTGATAAAAGGTCTCACCTTCTTTAACCATTCCCAGCTCGCTCCGAGCACGCTCTTCCAGAGCAGACTGCCCCTGCTTGAGATCCTGCACCTCTGCCTCAAGCTCACTGTTTCTCTGGCTCAGTTCATCATTGATCTTTTGCTGCAGTTCAATATTAGCATCCAACTGCCAGATATCAGGCAGGCTCGGCTCCCCAAACCACAGACGATACTGTAGCCCTAGAAGCAAGATGATTAATAAAACAACTAACAGGCGAAACATTTTTCAACTCAGAAAAAAGGGGGCTATATGCCCCCTTTTTATATCAGACAATTAACAATCCGACTATTAGCCCTGACCTTTGATCTCAGACAGGCCATTGTAAACAGCACCCGCACCCAGTTCTTCTTCGATGCGCAGCAGGCGGTTGTACTTAGCAACACGGTCAGAACGACACAGAGAACCCGTTTTAA
>JBMYLM010000019.1:0-46513 GCA_049596335.1 Neptuniibacter sp.
GTTTTTGGCTTTTTGACAGGATAAAGAAATTTATTTATTCCTTTTTTTGGGCTTAAAGACTGGATGCACTGCATAGGCGCAGTAAAAAGTGATTTTTTAGGAGGTGCACCTAAATGAATCGTGCCATGAAATAGGAGGGTGTTTAGGTGCGGGTTCCCACTCATCGGACTGGTTATTAGCCTTTCTGATGTCATCGATTTCAAATAACTCTGACCGCCCTTTATCCAGAGTTATAGATCGACTAATGCAGCCATAAAGCCCGACCTGATGTTTCAGGCCGGGAATTCAATAAGTCAGGACAGCTCCATTAAGTTGCTGAGAGCAACAGAAAAGACAGCATAATCGCAAATGTTACTTTCTCTTATATCTGCCAGTGTCTGTTGCCACCGGTTGATGAGTGAGTCCTTGGAACTTTTCCAATGCTGCATCATTAACTGTGGTTCGTTATCTTCAGAAGTGTTGCTCTCTTTTGCAGTTAAGATGCCACAAGTTAAGCCGCGTAATTGATAGTCCAGCTCATTTCGATAGCTCAATGCAGCAAGAGATTCCCAGTGGTTACGGTGTTTGAGTTGTTTCATCTGCTCATCCAGCCAGACCAGATTCAATTCCTGACCCAGCCCAAAATAAATAGATGAAACATCGGTAACCTTGTGATTTGTCTCCTGTGATATATCCACTATATCCAGTAGCCAGTATTGGCTGCCTGCGGAAGCACAAAATGCGCTAAGTTGTTCAGGCACGCCTTGTTGTTGGTAATCAAGACAAGGCTTAATCCACCGATCTTCAGGAATGTTCTGGCCGAGCGCCTCTGTAGATTTGGTCGCTGCTCTCAGGGCTGATTTGTATTTAGTGCTGGCTTCAGTGAGATTCAATTCATATCGATGATGACGTAAGAACCAGTGACTTGCTCGACGGATCAGATTGGTTAATTCGGTATAGAGGCTGTTTTGTATGGTTGCCGCAACTTTGCCATCAAGATGTTCTATTTCGCTCCAGTGCTTTTCAATATCATAAATCTCACGTACACAAAGATAGGCGGCTGCAATTTGTGAATATGATGCCCCTGTTGCGCTCTGCATTTTATCAACATAGGTTATGCCCATTCGGTTAATCAGATCATTTGCCACCTGAGTACCAATGATTTCTGAACTCAGTCGATGCTCTTTTAGGGCGGAGGGGAATCGCAGCCTCAGCGTTTCAGGAAATGCGTTATGCAGTTCATTTGCAAAACCCTCATCCTGTGTCAGCCATGAAGCCGCAATAGCTTGTTTAAGTTCTATTTTGATATAGGAAATTAATACGGATAACTCCGGCCTCGATAAACCTTTATCGGCTGCTTTACGTTGCAGCAGTGCTTTTTCATCAGGTAGAAATTCAAGTTCGCGATTAAGTAAGCCGCTTTTTTCCAGGCGTTTAATCAGGCGGATGTGGTTGTCGACATTTTCTCTGGATTTGGCCTCAGCCAGTCTGAGGGCCAGTGCTTGTCGATAGTTATTCTTGAGAACCAGAGCAGCCACCTCATCGGTCATCTCGTTGAGTAACGTATTACGCTCTGCAACAGAGAGGTGATTAGAGCTGATCTGTTCATTAAGTAAAATTTTAATGTTTACTTCATGGTCTGAGCAGTCAACGCCACCGGCGTTGTCGATGAAATCGGTATTCACTGCACCGCCATTCGAAGCGAACTCAATTCGTCCCCTTTGAGTCAGCCCAAGATTGCCACCTTCACCAACTACTTTGCAGCGTAGCTCTGAACCGTTAATTCTGAGATTGTCATTGGCTTTATCACCGACCTCCGCATGTGTTTCAGTTGAGGCTTTAACGTAAGTGCCTATACCACCATTCCACAGCATATCGATAGGTGCCTTTAGAAGCGCTCGGATAAGATCGTTAGGAGTTAGCTTTGATTCTTGTATATCAAATACTTTCTGCATCTCGGGTGTGATTGTGATGGACTTGGATGTACGCGAGAAGATTCCGCCGCCTCGACTGATAAGGTCATGGTCATAGTCCAGCCATGAAGAGCGGGGGAGTGCAAACAATCGCTGCCTTTCTTTGAAAGCTATAGAAGCATCAGGATCCGGATCAATAAAGATATGCTGATGATTAAATGCGGCAAGTAAACGGATGGTTTTTGATAACAGCATGCCATTACCAAAGACATCTCCGCCCATATCACCAATACCTACGACAGAAAATTCTTCACTCTGGGTGTTGCTGTTTTTTTCGTGAAAGTGACATTTGACTGACTCCCATGCACCGCGGGCAGTAATACCCATCTTCTTATGGTCATAACCTTGGCTGCCCCCAGAAGCAAAAGCATCGCCTAGCCAGTAACCGTATTGAGTCGCTATTTCATTGGCCACATCTGAAAAAGAAGCAGTGCCTTTGTCAGCAGCTACAACTAAGTAAGTGTCGTTATCGTCATGTCGTACAACTTTTTTCGGCGGGATCACTTCATTGCCCTGCAAGTTATCCGTTAGGTCGAGTAATCCGCGAATGTAGGTTTGGTAACAATAAATACCTTCAGCCAGTAGCTTTTCTCTGGATGTATTAACCGGTAGCTTTTTGGCAATAAAGCAGCCTTTTGCACCCATAGGAACAATAACTGAGTTTTTAACCTGCTGAGCTTTCACTAAGCCCAATACCTCAGTGCGATAATCTTCCATTCTGTCTGACCATCTCAGGCCGCCACGGGAAACGGGTCCGCTACGGAGATGCACCCCTTCCACCCGAGGTGAATACACAAAAAACTCAAAGTTCGGTTTAGGTAGGGGGATGTCCGGAATTAGATTCGGCAGGAGTTTGAAAGAGAAGTAATTCTTAAATTCACCTGTTTCAGTTTGTTGGTAGTAATTGGTTCTTACTGTGGCTTTTATGGCAGCAAGAAATCTTCTCAAGATACGATCATGGTCCAGACTCTCAACTTCATCCAGCCCTTCAATGATTGCAGATTCGATCTTTTCAGCTTCCAGAGCTCTGTTTTCATCATTTTCAGGGTTGAACCGGGTATGGAATAATTTAATGAGAGACTTCGTCAGATTTTTGTTGCAAGCAAGCGCTTCTGCCAGGAACGGCTGGCTAAATCCAAAACGAAGTTGTTTGATATACCGCGCATAGGCCCGAAAAACTGCGACTTCACGCCAGTTTAATCCAGTAAGGATGATCAGTTGATTAAATGGATCGCTTTCAGCGTGCCCGGCCCAGATTTGGTCAAATGCCTGTTGTATCAGAGGAGCTGTAAACTCAATAGACAGGCTTTCTGTAGATGTATGGCTGACTTTGAAGTCACTGATCCAGAACACCGAGCCATCTTCTTTGCTTATCTGGTAGGGGTGTTCCCCCAGTACTCTCATGCCCAGGTTTTCCAGAATGGGTATTACATCAGATAAAACCACATGCTCATCTGCACTGTATATTTTGAAGCGCAATTCATTAGGTTTTTGCAGAGCAGGGTTATAAAAACGCAGAGAGATAGGTGATTGCGGTGTGAGTTCAAGTAAACGATCAATATCATGTTCGGTTTGAACTGCAGAGAAGTGCTCACGATAGGCTGCTGGAAATTTATGCCATCCAGCTCTTTCCTGCCTAAGCTCGGTTTTGGATTGCCAAAGCGAAATGACAGTTTCGCTAAGTTTCTGGACTCCAATTTCAGCTATTTCTGAATCTTCTAAGTCATGGAATAGCTGGTTTGAGAACTGGATCACCTGATCACTGTTTTGAATGCTCATGTTTTTCCTGATCTCATCAGCGATCTGATTCAGCACTTTTGTTTTTGTTGGTGTGCCTGTGTCACGCATAGAACTTCTCCGGGATGTTCAGATTTAGCATCTCTGCAGATGCCGGGTAACGAAATAGTGTTAAGTTTGCTTAGTTGTTTCAGTTGTCGCGTCTAAGCGCACTTTGAAAATCTAAGTATAGTTTTGAGCTGACTTTAAAAAGTTTTTAAAAACTTTAATTTGAAGAGAATAAGACTTTATTTTGATCGATATTTAGACGCTATGTTTTATAAAGGTCTCAAGTATGGATAATTGGAAAATTGTATCAGGAAGGATTGAAAGGGCAGATTGTGAACGAATCAAGCGTTAATGAGCGCAAAGCGGTTGTTTTTGCTTTAGCCGCAGTAGGCATGTGGTCAACGGTTGCTACGGCTTTCAAAATTGCCCTTGGTTATATGCAACCTGAACAGCTGTTGCTGCTCGCTGCCTTTTTCTCATTTATGCTGCTTTCAATTGTGGTGAGCCTGAATGGCCGTTGGAGCGAATTAACGCGCTGGACAGGCAAACAATGGATGCACTCCTTGTTGCTGGGGATGATGAACCCATGTCTTTACTATCTTCTATTGTTTGAGGCTTACAATCGACTCCCTGCTCAGGAAGCACAGGCTATAAATTACAGCTGGGCGATTATGCTTGCCTTATTATCCGTCCCTTTTTTAAAACATAAGCTGCGTTTGAATGATATTGTTGCGGGTTTAGTTTGCTATCTGGGAGTGCTGATCATCGCGACCAGAGGTCAGGTTTTTTCATTGCAGTTTAGTGATCATATCGGTGTGGCTTTAGCGATCCTGAGTACTGCTGTATGGGCTATGTCTTGGATCTTAGGTGCCAAAGATCGCCGCGACCCCATGCTGTGTCTGATGATTAATTTTTTCTTTGCCTTGCCTGTGCTTGTATTGATCAATATTTACCAGGGTCTTCTTTCAATGCCTGTATGGCAGGGAGTTCTGGCCGCAGGTTATATTGGGTTGTTTGAAATGGGGCTGGCTTTTGTCTGTTGGTTGCAGGCCATGCGAATGACAAACCACGCAGCCAGCATAGGTAATCTGATCTTTCTGTCGCCATTTTTGTCATTAGTAATGATTTATATGATTCTCGGAGAAGAGATATATACGTCTACTCTGATTGGGTTGTTGATGATTATTTTCGGGGTATTTATCCAGCGTTACAGAAGCAGTATCAGCACTCAAAACTGATCTTTAACTTGCTATAAGCAATATTGTTTTACTACATTAGGCGGCATAACTTCTGTTGAAATCATCTATGCCACAGTTTCTTACCACCTATTTTATTTCTATATCCGGCCTTGTTCAGGGGGTCGGGTTTAGGCCGTTTGTCTGGCGCCTAGCTAATGAAATAGGACTGACAGGCTCTGTTTTTAATGATGCAGAAGGGGTTAAAGTCAATTTAAATGCCAGTCAGGCTCAGCATGATCTATTTATTGGACGATTACAGGCTGAGATACCTCCACTGGCATTGATCGAAAAGATAGAAAGCACTCCTGTCGAGTTTCATGCTTATTCATCATTTGAAATTATTCAAAGCAACCAAGGTGATGTAGCGACAGGTTGCGCACCTGATGCTGCCACCTGCAAGAACTGCAAATCTGAACTGTTTGATCCGAATAACCGGCGGTACCGTTATCCATTTATCAATTGCACCGATTGCGGTCCGCGCCTAAGCATCATTAAACAGATTCCCTATGATCGTGAGTTTACGACTATGGCGGAATTCGAGCAGTGCTCTGAATGTTTGTCAGAATATGACAACCCTGCAGATCGCCGATTCCATGCTCAACCCAATGCCTGTTCAGTTTGTGGCCCAAAAGTGTGGCTGGAAGATAATTGCGGTAACAGGCTTAAAACCGATGATGTTTTTCAGGAGCTCAGCGCTGCATTATCCGATGGTAAGATCATCGCCCTAAAGGGTCTGGGTGGTTTCCATCTTGCCTGCGATGCTACTAACTCCGCTGCCATAGAACAGTTACGTTCAAGGAAGCATCGCCCCGATAAGGCTTTTGCGTTGATGGTCAGAGATCTGGGAATACTCGGGTGTTACGCTGAAGTTTCCGAAAAGTCAGAAAAGATTATTTCCGGCCATCAAGCACCTGTTGTATTGCTTGATCCGGTTGCCAATCCAAACAGACCTATTTCTCATAATGTCGCCCCTGGGCAGTATCAGCTTGGATTTATGTTGCCGTATACGCCGATCCACCATTTGATGATGGAATCGATCGAAGTGCCTTTGGTCATGACCAGTGGCAACCAATCAGGTTCACCTCAGGCTATTTGTAATGAGCAAGCGCGTGAGCAATTATCCGAGATTGTTGATCTGTTCCTGATGCATGACCGTGACATTCAGAACAGAGTTGATGACTCTGTAGTCAGGCAGGTTGGTGATGAGATTCATATCTTACGTCGAGCCAGAGGTTATGCGCCTGGTTCTTTGGCATTACCTAAAGGGTTTGAAAAAGCGCCCAACCTTATCGCTTTGGGTGGTGAATTAAAAAATACCTTGTGCCTGCTTCAGTCAGGTAGGGCGATTGTTACGCAACACCTTGGGGATCTGGAGGATTTCAGAACCTATGAGCAGTATCAAAATACTCTGAACCTGTATCGAAACCTTTATCAATTCGAAACCGATCTTTATGTCTGCGACCTGCACCCGGAATATCTGTCCAGTAAATTTGGGGAAGAGCTTGCGGAGCGGGGCAGTGATCTTATAAAGGTACAGCATCATCATGCGCATCTGGCTTCCTGCCTGGGTGAAAATGCCTATGCGCTGGATGGCGATTCTGTTCTGGGAATATGCCTGGACGGTACCGGCTTTGGTTCTGATGGGACGCTTTGGGGAGGAGAGTTCCTGCTCGGTGGGTACTCTGAATTTCAGCGTGTAGCGCATATAAAGCCGTTTCCTTTGGTGGGGGGTGTAAAGGCTATCATCGAGCCCTGGCGCTGCTTATATGCCCAGTTAAAGCAGGCTTTCCCAGGTACAGATCCTCAACAATATCAGGAGCTGTTTCCAGTTTTGGCGTCTCCGGTCTGTTCCACCCTGGATAAGATGATTGAAAAACAATTGAACTGCCCTATGACCAGTTCCGCAGGGCGATTGTTCGATGCGGTTGCTGCGGCACTAGACTGTCACGCTGAAGGAATAACCTATGAAGGGCAGGCAGCAATTGAGCTTGAAACCCTGGCCATGAAAGCTAATCAAGATGTGCAGCCTTATCCATTTGCTATTACAGACAATCAGATTGACCCTTCACCGTTCTGGTCGGCTTTTATCAAGGATCTTCAGCACTCTGAAATGAATAAAGCTGAGATGGCAATGGCATTCCATAAAGGCTTAGTTGTCGCGCTGATAGAAATGACTGAAAGCTTAAAACAGCATCACTCATTTACGGCAGTTGCTTTGACTGGCGGCGTGATGCAGAACTCAATTATTTACAGCTCCTTGAAAGCTGCGTTGATTACAGCTGGATTTGAGGTTCTGACTCATAAGCAGCTTCCCGCAAACGACGCAGGCCTTTCTTATGGGCAGGCACTGATCGGTGCTGCTCGTAAAATTGGCTCCTGATACTTTTTGTATTTTGCCTTTAGTAGTAGAAACCTACTTACCGGTTCATTTGCAATGCTGGTAACCATCTTCACCTGTTTGATTTTGAAATTAATTTAACTTATTGAATTTTAAGTAATTAATTTATTGGCCCGCACTTTGCTAAATATGAGGTGATCTATAAAAAACAATAAAAGCTGAACACTGTTTACATACTGGGTGCCTGTGTAGTGAAAACTACAACAACTGGCTGTGAGGGCCAGAAGTAACAGTGTTTCTTCAGCGGTTTCACGCCGGAGAGACGAATGTCGCAAATAGAAACCTTCTACGAAGTCATGCGAAGACAGGGTATTACCCGTCGTAGCTTCCTGAAATACTGTAGCCTTACCGCAGCGGCCCTGGGACTGGGCCCAACTTTCGCACCCCGTATCGCTAACGCGATGGAAACAAAAGAACGAACGCCCGTTGTTTGGTTGCATGGTCTGGAATGTACCTGCTGTTCTGAGTCCTTCATCCGTTCCGCACATCCACTGGTTAAGGATGTCGTTTTGTCCATGATCTCACTTGATTATGACGATACGTTGATGGCCTCAGCGGGACATCAGGCCGAAGATATTCTTCATAAAACCATTGAGAAATATAAAGGCAAATACATTCTTGCGGTTGAGGGTAATCCACCGCTTAACGAAGATGGAATGTTCTGTATTTCTGGTGGCAAACCATTTGTTGAAAAGCTTAAGTACGCCGCCAAGGATGCTGCCGCAATCATCGCGTGGGGTTCCTGTGCTTCCTGGGGTTGCGTGCAGGCCGCACGACCAAACCCAACACAGGCCGTCCCTATTCACAAAGTTATAACTGATAAGCCAATTATCAAGGTGCCGGGCTGCCCACCAATTGCCGAGGTAATGACGGGTGTTATCACCTATATGCTGACATTTGGGCGAGTGCCTGAGCTTGATCGTCAGGGTCGTCCAAAAATGTTCTATAGCCAGCGTATTCACGATAAATGTTATCGCCGTCCGCACTTTGATGCAGGCCAGTTTGTTGAGCAGTGGGATGATGAAGGTGCTCGTAAAGGCTACTGCCTTTATAAAGTTGGCTGTAAAGGACCAACTACCTACAACGCTTGTTCAACCGTTCGCTGGAATGAGGGTGTTTCTTTCCCTATTCAGGCAGGACACGGCTGTATTGGCTGCTCTGAAGATGGTTTCTGGGACAAAGGCTCTTTCTACGATCGCCTGACCAATATTCCGCAGTTTGGTATTGAGAAAAATGCTGACGAGATTGGTATGGGTGTCGCTGGCGGGGTGGGTGCAGCTATTGCAGCTCACGCAGCCGTAAGCGCCATCAAGCGCGCCCAGCATAAAGGAGATCAGGAATAATGAATAACCCGTTAAATAGTAAAAATCTGGACAATAGCGGGCGTCGTATTGTTGTTGATCCTGTAACGCGAATCGAAGGCCACATGCGCTGTGAAGTGAATGTGGATGAGAACAACATCATCCGTAATGCAGTCTCCACCGGTACTATGTGGCGCGGACTTGAAGTTATCCTGAACGGTCGGGACCCTCGTGACGCCTGGGCGTTCGTAGAACGAATTTGTGGTGTATGTACAGGCACTCACGCACTCACCTCATGTCGCGCGGTTGAGGACGCATTGGGCATTCAGGTGCCTTTGAATGCTCACTTGATTCGCCACCTGATGGATAAAACACTTCAGATTCATGACCATATTGTACATTTCTATCATCTGCATGCATTGGACTGGGTAAACCCGGTTAATGCACTGAAGGCGGACCCAAAAGCCACTTCTGAGCTTCAGCAGATGGTTTCTCCTCGTCATGCTAAATCCAGTCCTGGTTACTTTAAGGATGTGCAGACACGTCTGAAGAAGTTTGTAGAAACGGGCCAACTGGGTTTGTTCGCAAACGGATACTGGGATAACCCTGCTTATAAGCTACCTCCAGAAGCGGATCTTATGGCAGTTGCGCATTACCTGGAAGCTCTCGACTTCCAGAAAGAGGTTGTAAAAATTCATACAATCTTTGGTGGTAAGAACCCGCATCCAAACTTTATGGTGGGTGGTGTTGCCTGTGCGATCAATCTTAACGACACAGGTGCTTCGGGTGCACCCGTCAATATGACCAGCCTGAACTTTGTGCTTGAGCGTATTCGCGAGGCACAAGAGTTTACTAAGAACGTGTACATCCCGGATGTACTAGCCATTGCGAGTCTGTATAAGAACTGGCTCTATGGTGGCGGTCTGGCGGCGCAGAATGTTCTGTCATACGGTACCTATGCTCAGGTGCCATACGATAAATCTACAGATCTCCTACCTGCGGGTGCGATCATTAATGGTAACTGGGATGAGGTTCATCCGGTTGATGTTCGTGATCCTGAACAGATTCAAGAGTTTGTTGATCATTCCTGGTACAGCTACGCCGATGGTAAGAAAGGCCTGCACCCATGGGATGGTGAAACTGCGCCTAAGTTTGAGCTCGGTCCAAATGCAAAAGGCACAAAAACTAACATCAAAGAGCTGGATGAGTCTGCCAAATACAGCTGGATCAAAGCACCTCGTTGGCGTGGGCATGCGATGGAAGTGGGGCCTCTGCCTCGCTATATCATTGCATATGTTTCCGGTAAGGAGTACGTGCAGGATCAGGTTGATCGATCTCTGGCTACGTTCAATCAGGCGACTGGTATGGATCTGGGTCTTAAACAGTTCCTGCCTTCAACACTGGGTCGTACACTTGCGCGTGCACTGGAATGTGAGTTGTGTACGGACACAATGATTGATGATTGGAACAATCTGATTAACAACATTAAGAACGGCGACTCTTCCACTGCAAATGTTGAGAAGTGGGATCCAAGTACCTGGCCGAAAGAGGCTAAGGGCGTGGGCATCAATGAGGCTCCTCGTGGAGCGCTTGCACACTGGATCAAAATTAAAGACGGCAAAATCGATAACTATCAGGCCGTAGTTCCAACAACCTGGAACGGTTCGCCGCGTGATAGCCAGGGCAATATAGGTGCCTTTGAAGCATCGCTTCTGGATACGCCGATGGAGCGCCCGGATGAGCCCGTAGAAATTCTGCGTACTTTGCACAGCTTCGACCCATGTCTTGCGTGTTCTACACATGTAATGTCTGAGGACGGTCAGGAACTGACTAAGGTGAAAATTCGCTAAGAGAGGGCGGTGAAAGCCGCCATACTCAGGAGGCTATACAAATGACTATGTCAGTTAACGATAAAAAAGATGTAGCTGAGGGCGAAGAGTTAACTCGTAAACAAACGGCGGTTTATGTTTACGAAGCACCTGTACGTCTTTGGCATTGGGTAACGGTATTTTCAGTACTGACGCTCTGTGTTACAGGGTATTTTATTGGATCACCATTGCCAACACAGCCTGGTGAAGCAATTGATAATTACCTGATGGGTTACATTCGCTTTGCGCATTTCACTGCTGGCTATATCGTGGCCATTGCTTTTGTGGGGCGTATCTATTGGGCTCTAGCAGGCAATCACCATGCACGAGAACTGTTCTTTCCCAAATTGTTTAAAGCCAGTTGGTGGAAAGAGGTGGGTCATGAGATTCGCTGGTATCTCTTTATGGAGAAAACACCTAAGAAGTATATCGGTCACAACCCCTTGGGGCAGTTGGCGATGTTTTTCTTCTTTGTAATCGGAATGCTGTTCATGATTGTTACCGGATTTGCTCTCTATGGTGAGGGCCTGGGTATGGACAGTTGGGCTGATCAAATGTTTGGCTGGGTTATCCCATTAATGGGACAAAGCCAGGATGTACATACCTGGCATCATCTGGGCATGTGGTACCTGATCATCTTTATCATGATCCATGTTTATGTTGCGGTTCGTGAGGACATTATGTCTCGCCAGAGCATGATCTCTACCATGATCGGTGGTTGGCGTATGTTCAAGGATGATCGCCCTGATTAATCCGTTGAATAGTAATATCTTCGCTATATGCATCGTTTGGCCTATCTCCGGATAGGCCATTTTTTTCAGGGGGTATGTGTGAGCGCCGCTTTAAATATCATAGGGTATTACCATCGCAAGCCTGAGCACCCAGGCGCATTCCTTGAGCGTTGCTATCTTAAGCCGTTGAGCCTGAGCCAGTCTGAATTCGCCAAGATGCTTGGCGTGTCCCGTAGACGCGTAAATGAAATTGTAAACGGTCAGCGGGCGATTACAGCTGATACCGCTATACGTCTGGCCAAGTGCCTGAAGACCACTCCTATGTTTTGGCTTGAAAAACAGCAGTTATGGGAATTGTATGAAGCGAGTCGTGTGGGTAAAGATTGAATACACAAAGTGGTAAGTTACTTATCATTTACCTTATTATTTGGCAGAAATAAATCCGCTTTAGAATTGCAGTCTCTTGTAACGCTCCCTGTAACACCCCTAAAACATAGCGTTTTACTCAAATACTCGTATTGGCACGTTACTTGTTACATACCCTGTAACAACAATAAAAACCCAACGTGTACAGATGAACGAAAAACAAGTCCTTATTCTCGGTATTGGTAACATCCTTTGGGCAGACGAAGGCTTTGGCGTACGCTGCGCCGAAGAGATCAATAATCGTTATAAATTCCCAGATAACGTCAAGGTAATGGATGGTGGTACGCAGGGTATCTACCTTGTTCAGCATGTTCAGAAAGCCGATATTCTGATTGTGTTTGATGCGATTGATTACGGTCTTGAGCCCGGCACTCTTAAAACCATCTACAACGATGATGTCCCCAAATTTATGGGTGCCAAACAGATGAGTCTTCACCAGACAGGCTTTCAGGAAGTCCTGGCCATGGCTGAGTTTACCGGCAATTACCCTGCAGACTTATTACTCATAGGTTGTCAGCCAGTGGAGCTGGAAGATTTTGGCGGCAGCTTACGTGAAGAGGTTAAGCAGCAGGTCGAGCCGTCCATTGAGATCGCGTTGGACTATCTCGATACCTTTGATGTTACTTACGAAGTTAACGATCAGCCCGCAGAAGTACTCGCACCTCAACAACTCAACCTTAGGGATTACGAAACCGGACGCCCCGATGAGGCAGATGCCTTTCGTAAAGGTGATATACGTTTTATGACATCCAACAAGACAGGTCAGGGTGAAGGCTGATGTGCATTGGAACGCCTATGCAGATCATGCGTTGCGATACTGGCAGAGCGCTTTGCTCGGATGGCCCTGAGCAAAAATGGATTGATATGTCCCTCATAGGCGATCAGCCAGAAGGAACCTGGGTATTGGTATTTCTTGATGCAGGCAGAGAAGTGCTGCAGCCAGAGCGTGCAGAGCAGATAAAAAAAGCAATTGGTGCTGTAGCTGCAGTCATGAATGGTGATGCCGCTGATTTTGATGATCTGTTTGCGGATCTGGTTGAGAGAGAGCCACAGCTCCCAGAACATCTGCAAACCAAATAAAGAATTAGAACAAAAAACAGGAACAGTAATATGCCGTCTCCACTAATCAACAGACTTATCGATGAACTGGGTTACCCACTCCTCGATAAAAACAACTTCGAAGAGTTTATCCAGCAAGCGCCATATTCTGTGCTGTTTTTCACTGAAGAGCCTAAGCGCTTCCCTGAAAGTAACGATGTAGCAGTTATCCTGCCTGAATTGGTGAAACAGTTCCCACAGCTTTCACCCGCTGTGATTTCTCAGGACTATGAGAAGGCGCTGCAGGGGCGATACAACTTTAATGTCTGGCCTGCTTTAGTCTTCCTGAAAGAGGGACGTTACCTTGCAGGCATCACTAAAGTTCAGGACTGGGATGTTTATATTGCTGAGATTAACAGCATCCTGGCGCTCGAACCTAAACGCGATCCTGGTATTGGTATTCCAGTGATCTCCAATCCAATAAGCGGTAGCTGCGGTCATTGAGGGATTAGTTATGCAAGATAACGGTATACAGGTTTTTAATATTCCTACAGGCCCTGGCAGCCAGGATGAAGGCGACATGGTATTGGACTACATGAAGATGCCTTCTGAAATGAATACCTACGATATTCCGGTGCTTCCAGAATCAGAGGATATGCTGCGCTGTCCTGAGGCGGTAAAAGTAATGGACCAACTTCAACAATTCTTAAATGAGTATGAAGTTGGCGGCGTAACTCAGAGCCTGAAACTGGATTCTATGCCTGAGCAGGATCTGGATATGTTGAATCAGGTTTTAGGTGAAGGCGAAGTCAGTGTTGTTATTACCGGTGAACAGGAGATACGGATTCAGGAAACGGTAATGGCTGGAGTGTGGCGACTGCGTTGTCTCAATGCTGTAGGGGAAGTGATCTCTGAAACTCTGGAAGTGGCGGATATCCCAGCCGCTGTCCGGGCTTATGCATTTGAAGGCAGTCATGCTCTCAACCTTAAACCCGACGAAATGCCTAAGAGCCTTCTTAATGCACCGTCTGTGCTGGTTGAAATCTCGGATGTAACTCGGGACTTCAACGGGGTTGCTCCAGAGCAGCCTCACGTAATCAACTTATCACTACTGCCATTTTCTCCTGAAGATCACAGCTATCTTGCAGAACAAACAGGGACTGGCGCTGTGACGATTTTGTCTCGCGGTTATGGTAACTGTCGAATCACCTCTACCAAAGTGAATGGTTTGTGGCGTGTTCAGTATTTCAATAGTACAGATCAGTTGATTCTGGATACGCTGGAAATAACAGACATCCCTGCTGTGGCTTGTGCTGCGACAGAAGATCTTCAAGATTCTGCTGAGCGCCTTACAGAGATACGTGAAGTGCTGGAGTAAGCTTAATTATGAGTTATCAGGGTTTTGAAGGCAGTTATTTAGGCGATTCCGAACGGATCGATGCAGATGCGAAGCTTGAGTGTAAGATTTGCTGGTATCAATATGATCCTCAACAGGGCGATGAGGTGTGGCAGATCGCTCCAGGTACGCCATTTGCTGATCTACCTGACTTCTGGCGCTGCCCGGAATGCGATGGTGAGAAAGATCAGTTCATGGTTATTGAGGGGTAATCAATGAGCAGGGTAGTTCAGCTACAAAAACAGTTCGAAGATGTGTCAGACAAGATGGCCGATCTTCCTGTGTTTAATACTGAGCTATCCGTCGCAACCGTTGGCTTCACGCCATATCAGCACGGCGAGTTGGGTGTTTTGGTAACTCCCTGGTGTATGAATCTGATAATGCTCCCTGAGAATGAAGAGGAGATGACTGAATCCATTCATCCCGGAAGCAAACAAATGCTGGCCCTGCCATCCGGCCACTATGAATTTATCTGGGGATCTATTGAGGGTATTGGGAATTACCAAAGCTGCTCACTGTTCTCACCTATGTTTGAGTTTGAATCTCAGGAGCAAGCAGTAGAAACCGCTGAAGAGATAATGAAAGCTTTGTTTGTTACTGAAAACTACGCTCCAACAGATCGACAAATTGCAGCTAAAGCCGATCCTGAAAAAGGCAAAACAACTCAAGATAAGCTTTCCGAAGAGCCTGCTAAACAACCCAGCAAACAATCAAAGCAGCCTGGCAAACCAGCACAGTTGAGTCGTAGAGGCTTTCTTACAGCTGGTTTTAGTAGAAGAGCATTAGAGCCGGGGGATAATCATGAATCCCTCTGAGTTAGCAGGAAAGCTTGATGTTCAGGTTAAATGGCAAGATGGGGTGATACAGCAAGTTAATGTTATCAGCAGTCGTCCTCAGAAGGTAACCGAACTGTTTTGCGGGAAGAAACTCAACGATGTGATGGAACTGATCCCAATGCTCTATAGCGTATGCGGAGTGTCACAGAAAATCGCAGCTATTAGGGCTGCTGAAAGTTCACTTGGTATACAAGTCTCTGATCAGGTTGAGCATGCAAGAGGGCTGTTGGTTTTTGCAGAAACAGCCCGAGAACTGTCGTTGCGATTATTTTCTGACTGGCTTACAGATGTTTCAAATATCAAAGTGAAAATAATTAAATGGTTTACGGATGTGAGCCATACATATAGCTGGGCTCTGTGCATAGATCCACAACAATCTGGCCAAATTGATCTTGAAGAATGCGCCAAAGATCTTGAGAGCATATTAAGCGTATTAGCAATTAAAACGATCACAGACGGTAAGCGCATGAGCGCTTTCCTGGAAGAAGGCTCAGCCGGATTAACAAGTGAAGTTAGAGGTTTGTTTGCCAGCGAGATAGATCTGCTTTCAGGCGAGCCTCATGCTGGAATAGATTTTACGGATGCATCCACACAGGCAGCAATATCGGCAGCATTGAAAACCGATGAGGCCTACAGGTTTTGTGCTCAGCCTGATCTTAACGATCAGTGTTATGAAAACAGTCTTTATACTTTAATATGTAACGATAACAGTCTGAATAAAAAAGATTATTGCTGTAATCTTAATGATCTGAGTTTTAGGTTTTTCGTTTTGATGAATGCGTTATGCTCGATACCGAAATGCATACGAGTCGAGCCTCAACGCAGTTTGATTAAGACAAGTCAAAAGGGTACGGGTATTGTTAAAGCTGCACGCGGAGCATTGCTTCATCAACTGCAGCTTGAAGATCAGCCAACATCAGAATGTATTGTTAAAGACTACAAAATTGTTGCGCCTACAGAATGGAATTTTCACCCTAGAGGGACATTGGTCAAAATGCTTGAAGGTGCAAAAGTAGGTAAAGAACAGCTATTGGTGTTAGTTGAATCGCTGATTAAGTTAATTGATCCATGCGTTAAATGGCAGCTAAAACTGGAAATCGATCATGCATGAAATGTCGATCGCTGAAGGCATAATCCAGGTTCTTGAGGAACAGGCAGAAGCGCAAAAGTACAGCCGCGTTAAAACTGTCTGGCTGGAAATTGGGCCCTTAGCCATGATTGAGACCGAAGCTTTGCTTTTTTGCTTTGATGCAGTCACCAAAAACAGTCTGGCCGAAGGCGCTAAACTGAATATTATAAATATACCGGGTGAAGCATTCTGTATGCAGTGCCTGAAAACAGTTCCTGTTGAGAAACGCTATGACTCCTGCAATGAGTGCGGTAGTTATCAGCTTCAAATCACACAGGGCGAAGAGATGCGGATAAAAGAGTTGGAGGTTGAGTAATTATGTGTACTGTCTGCGGTTGTTCTGAAGGCGAGGTGAAAATTGAAGGTGCCGACCATCATCATGGACATGACCATCATCACACGCATGAGCATGACCACCACCATCATGATCACAGCCATGAACACGCTGGCAGCCCTGAGCACACTAAGAGCCATGAACACCATCACTCCAATCCCATCGAGGTGGATGGCGATAATATCCACTTCGGTAAAGGTCCGGCACACGCACATGTTCCAGGCCTTACTCAGTCCAGAATGGTCCAGATAGAACAGGATATTCTGGGTAAGAATGATATGTACGCTGCACAAAACCGTGCTCGCTTTGAACGCAGCTCGCTGTTTGTGTTGAATCTGGTATCCAGTCCCGGCTCCGGAAAAACCACACTGCTTACAGAAACCATCAAGCTGATCAAAGATAAATACTCGGTAGCAGTGATTGAGGGTGATCAGCAAACCGCAAATGACGCTGATCGCATCCGGGAAACAGGTGTACAAGCCGTACAGGTTAACACTGGAAAAGGCTGCCACCTTGATGCGCATATGGTCGGTCATGCAATGGAAAACTTTGCAGATATGAAAGGCGGCATGTTGTTTATTGAGAATGTGGGCAATCTGGTTTGTCCTGCTGCGTTTGATTTAGGTGAAGCGAGTAAGGTAGCAATACTCTCTGTGACTGAAGGTGAAGACAAACCACTTAAGTATCCAGATATGTTCCATGCCTCCGATCTCATGATTTTGAATAAAACAGACCTGCTGCCTTACCTGGATTTTGATGTTGAGCGCTGTATCCAATACGCAAAACAGGTGAATCCAGATATTAAGGTTCTGCAGGTTTCGGCGCGTTCAGGTGAAGGCATGGATGAGTGGATCAACTGGCTTGTTAGCAACCGCAAAGAGATGATTCAAAGCCGCATTGATGCACTACAGGCCGAAACAGATCAGTTCAGGGCTTTACTATGATAACCGCCAATAAGCGCCCAACCGTTCTCTGTGTTGATGATGAGATCAGATCTCTCGAAACCCTAGAACGAACCCTGGATGAAGAATTTGATGTGCTAACCGCATCCAGTGCTGATGAGGCGTTAAACCTCCTTCAACACAATCAGGTGCATGCCATTCTTTGTGATCAGCGTATGCCAGATAAAACTGGTGTTGAGCTTCTCACCGAAGCGAGAGAACGCTGGCCACAAACTGCTCGCTTGATCCTGTCCGGTTACACAGATTCAGAGGACATAATCAAAGGCCTTAATGAGGCCGGAATTCTTCAGTACATCACTAAACCATGGCATCCAGATAATCTGCTTTTAATTATGCGAGGTGCCTGCCGTCTCTTCGATCTGCAGAACGAGAATGAACTTTTGGCGATGGAAATGCGCCTTACTGAAGGGCAAGCGGAACAGCAATTATCCGAGAAGAAAGAGCGCTTACAGCAGGCATTCCAGCTGGACGAAATCCAGAGACACGAAAAAAGCCCATTAAATGAACTCTGCAACCAAGCGGGCAAAATTGCCCCATATGATGTATCTGTTCTCGTAACCGGACCATCAGGCGCAGGCAAAGAGCTCTTTGCCAGAGCGCTGCACTACAACAGCCTCAGAGTGGATAAGCCGTTTGTTGTTGAAAACTGTGGCGCTATGCCGGATGAACTGCTCGCGTCTGAACTCTTTGGCCACAAAAAAGGCTCATTTACCGGAGCGATAACAGATCATGTTGGGTTATTTGAACAGGCAGATGGCGGCACCATCTTCCTTGATGAGATCGGCGAAATAACACCGGCCTTTCAGGTTAAATTACTCCGTGTCCTTCAGGAACGCGAGGTTCGACGGATAGGTGAACATCAGCGCCGTAAGGTAAATGTTCGTATCATTGCTTCAACCAATCGGGATCTTGAGGAAGAGGTCAGAGCAGGCCGTTTCCGCCAGGATCTCTACTTCCGCCTTGCAGAAGTTACCCTGGAGCTTCCCTCTCTGGATAGACGAGCTGTAGATATTCCTGTTCTTGCAAACAGCTTCCTCGATAAAGCAATGCAGGATTTCGATAAGCCGGTAAAAGGCTTCACCGATGAAGCTCTGGCCTGCATGAGCAAATACTACTGGCCAGGCAACGTGCGTGAACTGCAAAACGAAGTAAGGCGAATGCTGGTGTTGGCGGAGGACGAATGGTTAACAGCAGATCTGCTGAGCCCGAGAGTACTTAGAGCTGCGCCAATGGAAGAGGCTGAAGAAACCGAATTACTTGCCCAGCTGGATGGAACATTGAAGGACCGTGTTGAGATTCTGGAAAAAAGAATCCTGCGCGAGACATTGATTCGTCATCGCTGGAATAAAAGCAGCGCCTCAAAAGAGCTTGGCTTATCTCGTGTTGGACTACGATCAAAACTCGAACGTTATGAGCTTGAGCAGAGCTCTTTGTCACATCCACCCGAGCAGCCACAATAAACCGGAGTTTTTATGTGTTTAGGTATTCCCGGACAAATCGTTGAAATTGTTGATGCTGAAGAAGCAACGGCGATGATCAGCGTCTCCGGTGTTAAGCGGGAAGTTAATTTAAGTTGCGTCATCCCAACCAGCGGAGACCTTCAGGAACTGATTGGTCGCTGGGCGCTTGTACATGTTGGTTTTGCTATGAGCATCATTGATGAAGAAGAAGCTCAAAAGACATTGCAGGTATTAGCTGAATTGGGTGAGCTTCAGGAAGAACTCAGCGCCATGCAAAACACCGCGACCTGAAGAGAGGTCCAAAATGTCAGATAAAAAAGATTCCAATAATATGCTCAGCGCTTTATATCCATTTATGGGTTCAGAAGGTGGTCAAAAACCTTCACAGCGCGACAAGTCTCAGGAACTGCTGGATGCCATACAGCTGAAAACCCAGGAAAGCCTGGAGGCTAAACAAGCGTTCTTTGCTAAATACAATAAGATGCTTGCTGAAATCGCTAATACCATCGCTACCTCTTATCGACTTGGCGGCCAACTCATTACAGCAGGCAATGGCGGCTCATCTTGTGATGCATCGCATCTGGCACTTGAATTTATGCATCCGGTTACTGCTGGCCGGCCGGCTTTACCTGCAATAAACCTTTCTCAGGATTCAGCGATGTTAACCGCTGTATCCAATGATGTAGGCTTTAACCACGTTCTCAAAAGACAGCTCATTGCATTAGCCAAGCCTGAAGATGTTTTAGTGGTCTTCTCAACCAGTGGTAACTCACCCAATCTCACTGAGGCCTGTGAAAAAGCAAAAGAGCTTGAGTTAAGTGTCGTGGCTTTTTCTGGTGGAGATGGTGGCGAACTGGCCAAGAGCAGTCATGTAGATCAATGCCTGATTGTTGAGACGGATAGTGTCCACAGAATTCAGGAATGCCACCTGGTTAGTTATCACATCCTATGGGATCTAGTGCACACACTGTTAGCCGATGAGCGTGGCTTTTTAGGTGAGCACGGGCGCTAAAAGCATTCAACAATAAAAATATTTTTTGTGAGCACAAATCGATGAAATTTGTAGACGAATTCCGCGATCCTGAAATGGCGAAAAAAGTTCTGGAGCGTATTCATGCCCTGGTGGAAGAGATTCCTCAGGCTCAGGAACGTCCTCTTCAGATCATGGAAGTTTGCGGTGGTCATACACATTCAATTTTCCGCTATGGATTAGAAGAACTACTCCCTAAAAAAATCGAAATGGTTCACGGCCCTGGCTGTCCCGTATGTGTACTACCCATGGGGCGAGTTGATGATTGCGTAGCAATCGCAGAACAGTCGGATGTTATTTTTACCACCTTTGGCGATGCCATGCGCGTACCCGGTTCAAAAAAGAGCCTGCAACAAGCTAACGCAGAAGGTTGCGATGTCCGCATGGTTTATTCACCTATGGATGCACTCGATCTGGCACGCAATAACCCAGATAAAAAAGTAGTGTTTTTCGGCTTGGGTTTTGAAACGACAATGCCAAGCACAGCACTCACCGTTAAGCAGGCTGAGAAGGAAGGGATAACTAATTTCTTCCTGTTTAGTAATCACATCACCATCATTCCGACGATAAAAGCCATTCTGGATTCACCGGATATGTATATTGATGGTTTCCTGGGTCCTGGGCATGTGAGCATGGTCATTGGGCAGGCACCGTATGAGTTTATTTCAACCCAATATCACCGCCCGCTGGTGATTTCTGGCTTTGAGCCGCTGGATATCTTGCAGTCTCTGTTATTGGTTCTTGAGCAGCTGAAAGCAGGGGAAGCCCGAATTGAAAACCAATATAAACGCATTGTGCCTGAAGGCGGGAACCTAAACGCTCTGACTGCTGTATCAGATATTTTTGAGTTGCGTGAATTTTTTGAATGGCGTGGCCTGGGATCAATAGATCACTCAGGCGTGCGCATCCGGGACGAATATGCTCGTTTCGATGCCGAGAAAGCATTTGAATTGCCCAACCTGAAAATTGCCGACCCTAAATCCTGTCAGTGTGGTGAAGTTCTGAAAGGGGTAATTAAGCCCTGGGAGTGCAAGCTGTTTGGCAAACAATGCAACCCTGAAACCCCCATGGGCGCTCTTATGGTGTCAACGGAAGGGGCGTGCTCGGCCTATTACAGCTACGGCAAAATCGACGCAAAAAATATCGCTTAACCGGATCAAATACAGATGACTCAATCCAGACGCACACTTAAAGCAGACACTATTACGATGGCTCATGGCGCAGGCGGTAAGGCCATGCGGGATCTCATTGAGGATGTGTTTGTGGGTACATTTGATAACGAAGATCTGAATAAGCTTGAAGACCAGGCCCGCTTTGATCTGGCAGCACTTCAGCAGTCAGGAACACAACTGGCATTTACAACAGATTCTTATGTGGTCGATCCAGTTGAATTTCCAGGTGGGGACATCGGCACACTTGCAGTCAATGGAACGGTAAACGACCTGGCGGTTTCAGGAGCAATTCCGAAGCACCTTTCATGCGGTATGATTTTGGAAGAAGGTCTTGAAGTTGATCTGCTGCGTAGAATTGTGACCTCTATGCGAGAAGCTGCCGATCAGGCTGGCGTTACCATCGTTACCGGGGATACCAAGGTTGTCCCAAGAGGAAAGGGTGACAAGATCTTTATAAACACCACCGGTATTGGCGTTATCCCTGAAGGTATCAATATTTCTGCCTCTAACTGCAAGCCCGGAGACAAAGTCATTGTTAATGGTTATGTCGGTGATCATGGTGCAGCCATTCTGAATGCAAGAGGCGATCTGGCTCTTGATGTTGAGCTGGAAACAGATTGCCAGCCTTTGCATGAACTTATCCAGTTAATGCTAGAGGTATGCCCAGAACTTCATGCCATGCGCGACGCATCCCGCGGCGGTGTCGCGACTGTTCTAAACGAGTTCGCAGAAACTTCTGAGGTGGCGATTCGCCTTGAGGAATCAGCCATTCCCGTTCGAACAGAAGTGCGCGGTGTTTGTGAAATTCTCGGATTGGATGCTCTCTATTTCGCCAATGAGGGGAAATTGGTGGCGATTGTTCCAGAGTCAAAGGCTGATCAGGTATTGGAAGTAATGCGCCAGCACCCGGCAGGTAAAGACTCTGCGATTATCGGAGAAGTCATTGATGGTTATTCTGGTCGCGTTTTGGTTAAAACCGGTTTCGGCGGTGAGCGCATACTGGATATGTTAGTAGGTGAACAACTGCCGAGAATTTGTTAGTCAATTCCAAACGACCTTAGAGCTTCATATGAAGCTAAAACTTTACCTCTCCTCAATTATTGGGGTATTCAAAATATCTGGTTGGAATTCAACGCTAGAGGTGTTTCTCATTGATCTTCTATTTGGTTGGAATCGACTTCCGCTTTGTGCCAAAAGCGGACATGATGCCTTGCTTCAATAAGATGTCTGATACATAGTTAACACACAGGATGTACCGATTCAGTTTGTACATGATCGTTTTCATCGGAGGAGAATGATAATGCTCTGCTTATTCGCAGATTAAGAATGATATGAGAATTCTGGTCTTTTAGAAATGTTTGAAGATTTAGATCCTCTCGAATCAGGAGAAAATCAAGAATATTATGTTTCAGCGCCAGATGAGTCGTGGCAATTCTTACTTGATGAAAATGGTGCAATAAAGACTATTTTCCTATTTTTCTCTAATGGATATGACAGCTTTGAAGGCATTTCTAAGCATACGACAAGGGAACAGATTTTCAGCAAGTATGAAGCACCTTCTAGTAAGGGAGATGAAAAGGAAATCCCCTTTCTAGGAGCCAAAGGTGCATGGGAAGCATATAAGTTTCCTGATCTTGCGTTACATATAGAGCATACAGTTGGCAAAGACTCAATTGAGCAAATCACACTGTCAGTTCCGAAAAACAACTAATCCAGATGTCCGCATTGTGTCGTTAGGTGCCGACCATAAAGGAAATCATGGATGAATGAACTCTCCTTATTGTTAGTATTATTAATACTGTTTTCTGGAATTGTTTACTGGGTTGTCTCAGTATCACGCTCACCGCTAATTGTTGTGTCTGAAGATAAAATTCAGATCAAAGCGAAAGGTAATTTAAGCTACTTAAATTTAGATGATCTAGCGGCTATTAAGCTTCATTACCATGCTGTTGTTGGTTTCAAATGCCTGTGGGAGTTTATCGACTCCCAAGGGCAATCAATGATGATTTCTGGAGAGACAAAAGGGATCAATGAAGCATTATCCGATTTAGAGAAGGTTCTCCCAAATTTTTCCATTTCAGAGGTCGAAGGCTCAGTAAAAAACGGTGATGTAGAAGATATTCTTAATGTATGGAAAAGAGAAAATAAGGACTGTTGATGTCCACAATGTGTCGATAGCTGACCTCCCACCGGCTACCCATTCATATGTCCTATATGAACACTCCTCCCATCTACTCAATAAATTCCAAGTGCATCAGTGATAAGAAGCTATCATCATTTACATCCAGATAATTAGAGTTAGGAAAGAGTGATGCCAAGCAGTGTCTCCAACCACTGAACTTGGATACCCAATCATTTAAGAGCCGATCCAGGCAAGTTGTTTAGAGTGGCTTTTAATGCCTCAGTTACTACACCTGATGAAAGGCAAAAAAATCGGGCACAGAGGCCCGAAAGAGCAGCTTAGGTGGTGAGGCGGTATTCCGCCGGAGTGGTTGCCAGTTAAGGAATCCTTTCCAATGGGGATCTGGCTTGAATTATCAGCCTGCTACCAATGACAAACCTGTCATCGCGATGAGCAAGCCAATAAATTTATTGACTAAAGGCATCTTGGCTTGAAGTTTTAGGCTGGCTTTAGACGAGATCATCACCGTTACAGCACAAGACAGAACGAATCCAATCATAAACAGGCCTGCCAAAGAACTTCCGATTTCAGCGCCGTGTGCAAAACCATGGAAAAGCGCGAATGCTCCTGTGAGTGGCAATGCAATCTGTGCCTTGAGTTTTGTCGCTGTAGCGACCAGCAATCCGATTACAAGTAATGAGCTTAGAATGCCACCTTCAATCATAGGTAGGTTCAGCCCCGTCACACCTAATCCAAATCCTGCAATAAGCATTACCAATAAGGTAGTTGGCAGAGAGTAGCTTTGTTTTGAATTCTGAAGTGAGAACCAAATACCAAAAGCAATCATAGCTAAAAGATGGTCGAAACCAGTCAATGGGTGTAACAATCCGGAAAGGAATGAGGAGCTTAGGCTGATAGTTTCATTGTGTGCCAGTACTGGAGTGGCTACGAACATCGCCGCGGCGATTGACGATGGAATCAGTATGCGTCGCATGGTTGCTTTACCTTATTTTCTTATTGACTTTTTATAGATGTAGCAATTGGAATGCCAAGGTGATGAATAAAACTAAACCGCTGAAACCACCGAAGGCTATGGGGTTGAGAACGGGCTGCCCTCATGCTGACTCGCTAAGGTGGTAAGAAAGTTTTCGTTTAGGTTTTGGAGTGAAAACTGGCTACATCCAGTGATTACTTGCAGTCAACCTTGAGCATTGCATAAACAGAAAACAGAAAAGTATATAAAAACAGAGATTTCCCCCTGAAAAAAATCTCTAAGTCTAATAGAATCGGGGTTTCGCTTTTTTCGGGACTGATTGTTTAGCATGGCAGGAACCTCTGGAGCCATAATTGTTGGGCGCCAACCACTCTTTATCGAAGGGATAGCGATTCTTCTTCGCGAATCCTCTTTTGTGAAAGAGGTTCATAAACTCAAGCCTGATGCTTCCCCTGAAGAAATTTCCTCCCTGAATGCTTCCACAATTATATTCTGTTGCTCCAGTGGAGCAGATAAACCTGAAGAGCTACTTTCACGTTTTACCCTCCTGCCAGAAGCAGAATTTGAAAAGATCATCGTTTTTTGCCCATTGATCAGTGCTCCATTGCGCACAATTCTGGCTGAGTCAGGTATTCTGGTTTTACCGCTTGCGATCGATATGGAATCGGGCAAAGAGTATTTGCGTGAATATCTGCGCACCCCTCATTCCAAGGTGGAGTACAAAGCAGCAGGGGATTTGCGGTTACAGAATTTGTTTCTGCCTGATTTCGATGGCCTCACAGTCCGGGAGAAAGAGGTTCTGCTAAATATCAGCCGCGGCTATAGCAATGCGGATATTGCGGAAAAAATGAACATTCACATTAATACTGTGAAAGTTCATGTGCAGAAAATCTGTCGAAAAATCGGCGTCCAGAACAGGACGGAAGCGGCGAGCAACTACTCAAAGCTGATTAATGCTGGCTACATATAGCATTCAATAGGCAAAAATCAATCATACTTAATTGGAATATCAAAATAACCGGGGATATATAAGTATAAACCCGTATCTATTTTAGATATCTACACTAAGCTCCTTGGGCACTAACTATTAGTTAGTGCCTTTTTTTTGCCCTAGTAGGCCTCATTCATTAGCTCTGCAAATGGATCTGTTGAATCCTGCGTTGATCCTTCGACTTTTGTTGCTGCAGCGGCCTTGGTCAATTTTTCCTTTGACCATTTGGATATTTGGGAAGGGGCCTCGTTGCTATTAACCATGGTGCCATCGCCAGGCTGTGTGATTTCCACAGTTCCATATTCATTCGTAACATACACTCCTTTACCCTCAAGCATTGTTACATCCAGGGCTTCAGAAAAGATCATACCGCCCCAAAACTCAGTACCTCTCACACCAATTGTTGCGATGGGTGTATGGATTTCAAACTTGGGATCTTTCTGTTTTCCTATAGCGCCGGTCAGAGTACGAAAAGCTCCTTTTAACATTTTGAAGCTTACATCAGACTTGTTCTTATTGAATGTGTAACTGGAAAGCTCAAATACCGTATTTTCAGCTAAGGAAATAGTGGTTTTATCTTTGAGCTTGATAAGCATTCGGCTTCCGACTGGCGTAATGAGTCGATCCTTTTGATACAGCTTGTCATTACGCTTGAGGGGGAGGTGCAGGTTTTCGCGCTCAACCAACGGGTTGCCCTGTGCAAGCACCACTTTGCCTATAGAGTCGCTGGCAAAGCTGGAGTGGGTATAGAAAAGCAATAAACAAGTTATAAAACGAGATATGTGTTTTCTGAACATTGGCTTGCCTTCTTTATTAGGTCATGCGGCGATCTAAACCCGCATGATCCATTATTCTTGTAGAAATCTCTTCAATCGAAAAGTTTGTTGTATTGATTGAAGGGATGCTGAGTTTTTTCAGAAGCTTTTCAACTTCGCGGACTTCAAAATCACACTGATCAAGCGATGCGTAACGACTGTTAGGTCGACGTTCATTTCGTATAGCTGAGAGCTGGAAAGGGTCGATTGTCAGGCCGTATAGCTTGTGTTTATACTCTTCAAGAACCGAAGGTAACTTATTGAATTCCATATCCTCTTCGGTAAGAGGGTAGTTTGCAGCCCTGATGCCGAACTGCATTGCCATATACAAACAAGTAGGTGTTTTACCACAGCGTGAAACACCCACGAGGATGATGTCGGCCTTTTGATATTGCTTGGTTCTGGCGCCATCATCGTTATCAATTGCAAAGTTAACGGAATCAATTCGCTCCTTATAACGATTACGCTCCACAATACCGTGCGACTTACCTACAGAGTAATTAGAGTGCGAACTCAATTCGCTTTCTAATGGTTTTAGAAAGCTGGAAAAGACATCAATTTTAAATGCATTAGATTCAGCGATAATGGCACGAATATCTTCATTTACGATGGTGTCGAAAATCAAAGCGCGCTCCTGATCCCGCTCTGAGATCTGGTTGATTCTGGAAACTGCTTCATGAGCTTTCTCCAGAGTATTCACATAGGGCAAAGTAATCTGCTCAAACTCGATGCTATCGAATTGCGCCAATAAACTATGACCCAAAGCTTCAGAGGTCAGACCTGTACCATCAGAAATAAAAAAAGCAGTGCGTTTCATCTTGTTTATACATATACAGCCTAAAATTACCGAAACTATACCAGATGCAGATCAGATACTGAGTGAGAATATGGTGCTCACACTAGAAAATTAGCAATTTGAGCTTACTGGCTAAGGATTTTTAAATGCCACTCAAGTAAGATCTCTCTCAATAATTAAAATATGCCTTACAAAGCTAGAGTAGAGGAGTAATAACGTTGCAGAACTATGTCCTTCGCCTGGATCAGGTTGGAATGGGTGACGTTGAGAAAGTAGGTGGGAAAAACGCATCACTTGGAGAAATGCTTCAGGAATTAACCGGTGCAAATGTAAAAGTACCTAACGGGTTTGCCACCACCGCTGAAGCCTTCAGAGATTTCCTTAATCACGGCGACCTTGAAGCCAAAATTAATGAAAAGTTACACCAACTAGATACTAATGATATTCAGGCACTGAAAGATGCTGGCAAAACCATTCGTGGATGGATTATGGATGCAGCATTTCAGCCTGAGTTAGATGCCGCTATCGATTCAGCCTGGGCTGAAATGTCAGAAGGTAACGAGAATCTGGCTGTCGCTGTGCGCTCATCCGCCACAGCTGAAGATCTACCAGACGCCTCTTTTGCCGGCCAGCAAGAAACCTTCCTGAATATACGTGGGCTGGAAAACGTAAAGCACGCCATTAAAGAAGTTTTTGCATCGCTTTATAACGATCGCGCCATCTCTTATCGCGTACACCATGGCTTTGAGCACAGCGAAGTAGCGCTTTCTGCAGGCATTCAGCGCATGGTGCGCAGTGAGACTGGCTCCTCCGGCGTTATGTTTACACTGGATACTGAATCCGGCTTCAATCACGTTGTCTTTATCACATCAGCCTACGGTCTTGGCGAGACGGTTGTTCAGGGCGCAGTAAACCCGGATGAGTTTTACGTTTACAAGCCAACGTTAAAAATGGGCGCACCCGCCATTATTCGCAAAACACTTGGCTCAAAGGCTATAAAGATGGTTTATGCGGATGAGGGCTCAGAGCAGGCTGTAGAAACAGTTAACGTTGATTCCGCTGATCGCTACCAATTCTCCATCAATGATGACGATGTGCAGCAGCTGGCAAAAATCGCAATGGAAATTGAAGTTCATTATGGCCGCCCAATGGATATTGAGTGGGCCAAAGACGGTGATACAGGTGAACTCTTTGTTGTTCAGGCGCGACCTGAAACCGTTAAGAGCCGCAGCAACCAGGCCGTTATTGAAAGATTCCTTTTAAAAGAAACCAGTGAGGTTTTAGTAGAAGGTCGCTCAATTGGTCATAAGATCGGCTCAGGCCATGTTCGAATCGTTCACGATATCAGTGAAATGGATATCGTACAGCCAGGCGAGGTTCTGGTAACGGATATGACCGATCCTGACTGGGAACCGGTTATGAAAAGGGCTTCTGCGATTGTCACAAATCGTGGCGGACGCACCTGCCATGCTGCGATTATTGCTCGTGAACTTGGTATTCCGGCAATCGTTGGCTGTGGCGATGCAACAGAACAGTTTGTGAATGGCCAGCTGGTTACCGTCTCTTGCGCGGAAGGTGACACAGGCCGCGTCTATGCTGGCAAGCTTGACTACGAGCACCAGTCAAACAGCGTTGAATCTATGCCAAACCTGCCATTCGATATCATGATGAATGTCGGCAACCCAGATCGCGCCTTCGATTTCCAGGCACTACCCAACTCAGGCGTTGGCCTGGCTCGCCTTGAATTCATTATCAACCGCATGATTGGCGTCCACCCTAAAGCGCTCATCAATTTCGATTCTCAACCACCGGCACTACAACAGACAATTACCCGTCGTATTTCAGGCTATGCCAGCCCGGTTGATTTTTATGTTGACCGTTTGGTTGAGGGTATTTCAACACTGGCCGCAGCTTTCTATCCCAAGAAAGTGATCGTGCGCATGTCTGACTTTAAATCCAATGAGTACGGCCACCTGATTGGTGGCGATATGTTCGAGCCTAATGAAGAGAACCCTATGCTGGGCTTCCGTGGTGCTGCTCGGTATATCTCAGAAAGCTTCCGCGATTGCTTTGAGCTTGAGTGCCGTGCGTTGAAGCGTGTACGTGAGGAGATGAAACTCACAAACGTAGAAGTGATGATTCCATTTGTCCGCACGCCTGGCGAAGCTAAGCAGGTTGTAGATCTGCTTGCTGCTAACGGCCTTAAGCGTGGCGAGAATGATCTAAAAGTCATTATGATGTGCGAAATACCTTCAAATGCGCTGCTTGCTGAAGAGTTCTTGGAGCATTTTGATGGCTTCTCGATTGGCTCCAATGATCTTACTCAGCTTACGCTGGGTCTGGATCGTGATTCCGGGGTCATTGCTCACTTGTTTGATGAACGCAACGATGCAGTTAAGAAGCTGCTCTCAATGGCGATTTCAGCCTGCAAGGCACAAGGCAAATATGTCGGAATCTGTGGGCAGGGCCCTTCTGATCATCCTGATCTGGCACGCTGGTTAATGGAGCAGGGGATTGATACCGTTTCCCTTAACCCAGACTCGGTATTGGATACCTGGTTCTATCTTGCTAACGAAGAAGCCTAGCTTTATAAAGCTTTAAAAGTGAAGTAGAAAAAAAGCAGCCTTTCGGCTCAATACCGTTCACTTAAAAGGTTTATGGGTCATTCCCGCGAAGGCGGGAATCCATGGTTTTGGATTTTTCATAGTGGATCCCTGCTTCCGCAGGGATGTCTTCATCGATAAATTGCCTTAAGTGAACAGTATTGGCTTTTCGGCTGCTTTTTTATTTAAGCGGGAGTGCTGTTTTTTCTGAATTGAATATACAGGATTGCGGCTATTCCAATGGCTGCACCCAGCAGATGCGCTTCCACGAATACAGACCATCCATCAGAAACAAATACAGCCTCACTGGATTGCCATTCCATAAGAGTCTTACCAATCACCAAAACAGCCGGAATCAGGCCAATCAGTACAGAGTGTTTCTTCTGCCACTCCCAATAAGCCATGATCAGCAGGCAATAGATAACACCGGATAAACCACTGTAGCGCTCAATTTCAACAAATGGCGTCAGCATAAATGTACTTAAACCGACGGCAGCCAGGGTGATACCCATCATTAAACGTTGCGGGTCCTTTTTCTCCAGATAGGCAGACAGCAGAGCAAATAAACTGATATCCCAAAATGCATGACTCAGTGAGCTGTGAACCAAGTGCCCGGAAATCAGCCTCCAGTACTCTTCCTGCACAACAATGGCCGTGTAATCGAAGCAATACCAATCGATTACAGGCAATGCCAGAGAGAGAAGGGCCAAAGCCCCAGCAATACTGCTGAGGCAAAGGGTTTTAGGGAAGTTGCTCAAGCATTGGTATTTCTGTAGGACGCTATTTTCTTGAACTGACTTCATTTCTAATCACCTTTATTCAGATTTGTCTTTAGGCGAGAAGCGTCCTAGCTGTATAAGTGCAATGCTTGCAGCAATAAAGATGACCAACCATGGTGATACTGCGCCGCCACCATTACCATAACGTTGAGTTGTTACAGTTTGTCGTTGCTGGCTCTGGTTAGGATCGGATTGTTTGGCAAACATAGGTTGCTGTTTATCTACACGATTCATCTGCTCGGAAACAGGTGCGGTCTTTCTGTGCTCGCGCGCCAGCTGCTCTTTCTCAACTCTCAGCTTGTTGGAGCGTTCAAGATTCAGAGCCTTGAACACTTCATCCCGCACAACAATCATTGAGGTGTAATCAGTCACCAGGCCATATTCAACAGCAGTGTCGACGATAGCCTGTTCCGCGTCAGCTTCGGCCCCAAGGTAGTCCATCTCAGCCTGCAACTCCTCTATGGCAGCAAATGCCCATAAACGTTCAAGTTCAGGATGATCCGTAGCTGCTTCGGGCAGTATGAAACGGGTGGTGTAGGTTTTCTTTTCGCCGTTGATAATGCCGGTTAGGCGCACCTGAGCTTCACCGGGTTGGTAGTAGTGTCCAAACAGAGTCAATTGCTGACCATGGTAAAGAGAATTAGACAGGCGAGGTTTGACCAACTCCTTGCTACGCACTCCATCCACTTCAATCTGAATATCCCTCATCGATGAATGAGCCATCTTACCTTGCGCCAACTTTAACTGACCGGCTATGTCGTCAGAGTTAGAAATAGACAGGGCGAAACCATTAGAAACCCGGGTCATCTCTTCCAGAAGCGGGCGATTCGCGCTGTTACCCATAATGAATGTAAACAGGCGCAGGTCTCGATTCTCGAGCAGCTTCAAAAACTGTTTCTTTTGAGTATGCCCAACATTGGCAACACCATCAGTTACCAGGACCATTGCTGCAGCTCGATCAGAATCCAGTTGATCTATACCTGTTTTAAGTCCCGCATAAAGGTTTGTGCCATTTCCAGGCTGGACCTGATCAAGACGTTTAAGCGTTTCAGTTATAGTTTGCTGATCTGCGGGCAAAAAGCCTTTGGTAAAGCTGTGCGCCTGGTTATTAAACAGAACAATACGAAAGCGATCATTCGGATTAAGCTTGCCCAACCCTTTACGAATACCTTCCGTTAGCGAGGTGAATTTGCCACGCATCGAACCGGAAATATCCAGAACAAAAATCCAGTCCCGACCCTGACTCATAACGGGCAGGTCTGAGCCAGGCGTCAGAGTCAGTTTAAACGTTCCTTTTTTCTGTCCAGGTTCTTTGTAGGCAAGCATATCAACGCTTGCAGGCAGATCTTGCTTGTGTCGCCAGTAAAGCAAAATATCCTGATTTAGAGATGCGACTGGTGCAGCTTGAGATGGTGATTGCGAGCTAATACCGTCGTCTTCGCTGTGAGCTACAGCTGAAGCGTTCAGTAACGTAGCACTCCATTCATGTTGATTAATCTGGTTAAGCGCTGCTTGCGGATGTTTCGGCATGCGCAGACCGTCTACCGGGTAGCTGGTTCGCAACTTAACGTTGAACGAAAACTGCTCCTCAACCACTTCATTACGATCCCAAAAGCTCATCTTTTGCTCATCAACTCCACCGTCCTCGAGAGGGTATACGTAACGACCAATCCCTGTATCTGTCTGGGTGTTCTGCAGATAAACCAATTTAATCTTTACATCCTGATTGGCCTTTACCGGAAAGACGGAGATATCAAAGGTTTTATACTGATCTTTTTCAACAATCGCCGCCTCACGGCCTTGTTGCTTTTCCTGCTCATAGATTTCACGAGCGCGTTGTTTTTCAATGACCTCTCCGGTCACTGGCTTGCCATCAATCCAGTAACTGAATTCACCCACTGCCGCTTTATCAGGCACAGGGAACGAGTAGATCGCTTCCAGATCATTAGCGTTTGGGTTATGGAATACCTGCTCAACGGTTGTAGTGGCGTACATATCCTCAATAACAACATTGACGTGGTGTTCCTTGATCTTCAGATCAGCATAAGAGGCGTTGTTTGGTTTTAGTAGCCCAGCTGCATCAGCACTGGTTGCAGCCAGAAGTGAGCCACCCAATACCAATGCCGCAATCAGCGGTGTAGAAGTTGTTTTATGTGTAGGGAAGTTCATAGCTTGTTCCTCGTTATTAGAGCGAGGTCAAGAATGAGAATATGGATTTAAACCTGATACGAATTCAGGATAAGTTCAGCCAATCAAATCTAACGGTATTGTTATTTAATACCAAGACTGCTTGATAGCCTACTTTGTTATCTTCTTAAACAGTGAGTATTGCCACTGACGAATGGCCAGCACCATGGTCGTACCGCTTTTGTGATTATTCGGTGCTGAATGGTCTTCCTGCATAAGTTCATTAAATTCAGCAGCTAACAGCTCCATCTTCTTCTGCAGGCGTGCGTTAGATGCATCCGTTAGGATGGCATTGGTCACGATCAGCTTTTCGTTGGCTTTATCGAAACGGGAGCTAAAGAAATCCTGCTCAACTTTTTCCTGAAAAAACTGTTGAATCGGACCATTAGGTAACCAGTGAAAGTTCGGTGCTACGAGAAGCTTAACCCGGTTGCCGGGCAACAGATCGATAATTTTAAGACGATCAAGTTTAGCCAGTTTCTGAATACACTCCGTTTCTGCGATCTCGTAATTATTCAGAATATCCTGATAGCTCATACCGCTGATCACACTCACTGTAATGAGCAGCAGAATCAGATCACTGGCGATCTCTTTCTCCTGATCTCGGGTCAGTTGTGTCAGCTGGCGCTGCTCTTTAGTCATCTTCTGAACCAGTTCAGACAGTTCGATATTCAACAGATCACAGATAGATTCGAGCCGGGTCAGAGTAAAGTTCTTTTCCGCGAATATGCGCTTAACCGATGCTTCACTCAGATCAAGCGCTTCAGCCACATCGAGATAGGTTTTACCCTGAGATTTCAGCTCTCTTTTGAGGGTATCGATAATCGCATTTGTCTGAGCCATCGTTAAATCCAGGTAAAAGGTTCAGATGAACCATACTATTGATCTGGGCCAGTATCCACATCAGTCATGCTTGATGCAGTGAACTATTCTTCTAACAGAGAATTTAATCTTGATTAACCGTTAAAGGAGGAAATCATGAGCATTGAAGCACTCACAACGCTCTTGGGATGGTCCTTCCTGATCAATACATTTATTTTGTTGCTGACTACGGCAGCAGTCGTGTCGTTACGCGAGAAAGTAGTAAAAATACACTCCAGGATGTTTGGGGTTAGCGAGGACGATCTGACAAAAGCTTACTTCCATTATCTTGCGAACTACAAACTGCTCATACTGGTTTTGAATCTCGCGCCTTATCTGGCTTTGAAAATCATGAGTTAGGCTGATTATTGGGTTATAAGCTCAACATATTCTGGCAGTTCTGTGCTGCTGAAATATTGGTTCACCATAGTCAACAGCGTTTCTGCTGCAGGGCCTAATGAACGGCCTTTACGGTTGATGATACAGATCTGTCGGCTGAGTACCGGGTTTGACAGTGGCACAAAACGTAACTGATCGAACGCACTGGTACTGGCGGCTAACGCGGGCAGCAATGATATGCCTAATCCGGTCTTCACCATCTCAGCCAATCCCGCAGGCGTTGATACCTCAATCATTGCACCGTGGATTGGTAGATTCAGATTATTCTCTTTCTCCAGTTTGAAAAGCTGAGCACGAGTCCCTGTATCTTCGGTTAGGTGTATCTGCGGCAGATCTGAAATCTCTTGCCAGGTTGTTTCACTGCGTGTTGCCAGAGGGTGTGAAGCTGGAATGACAACACCATAGCGATCACTTAACACGGGGTGGTAGTTTAACTCCGGATGTTGGGAATGGTCACCACCAATACCAAAATCTACATCATTATCCAAAACGCGCTGCTCAATACCGCCAGCATTATCATCACGTAAATAGATACTGATTTTTGGATACATCTGATGATACTGCTGAATAATTGCAGGAAGCACACGCGCAATCATTGAAGGGGAGGCCGCAACACCTAACTGCCCCTGTTGTTGCGTGGCCGTAGCCTGTAGGTCATTAAAGGCGGTATCAAAATCTGAGATAAGCTTTTCTGCTACCGGCAAAAAGCCTTTGCCTTCACGGGCAAGTAAAACACGACGTGTAGTTCTATCTAATAGCTTAAGCCCTGCCTGCTCTTCAAGCTGCTTAATCGTTGCAGTCAGTGTCGATTGTGTCAGGTGCAGGTTGTCAGCGGCACGGGTAAAACTTCCTGTTGTGGCAACCTCTATAAACGCACGTAAATGTCGGATCGAAATTTTATTCGTCATTATCAATTAATCTATTAAATTTTATCGTTTGAATGATAAATCAGATTTCTGCATTATAGCCAGCATTCCATCAATTGATGATCAAAGTTTAATCAGGCAGGTTGTTATGTCTTTGAGCCGGGCATAACGCTGAATCTGCCTGTTTTGAGGTGAAACCCATGATTCCTCGTCTTTCACAAGTCGAAACCACAGAAATTATCTACCTTCAGTTCATTGATGCCCTTAAACAAAAAGGGTTTTCCGGTGACCTGAACCAGGATTATGCCAACAGAATTGTTTTGTCTACCGATAACAGTATCTACCAGATGCTGCCTCAGGGAGTGCTGTACCCGAGAACGACGGATGACCTTATTCTGATTGCACGACTGGCAGATGAAGAACGTTTTGCCGATGTGAAAATGAGTGCTCGAGGCGGCGGCACAGGCACCAATGGCCAGTCACTGACTGACGGCTTAATTGTTGATGTTTCAAAGCACATGAACCAGGTGCTGGAGATTAACTCTGAAGAGCGTTGGGTTCGAGTGCAGGCTGGCGTTGTTAAAGATCAGCTAAACCGAGCGTTGAAACCCTACGGTTTATTCTTTGCTCCTGAACTCTCAACCAGTAACCGCGCCACAGTAGGCGGCATGATCAATACCGACGCCAGCGGTCAGGGTTCAGTCATGTATGGCAAAACCCGCGATCATGTACTGGAGTTGGATACCGTCCTGCTAGGCGGGGAGCTTTGGAACTCGCAACCCATCTCAGATGAAGAACTGGAAACGGTAAAAAACCGTAAAGATCGTGTAGGTGAAGTGCACCGCCTGGTTGATCAGGTTTTCTCTGAGAAGAAAGATCTGATTGATGCCAAGTTCCCTAAACTAAATCGCTGCCTGACCGGATATGACCTTGCTCACATCCGTGACGAGCAGGGGCGCTTTAACCTTAACTCCGTTCTCTGTGGTGGTGAAGGTTCACTGGGCTTTATCGCAGAAGCAAAACTCAATGTACTGCCAATCCCTAAATTCGCTGCACTCGTAAACATCAAATACGACAGCTTCGAAGCCTCACTTCGAGATGCTACTGACTTAATGGAATGGAACCCCACCTCGATTGAAACCATAGATTCCAAGGTTCTGAACCTGGCAATGGGCGATATTATCTGGGATACGGTCAGCCAGTATTTCCCACAGGAAGAGGGCGAGCCTGAAATAAAAGGCATTAACCTCGTTGAATACACTTCTGATGATGAAGCCTCTTTACGCGCAGATGTAGAAAAGCTTGAAAAACACCTGAAAGCAGTAGCCGGCCAAACCGGTAAGAGTTTTGGTTTCTCTGTAGTTTACGGCGCTACCGAGATCAATAAAATCTGGGCAATGCGTAAGAAATCTGTAGGCCTGCTAGGTAATGCTGTCGGTCAAGCAAGACCGATCCCATTCGTGGAAGATACAGCAGTACCCCCAGAAAACCTTGCGGACTTTATTATGGAATTCCGTAAAGCTCTGGATGATCGTAACCTGGCTTACGGCATGTTTGGCCACGTGGATGCCGGTGTACTTCATGTGCGCCCAACAATCGACATGAAAGATCCGGAGCAGGAAAAACTGATTCGCGCTATCACCGATGATGTTGTGGCTTTGACGGTTAAATACAAAGGCCTGCTTTGGGGTGAACACGGCAAAGGCGTTCGCTCAGAATACGCACCAGAATTCTTTGGCGAACTCTACCCAGAGCTACAAAAGATTAAAGCAGGGTTTGACCCTCGCAATCAGCTCAACCCAGGCAAAATTGCAACGCCAGCAATTGAGGGTGCTGAACTGCTTAAAATTGACGAAGTGCCTACTCGAGGTCAGTTTGATCGCCAGATCAGCCCAGAGGCACGTAAAGAATACGATGCAGCCATGTTCTGTAATGGTAATGGTGCCTGCTTTAACTACGACCCTAATGATGCAATGTGCCCATCATGGAAGGGCACACGTCAGCGCATTCACTCGCCAAAAGGACGTTCTTCCCTGATTCGGGAATGGCTGCGTCTTATGGAGAAAAACGGCACAAATCTGGTAGAAGAATCTAATCGAATCAAACGCAGTTCATTTATTGCCTCTTTACCGAGTCGAATCAAAAACACCCTTGCCAAGAAGAATGACGACCAGTATGACTTCTCTAACGAAGTGCATGAGTCAATGATGGCATGCCTGGCGTGTAAATCCTGCGTAGGGCAGTGCCCAATTAAAGTTAACGTACCGGACTTCCGCTCTCGCTTCCTTGAGGTGTATTACGGTCGTTATCTGCGCCCCGCTAAAGACTATATGGTTGGCTCACTGGAATACATGATTCCATGGCTATCTAAGTTCCCGGCCCCATATAACTGGGCGATGAAGAATAAAGCGCTGAAAGCAATCTTCCGCAAACATGCAGGCATGGTTGATAGCCCAACGATCTGCACCAACAGCCTGATCTCTGGCATGAAAGCCCGTGGCGTTGAATTTGCCACACCCAAACTCATTAAAAGCCTGAGCAATGAAGATCGTGAGAATGCAGTCATTATCGTGCAGGATGCCTTTACCAGTTATTTTGAAACTCAACTGGTACTGGACCTGGTAGACCTGCTGACAGGCTTGGGCTTCTACGTACTGATGGCACCGTTCAAACCAAACGGTAAACCGCTTCACGTACACGGCTTTATGAAAGCGTTTGAGAAAGCAGCTGAATCAAATACTGAGATGCTTAAAGCCCTTGATAATACCGGCGTTCCAATGATCGGTATTGACCCATCCATGACCCTGACTTATCGCCAGGAATACGGATATGTAATTCCAGAAAAAGAGCTGCCTAAAGTGCAGTTAATTCAGGAATGGCTATCCAGCCATACTGATAAGCTTGCCAGCTTTAATGGTTCGAACCTGCCTGCCGCAGAGTTCAAACTCATGGCTCACTGCACAGAGAAAACCAACGCTGCACCAAGCATCAGAATGTGGCAGGAAATCTACGGCGCTATGGGGCAGAAGCTTGAGATTCAACCGGTTGGCTGCTGTGGCATGTCCGGCACCTTTGGTCATGAAACCCAGAATGCAGAAACATCGCGCAAAATATACGATCTTAGCTGGTCTGAGGTCGTGAACGATCCTGCGAACCAGAACAAACTGGTGGCTACCGGTTACTCATGCCGCAGCCAGGTGAAACGCATCGACGAGAAACAGATTCCACATCCAATTCAGATGTTGCTGACCCTGCTTAGAGAGCATAAAAGCAGCTAATTTATCACATCGCACCCACTTCAGAGCTATGAAGTGGGTGCAGTATCTACCTCAACCTAATCTATCTAACACTTAACCTGCCTAGCGCTTTCCGTCTTTTCTATCACTCTGAATTGTGTAAATATGCTCCTACCAAGGAGATATCAGGTAGCCCGCTTTAAAGGATTAATTGTGAACGATTCCTATTAATGGTCATTTTTGAGTTTTGATGCAGAAACACGACAGCTTGTCGCTTTTCTCCAATCAGCAGATCAATACATAACGGAATCAATCCTTAAAAATCAATTTATTAGCTGCAACTCTTTGTGTTTTTATTAACCAGGATATACGACGACCGTGTCGCCTTTCATAAATCCACGTGTCGTATATTTAGCTGTTATAACTACAAGGCACACCTATGAACCCTGTAGAGAAATTAAAACTATCAACGTCCACAAAGATATTGCTATGGATTGGCTCAGTGGCAGGAGCCATTCTATTAGCCGTAACAATTGATCTGATTCAAAACTCAAACTTCTACGCAGAACTGAAAAAGGATAATCCGATAGACGCCATAATAAATATGGACATATCAATAGGTATATCGAGTCAAGCCATCCTAATTGCGTTAATAGCTCTATCATTGTTCTTCAATCTATTCCTGTTAAAGAGGAATGCTCTTTACTACAAGGCTGCGGTTCAGTTCGCTAAATGCCTCTACTACGTTGGAGCGAAGTACAAAAAAGCTACCGGCAAACCTGCAGTTTTTAAATCGTCTCATGGGGAAATCACAATGGGTGAAAATATCCCCGAGAAAAAGTTATAACAATCAAAGGCATCCGACGCATACTGCGCGGCTGCTTTAAGCGTTATGTACATCTGAAAGGAACTCAGAATGTTTAAAGAAATACTTCAAAAATCTGTAGTTGGTTTCTTTTTTGGCCTTGGCGCATCAATCGCTGCGTTTTCTATCATTCTGTTCTATGAAGCTAACCGGTCCCAAGTGAAAGGCTGGTTTGGTCCAAACTACACATACCTACATGGGAAAGAACTTTCGGGGGTTGAAATTACTGCCCACAAACAGCGTCAGGACACCGAAAAGTATACAGTCGTTGGTAAGGTACAAAACAATAGTGAAATACCTATTAGAGATATTTCTATTGAGGTACAAATCCTAGATGGAGAATTTCTGCTGGGTCGTTGTGTAGATGGTGTCGATAGAGGTCAGTATCTTAACAAAGGTGAAGCAGGTTTCTTTTCAGTTGAATGCAGAAATCTTACAACGGCTGAAAATAAGTATCCCTATAAAGTCTTAATTAATTCAGCGGTTGCTTATGAAAAATAAAGTACATAACAAGGGTGGGCACATCCGCCAGCAAAGCTGGCTTGGACAACCGCTGCGCGGTTGCCCGTGCCACAAGCGTTAGGAGTATCACGTGACGATAAGCAGGAAAGTATCGAACGGAATCAATATCGTAGCTGCTGTTGTTGCTCTTTACGCAGCGATGTTCTTTTGGACGCGCGGATGGGTTGGCTTCTCACCCAAAGCGATTCCATGGTTGGCCTATACGTTAATGCCATATATCGCTTTTTGGTTCATGAGTAAAAAACTTCAGAAAGAGGGGGCCACTAAAGGCCGCAATTTGCTGTTTGTAGTCACATCTTTGATCATGCTGGCCATAACAGCTTATACGTACCTACAGTTCACAAACGAGCACATGATTTTCTATCTACGCCAGTTCCTTTTTCTTATACCAATAGTATGCATTCTAGGTCTTCTGCTACTCATCGGTGTAGGTTCACTCCTAACAAAAAGCTCAAGCAGGGACGCCGCAAGCGGCGCCCCTTAGCTTGGCGTTAGCTGCACAGAGAATATGGAAGAAACGGTCTTAATACATGGTGATCACTGGAAAGTCAGTGATGTAAAAGAAGAAGTTGAATGGTGCAGGTCTCAAGAGTGGGTGCAGTTAGCCTTTGTACCTCGTGATGCCATAAAACAGAAGCACTCATGGACTGAGCATAAAGAAGGAAAAGCAGCTCCTGAAGGTGGTGAGGTAATTGAAGGTGGTTGGGAGCATGAGCATTGCCAAGTATGTTGGTGGAAGATACGAGAATCCGACAACCCAGAGATTGGTGTTGGCTACACCAATGGAAATCAATGGCTATGTACAGAGTGCTACAGCCAATTCATTGAAGGTAATGTTCTTGGCATCAGCAGCTAACAAGGCAATTTCACACGGACGTCAAAAAGCGTTGTTCGTTCCTCACTATGCTTTTTGGCTCCGGTGAATTGCGACGTAAGGCACCTATGAAGCTAGTATCCATACGAAACAAAGTTGAAAAATCTTGGCTTGGCGCAAGTGTATTAATTCTTGCAATTGTTTTGAGATAAAGTTGAGCAGCTTTATATCTCAACCTTTAAATAAAAAACACCGGGAAAGACCTTATACTGTTCTTGTTTTGAAGTAGCTCTCCTATTTCCCAAACCAGCAAACCAGCCAGTTAATAAACCAAAATTCGGCACCGTACATCATCCCCTCTGCGCAGCCGAGTATCGCAGCTTGAACCAGAATTAAGAGCTTGTTCTGTTTGAGGTGGCGAAGCTGCCGAGTTTACAAGCTCGCTGGTTTAAGTGAGAAACGCAGGGTACCGGACAAAGTCCGGCAAGAAGCGGGGTCGACTTTGGGTTGTTAGGGTATTTATCGATTAAATACCCTGACTCGCTGAAAAAGCGAAACTGAAGGTGAGCAGCCAGCTCAATAATTTGAGCTAAATCTAAAAGAAGACAATTCAGCCCTAACTATGCCTTCTTAACATACGCCGCCGTCACCATCATATCCCCAGCACCATCCACCTTACAGTCCAGCTGATGATCTTTGCCTTCCTGCATACGTTTAATAAGGGCTTTAGTGCCGATTTTGAGAACCTGTGAGCTGCCTTTGACTTTCAGGTCTTTGATCAGAGTGACCTTATCACCTTCCTCAAGCAGGGTGCCGTTGGCATCTTTAATGTTCAGCTTTTCTTCTTCAGCAACTTCTACTGGGTTCCATTCATACGCACATTCCGGGCAGATCAGCATCTCCTGATCCTGATAGACGTATTCAGAATTGCAGTTAGGGCAGGCGGGCAATGACATTAAACAGACCTCTGAAAACGGATGTTAAAAAATGCTGAGTAGAGGAGGGTCAGGCCTTTTTGACCACGCTGCCTTTGAGCATCATATCGCCGGCACCATCGACTTTGCATTGCAGTTCATGGTCACCGTCTACGATACGTTTAATCACGGCCTTAGTACCCACTTTAAGCACTTGTGAGCTGCCTTTAACTTTACGGTCCATGGCCAGTGTGATCTTATCGCCTTCTTCTAGGCGGTTACCATTGACGTCTTTTACGACCAGCGCATCCTCGTCTTCAGCCGCTTCTGAGGGGTTCCACTCATATCCACATTCCGGACAGATCAGCATCTCCTGATCCTGATAAACGTATTCGGAATTACATTTTGGGCAAGCTGGCAGTGACATAGGTATTTCTTCTTTAAATGGATTTTGCGTGCATAGTAATCAGTTAAAGAGCTTATTGCGAGCGCTATGTTTATGTTGGTCAGTCAGTGGAACTAAAGCTCACCGCACCAGAGCTACCGATTTAATCTGGGCCCAGATTTTTCTGCCGGGTTTTAATCCGAGATGAGACACGGAGCGATTGGTAAGTCGGGCTATCAGATATTCTTCACCTGCTTTTAAACGCAATAGCGACATAGCTTCATCACGGTCCGGTACAATCTCTTCAACTTCCACGTAGACACGATTAAGTATGCTGGACTGATCGCAGGGCTGCTCAGTTAAACTGACATCCCGAGCCAGAACCCTGATCCTTACATGGTCACCAATTGAATCACCGCCATCTCTCACCCACAGCTCATTGCCAGAGAATTCAATTCGGCTTAGATGCCACTGATCGTCCCGCTCAACGACCGCACCCTTGATTATGACCCCGGTTTCCTCATCAAATCTGACCGGAAGATCTATACGGGAAAAGACATCCTGAGGGGAACCTTCAGCAACAACCTGCCCCTGATTTAACAAAACACAATGATCCGCAAGCTGACTCACTTCTTCCAGTGAGTGACTGACATACAGAATAGGAATCTCAAACAGATCTGGCAGCTGTGCAAGGTAGGGAATAATCTCTGCTTTTCTTGGACCGTCCAGAGAGGCCAGCGGTTCGTCCATAAGTAAAACGCGCGGTTTTATCAGTAATGCCCGGGCAATAGCAACACGTTGGCGCTCTCCACCTGACAGTGCGCTAGGGTAACGATCCATGACCGCTTCAATCCCCATTACAGAAATCACTTTTTCAAAAAAAATCGTATCAACAGGGGACCATGAGCGTTTAACAGCGTAATTTAAATTCCCCCGCGCAGTTAGGTGGGGGAAAAGACTCGCTTCCTGAAATACATAACCTACAGGGCGCTTGTGGGTCGGGACAAAGTTTTCCTGGTTCTGCCATATTTCACCATTGATACAGACCTCAGCATTATCAGGGTGCTCAAGTCCTGCCACGCATCTTAGATAAGTCGTCTTTCCTGAACCCGAATGACCAAAAATTGCGGTTATGCCTCTGCCTTTTAGAGTCAGGTTGATATTCAGATGAAAATCGGTTGAGCCGTGGTTTGTACGATCTAAGCGAATACGAGTACGGATTGAGCTTTTACAATTCATAGCCTCATGCTCCGTACTTCATACCAAAGGACTTTTGCTTGCGTTGAAAGGTATAAAGCCCAAGCAACACAACAAAAGAAAAAATCACCAGAATAGCCGCAAGATTATGGGCATGATCATAGTTCAGTACTTCAACGTGCTCATAGAGCAACACAGATACAACCTGGGTTTCACCGGGTATGTTGCCGCCAATCATTAAGACGATTCCAAACTCGCCAATGGTATGAGCAAACCCAAGTATGGCGGCAGTGATAAAACCTGGCCGTGCCATGGGTACGACCACACTAAAAAAACAATCAAGCGGGCTTGCATGTAATGTTTTGGCAGCTTCGAGAGGACGGTCACCCAGTGCTTCAATGGAATTCTGGATTGGCTGAACGACGAACGGAAGAGAGTAGACAATGGAGGCAACAACCAAACCCCAGAATGTAAATGGCAAAAGTCCTATACCTAATGACTCAGTTAACTGACCGATGAATCCTTGCGGCCCCATGGCTAAAAGCAAGTAAAAACCTAGTACGGTAGGGGGCAGAACCAGTGGCATAGCCACAATCGCAGCCACAGGGCCTTTTAACCAGGAATGAGTGCGGGCCAACCACCAGGCTATCGGCGTACCAATCAAAAGCAGCAAAAAGGTCACGGTTGTCGCCAAACGGACGGTTAACCAAATTGCATTAAGGTCCGCCTCAGTAAAAGTCATTTAACTACACCTTCTAGAATTGGTGGCACATCATAACCGTAATTCTGGATAATGTTTTGAGCTTCTTTGCTTTTCAGAAACTCATAAAAAGAAAGCGCCGCTGCATTTCCCTGTGCTTTTCTGAGTAAAACAGCATCTTGATTGATAGGTGTGTAAAGATTTTCCGGCACTATCCAGGATTTTTTATTTGAGTATTGGGTTGAACTTATGATTTGTGATTTGGCCACAAAACCCAGTTCAGCGTTTCCTGAACTGAAAAACTGGAACGCTTGAGCTATGTTTTCCCCGACAACCCACTTAGCTCTGGATTCTTGAAGTAGATCCATATTTGAAAGAATCTCTACAGCTGCTTTTCCATAAGGCGCCAGTTTCGGATTAGCTATTGCTAAACGCTTGTACTGGCCCTGAGTTAAAGCCGCCATCGGTTCCATTGTGTTATTCGATACTAGCACCAGCTTGCCAATAGCATAAGTAAAGATCGTTTCTGGAAGTGCAAGCTGCTTTTGAACTAATCCAGCAGGTTTAACCTGATCTGCAGACAGGAATATGTCGTAGGGGGCACCATTCAGTATTTGTGCGTAGTGCTTACCTGAGGAAGCTATAGAAACTGAAACCCTGGTATTGGTATTCGTTTCAAAGGCATGAACAATGCTTTTAATCGGTAGAACAAAATTGCTCGCGACTGCTATTCGGACTTCGCCTGCATGCCCAGAGATTGAAAACAGCAAGAGAAGGGTGATGTATAACTTTTTTAATAGCATGAACTCAGAGAGCAGATTCAGATTTAGAAGAACTATAAGTTATTTAATTATTCTTCTCTAATATTTAAAGCATTTACAGGCAGTTTTATGGCGTAAGCACCGTTAAACCCTGAGTTCCTATACATTGATGCCATCTCTTTAGCTTCTTCAAAATCGGTTAATTTACCTGTAGAAATGGCTAAAAGCCCATTGCTGAGTTTATAAGTATAAACAGGCCCCCGTTCTATTTTCTCAGCAGTCTTTTGTTGGCCTTCAGCTAATTTAAAAGCACCAAGCTGGATAGTGAAGTAGGTTTCAGGTTCATTGATTGGTTCGATAACTTCCGAAGCTGTCTTATCAGGCTGGTAATCGGAACCTTCTTCGAGATCTTTTATTCTCGCTAAGATCTGCTGCCTTCGTATTCTTTGTTCCGGACTGAGAGCAGCTGCTTTAGTCAGTTCCTTATCAGGTTTTGCAGCTAATTCTTCCTCAGATAGCTCTGCCCGACGGGTGAGTGGCGGGGCGGGTGCAGGGCAGTTATTGTCAACTTCAGTCGATTCTATCCTGCTGCATAAGGGCTTAGGTGCCAATGCGCACGCTGAAATGAAACAAAGAAGAGAAAATAATGCCAACAACTTCAACGCAGCATCTTTAAAGAACATCAATTTTCCTGCCTAAGTTGTAGTGCAATTGCACAAATAGTAAGACAATATATCGCTATATTTTATAACGACACGGCCGTGATCGTGTCATATTTTTATAATTTTGAGGAGTTTCAAGTGGAAGATCTATTACCTGAACTGTGTGACCAGTTCCCTGAGCTTGTAGAGGTTGTGGAACCAATGTTTGGCAACTTTGGTGGCCGCGAGCGTTTTGGTGGTGAAATCGTGACTCTTAAGGCATTTGAAGACAACTCACTGGTACGTGAACAAGTTGCTCTGCCAGGAGAAGGTAAAGTTCTGGTAGTAGACGGCGGTGGTTCTATGCGCCGTGCGATGCTGGGCGACATGCTTGCCGAAAAAGCCACTAAAAATGGTTGGGAAGGCATCATTATCTATGGCTGTATTCGTGACGTAAATGCAATTGGCGACCTGAACCTAGGCGTTCAGTCACTCGGCACTCATCCAATGAAAACAGAAAAGAAAGGTTTGGGTGAACTCAACGTAGAAGTGACGTTTGGTGGTGTTACTTTCCGCCCAGGTGATTATGTATACGCTGATAATAATGGCGTGCTGGTATCACCTGAGAAGTTAGAACTTCCTGAAGAATAAGCAACAAACCCTCTAAAACCCGCTAAGGCGGGTTTTTTATGCCTGAATTTCAGAGCCAGTATTTAGGCCTGCTTTTTGCTCCTTCTTATTTTGCGATTTCAAAAACTGAAAGTCATTGTCATGGTTGATGAAGCAGCTTAGATGAACGGTTCATAGCTGCACAGAGTGCACTGCGTTCCGGGCTATTGGCTTGCAACCACCATGGATAGTGGCTTTTCGATGAAAGGAGGCAGCATTATTCAGAATTTATTTATTTACTGATCACTACTTTAACTATTAAGAAACAAGAATCTCTCCTGTGAACTATCACTGGAGACAGGTTTTTCATTGCTTGTTTAAACGTTAAACATGGCAATTTGTTTCCGCTTATCCATTTAAAACATTTTTGCTTTCTGCATTTCTAAGAAGGCATGGTTTTTTATTGGCTCAAAAAAGCGCCAGTCCGTTTTTACAAATAAAACGGCAGAGCCTCTTTGTGCCAAAAAGGAGAAAAACATGATTGTTCAAAGCAGTAATATTCAGATGAGTTCGGAGCATGAAAAGCATGAGTCCATTTCACTCACACAGTCGCTAGCCAGTGATGGGTTAACAGAATTTACCGGAATGTTTCGAGAATCACTTTTTGCTCAACTTTTATCGGGAAACGCTATATCCGAAGGTGCACAGGGCGATGCAGGAGATGGATCATCCATTCTGGTAATGACTGATGAGGGTTTAAAGTTCCGTTCAGCCGAAGAGAAACAAAACGATCTTAATGAACAGCAGAGCCTTACACGATCCCAATTATGGGAGAGTTTATTGAAAGCTCTGAACCCTGATTACAAAGAACTACCAAACCCAATGGATTATCGTCTTCCAGAAGCACAGGGAAGCTACAGCTCTGATGTTTCTAGTGTGCAGCCGGTGCAGATGCAGCCCGTGACTCTCCAGATGACTATGAAGGTCTCTGAATCAATCGAAGAGTATGAATGTACGGATTTTCATAGCTGCGGCACGGTTAAAACTGCTGATGGGCAGGAGATCGATTTCAGCCTGGGCCTGACCATGGAGCGTAGTTATTCCGCTACCCGGGAATTTGAAATGACTCAGGAAGTTGTATTTAAAGATCCGCTGATTGTTAACTTTGCGGGTAATACGGCAGATCTTACAGACGAAAAATATGAATTTGATATTGACGCTGATGGTGAAAACGATCTAATCAGCTACCTATTGGGCGACAGTGGCATGTTAGCGCTGGATAAAAACGGTGATGGCATCATCAATGATGGTTCTGAACTGTTTGGAGCAATCACAGGGAATGGTTTTGGAGTTAATGTCAAATCTGGTGTACGGACATCAGGCTGCGTTCCTGTCTGATT
>JBMYLM010000020.1:0-46156 GCA_049596335.1 Neptuniibacter sp.
CAATCAGACAGGAACGCAGCCTGATGTCCGTACACCAGATTTGACATTAACTCAGTATTTGCAGCGTGAATAGCATTGCCTTCATGCGATGGGTTTAAACCCCAGCCATCCAGAATAATTAACGCGACTGTTTTTTTTACACTTTCCATACAAAAAGCCTCTAAAAGCTGAGTTCAGAATGAAATTTTCAGGCATTAAGGTTTTAAAATGCAGCCAAGAGGGGGTGAGTACCGGGGACAGTCGATACGAGCGCCCATGGCTGCAGGTGCATGTTTCCATGCCAACGATCTTTCATGACTAGGGTTATGTTTGATAGTCAGAAAAGAAAAGATGTACTCGGGAGCTTAGTCCCGATTTATAGTTGTTTACTGGCCCTTAATTGCAGAGCGGCCTCTGTAAGCTGCTTGGGAGCCAAGTTCTTCTTCAATGCGAAGCAGGCGGTTGTACTTAGCAACACGGTCAGAACGACACAGAGAACCCGTTTTAATCTGGCCTGCTGCAGTACCAACAGCCAGATCAGCGATCGTTGTATCTTCAGTTTCGCCAGAACGGTGAGAGATTACCGCAGTGAAACCTGCATCTTTCGCCATTTTGATCGCATCCAGAGTTTCAGACAGAGAACCAATCTGGTTGAACTTGATCAGGATCGAGTTACCAATGCTCTGCTCGATACCACGCGCCAGGATCTTAGTGTTGGTTACAAACAGGTCATCACCTACCAGCTGTACTTTCTCACCAATCTTCTTAGTCAGGTAAGCCCAACCATCCCAGTCAGATTCGTCCAGACCGTCTTCGATAGACACAATCGGGTAGTTTTCTGTCAGTGCAGCCAGATAGTCGCCGAAACCTTCAGCATCGAACACTTTACCTTCGCCAGACAGATCGTATTTGCCATCTTTGTAGAACTCAGATGCCGCGCAGTCCAGAGCCAGAGTAACGTCTTTACCCAGTTCGTAGCCTGCTTTTTCAATCGCTTCTTTGATTACAACCAGTGCTTCTTCGTTAGAAGCCAGGTTTGGGGCAAAACCACCTTCGTCACCTACTGCAGTGTTCAGGCCTTTAGCTTTCAGTACAGCTTTCAGAGCATGGAAGATCTCAGCGCCGCAACGCAGGGCTTCTGAGAATTTGTCAAAGTTCACTGGCTGAACCATGAACTCCTGAATATCAACGTTGTTATCCGCGTGTTCACCGCCGTTCAGGATGTTCATCATTGGCAGTGGAAGTGAGAATTGGCCAGCTGTTCCATTGAGCTCTGCAATATGAGCGTACAGTGGCATTCCTTTTTCTGTTGCGGCCGCTTTTGCTGCTGCCAGAGAAACAGCCAGGATTGCGTTAGCACCAAGCTTTTCTTTGTTCTCGGTACCATCCAGCTCGAGCATTTGGTTGTCCAGAGCGCGTTGATCTGCCGCGTCCATACCAATCAGTGCATCACGGATTTCGCCATTTATAGCCGCAACCGCTTTCTGTACGCCTTTACCCAGGTAACGGCTTTTATCGCCATCACGGAGTTCAAGTGCTTCACGAGAGCCTGTTGATGCACCTGAAGGTGCACAAGCGGTGCCGACTACACCAGACGCTAATGTGACGTCTGCTTCAACGGTTGGGTTGCCACGAGAATCAAGGATTTCTCTTGCGCAGATTGTATTGATAATGCTTTGTGGCATCTTCTACATCCTATCTTTGTTATTTTGAATCAAGGGACAAAAGCTATTTTCACGTTGTATGCCGCTCTGCTTCCTGGCATATCCAGCATATTCGTGAGCTTTAATCTAAATATTTGGTTTATTGTAATATCTGTAATATTACCTAACTTTAATTCAAGGATAGAGCATTCTAATCAGCTTTACTGTTAAGGTTTAGCTACTATTTAACAATCAGAATCAGGTTAGGGTATCGCCGCTTTAATAGGCCTTTATGCTTTTGTTTATTTAAAAAAAGCGGGCTATATAGCCCGCGAATATCGGTAAGTTAGAGAGCATGGTTACTAGATTGATGCGGAGTGCTTCAATTAAGTAACGTTAAATAAATGTATAACGGATCGGCTACATTTATTGTACTTACCGTATCAAGCACAGGTAAACCAAGGGATTATTACCTGTAAGAGCCTTTTTCGTAATATTACGTAATTTTTCTGTATTTGCAATGTTTATTGTTTGTTAATTGTTCAGTTTTTTAAGGTGATGCGTTTAGCCTTCCAGAGTATTGCGGACACGGTCTAAAGCGTCTTTAAGAACGTCGAGGCTGGTTGCAAACGATAAGCGCATATTTCCGGGGGCGCCAAATGCTGAGCCTGGTACCAGTGCAACCCCTGCTTTATTTAATAAGAATTCAGCCAGCTCAATGTCATTATTGAAACGGGAGTCGTTATCAATAGCTTCCTGGAAACTTGGGAAGACATAGAAAGTGCCGTCTGCAGGGATGCAACTGACGCCTTTGATGCTGTTTAGAGTTTCTACTACGTACTGGTGGCGTTCTTTGAAAGCGGCAACCATTTCGGCGACGCACTCCTGGGGGTTTTCCAGTGCCGCTTGTGCTGCAACTTGAGCAATGGAGGTTGGGTTGGAAGTGCTCTGAGATTGGATTTTCTTCATGGCGCCAATTAGTTTTTCTGGGCCTGCAGCGTAACCAATGCGCCAACCGGTCATAGAATAGGCTTTGGAAACGCCGTTCAGGACGATAGTGCGCTCATAGAGTTCAGGGCAGGCGGTCAGAATGTTGCTAAAAGGTGCATCATCAAAACGAATATGTTCATACATATCATCGGTAGCGACCAGAATCTGTGGGTATCTCTTCAGCACTTCGCCCAGAGCTTTCAGTTCATCAAGATTGTATGCCACGCCTGTTGGGTTGGATGGGCTGTTCAATACGATAAGGCGTGTTTTGTCTGTGATAGCGGCTTCCAGTTGTTCGGCTGTAATCTTAAAGCGCTGTTCCTGGGTTGTTGTTACGATCACAGGAGTGGCGTCCGCCATTTTTACCATGTCTGGATAAGAAACCCAGTACGGTGCAGGGATGATCACCTCATCCCCTGAATTTAGTAATGCTAAAGAAAGGTTGAAGAAGCTTTGCTTGCCGCCACATGAAACCAGAATTTGATTTGCTGTGTATTCCAGGCTGTTATCCTGTTTGAACTTGTTGATGATGGCTGTTTTTAATGCCAGTGTGCCATCTACGGCGGTGTATTTAGTGAAGCCGTTATTTAGCGCCTGGATAGCGGCCTGCTTGATGTGATCCGGGGTATCAAAATCTGGTTCGCCAGCACCCAGGCCTATAATGTCTTTGCCTGCCGCGCGTAGTTCAGCTGCACGGTTGGTTACCGTCAGCGTTGGAGAAGGTTTGATGTTATTTACGCGGTTTGAAAGTTGAGCGTTCAAAGGTGAATCCTCTGTAATTATAGGTGGCTGAAGTGTTGGGTGAGGGGATAGTGGGTGTAAGGGCCACCCACTACCGAGACTTTTAAACTAGGAAGGGTTGAATAATCTGTTTTTCTAGGCACCTCGCTGCGATTTAAAGTATTCAATTAAGTTGAATGTTGAGCTGTCATGATTCTCATCAGTAGTTTTATCAATCAGCTCGGGGAGAATTTGTTTGGCAAGGGTTTTTCCTAGCTCTACGCCCCACTGGTCAAAAGAACAGATCTCCCAGATGACGCCCTGAACAAATATTTTGTGTTCGTAGAGAGCGATTAAGGCGCCTAGCGTTCTTGGGTCTAACCTTTGTAAAAGGATTGTGTTGGTTGGTCTGTTTCCAGAGTGAACTTTGTGTGGAACCAGTCGCTCAACCTCACTTTCAGAGAGGTTGTTCTGGAGTAAGTTGTTTCTTACTTCTTCAGGATCAATACCGTTCATCAGTGCTTCTGTTTGAGCAAAGAAGTTGGCCATTAGGTTTTCATGGTGGCCTCTCACCGGGGTACTGCTTTCTACTGAGCCTATAAAGTCAGCAGGAACAATTGTGTTGCTCTGGTGCAGGTACTGGTAGAAGGCATGCTGGCCATCTATACCGAGTGCGCCCCAGATGACCGGTACCGTTGTATAGGGTACGGCGTCGCCATCCTTGTTTATTGATTTACCATTGCTCTCCATTTCCGCTTGCTGGAGGTAAGCGGAAAATCTTGCCAGCGGCCAGTCGTATGGGAGGATGGCTTGGGATTTGTGGCCAAGGAATGTGCTATTCCAGATCCCCATTAGGGCCAACAGGGTTGGCATGTTTGTTTCAAGAGGTTGGTCGCGGAAATGAATATCCATTTCATGGGCGCCGGTTAGTAACTCTTCAAACTGTTTAAAGCCCAGGTATAGGGCGATAGGTAGCCCGATTACTGACCAGAGGGAGAATCGTCCACCTACCCAGTCCCACATCTGGAAGGTGTTGTCCTGACTTACTCCAAATGCTTTAACAGCCTCCGTGTTGCTGGATACTGCGACAAAGTGCTTCGCTACTGCGCGCTCATCAAAGGCGGAAGACATCAGCCAGTTTCGCGCAGTTTGCGCGTTAGTCATTGTTTCGCTGGTGGTAAATGTTTTGGAAGCGACAACAAATAAAACTCTTTCAGGGTTGAGTGGCCGAAGAACATTGGCGATCTCTACGCCATCCACGTTTGAAACAAAATGAACGTTGATGCGATCATCTGCATAAGGTTTTAGGGCTTGTGTGACCATGCGGGGGCCCAGATCAGAGCCGCCGATCCCAATATTAACAACGTCTGTGATGCGTTTCCCTGAATAGCCTCTTCTGCGACCTTTACGTACTGAATTTACAAACTCCTTCATGCGATTGAGTTCGTGGTTAACAGCGTTCATTACATTTTCGTTGTCCACAAAAACCGGGGTGTTGGTGCGATTGCGTAGCGCTGTATGTAAAACAGCTCGGTTTTCTGTGGTGTTGATTTTGGCTCCGTGGAACATTCTTTCTCGTTTTTCTTCAACGCCGGCCTCTTTTGCAAGTGTCAAAAGTGCAGAGAGGGTCTCGTGAGTGATCTGGTTCTTTGAGAAGTCGAGAAGGATGTTTTGTGTTTTTAGTGAAAATGTCTTGAAGCGATCGGGATCGCTGGCAAACAGATCACGAAGGTGTAGTTCATTTGCATTCTCGGCATGCTGTTTAAGGAACTGCCACGCTTCTGTATCGCATATGTGAGACATTTAAGCCTCCTCTGTTAATTGTTTTTAGGCTTGTTATGCGGAGTGATTTCACGGATGAGTATAATTTACGTAATATTTAGTATAAATCAAGTGTATTTGTTGTTTTTTTATGTAAATTTACGTAATATTTTCCAAATCCAGCACCTTGATCACTCTAGATTTGCTGTCTGCTATAAAGAAGTGAGTGGTTCTACTGGGTTTTATGCATATAAAATTAATAAAAGAATAAAGATAGAGATATGCTCTGTGTTGATAGAACTATCTCAGTAGAGGAGTAACGTTCATGCATCCCATTGTGGAAAAAGTTACAGCACGTATTTGTGAGCGAAGTAAAGACACTCGGAGTTCTTATCTGGCTCAAATGAAGAGTGCAGAAGAGAAAGGGGTGCATAGATCCCGCCTTTCCTGTGGTAATCTCGCGCATGGATTCGCAGCTTGTGGTCAATCCGACAAGCAGGCCCTGAAGCTAACTAACGCTGTCAATGTTGCGATCGTCAACTCCTATAATGACATGCTCTCCGCTCACCAGCCTTTTGAAACTTATCCTGATCAGATTCGTAGTGCTATTCGTGAAATGGGCTCCGTTGCGCAGGTAGCGGCGGGTGTTCCTGCAATGTGTGATGGTGTAACGCAGGGGCAGCCGGGTATGGACCTCAGTCTGTTTAGTCGTGACGTCATCGCTATGTCTACGGCTATTGGCCTGTCTCACAATATGTTTGATGCGGCTCTCTATCTTGGGGTGTGTGACAAAATTGTACCGGGTCTGCTGATTGGTGCGCTTCGATTCGGTCATCTGCCAACAGTGTTTGTTCCGGCAGGTCCAATGCAAAGTGGATTACCTAACAAAGAGAAAGCTCGCATCAGACAACTGTTTGCGGAGGGTAAGGTTGGTCGTAAGGAACTCTTACAGTGTGAATCCGACTCTTACCATAGCGCAGGCACGTGCACATTCTATGGCACTGCTAATACAAACCAGATGGTAGTAGAAGTCATGGGGTTACACCTACCAGGTGGAACATTTGTAAACCCAGGCACACCTCTGCGCGATGCCCTAACACGTGAAGCTGCCCAACGAGCAGTAAAACTAACAGATAAAAATGGCCGATTTACGCCTCTTTACGAGATTGTCGATGAGCGTTCAATTGTTAACGCCATAGTGGCTTTGTTGGCTACAGGTGGTTCAACTAACCATACTATGCATATCGTTGCCATTGCGCGTGCTGCAGGAATTATTATCAATTGGGATGACTTTTCAGAATTATCATCTGTTGTGCCTTTACTGGCACGGGTGTATCCGAATGGTGAAGCAGATATTAACCATTTCCATGCCGCTGGTGGCGTTGGTTTCCTGCTTCGGGAACTGCTTGGCGCGGGTTATCTGCATGAAGATGTGATGACGATTATGGGTAAAGGTTTATCAAACTATACCCAAGAACCTTTCCTGGAAGATGGAAAACTTCATTGGAAGGATGCAGCAACTGCCTCGTTGGATGAGGCTGTGTTGGCGTCAGTTTCCAAGGCATTCCGTCAGGATGGTGGGGTGAAAGTGTTGCAAGGTAATTTGGGGCGTGGAGTGATTAAGACCTCTGCGGTTTCTGATGAGCACCTTGTCATTGAAGCACCAGCGATAGTTTTTGAAAATCAGGATGATATTGCAGAAGCCTTTAAGCGTGGTGAACTCGAGAAAGACTTTGTTGCTGTAGTTCGATACCAGGGGCCAAAGGCAATTGGCATGCCTGAACTGCATAAATTGACACCTTACTTGGGCGTTCTTCAGGATCGCGGGTTCAAAGTAGCCTTAGTTACAGACGGTCGTATGTCTGGCGCATCGGGTAAAGTACCTGCCGCTATTCATGTATGGCCTGAGGCTGTTGATGGCGGAGCGCTTTCCAGAGTGCAAGATGGTGATTTGATCCGGCTTGATGGGGTAGAGGGTTCATTGCAGCTAGTAGCTGATGATGATCAATGGTTGTCACGCCCCATGGAAGCCCATTCTGTTCCTGCTGAATATCGTCAGTCGATGGGCAGGGAGTTGTTCTCTTCATTCCGCTCACAGGTTAGCTGTTCTGAAGAGGGCGCTACAGTGTTCGATTTTTCGGAGATTAATGGATGACCAGTTATGCATTGGTCTGTGATGTCGGTGGAACTAATGCGCGGTTTGCTTTAGTTCCTGAGGGCGCCACTCAGGTGGAGCAAGAGCTGACACTTCAGTGCGCCGATTACTCGAACGTTTACGAGGCTTGCCGGGTATATCTTGACAGGGTTTCTGTTAATTCGGTAAGCCGGGCTTGTCTCGCTTTTGCTTGTCCTGTTGATCAGGAACAGATCAGTATGACTAATAACCACTGGTGCTTTACCAGGACCGGTCTGGCTGATGTACTTGGTGTGAGCCGTCTGAAAGTGGTTAACGATTTTACCGCTATGGCGCTGGGAATGATGCACGTTCCTGGCGAGCAGCTACTTCCATTAAACGCTGGTGAATTCACTAGTATGCCGCGGCTGGTTATAGGGCCTGGCACGGGGTTGGGCGTTTCAGCTCTTGTCCCTGCTGGCGATGGTTGGATTCCGCTGTCTACAGAGGGAGGGCATATCAGTTTTGCGCCGACCAGTGAAAGGGATATAAAACTGTGGCGTATCCTCCGTGAAAAATTTGGCCGGGTTTCTGTTGAGCGCCTTTTATGTGGTGCCGGTCTGGTCAATATCTACAGCGCTCTCTGTGAAATCGATGGTAAGCAGCCTGATCTACATACACCAAAGCAGGTAACTGATGCGGCTCTTCTAGGGGAGAATCCACTCGCAGTACAAACTCTAAATGATTTCTGCCGAGTTTTAGGGGGAGTTGCAGGCGATGGGGTGCTAAATATCGGTGCTATTGGGGGGGTGTACTTGTGCGGTGGTATTTTGCCCCGAGTGCAAGAGTTTCTTTTGAAAAGCGAATTCCTAAAAGGCTTTAAGGATAAAGGTCGCTTTGCGCCATATGTTGAATCCGTTCCTGTTAGTTTATGTGTAGCTGAGAATCCAGGTTTGTTGGGTGCTGCTGCCGCGCTGAATAACGCCAACGTTAAAGGGTGATTAGCGTGTCAAAGGAGACTATGCAGAGCTTCATAGAAGGCTTGGATATAGGCAGTTACCTGATTGAATGGCATGGTTTTGCTGTGGGGGTGGAAAAATACGAGTGGGGCGAGCTGGCTTATTCACTGCACGGCGGTCAGGTTGTTTTTTTCAGGCCGCAGGGGCAGAAACCGGTGTTGTGGTTGTCTGAGAAACTCAAAAACTACCCATCTGCCATTCGTGGCGGGGTGCCCATCTGTTGGCCCTGGTTTGCTGACCATTCCACTGACTCTTCGCAACCATTTCATGGAGTTGCAAGGACTAGTGAGTGGGCTGTGGCTGAGCAGACGTTTAACCCTCAGGGTGGACGTTTGATCTTGAAACCCGTCCTTGATATCTATCCTGGCCTGCAACTTCAGCAAGATATTGTTGTTGATAACCATTCGATAAGCATCAGATTAACCACCCATAATTGCTCTGATGAGCCGAAAACAATTACCCAGGCGTTGCATACCTACCTAATGGTTTCTTCAACAGATAATCTTGAAATCAAAGGCTTATCGGGTTGTCAGTATTTAGATAAAAACTTAGCAATGCAGAGTTTTATTCAAGAGGGAAAGCTTAGCGTTCGTGAAGCGACTGACCGGATCTATTTGAATAGCTCTGATACAGAGGTCGTTGATAGCGGTTGGGGCAGAACCTTGGTTGTAAAACATACCAACAGCGCTTCTACCGTGGTCTGGAATCCTGGTGACGCCTCTGAAACGATGGCTGATGTGGGTAAGAACCAAGGCAAATCATTCGCTTGTGTTGAGACCGCAAATACGAGCGCTTTTGATGAAGTACAGCTTTCCCCCACAACCTCCTGCTTTATTGAAACGAAGGTATCCGTGTAAGAGGAGAGCAAAGTTTGACTACTTTTCTTATGAATAATGATGGTTGCTTTGTATGAACAGCCCTCTTGATTGGTGGAAGGGTGGGGTCATCTATCAGATATATCCTCGTAGTTTTAAAGATAGTAGTGGTGATGGCTATGGGGATCTCTGTGGCATTATTGAAAAATTAGAGTATGTGGCTTCACTCGGGGTTGATGGGGTCTGGCTATCGCCTTTCTTTGAATCCCCCATGAAAGATTTTGGCTACGATGTATCAGACTACAGAAGTGTAGATCCAATTTTCGGTACATTGGATGACTTTAAGGTTCTCGTCGAGACGGCTCATAAGCTCAACCTAAAGGTCTTGATTGACCAGGTCATCAGTCATTCATCCGACCAACACCCTTGGTTCCAGGAAAGTAGTGCCAGTCGGGACAATCCTAAAGCTGATTGGTATGTATGGGCGGACCCTGAGCCCGATGGCTCCCCACCAAATAACTGGTTGTCCATTTTTACTGGTTCTGCCTGGCAATATCACCCCCTTCGTAAGCAATACTATCTACATAATTTTTTGGTCTGTCAGCCTGATATGAATTTTCATAACCCTGATGTTCGCAAAGTGCATCTGGACAATATGAGGTTCTGGTTAGAGCTTGGAGTGGATGGTTTCAGGCTGGATACAGTCAATTTTTACTTCCACGATGCTGAACTTCGTAATAACCCTATGGTGTTAGAGGAAGCTGAAAAAAATCATGCTATTCCCGAAGTGAATCAATATCGAACCCAGCGTCATATCTATGACCTAAGCCGTCCTGAAAATATCCCATTCATCAAAGAGATCAGAGCATTACTCGACGAGTATCCCGGCAGTACTTTGGTGGGTGAAATCACCGATGACAGGGCTTTAGAGAGGGTCGCTGAGTACACAAAAGGCAGCGACCGCTTACATATGGCATATAGCTTTGATCTTTTAACTGACCGCTGTGATGTCCCATATTTACGGAGTGTGATTCAAAAGTTTTACACAGAAGCACCAGATTCCTGGCCCTGTTGGGCTCTCTCAAATCATGATGTGGTCAGAAGCGCTACCCGCTGGGGGGCTCAAAAGGATCCGTTGCATTACCCATTGATTGCACTGGTCATGTTAATGAGCCTCAGGGGAAGTGTTTGCATCTATCAGGGCGAAGAGTTGGGCCTAACGGAAGCTGATATCACTTTTGAAGACCTTCAAGATCCATATGGGATCAGTTACTGGCCGGAATATAAAGGTCGTGATGGCTGTCGTACCCCAATGGTCTGGGATGCTTCAAAGTATGCTGGGTTTTCCGTAACAGAGCCGTGGTTGCCTGTTGATGAGAGCCATCTCGGTAAAAATGTAGAACTACAAAATCAAGCCAAAGATTCATTGCTTAACAAAGTCAGAGGTTTTGTTAAGTGGCGAAGTCAGCAGCCAGCTCTGGTAAAGGGCGCAATTCAGATTTTAGAAAATACTGGTGAAGCTTTGTGTTGGATTAGAACGTTTAATGATCAATCCATTTATATAGCTATCAATCTTACAGGCGAGGCTATAACGCTGACCTCTCCTAAAGAAAGTTTTCTGGTGTTACAAAAAACTGGTTTTAACGGTTATTTACATGGAGGTGACATCGTCCTACCTCCATATCAGGCACTCTTTGCTCTCATCCAGAGTGATTGAATTATTCAGTGGGGGGAATGAGATGAATCTCGTTTCTTATTTTTAATCAATCCTTAACTAATAAATATAAAAAATGAAGATGGATACTTTAATAAAAATAATATGCTTAGTGTTTATGGTGGGCTCTGTTGAAGCCTCAGAGAAATTAATCAAAATAAAGAAAGTTGAAGGAGATAAAGAGGAGCTGGTTTACAGTATTTTGAAACTGGCCCTTAGTAAATCAAAACCGGATGCTGAACTTAAACAGAGTTTGGTTAATGCGAGTGAAGCACGTCTGGTTGAAATGGTTGAGTCAGGAAAAATTGATGTGATCTGGACCGGGGCCTCTCAGGAGATAGAGGCAAAACTCCTGACCGTACGAATACCGGTTCTCAAAGGCTTATTAGGTCATAGAATTTTCTTGATTAGGGAAAATGACCAGAGCAGGTTTGAAAATTTATACAGTCTTGAAGGCTTATCAAACCTAAAGGCTGGGCAGGGGACTTTTTGGGGTGATACAAAAGTACTCAAAAATGCTCAGCTGCCGACTATCACAACGATTAAATACAATAACCTTTTCCTGATGCTGGAAGGAGGGAGGTTTGATTATTTCCCCAGAGCAGTTCATGAACCCTGGGTTGAGGTAGAGACTCGGCCAGAATTAAATTTGGCAGTCGAGAAAAACATCATTCTGATTTACCCCTATGCGCTTTATTTTTACGTAAATAAAAATAATCAGCAGTTATATCAGGATATTTATGATGGTTTCGATAGAGCTATCAAGGACGGTAGTTTTGATCAGCTTTTCTATTCTAATCCGATGATAAAAGCAGTGTTCGAAAAGTCGGGCATTTCAAACAGAAGGGTTATTCGTATTGATAACCCATACATGCATCCTGATACCCCGGTAAGTACTACCGAGTATTGGTTGGAACTCGGATCCTGAATAATAATTAAAAATCAGCGTGGATAAGATGAAATCAATAAAACAAAAAACAATGTTTTTCCTATTACTAGTCTCAATAATCTTAATGTTGCTGGTGATGGGAGGCGGTTATCTGTTTGTGAAAAACTATATGGAGAACTCTCTAAATAAACAAATAGCTGATTCTGAACAAACCCTTTCAGTCGTCCTGAAAGAACCTATGTTTTCTTATGATCAAGGACTTATTAATAACATAGTTGAGTCATTTGTTGTTTATAAGTATATCCAGAATATCCAGGTTTACGATCACCGGGGTAAGTGGATTGGCGGATCTAATATTGATGATCAGTCTGAAACTTCTATGGTGCTTGAAGAGAAGCAGATTGATGTATTTTGGGAAGGCGAAAATAAGATCGGATATTTGAAGGTGAATTACAGGCTTGATGCCAATGATGGACTCTTGTACGCAACACAAGTGATGTTTCTGTTAATCGCTGCAGTGTTACTCATTGCTTTGCAGGCCACTAACTGGCTGGTATTAACTCGCTATGTTGTGAAGCCCATTGAGATCGTGGCCTCTGCAATGTCTGATATTGCCCAGGGAGGAGGGGATCTTACTCGTCGGCTGAATATTACCAGCAATGATGAGGTGGGAATGCTCTCAAAAGGCTTCGATGCATTCATAACCAATTTACATCAGTTGATTCAGCGTATTGTCGATACAGCAGACGAATTGTCAGTTTGCTCCGGTGAAATCAAGGTCAATGGGGATGGCAATGCCGCTTCAGCGCGATTGCAAAAGAGAGAGGTTGGACAGGTTACCGAGGCGGTAAAGGAGATGTCGTCGGTCACTGGAGAGGTAGCCAGAAACGCCAACAGTACAGCAGCCAGTACCCAAACCTGCAATGATTTGGCTATTCAGGGCAGTAAAATCGTCAAGAAAACGGTTGCTGAGATTCATGACCTTGATGCCGAGATCAGTGATACCTCTGTAAAGGTTTTGGCGCTGAAAGATAAAAGCGACCACATCAATACGGTTATGGAGGTGATTAAGGATATTGCTGCGCAAACAAACCTTCTGGCTTTGAATGCGGCGATTGAAGCTGCAAGAGCGGGAGAACAGGGGCGTGGCTTCTCTGTTGTCGCGGATGAGGTTAGGGCGCTGGCATTACGCACTCACCAGTCTACTGAAGAGATAGAAAACATCATACAAGCTCTGCAATTATCTACAGATGAAGTGGATCGCTCTATGACAGGAGCGCAGGCTACGCTCAAGCAGACCATATCCGAGTCTCATCAGGCCATTGTTGCCTTAGATGACATTATTGGTGGCATGGACCAGATCAATGATATGAACGCTCAGATAGCGGCGGCAACAGAAGAGCAATATACAACAACAGAGAGTATCAGTGACAAGTTTGACTCGATTAACGAGATTATTGATTCCATCAACCTTAATGCAGATAAAGTGGTCGACCTGGGTAATCAGTTAGATGATTTGAGAGAGTGTATTAGGGGAGATCTGTCGAACTTTAAACTTTAATCATTATCGCTAGCCCTTTTGCATGTGGTGGGGAAATAAACCCACCTCAGCGATAAGTTTTTTAACTTGAGTACAGCTCAGGTATTCCTTTATATGACGGGTCTGCCAACCGAGTTTGGCTGACCCGTCAGTCAGACTGTTTATTATTGAGCTGATGAAACCGAACTGCAGCCACAACCGCCTTGGAGATCTTTTTGGGTTTTGAGTGGCTTTAGCACTGCATCACCATTCCAGCATAACTACTGGGTGTCATACCAATATAGGCTCTAAAAGCTGTTCGAAAAGCTGGAACCGATTTAAATCCAACTTTACCTGCAACCAGCTCAACTGACTCACCAGCTTCAAGAAGCTTTTGAGCTTTGTCTAAACGTATATGGGTTAAAAATTGACTGGGGGGTTGGTCAAATATTTGCGAAAAATGACGATGAAAAGAGCGGGGGCTCATATTCATAAAGTCAGCCATGTCCTCAACTTTGATAGGCTCCTTCAGGTTGTCATTCAGCCAGTCTATCAACCTGGCAAATTTGGTATCAGTTCGGGTTTGGGTGAGTAAAATATCACTGAACTGAGCTTGGTGCCCTGCGCGGTGAGTATAGACAAGAAGATGTCGTGCTACCTGAGACTTGATTACTCGACCATAGTCAGCTTCGACCATGGCTAAAGCCATATCAATACCCGTGGTAACACCTGCTGACATCCATAGATTTTTATCAACTGTATATAGTGAATCAAAGTCAACCGTGCTCAGAGGGGCGCTTCGTTGCAATAGTTTTTGTGAAGACCAATGCGTGCATGACTTACGTCCATCAAGTAGCCCCGCAGCACTTAACACGAGTGCGCCAGTACAAATAGAACCATACCTGCTACAGATTCGGTCAGCATCTCTCAGTGCATCTAATATGACTGGGTCGCAGGCCGCGGTATTGAGTGCTTGTTCAGGAGCACCTATCACTAGCACAGTATCTGAAGGCTTAAATTCTATATCTGTTAGCGCTTCTGTATAGATCGGAAGGCCGGTGTTTTGCTTGATAAGCCCACCATGTGAAGACAAGCAGTGAATATCATAAGCCTCTTCATGTTCTAACAGCTCATTAACAACTGAAAAAACCCCAGAAGGGCCAGCAAAATCGAGCAGTGCTGCGCCCGGATAAGTGATAAAAAAAATACGTCGAACTAAAGCCATTGGCAGATTTTAGTCTTTTATTGTCATTTAGGCCATCGTCATAACCTCTTAGACTGGTCCTACTCTCAAAGGCTTGATAAGGACGATAGTGGTTATGCAATACAGTTATTTAGGATCAACCAACCTTCAGGTTAGTAATATCACTTTAGGCACCATGACTTTTGGCACAACAACTGATGAAAAGGAGGCGCATCGAGTCCTGGATAGTGCTGTAGATATGGGCATAAATCTCATTGATACATCAAATGATTACGGCAAACCAAATTGGGGGCTGTCAGAAAGTATTATCGGGAACTGGCTCAGTAAAAATCCGAGCAAAAGGGATCGAATTTTACTTGGAACAAAGGTATATCAAGAGAAGCCCGTACCCAGGTGTCCAAACGAAGAAGCAGGGTTGTCTGCTTATAAAATCAATAAACAAATAGAGGAATCTTTAAAGCGACTGAAAACAGACCATATCGATCTTTATCAAGTTCATCATATTGATCGTAATATTACCGGAGAAGAGATGTGGGGAGTATTTGGACGATTGATGGATCAAGGCAAAATACTTTACACAGGCTCCAGTAACTACAATGGTTGGGGGCTGGCTAAGCATCAGATGCAAGCCAAGCAGCATGGCCAGCTAGGCTTTATTTCAGAACAAACAATGTACAACCTGATTTGCCGTTACGCGGAGCTGGATGTTATTCCCTGTGCTGAAGATTTTAATATAGGGGTTTTGGCATATATGCCTCTAGCGGGCGGGCTTTTAGCCGGAGGAGATAGGAAAAGCAGTCATTCGAGAGCTAATGCTGTGATGCAGTGGTATGGCTTGGATGAGGAAGACTATGGGGCGCGTTTGATGAAGTACGAGAACCATTGTCAGGAAATGGGTGTTTCACTTAACGCTATGGCTATCTCTTGGGTTCTTGCTAATTCCGCCGTAACCAGTGCGGTTGTTGGTATACGTGATGCGGAGCAGTTAGATGGGCTTAAAGAAGCTCAAGAGTTGTCGCTTAGCGAAGAAAACATAAAGTTTTTAGATAATCTATTTCCGATTAGTGCAGGTAAAAAGCTCAGGCATTTACCCTCACCGGAAGCATATGCCTGGTAAATATTATGCTTGAGGTATGGTTTTAGGCCGTAGAAAACCCAGGCAAGATAGTTTGTTAGCTATTGGGCTTTTGTGAAGAGAGGGGGCTAGTTGCTCCCCCGTCGCGCTAATCTGTGCGTTATCTTCTGAGTTTGCTTGTGGTTTCTTCAGCTAAATGTTTGATAGCGGCCCAGTCCTTGTTTTCAATCAGGCTTTGAGGCGTTAACCATGATCCGCCTACACACATTACGTTGCTAAGGCTGAGATAGTCCTGAGCGTTCTCCAGGCTGATGCCGCCAGTAGGGCAGAATTTAACATCGCTGAATGGGCCTGAATATGCCTTCAGGGCATCTGGGCCGCCAGCGATACTTGCCGGAAAGAATTTGAAACGTTGGTAGTTATGGCGCAGGCCTTCCAGCATTTCTGAAATGGTTTGAATACCTGGCAACAGAGGAATTTTACTATCAATTCCTGCTTCCAGCAGTTCAGTAGTAATTCCTGGGCTGACAATAAAGCGAGCCCCTGCTTCTTCAGCTGCTTTATAAAGATTAGGTTCGGTGATTGTGCCAGCCCCAATCATGGCTTCTGGTAACTTTTCAGAAAGCATATGGATCGCATCAAGAGATACGGGGGTGCGCAATGTTACTTCGAGTACAGAGACACCGCCTTCAAGCAGGGCTTCAGCTACAGGTAGGGCTTCTTCTGTGGTTTGAAATGTTAAAACAGGGACTACAGGCGACATAGCGCACAAATCATCTATTTGATTTTTTTTCGAAGAGGGTAGCTGTTTAGTCATATTATGTTTCCTGAAAATCTAAATGACCCTAGGGACTCCAGAAGATAGTCAAAGGGTGGTTTAGGAATAAGCGAATAGGCATAGAGGTTATGTCTGTATCGGATATTGCGCTTTTTAATGTTTCTAGTTTGTCTTCACCCTTAAGGTGTAAGAAGCGATGTTTGCTGGACAACAACCGTGTAGCGCTCATGGTCATTCTGTCATGAGGTGCTGTCATCGGTGTCGTTAAGCAGCACGCTGCTTTGGTATTCAGTGCGTGAGACAGTTGTGGGGCTTCTGGGAAGAGTGATGCTGTGTGGCCATCATTCCCCATGCCTAATACCACGCAGTCGAGCATGTCTGGCAGGCGTGTGGTGAGCTTAGCGTTACACTCAGTCTCTGCGGAAAATGCATCGGTACCTTCTTTCCAGAAGCCAATGAATTCAGCCTTCTTAGCATTGTTGTCCAACAGGTATTTGGTGACTAATGCTTCGTTGCTGTCTTTATGGCTAGGGGGAACCCAGCGATCATCAACTAGTGCAACTGTAAGTTTGTCCCAAGGGAGTTTTTTCTTACTGAGGGCCTGGAGCATTGGAACAGGGGTGCTTCCTCCAGATAAAGCAATGGAGGCCTCTTTCTGTTCTTTTACGGCATCAGTGATGATAGATTCAATTTTCTCACTCAGTGCTGTACAGGCATCGTCTGCACTGTCAAAACATCTGATTTCCACCTGAGGCGGCAGATCAAAATCAATTTTGCTCATGCCATTGCCTCTTATCTGCTGCAATCATGTCGTAGGACTTTTCAGGGCCCCAGCTACCAGCTGGGTATGCAAGCGGTGTTTCCATCTTTTCAAGATGGGAGATGATCTGGTCACACCATTTCCAGGCGTGTTCGATCTCATCGCTGCGTACGAAAAGGTTTTGGTTGCCTTTAATCGCTTCAAGTAATAGTCGCTCATAGGCATCAGGTACCCTTTCCATACTGAAAGCATCGGAGAAGGATAGGTGTAGAGGCGCTTTTTGAAGCTTCATTCCGCTGTTTAAACCCTGATCCTTGCTGAGTATCTGTAGTGAGATACCTTCGTCAGGCTGCACCTTGATGGACAATGTATTTTCGGCCAGCGCGCGTTGCTCAGGATCAAAAATGTAGTGAGGCTGCTGTCTGAAGTGAACCGTGATCTGGGTTAGCTTTTCAGGCATGCGCTTGCCTGTCCTTATATAGAAAGGTACACCTGCCCAGCGCCAGTTCTGCACTTCAGCTTTAATGGCAACAAATGTCTCGGTGCTGCTTTCTGTATTCGCACCGTCTTCTTCCAGATAGCCGGGAACAGCTTGTCCGCCGATTGCGCCTGCGCTGTACTGGCCGTGAACCAGGTGTGTATCAACCATCTCATCGGTAATAGGCTTAAGGGTTTTGAGTACCTTAACCTTTTCGTTACGAATTGCGTCTGCGCTTAGGTCAGATGGAGGATCCATAGCAACCAGACAAAGCAGCTGTAGGAGATGGTTTTGCAGCATGTCGCGTAATTGACCGTATTTATCGAAGTAACCCCATCGGCCTTCAATGCCAACCTTTTCAGCAACTGTGATCTCTATATGGGAGATGAAATTCTGGTTCCATTGACTGCCAAAGAGGTTATTTGCAAATCGAAGTGCGATCAGGTTTTGAACGGTTTCTTTACCAAGATAATGGTCAATTCGGTATATCTGAGATTCATCAAAATGCTTTGCGACGGCTGAGTTTACTTCCAGGGATGACTCAAAGCTGTGCCCTATCGGTTTTTCCAGTACAACACGGCTATCAGGTGTCAGGCAGCCGCTGGCATCAAGGTTTTCACTGATCTGTCCATAAATTGAAGCGGGAGTAGAATAATAAAACAGGCGTATTGAATCAGGATTTTGATCTAGTTGGCCGCAGAGTTCTATATAGCCGTTTTTATCGCCAAAATCGAAACTGATGAACTTTATTTTGTCCAGAAATGAGGCAAGCTGAGATGTAGACTGCTCTGCCTCAGGAATAAATTTTCTTAAATTTTCTTCAGTTTTGGTGATGGCTTTTTCATGGGAAGTATCGCGGGCAAGACCGAAAATCTGGGAGTCTTCAGGGAGTAAATTTGCACTGTCTAGCTGATAGAGGGCAGGGAGAAGTTTTCTTTGAGTAAGATCTCCCATCGCACCAAAGAATACTATATTGCAAGCTTGTTCAGCTAAATTCATGGAGTTGACCTATTATATTTGTTTATTAAACAACTTTTTGATTATTTTATAGCAATATTTGTGTGTTTTACAATTATAATTATGTAAGTTTACCAAAATAATTATTCTCTAGGCTTTGCTTGGTGTTCCCGGTTTTATGTCACCTGCAGCAAAGCCCTGTTAGAATAACGCTATAAATCATCACTATTATTAGGTTTTGCCGATGAAATGGGCAAATAATTTGATGATATTGGTTTGTGTGCTGCAGTCTGTTAGGTTGTAGTAATTAAATTACTTTTTTGGTGTGCGATTAATGAATCTTCTCAACACGATTCGTCAGAATCTGGATTCTCTGAATAAGTCTGAGCGAAAGGTTGCTGACGTTATTCTTAAAGACCCTAAAGCGGTTACTCGAATGAGTATAGCTGCGCTTGCTCAGGCGTCTTCTGTTAGTGAGCCAACGGTAAATCGGTTCTGTCGAAATCTTGAAACGGTGGGGTTTCCTGATTTTAAAATTCAACTGGCGCAAAGTCTGGCAGAAGGTACTCCCTATGTAAGTCGTAGTGTTGAGCAGAGTGATGGTGTAGAGGAATATACTGACAAAATATTTGCTTCCACTATTGTTGCTTTGGATAGTTCTCGAAAAGGTGTGGATCCAACCCTGATTAATCAGGCGGTCGATTATCTGATTCAGGCAAAGCAGATATCGTTTTTCGGGATGGGGGCTTCAGGCCCGGTCGCAATGGATGCGCAGCATAAGTTCTTTCGCTTTAATCTGCCTGTGACTGCATATGATGATGCGCTGATGATGAGGATGGTAGCCGCGGCTGCCCATACGGGAGAGGTGATTGTGATAATTTCCTATACCGGGCGAACCAGGGATCTGGTAGAGATAGCTCAGTTGGCTAAAGGTAATGGCGCTGTCGTTATTGGAATAACGGCTGAAAATTCGCCTTTGGCTAAAGAGTGTTCCGTTCTGCTTTCAGTCCCTACGCCAGAAGATACGGATGTGTATATGCCGATGACTTCGAGAATTGTGCAGCTGACCTTGTTGGATGTGCTGGCAACAGGTGTGACCTTGAGACGGGGTGAGGGTTTTCACAGCCATCTTAAGAAGATAAAGGATAGTCTTAAGGATACGCGTTATCCGACTGATTGATGCTTAATGTCGATTGGTAATTGAAAGAGAGCCGGTGGGGCCTGATAAAGGTTGTCACCGGCTTTTTAGTTTATGCCTGAAGTACTTTAAGCGTGTTTGTTCCGCCCTGAGCGTTCAGGTAGTCGCCTTTTGTAATGATGACCATGTCACCTTTAGTGATGATCTTTCTCTCAATTAGCTCATTAATCGCTTTGGAGTTGATCTCCTCAGGGTCCATTTGGTCTGCGTAAAATGGAACTGTTTGTACTGCGCGATACAGGGCAACCCTGTGTTGAGTGTCTTCTTTTCGTGAGAAGGCAAAGATTGGCAGTGAAGATCGAAGTCTGGACATAAGCTGAGGGGTTGCTCCCGACTCTGTCATGCAGATGATGGCTTTAACACCTACCAGGTGGTTTGCAGCATAAACGGCTGACAGGGCGATTGTCTCGTCAGGCCTGTGGAAGTCTTCATGCATGCGGTGTTTGGAGCGTTTGGTGGATGGATGGTTTTCAGCACCAATACAGATCCTTGCCATGGCAGCAACCGCTTCTGTAGGGTAGTCTCCAGCTGCTGTTTCAGCGGATAGCATAACGGCGTCAGTGCAATCGAGAACTGCGTTGGCGACGTCTGATACCTCTGCTCTGGTTGGCATGGGGCTGTTGATCATAGATTCCATCATCTGGGTTGCGGTAATAACAACCGTATTCAGGGTTCGTGCCCGTGAGATGATCTGTTTTTGAACGCCGACTAGCTCTGCATCGCCGATTTCAACGGCCAGGTCTCCTCGTGCCACCATTACGGCTTCTGAGGCTTCAATGATACCGTCGAGAATTGCTGGGTCTGCAACAGTCTCTGCTCTTTCAATTTTGGCTACCAGTCCGGCTGTGGAACCGGTGGCTTCTAGAAGAGAGCGCGCTTCGTGCATATCTTCTGCGTCTCTTGGGAAGGATACTGCCAGATAATCGACTCCGATCTCTGCGGCTACCTTGATATCCAACTTGTCTTTTTCGGTCAATGCTTTGGCTGAAAGGCCACCGCCAAGGCGGTTGATGCCTTTGTTATTGGATAGCCAGCCTCCAACTTTGACGACGGTATCCAGTTTGTCTGCGTGGGTTTCAGTTACCTGCAGAACAATTCGTCCATCGTCCAGTAGCAGTATGTCATCAACTTTGGCGTCCGTGATCAGTGCTTTGTAGTCAATGCCGACCTGGTGTTTGTCTCCAGCATCATTGGCAAGGGTGGAGTCCAGAATAAAGTTGTCACCAGTATCTAAATGGACTTTCTGATCTCTAAAGCGGGCTATTCTGATTTTAGGGCCCTGGAGGTCTCCAAGAATTGCAACAAAACGGCCGTGTTTTTTGGAGAGTTGGCGAACCAGTTTGGCTCTTTCCTGGTGATCCTTTGCTTCTCCGTGGGAGAAGTTGAGGCGCACAACGTCTGCTCCGGCAAGGATGAGTTTCTCTATCTGTTCTTCGCTGCTTGTGGCTGGCCCAAGAGTGGCAATGATTTTTGTGCGTCTCAACATCTTTTGGGGCTCCTTAGGCAGGTGCATTCATCAATGCAAGGGTGTTATCCAGCATTCTGTTGGAGAAGCCCCACTCGTTGTCGTACCAGGACATTACTTTGACCAGGCGACCGGACACCTTGGTTTGTGAAGCGTCAAATACGGAAGAGAGTGGGTTGTGGTTAAAGTCGCTTGATACCAGAGGTAGCTCGTTATAGCCCAGTACAGGTGAATTGCCTGCGGCGCTCTCAAGAAGTTGATTAACCTCTGCGACGCTTGTTTCTTTCTCTGCAATAAAGCTCAGATCAACCAGTGAAACATTGATGGTTGGAACGCGTACCGCCATGCCGTCAAATTTGCCTGCCAGCTCTGGTAGGACTAGTCCTACGGCAGCTGCTGCACCCGTTTTTGTCGGAATCATAGACTGAGTTGCTGAGCGGGCGCGGTACAGGTCAGAGTGATACACGTCTGATAGGTTTTGATCATTGGTATAAGCGTGAATTGTGGTCATCAAGCCGCTTTCAATGCCGATGTTGTTCTGTAGAACTTGAGCTACAGGAGCCAGGCAGTTGGTTGTGCAGGATGCATTTGAGATCACTTCGTGGGATTGGCGGAGTTCCTGATGGTTTACGCCAAACACTACGGTTGCATCAACGTCTTTACCTGGTGCGGAGATAATGACTTTTTGAGCGCCTGCGGTCAGGTGTTGTGCAGCTTTTTCGCGGGTTGTGAATAGACCAGTGCATTCATAAACCACATCTACCTCAAGCTCTTTCCAAGGTAGTTCTGCTGGATTACGGATGGCGCTAATTGAGATCTCATCATCTTCGACCAGAATGCTTTCATTGCTATGGCTAACTTCACCGGGGAATTGTCCGTGCACGGTGTCGTATTTGAATAAGTGGGCGTTTATGGCGGCATCGCCTAGATCGTTAATGGCAACTACCTGGATCTCTGAGCGGTAGTTATTTTCATAAAGTGCTCGTAGAACATTACGTCCAATACGTCCAAAACCGTTGATGGCGACACGAATAGGCATGAATTTGACCTCGGTATTTAATGATTTTATTTTTAATATTACATAAATTAAATCACATTGAGCTAAAAATAAAGTTAAATTTTCGTAATATTACTATATTTCATCATGCGCAATTGTCCTGTGTTTATTATTTCTGCCTTAAATTTCTATATCTGGTCAGTTAGGAAGGGTGTTGAGGCGCTTAGATAAATATGCATCGTAATCTGGAATGGAGATTGTGTGTTCGGTGTCTATCAAGGGTGAGCTGAGCATAAAGTCAGCAGTGGTTCGGTTGCAGGCAACAGCAACATTCCAGGCAGCAGCTACACGAAGAAGGGCTTTTACGTCTGGATCGTGTGGCATTGGTTCAAACGGATCCCAGAAAAAAACGATCATGTCTATTTTTTGCTCGGTGAGTAGAGCGCCTATTTGCTGATCCCCACCTAATGGGCCGCTGATAAGTTTGGTGATAGGGGTTTTGAGTTCCTGTTCCAGTAGGTGGCCTGTTGTGCCAGTAGCAAATAGTTTGTGTTTTTTTATGATGTCGAAATTGTTCTGGCACCATGACAGCATCTCAAGCTTCATGTTGTCGTGCGCGATGAGTGCGATTCTTTTCTGTTTTGGAATTGTTATTAGCTTGGTTTCCATGCGTACTTCCTCCGAGTTGTAACTAAAGGTTTTTCAGTCCGGAGAGTGGGGGCTGTGCAGTGAAATGTTTCATTTTCGTTTTTGTGATTGATCATCTCTGCACTCATTTTCTACGGTTAAAAGCGTGAGGAGTTTCTAATAACCAGATAGGTAGGAATCATTTCGCTTTCTGTATCTCTTCCTTCTATGAGGTCAAACAGTTTCTCGACGAGCTTTTGTCCCGCAATCTTACAATCCTGACTGATGGAACTTAGTGAAGGGGTCATATATTCCGATGAGGAAATATTATCGTAACCAACAATGCTCATTTCATCTGGTACTTTTATGTCGCGGCTTCTAAGTGCCTGTATAGCCCGATTGGCGAGCATATCGCTCGCAGCAAAAAGTCCATCTATGTTGGTTTTGTTTTTGGTAAGGCTTGAGACAGTTTTGAAACCACCATCATGAGCATTTTCAGGGCAGTCAATCAGGGTCACTTTGGCTTCAGGGTCTTTATCGAGCGCGGTGTCTCTAAAACCTGCATAACGAAGCATGCTTTCAGGACAGCCGGTGTTGCCAAGAAAAGCCAAATGCTTTCTTCCGGTACTGATCAGATGTTCAGCTGTCAGTTTGCCACCAAGATAATTATCGGAGCCCACCGAAATATAATTCTGCTCTGGGATGGATGCGCCCCATACCATAAGGTTGCGATAATCGAGGGCTATTTCATTCAATATATCGTGATAGATGTTCTGACCAAGAACAATAACGCCATCAACACTTCTTGTTTCAACAAACTCTCTCAACCAGGAGGGATCGCGGTTTGAGTGTTTAGCAAAGAGCAATTCATGTCCTCGCTTTTCCAGTTCATCAGCTAATACCCCTAGCATTTCGAGAATAAAGGGGTTGGTCGCTGGTAGCTCTCCCTGTTCGGTGGAGGGCATAGGAACAAGGACACCGATAGTTAATGTTTCACGTTTTCGGAAGTTTCGTGCTCGGGCGTCCATTCGATAGCCGTGTTCTTTAGCTAATGCCTTTATTCGGTCGCGAGTCTCCTGTGTTACCAGTTCGCTGTCTGATAACGCACGTGACACGGTTGACTTAGATACGCCTGCAATGCGGGCAAGATCTGACATTTTCATAAATTTTTCCGAAACGGCTGCCGTCATTCAAAGGCGGCATTGTAAATTGCAATGACTCATTAAAGGAATGTTTATCGCTCTGAATTTAACTTCAGTCGAGTGTTTTATCCCTCTTTAGTATGAGCCTTTCTTGATATTACATTCAGGTATTGGTTTGTGCAACCGGTTGTATTTTTTATCTGCAATCGGTTGCATGGGGATGAAATCGGTTGTATATTGCAATGAAACCGGTTGCATTGGTTGTTGTGTTATCGGTCTTATGGCTGAGCTATCTCGATGGCCTGCCTTCTTAAAAATAATAATTTTAGACAGAAAAGGGGTGAGGGTTTCTTCTCTGCGCTAAGCGCAAATGAAGGGGGTCACACGCCGCCAAAAATTTGGAGATACATACAGATGACTCGGATTAATGGCTTTGGCATAAGTATTCTTGCTGCTGCAATATCAGCAGTGAATGTGGGCTATGCTGTTGCAGCCGAAGGCCCGGCTGCTGATGAGGAAGTAATTGTGACTGGTGTTGCTCAGCCAACAACCAAGTTGAGTTCAACCAACTCTGTTACAGCGCTTCCGGCTAGTGATATTGAGAACTTTGCACCACGTTCTACCGCTGAGATTTTTAGGAATCTCCCTGGCGTACAGGCTGAGGCAACCGGTGGTGATGCAAACGCAAATATTAAAGTACGTGGTCTTCCTATCAGTGCGGGTGGTGCACGTTATCTTTCAATTCAAGAAGATAGTACACCGTCATTGTTGATTGGTGATATGGAGTTCGCAACTTCTGACAGTTTCCTGCGTTTTGATAACAATGTGCGCTCCGTTCAAGCAATTCGTGGTGGTGCGGGTTCTACCCAGGCACCTAACTCACCGGGCGGTATCATTAACTTTATTTCTAATGACGGTTCTGATGAAGGCGGTTCTGTCGCTTACACTACCGGTCTTGATTACGACTCTAATCGAGTTGATTTTGATTATGGTAAGCCTCTGGAAGATGGTTGGAAATACCATGTAGGTGGCTTTGTTCGTCACGGTGAAGGACCTCGTGATGTTCCAGATGATATTGAAAAAGGTTACCAGATTAAGGCAAACGCAACTAAAGATCTTGAGAATGGTTTTGTACGATTCCACTTTAAGCGCCTTGATGACAATGTTCCAACTTACTTGCCTGTTCCAGCGGTTGCAGATGGTAACGGTGGTTTCACAGAGGTAGGCGTTCCTTTTGGCGATGGATCCCTTTATCTGCAGGGTAACGATATTCTAAATCGTGAAGGCGGTCGTGAATCAACTAGTCTGACTAATGGTTTCTCTTCTGAAGTAACTACCCTTGGTTTTGAAGGTGAGCTGGATATCAACGATACGACTTCGTTTGGCTTCCTGCATAAAATGAATCAGATCTCAGGTCAGTTTGTTTCTCCTTTCCCTGCAGAAGTCTATACCGATGGTGACGGTGATACCGCAGCTCGAATTCACTACTTCAATACCAAGCTGGACAGCCTGGATAATATGTTTACAGATCTCAATATCAAAAAAGAGTTTGAGACTGTGTCTGTAAAAGCAGGTGTTTTCCGTGGTGTTCAGGATTACGACGCTCAGTGGGGCTGGAATACTTACTTTGTTAAATTGGACGGCGCTTTAACTCCTACAACAGGTCCGGCAGCTGAGCCAAGCTTTGTCGCGGGTCATTCACTATGGGGTGATTGCTGTTCGCGCACCTATGATATTGAAATAGAAAATATCGCTCCTTATATCTCTTTGACGGGCGATATTGGTGAAAATCTGACCTGGGATGCAAGTCTTCGTCGTGACTTCTGGAAAGTAGACGGTACTTATGCGTTCTCCGGTCCTGCCGATGCAGATGGTTATCTTACTTACGGTAATGCTAGCCCTGTTGACTATGATCTTTCATACACATCTTGGTCTTTGGGTGCTAACTACGCACTGACTGAAAACTCTGCTCTGTTCGGTAGTATCTCCGAAGGTGGTAGTGCGACAGCTCCTTCCCGTATTACTGGTAGCTTGCTGGCTAACGGTGACCTGAATGCAGAAAAATCTGGCTACAGTACAGTTGAACAGATTGAGGTTGGTTATAAGTACCGCGGCGATAACGGTTCAATCTATGTGACCCTGTTTAATGCCGAGACTCAGGAAGCGGGTGGCTTTGAGGTAACTACTCAGACAGTTATCGAGAACTCATACGATTCCAAGGGTATTGAGGTTGAAGGTGAGTATGACTTCGGTAACGGCTTTGCTGTTGCAGGTGGTTTCACTTACACGGATGCAGAGATTACAGAATCTAATGTGGCGGCCAACGTTGGGAACACGCCTCGCCGTCAAGCTGACTTTATTTACAATATCACACCGTCCTACACAAACGACAAGCACAATGTTGGTCTGAATATTGTGGGTACTGATGATACCTACATTCAGGACAGCAACGAAGCTAAGTTCGATGGTTATGTCGTTACTAACCTGTTCTGGAACTATGACTTCGGTCAGGACATGTCTCTTAGTCTGAATGTGAACAACCTGTTTGATGAAGAGGGTTTCTCTGAAGGTGAAGAGGGTGGTCCATTCGCTGCAGGTGATTTCGTTCGTATCCGTCCGATCAACGGTCGTACTGCATCACTGACTTTACGTCACTTCTTCTGATGCTCCCTTAGCCTGTCTCTCCACCCCTTCGGAGGGGCAGGCCCTTTTCGAAATACCGGTTAAATAAAGGTTACAAAAAATGAAAGCTACACATCTTAAATTTTGTAAACCATCTCTCCTCTTAGCTGCTGCCGTTGGTATCTGTTCCGCTACGTCAGTTAACGCTGATGCGTTAAGTTCGGCACAGAAAGTAGGAGAGAAAAAGGTTGCTGAGGCGAAAGTCTCACAAGAAAAAATCGATAAAATCGTGGATAGCTCACAAGAGCGTCTGATCAAGTACCGTGCATTGTTAAAGCAGATCGAAGGCTTGAAAGCTTACAACGATCAGCTTACCACGCAGGTAGATAGTCAGGTTAAGTTGCTTGAGCGTTTTGAAAGCTCGATTTCTCAGGTAGCGCTGATAGAACGTCAGATGTCACCGCTAGTACAGAAAATGGCAACCAGCCTGAATGACTTTGTTGAAATTGATCTTCCATTCCATACACAAGAACGTCAGGAACGTATGGTCTTTATTCAGGAGAGCTTGGCTGCGGCAGACATTAACGTTGCAGAGAAATTCCGTCAGGTAATTGAGGCCTATCAGATTGAGAATGAATACGGCCGTAAAGTAAATACATACCAGGATATTGTTTCTTTGAATGGTACTCAGCAGGAAGTTGACGTGCTTCAGGTTGGCCGTGTTGCTTTGGTGTGTCAGACAAAAGATACACAAACTTCTGCTCGATGGAATCATGACACCAAAACTTGGGACGTTCTCGATAACGCTACCTATCGAAATGCCATTCGAAATGGCATCAAGATGGCTAAGAAACAAGCCTCTATCGACATCTTAACTCTACCGATTTCTGCTCCGGAGGCTGCGCTATGAGTTTATTTCCAAATAAATTAAAAGCTGGTCTGCTTGTGACAACGTTTGCCCTTATTACCAGTATGTCGGTATCTACACAGGTATCTGCTGCAGGTGAGGTGCTTAGCTCTCAGGAACTGCTGCGTCAGGTAAAACAAGGTCGTAGTCAGGATGCTGCAGAAAATAAAAAGCGTGAAAAGGCCTTCCTGGCAGAAAAAGCGTCTCAGGAAGCAAAAATCGCCAAGGCTCAGGCTGATATCCAGGCCTTAGAAGCTAAAAGTTCCGAACTTGAAAAACAGTTCAGTGAAAATGAACTGCTGGTCGAGGAAAAGCGTAAGCAACGTGATGATCGTCTAGGTCAATTGAAAGAGCTGTTTGGCCATCTGACCGGCGCCGCTGGCGATCTGCGCAGCCGTTTCCAGAACTCGATTACTACCAGTCAGTTTGAAGAGCGTGAGGAGTTCCTCCGTGCTCTGATCAAAAAGATGAATAATGATACCGATCTGCCTTCTATCGAAGAGATTGAGCAGGTTTGGTATGAGCTGCATCGTGAAATGACTGAGTCGGGACGCGTTGTGAAATATCCGGCAACAGTCGGGACTGAAGAGAACCGCGAAATTGTTCGTGTAGGTTTGTTCAATCTGGTATCTAACGGTGATTATCTCGCTTATGACCCTGATACCCGAAGCGTTTCTGTGCTGCCACGTCAGCCAGCGGGTCTTGGTAATGGTGCGATACAGTTGCAGGCATCTACTTCCGGCGTGACTCCTCTGGGTATTGATCCTACAGGTGCAGTTGGTGGCGGTTTCCTTAAAGCAATTATCAACACACCAAATCTGGTTGAGCGTTGGCACCAGGGCCAGATCGTTGGATATGTGATCACTGCTATTGGCGCGATCGCACTCTTAGTTGCTCTGTGGCGCTTCATTGTGCTGGGCATGATTGGTTCATCTATTAAGTCTCAGATGAAGAGTGAAGAGATCAACGACAAGAACCCTCTGGGTCGTATCCTAAAAGTTGCTGATGATAACAAGCACTCAGATACCGAGAGCCTTGAGCTGCATATGGGTGAAGCGATTCTGAAAGAAAGCCCTCGTATTTTAGCGGGCCTGTCAACGTTGAAAATCTTCTCAATGGTAGCCCCACTTCTGGGTCTTCTGGGAACCGTAACCGGCATGATTATCGTATTCCAGGCAATCACTATCTACGGTGCTGGTGACCCTAAAGCAATGGCGGGTGGTATCTCTGGTGCATTGATTACGACTGTACTGGGTTTGATCGTAGCGATTCCTACTCTGCTGCTTTACACCATGCTGAATAACAAGGCCAGAAACCTGCTCCACATTCTTGAAGAGCAGAGCACAGGCGTTGTTGCTGAAAGAGCAGGCAAATAATTGCTAGGTGATGCCCTAAGGGCAGGAGGTGATTATGCCAATTTTTTTACTCGACGCACTGGAGGCCATTAGCAACTTTTTTGATTCTGGTGGCCCAGTCTTATACCTCATTGCCGGATTGACGTTTGTTATGTGGTTACTGCTTTTGGAGAGGGGATGGTTTTACCTCGGCCCATATAAGCGCTACTCAGCAAACATCATCAGTCAGTGGGAAGGACGCCAGGAACGCAGCTCATGGTTTGCACATGCAATACGTGACAAGTTGATTTCAGAAACCCGCATAGCGATCAATGAAAACCTGGCATTGATCAAGGTCTTGATCGCTCTGTGTCCATTGTTCGGTTTGCTCGGAACAGTAACAGGGATGATCGAAGTGTTTACTGTTCTGTCTATTACGGGCGGTGGTGATGCTAAGTCAATGGCGGGAGGTGTGTCCAGAGCAACGATCCCAACAATGGCAGGCATGGTTGCAGCACTGTCTGGCGTATTTGCAAACATATATATCAGTCAGAAAGCCTCTCGTGAGAGTGAACTGATAGAAGAACAATTAACTATGGACCATTAATTATGAGAAGACGCAGTTTTAGTTCAGCTAATACTTCTGAAGATGAAGGTGCTATCGATCTGACTCCGATGCTCGATGTTGTCTTCATCATGTTGATATTTTTCATTGTGACAGCAACGTTCATTAAAGAAGCCGGGGTGGAGGTAAACCGTCCAGAAGCGAGTACTGCACAGCAGAAGGACAATACAACCGTGCTGGTGGCTATTAATGCAGATAACAGCATCTGGATTGATAAACGCCGTGTGGATGTGCGTTCAGTGCGTGCCAATATTGAGCGTTTGCATGCTGAAAACCCTGAAGGTGGTGTAGTCATTCAGTCTGATGAGCTGGCTTCAGTGAAGACGTTTACGGCTGTTTTAGATGCAGCTCGTGAAGTGGTTGCACATGAAAAAATCTCGCTGGCGACTGGGCAGAAATAACGCCCTGAGCCAGTGGTTCTTAAATAATAAAAAGAGTTGAGAAGCCATGCAAAGTAGTCTTTTAAGAATACTATTCGTCATACCTCAAGCGGCGCTTATCACAGCTCTGTTGCTAACGATAATGGTGAGCTTGATTGAATTCGCTGACAAAAAGTTAGACAAAGCCGATCGCGTGAAGATGCCTGACATTTTCATGCCTGAGGTGGAGATGACGGTTCAGCGAATCGTTCAAAAACCAGAAAAACCAAAGATTGATGAAACGCCTCCACCGGAGATCCCAGAGCAGGACTTTGATCAGATCGATGGTAATGCAGCTGTTTCAGACGTTGGTTCTCCAGGAAAGATCAAAGCCAAGATGGACCTGTCCATCGGTGCTGGCCTGCAAGCTTCAGATGGTGAATTCCTACCTATTGTTAAGGTTGCACCGATCTACCCAAGGCGCGCGCTTGAAAGAGGCACTGAGGGTTATGTGGTTCTGGAATATACAGTGACCAAACAAGGCACAGTACGTGATCCAGTTGTTATCGAGTCTGTACCTGGAAGTGTATTTAACAAAGCGGCTATCAAGTCTGCAATGCGTTACAAGTACAAACCCCGTGTGGTTGATGGTAATCCCGTAGAAGTACCACGTGTCCGTACCAAGGTAACCTTCAAACTGGCGAAATAGTTATGTTGAAACCTAATAATAAAAAATTCGGATTGAGAAATGCTTGTTCAGTGCTTCTGATATCTGGGCTTTTGCTTGCAGGTGGTGAGCTGCATGCTGCACGAGGCGGTAGTTCAGCTACCGGTGCAATTGATGCAAAAACTTTTGATGTACTAACAAAAGCTCAGGAACTCACAGAACAGGGTAAATTTGCTGAAGCGATTCAGCGCCTGGATAAGATTAAGAACAGCCCTAAGGTGAAGGGCAATAGTTATGCAAAATCTCAGATGCTGAACTTTTACGCCTATATCTACACCAGTCAGGAGCGTTTTAGAGATGCGATAGCTGCTTATAAAGAGATTATTGCTGAAAAGGATGCACCTGAAGGGCTTAAGCTGCAGTCAAAGTACACTGTCGCGCAGATTTACTTTCAGATCGAAGATTACACTTCGGTGATTAAGTTTATGAGTGAGTGGTTGAAGACGGTTGAGAAGCCCACTTCCACTGCCCATATCATGCTTGCGCAGGCATATTACGAAAAACAGCAGTTTGATAATTCGTTGCGTAATCTCAACAAAGCAATCTCTTTAGGCAAGCAAGAAGGTAAGCCTGTAGATGAGAACTGGTTGAGAATGAAAGCAGCGATCTACTACGAAAAGAATGACACCAAAAACACTTTGGCTACATACAAAGAGTTGTTTGCGTTAAATCCAAAGGTGGCTTACCTCAAGCAGATTGCTGGTTTATATGGTGAGTTAGGTAAGGATATGCAACGCCTGACAACTTACGATGCGGTATATGAGAGCGGCCATCTGCAAAAAGAGTCTGAAGTTCTCAATTTAGCCTACATGTATCTGGGGCAAAATGTTCCTTATAAAGCTGGGCGCATCATCGAAGATGGCATCAAGTCCGGGCTGATCAAAGAAACCCCTAAAAATGCTGAGACCCTGGCGAATGCCTGGGCTCAGGCCAATGAACATAAAAAAGCGATCCCCGCTTTGGAGCGTTCGGCCAAACTTGCTGAAAAAGGTGTGCTTTATGCGCGTCTTGCAGGTGTGCATTTCGATGCCGGCAATTACAAACAAGCTGCAGCCGCAGCACGTAAAGCCAATCAGAAAGGCGGTCTGAGTCAACCAGGTGGCAACAAGATGCTACTTGGAATGGCGTTGTTCAATGTTAAGGATTTTGAAGGTGCTCTTCAGGCCTTTCGCGGCGCTAAAGGCCATAAGAAAAACTTTAACGATGCTCATAAGTGGGAAAAATACACCCTTAGTGAGTTAGAACGCATACGTGCTTTAGAAAAGAGCAAATTTCAGCTTGCTGAAGAGACAGAAAAAGCAATGTCCGCTGAGCAAGAAGGTATTGGTGACTTCGGTAAGAACATTCTTAAGGACAGTGATAGTCCGGGTTTTGCTGAAAAGTAATGTTGGGATATTGATGTATGCGAACTAATAACCAGAGACCGCTTGTGTTTGGTGAAGTGCTTTTCGACTGTTTCGAAAATGGAAACAGTGTGATGGGAGGGGCTCCCTTTAATGTGGCATGGAATCTACATGCTTTTGGGGAGAACCCACTATTCATCAGTCGTATCGGTCAGGATGCTTTAGGTCAAAAGATCATGGATGTTTTGGAGCAGCATGGCTTCGATACGGCAGGTATTCAGGTGGATGAAGAATACCCGACAGGTGCAGTTGGAGTTCATCTTAACAACCATGAAGCGTCTTATGATATCCGCCCGGATCAAGCCTACGACTTTATAGACAGCAATGCTCTTCCAGAATTAGCTGATGTCGGGCTTATCTATCATGGAACATTAGGGATACGTAATTCCGTCTCCAATAAGGCGCTTGTGGATATCAAGCAGCAGACAAACGCCCCAGTGTTTGTAGACATCAATTTAAGGAAGCCCTGGGATGAGGGAGTCGATATTGATGGGTTAATCCAGCAAGCAGCCTGGTGCAAATTAAATGAAGAGGAGTTCAAGGAGCTGTCGCCTTGCCTTTTAGGTTCACCTGTTGACCTTAAGGATCGCTTTAAAAACAAGGTAGATATGTTCTCGAATAATTCCCTTGGAACATTGTTTGTCACCAAAGGTGCTTCAGGCGCGATAGCCTTGAGGCGTAATGAACCCGAGCTTCAGGTAACACCCGTTCGGAGTGTGGATGTAACAGATACGGTAGGAGCAGGAGATGCATTTTGTTCCGTTCTGATTCTGGGACTGCTCCGTAACTGGGATCTTAAAACCATTCTCGAAAGAGCACAGAGCTTCGCTTCCGCCGTTGTTGGCATAAGAGGAGCAACAACCACAGATGGAGATTTTTATGACCAGTTTAAAAAATCATGGGAACTCTAGAGCCTTGTAGCTCCTTAATTTTCAAAAGGGAAAGAGTTTGTTGTATCCGGCCGAAGAAATGCTCTGCAGCTTTCTGAGCATTTAGGCCATCGCCTTCCAATCGCTTTAGTTTTTCATAGGAAGGCTGGCAACTCTTAAGTTCTCTTACGCACTGCTCAATTCAGTGCGAATAGATTCTAAGTGGTATTTTTATGACGCTAGCAACACATATTGCTTCGGCGCAGTCTTCCGTGCGCCCAGAATTTCACTTCACCCCACAATATGGGTGGATGAATGACCCCAATGGATTGGTGTATTTCGAGGGTGAATACCATCTGTTTTACCAGTATTTTCCAGACGGTCTTGAATGGGGGCCAATGCATTGGGGGCACGCTGTCAGTACAGATTTAGTGCATTGGGAGCATCTTGATACAGCCCTTTTCCCCGATGAACAGGGCATGTGTTTTTCTGGAAGTGCAGTTGTTGATCACCATAACAACTGCGGATTATTCGATGATCAGCCGGGGTTATTGGCCTTTTATACGGTCCATCGCATTACCGGTGATGGTAAAGAGGATTACGTTCAGGAACAGTGCCTTGCCTTCAGTAAAGACAAGGGCCGGACCTGGGAAAAGTACGCCGGTAATCCAATCATTCCTGCCCCAGAGTTTCGTGATTTTCGAGACCCTAAAATCACATGGCATGAGGCATCAGGTGCCTGGATCATGTCTGTTGCCTGTGGGCAAAGTATCAGGTTTTATCGTTCACCAAATTTTATCGATTGGGAATTCACCAGCGAATTTGGTGAAGGGCAGGGAGCACATACTCCAGGTCCTTGGGAGTGCCCAGACCTTTTTGAACTTCCAGTTGAAGGTGGCGAAGGCAGTCGTTGGGTCCTGATTGTTGGTGTTGGAGCCGGTGATGATGATTGGGGATCATTTACTCAGTATTTTCTTGGTGAGTTTGATGGCTACAAATTCAACAATGAGAATGCCGCAGATAAGGTTCTGCTGGTAGATCAGGGGCGCGATTTTTATGCGGTCCAGAGTTGGTCTGATGTGCCTGATGGCCGACGGTTAGCAATTGCATGGGCAAATAATTGGCTCTATGCCGATCAGCTTCCTGAATCTGGATGGCGAGGCATGATGACCTTACCTCGAGAAATTCGTTTGCAAGCAACACCTGAAGGCCCGCGTTTAGCGCATGAGTTTGCAGCAGAGGTCCACAACATCATTCCATCTCAGGTATTAGATCAAAGCGCCTATACGTTCGAAGCGGGTGACAAGTGGGAGGCCCCAAAACTCGACTCCCAGACCAGCTGTATTCACACCAGTTTTGAGCTGGATTTATCTGATGATGCTGATGTGGATATCTGTTTGTCAGGGACACTGGACCCTGTGTTGAGCATTACAAAAAATGAATTGGGCTATCAGGTTGTTCATTTGAGGCAGGGTAGTCATGTCAGTGAGCGTTTTGACCGTTATTTCCCCTCGGATTTTTCATTACCGAGTATTAACAAGGACAAACTACGAGTCGAGCTGTTCTATGACCATGGAATTCTGGAAATGTTATTTGATGGTGGCATTTATTCTATCACCAGTGTGCAAGCAGAAGGTGTGTCATTGTCAGAGAACATTAGAAAGCTGGGGTTGGTTGTAAAAAAAGGAAAAATTGCTTTAGATAACAGGACAATAGCACCTTTTTAAAAATTACAGAACACAGTGTCAGACTATAAAAATAATGTGAGGTAATTTCATGAGTACACAGACACAATCAGACACTCTTTCGTTTAAAGAAAAGGTTGGCTATGGGTTAGGGGATATGGCCTCTAACTTTTATATGGGTTTCTTTGGGCTCTTCCTGCTGTATTACTACACGGATATTTTTGGTCTGGCACCTGCTGCCGTTGCAACAATGATGTTGGTAACCAAAATTGTTGATGCCTTTACTGATCCAGCGATGGGATTGATTGCTGACCGTACCAATACCCGTTGGGGAAGGTATCGCCCCTATCTGATCTGGATAGCGATCCCCTATGGTGTTCTGGGTTACGTTCTTTTTTTAGGTCCCGATCTGTCTGACAGTGGTAAGTTGATCTATGCATACATTACATACACAGCAGTAATGTTGGCCTATACAGCAATTAATGTACCTTATTCTGCGTTGTTGGCAGTGATTTCACCTTCTGCAGAGGAAAGAACCAAGGCAACGACTTATCGGTTTATTTTTGCTTCGGCAGGTGCCTTAGCTGTTGCTGCATTTGCGACACCACTTAAGAATTGGCTAGGTGGGGGCGATGATCTACTTGGTTTTCGTTTAACTATTATCATCTTTGCAATTTTATCCGTAGTCTTGTTCTGGATCACATTTGCAACGACCAAAGAGCGAATCAAGCTACCCGCGCATAAATCTAGTATTCGTAAGGATCTGATCGAAATAGCTAAAAACAAATCTTGGTTAGTTTTAGTGGTAGCAGGCATCCTTATAGTAACCGGCTTGGTTGCTCGTTTTGCCTCTATTGTTTTCTACTTAAAATATTACATGCAAGACAATGGTGATGTGATTTTCTGGATCTTTGACAGAACAGCAGTCTTTACATCACTTGGTTTGATTGGCCAGCTATTTGGCGCTTTGATAACACCTTACCTGGTGGCGCGTTTCAATAAACATCATCTAGTTCTAGTGGTTAATTTATTTCACATGGCGCTATTGATGGCCAACTATGCTGTACCTCCAGAGAACTTTTGGTTAATCGTTATTATGCATGCTTTTGGTATTATGACGTTTGGTATTACCATCACATTATTGTTTTCTATGTACACTGATTGTGCGGAGTACGGCGAGTGGAAAACAGGTAAACGTACATCTGGTTTGATCGTTTCCGCTTCAATGTTCTCGCTTAAGTTTGGTTCTGCGCTTGGTGCAGCCTTACCAGGGTTCATCCTTGCGGGTTTTGGTTTTGTAGCAAATGAGGTTCAGACTGAAGAAGCTTTAACCGGTATCAGATTTATGTTTAATGGGTTACCCGCGGTGTTGTTCTTGATAGGTGGTTTGTCGATGTTGTTTTACAAAATTGACCGAGAACAACTGGCTACTATCGAATCTGAGATGCATGAACGGCGCAATTCATAGAGATATAGTGTGTACCGGTCAGGTTTGCCTGTACGGTATATTGCTATTCTGGATATTAGCTTTTCTGTAATGGGGGCGGAATTTATTCCTTTGAGGTCTTAGCTCAACCATTGCATCGTAATTACAGACGAGTGCTGCTCGTAGCCCCAAGGATTGTTGCAGCTAAAAGCTGCAACAATCAAATCCAGCCTCTTACATATAAAAACGCTCATACACCTTCAATAACCCGATGGCCTTTTATTTTATATTTAGAAATAACCCGGTGAATTTCGGGTGACTTAGGTTTGTCACAATTTGGTGCTAAGTAGTACTGTTTGCAGCTTCAGAGTGCATATCCCAACTAATATTAACGGTTAAAAAATAGTAATTTTATATAACTGTATGTTTGTTATGGGTTTTTGTGTTTTGGCACTAAGTTTGTATTAGCTTCTTTGTCCGTACCCTTGTCATTAAGGACAAAACAATCAGGTATCAAATAGAACGCTAGGGTTCCGATCAAGCTCAGCACAGACAAGAGAAAGTGAGCATTGATGACTGGTCCGAGAGCATTCGACCTCCACCTTTCAGAGTAAAAGCATAGGTTACACGGCGGGGAAAAAGCCCGGGAGACTATTGGTCGTTAATGCCAAGGGTGCTCCGTGTAAATCAGATGCAACTGAGAGGTTCTTCATGAAACGCATTGCTGCTTTAATTCTTGCTCTTTCTCTAAGTCCGCTTACTCAAGCGGCAGATTCTTTTAAAGTTTGTTGGTCAATCTATGTTGGCTGGATGCCATGGGCTTATGGTGCTGAACAGGGCATCGTTAAGAAATGGGGTGACAAATACGGTATTGATATCGAAGTCGTTCAGATTAACGACTACATCGAGTCAATCAACCAGTACACAGCGGGTGAGTTTGACGCCTGCACCATGACTAACATGGATGCACTGACGATTCCTGCTGCGGGTGGTGTCGATAGCACGGCTCTGGTTGTAGGTGATTTCTCTAACGGTAACGATGGCGTAGTACTGAAAGGCAAGTCATCGGTTGCTGACCTCAAAGGCCAGAACGTGAATCTGGTTGAGCTGAGTGTTTCCCACTACCTTCTGGCCCGTGCGCTTGAAAGTGCAGGCATGAGCGAAAAAGACCTTACAGTTGTGAACACGTCTGATGCCGACATGGTAGCTGTTTACGGTACTGATGATGTGACAGCAGTTTCTACCTGGAACCCGCTTCTGAGCGAAATTGAATCTATGCCTAACAGCACCAAAGTGTTCGATTCCTCTATGATCCCAGGTGAAATTATCGATCTTCTGGTAATCAATACTGAAACCCTGAAAGCGAACCCAAAACTGGGTAAAGCTCTGGTGGGTGCTTGGTATGAAATCATGAGCATGATGAGCGCAGAAGGTGATGTAGGCGTAAGCGCTAAAACTTACATGGCTGAAGCTTCCGGTACCGATTTAGCCGGTTATGAAGCGCAACTGGCAAGTACTGAAATGTTCTACACTCCCGCAGCTGCTCTGTCTCTGACAAACAGCAAAGAGCTGGTAACCACTATGGAAAATGTTGCTAAGTTCTCAGTCAAACACGGTCTTCTGGGTGATGGTGCTCCAGATGCTGGCTTTATTGGTATTGAGATGCCAGCTGGCACATTTGGTGACGCTGCCAATGTGAAGTTCCGTTTCGATCCTACCTATATGCAGATGGCTGCAGACGGGAAACTCTAAGCAGCCATTCCTTTGAGTCGGTAAGCTGATCTTACCGGCTCTACAGGTTACTGCGAGTTCAATAGCTACATCACTCAAATAGTTGAGAGGGCTATATGAAAAAACTCATTAACCAAACACCGGCTAAGTCTCTGAAGATCTTTCTGGGAGTACTGCCATTTCTGCTTCTGCTAATCCTTTATATGGTTGGGTCTGAGGCGCGACTGGAAGTTAACCCGAACGATAAATTGTTGCCCAGCTTTACTCAGATTGGAGAAGGTCTGGAGCGAATGGCGCTGGAGCCGAGCAAGCGTACAGGTGAATACCTGTTCTGGCAGGATACTGCCAGCAGCCTGACCCGCTTGGGGCTGGGTGTGCTGATTGCAGCTTCACTGGGATTGTTGATTGGTTTGTTAACGGGCGCTTTGCCTCTGTTCACAGCCTGGTTATCACCTTTGCTTACTGTGGTTTCTTTGATTCCGCCGTTAGCGATACTGCCGATTCTGTTCATCGTTTTTGGTCTGGGTGAACTGTCCAAAGTGGTTTTGATTGCCATAGGCATCACTCCATTTATTGCCAGGGATATTCAACGCAGAACACAGGAAATACCTGCTGAACAACTGGTAAAAGCCCAGACTCTGGGAGCGAATACCTCACAGATCATGATCCGGGTGTTGTTACCGCAAATCACACCGAAATTGATTGATGCAGTGAGGCTTTCTTTGGGAGCAGGTTGGTTGTTCCTGATTGCTGCGGAGGCTGTAGCTGCAACAGATGGATTGGGTTACCGGATATTTCTAGTGCGCCGTTATATGGCGATGGATGTGATTTTGCCTTATGTGGCCTGGATCACAATTTTGGCCTTTTTTATTGATGTTCTCCTAAGAGAGCTGAATAAGCGCCTGTTCCCATGGCATTCGCAAGGGGGTAAATCATGAACAGTATCGAAACTGTAACGGCACCCGAGAAACCGATGATTCAGGTGAATAACGTCTGGAAACAGTACGGCGACAATATTGTTCTGGAACGTCTGAATATCTCTGTGCAGGAGGGTGAATTTGTCACACTGGTCGGAACCTCCGGCTGTGGTAAGAGTACTTTCCTGAACATGCTGTTAGGTACGGTTCAACCAAGTAAAGGGGAAATCCTTCTGGATGGAGAACCCATACCTTCAGAGCCAGGTTCTGACCGGGGCATTGTGTTTCAACAATACTCGGTTTTCCCACACATGACTGTGCTTGAAAACGTGATGGCAACCCGAGGCTTTGAGCGTCCCGGTATTACTGGATACCTCTTGGGTTCGGCTAAACGTGAAGCCAAGAAAGAAGCAGAAGCGATGCTGGACCAGGTAGGCCTTAGTCATGCCTTGAACAAGTATCCTCATGAGCTTTCTGGCGGTATGAAGCAGCGCTTAGCAATAGCTCAGGCCTTGCTTGGCAAACCGCGAATCCTTCTTCTGGATGAACCTTTCGGGGCACTCGACCCTGGTATTCGTGCAGATATGCACGAGTTGGTTCTGAACCTGTGGAAAGAACACAAACTCACCGTGTTTATGGTCACCCATGATCTCAAAGAGGGTTTCTATCTTGGAACTCGTTTGTGGGTGTTTGACAAATTAAGACAGGACCCGCAAGCGCCTCACCGTTATGGAGCAGGGGTTACTTATGATCTGCCGGTTGGGCAGATGGATAAAGCTGTCTATCAACAAATCGATGACCACCTAAGGCCTGTGCCTGAATTGGTGGGATAAAGATGGAGTCTGAGATGAGCGAATATATCCGTTCAATCGACTATTCAACTGAAATGAAGGTTGGTTCTCATTGGTCTCTGCGCGTGCGTCGCGGAAGTATCATGCGTCTGACTGATCTAAAGGGTGGTGCCAATGTTGGCATGTTGTTCTACAACCCGGAAAACCTGCTGGAGCGTTATAACGCTCCGGATACTCTGAAATGCCAGCATACGTTTAAGTTAACGAAAGGCAACTGTTTGTATTCTGATATGGGGCGGATCTTCGCCTCTGTTGTAGAAGACAGTCTTGGCTGGCATGAAACGGTATCCGGTAATTCCCATGCCAGCCATGTGGCGGAAAAATGGGGAGCAAGGGACTACCAAAATGACCGTAATGCATGGCACCAGAACGGTCTGGATGCATTCTTGGTTGAGTTGGCTAAATACGGCTTATCCGGTGCGGATATGGCAGCTAATATTAACTGGTTCAGCAAAGTCGTTGTGGATGAACAGGGAGGTTTATCACTGGACCCAGAGCACAGCAGTTCTGGGGACAGCCTGACATTGCGCTTTGAAATGGACACATTGGTGCTTTTACATACCTGCCCACACCCTCTGGAAATGTCAGAGGTTTATCCAGATACCGCCATAAAGATTGAACTCGGCGTTGCTGAAGACCTTACAGAAGATGATTTCTGTAAAAACTTCAGACCTGAGAACGGTCGTGGTTTTGAAAATAATGCGCTATATCACATAGGTTTGGGGGGCTAAGAGATGCTGCAGGAATCAACACTTAAGCCTGAGAATGCTATCAGCAGCGATACAGTGGATGCAGGTGATTACTTTTTTAAAGTCGTTAAAGCAGGAGAAACCCTGAGGATTCTTGACCTCGAAGGGAATCAGGCAGCGGATACGTTGTTTTATAACGCTGACAATCCAGCAGAACGTTACAGTGCCACCGATACCATTCGAGAGCAGGGTAATGTCTACCTGACAACGGGCTCGAAACTGCGTTCCAATGAAAACAATGTGATGCTGACGATTGTGGCAGATACCTGTGGCCGTCATGACACTCTGGGTGGCGCTTGTGCAACTGAAAGTAACACCGTTCGCTATGATCTTGAAAAACGTTGTATGCATGCTTGCCGGGACAGCTGGATGCTGGCCATTGCTGAACATCCGGAATATGGCATCAGCAAACGTGATATCAGCCACAATATTAACTTCTTTATGAACGTTCCTGTGACTGAAGAGGGTGGGCTGACATTCGAAGATGGTATTTCAGCACCCGGTAAATATGTGGAATTACGTGCAGAAATGGACGTCATTGTACTTCTCTCCAACTGTCCGCAGTTGAATAACCCTTGTAATGGTTATAACCCCACACCGGTTGAATGCCTGGTCTGGGCAGCAGAATAAATCAGTTTCAGAGCTGATCTGAACACCTCAGTGGACGACCACTGTTGTATCTATCACCGGGACGACCCGGCCAAGGTGATCATGTTTTCAAAAGTACTTATCGCTAACCGAGGTGCAATTGCCACCCGGATTATCCGTACCCTGAAAAAACTGAACATAAGTGCTGTAGCCATTTATGCAGAAAGTGACGCTAATAGTTTGCATGTTCGTCACGCTGATGAAGCGTTCTGTTTGGGTGAGGGAGCAGCCGCAGACACCTATCTGGATGTCGATAAAATCATCGCGATTGCCAAAGAAACGGGTGCAGAGGCAATTCATCCGGGCTATGGCTTTCTGAGTGAAAATGCTGCATTTGTGCGTCGATGTGAGTCTGAAGGCATTGCGTTTATCGGGCCAACGCCTGAACAGATGGAACTGTTTGGCCTTAAACATAAGGCCAGAGAACTCGCAGAAAAAGCGATGGTTCCACTAACCCCGGGTACTGATCTGCTCAATAGTTTAGACGAGGCAATTAGCTCAGCAGAAACCATTGGTTATCCGGTGATGCTGAAAAGTACCGCAGGTGGTGGCGGAATCGGCATGCAGTTATGCCACTCAACAGAAGAGATTATTTCTGCGTTCGATTCTGTGAAACGCCTTGGCGCCAATAATTTTGCGGACGACGGTGTATTCATTGAAAAGTTTATTGGCCGTGCTCGCCATATTGAAGTACAAATTTTTGCCGATGGCTGTGGTCAGGCTTTGGCGATCGGGGAACGTGATTGTTCCAGCCAGCGTCGTAACCAGAAAGTGGTTGAAGAATGCCCGGCACCCAACCTAAGCAACGAAATCCGGGCGCAACTGCATCAAACTGCTGAGGCACTTTTATCCAGCGTTAATTACCGAAACGCGGGTACCGTTGAATTTATTTACGATGCCGATACCGAAGAATTTTACTTCCTGGAGGTCAATACTCGCCTTCAGGTAGAGCATGGTGTTACCGAAGAAGTCTTTGGTGTTGATCTGGTTGAATGGATGGTGAAACTGGCAGCCGGTGAGGACGTCAAGCTTGATGAGAAACGCTCGCAGCTAAAACCACAAGGTCATTCCGTACAGGTGCGTATTTATGCGGAAGATCCTTATCGTGATTTCCAGCCTTGTGCTGATCTGTTAACGGATGTTGCCTTCCCCAAGGGAGAAGGCATCAGGATTGATCACTGGATTGAGTCTGGCATTGAAGTGCCACCCTTTTTTGATCCAATGCTGGCTAAGGTGATCGTACATGCAGAAGATCGTCTGTCAGCATTCAACAAACTACATAGTGTTCTGTTGGAGACTCGTTTGTATGGCAGTGAAACCAATCTGGATTATCTGACCGTGCTTTGTCAGGACTCAGAGCTATTGGCAGGAAAAGTAACAACCCGTTATCTGAATGATTTTACATACAGTCCGGCGCGCATTGATGTTGTGCAGGGGGGGACTCAGACAACCATTCAGGATTATCCGGCTCGTGAAGGTTATTGGGATGTAGGGGTTCCACCTTCAGGGCCGTTTGATAGTTACTCGTTCCGACTTGCCAATCGCCTGCTGGAAAATGATGAGTCGCTGGCGGGTTTAGAGATCACTATGCAGGGACCGACACTGCAATTCAGCAGTGAAACCCAGATAGTCATTGCAGGTGCTGATATCGATGCTGAACTGGATGGGCAGTCATTGTCCTTATGGGAGGTGATTGATATTAAACCGGGCCAGACTTTGAAGCTTGGCCGTATCAAATCTGAGGGCGCACGCAGCTATTTGTGTGTGAGAGGCGGAATCCAGTGCCCGGAATATCTGGGGTCACGCTCTACATTCACATTAGGGCAATTTGGTGGCCACAATGGTAGGGCATTGCGAGCAGGGGATGTGCTCAAAACAGATGCTTCTGTCTCCGCTGTTCCAAACCAATCATTACCCGAAATATTGAAGCCTGAGATCGCTCACACCTGGGAATTAAGAGTGATCTATGGGCCGCATGGAGCGCCGGATTTCTTCACTGATCAGGATGTGGCAACTTTCTTTGCTACAGATTGGGAGGTGCACTATAACTCCAGCCGCACGGGCATTCGTTTAATCGGCCCTAAACCTGAATGGGCACGAAAGAACGGGGGTGAAGCGGGCCTGCATCCATCCAATATCCATGACAATGCCTATGCATTCGGTACTGTGGACTTTACGGGTGATATGCCAGTTATTCTGGGACCCGATGGCCCTTCACTGGGTGGTTTTGTCTGCCCGGCAACCGTCATACAGGCAGACCTGTGGAAATTAGGTCAGTTAAGAGCGGGGGATAAGATCCGTTTCAAACCGGTATCTCTGGAATCCGCTGTCAGTATTGAAGCTGCTTTGTCTGAGAGTGTTGAACAGCTCGAAGAAAAAACTGTGGAGTATCAAACCGTATCTCCTGAAACCCCTATTCTGGATAAGCTGAGTGCTGAAGAATTTGGCGTGGATGTGGTCTACCGGGCAGCGGGTGACCACTTTATGCTGGTGGAATACGGAGAGTTGGTACTGGATATATCACTGCGTTTCCGAGCACATGCGCTGATGCAATGGCTACAGGGAAATCCACTTCCTGGTATTAAGGAGCTGACACCGGGTATTCGCTCTCTGCAAGTTCACTATGACAGCCAGAAGATCAGTTATTCACAACTGCTGGCTCACCTGCAATCGGGAGAGAAGGAATTAGCGAGCAAAATAGATAGCTTGCAGGTGCCTTCTCGTATTGTCCATATCCCACTTTCCTGGGACGACGAGGCCTGCCATAAGGCGATCGAGAAATACGATCAATCTGTGCGTAAGAATGCCCCCTGGTGCCCAAGCAACCTGGAATTTATTCGTCGTATCAACGGTCTTGAAAGCATCGATGATGTGAAGAAGATTGTGTTTGATGCCTCCTATCTGGTGATGGGATTGGGAGATGTTTATCTGGGCGCGCCTGTTGCGACGCCAGTCGACCCTCGTCATCGCCTTGTAACCACTAAATACAATCCAGCCAGAACCTGGACCGCAGAAAACTCTGTTGGCATCGGCGGCTCCTATATGTGTGTTTATGGTATGGAAGGGCCGGGTGGTTATCAGTTTGTGGGTCGGACACTTCAGATGTGGAACCGATACCGCCAAACCGTTGAATTTGATAAACCCTGGTTACTGCGCTTCTTTGATCAGATTCGTTTCTATGAAGTGTCCAACGAGGAACTCACGGATATTCGTAAAAACTTTCCACAAGGACGCTACCCGATAAAAATCGAAGAAAGTCATTTCTCTCTTTCGGAATATGAGTCCTTCCTACACGCAAACGAATCAGAAATCGACAGTTTCACAGCTATACGTGAGAAAGCTTTTGCTGATGAACTGGATAACTGGCATGCAACTGGTCAATTCAACTTTGAAGTGGTCGAACAGGAAGAAGGACAAACCGAACAAAGCTGGCCGGAAGATAGCATGATCACGGATAGCCCGGTATCTGGCAGTGTTTGGCAAACCGAAGTGAAAGCAGGGCAAAAGGTTGAAGAAGGGCAATGTCTGATGGTGCTGGAGTCTATGAAGATGGAGATACCTGTTTACGCTATAGCAGCAGGTACAGTCACTCATTTGTTGCTTGAGAATGGTCAGCGTGTGAGCGCAGGTCAGGCTTTAGTTGTGATTGAAGAGGTGTAAGTTAATGAAAGATCAATTTCCATACAGTATGACCATCGCCTCTTTGAAAGAGGCCTATCAGTCTGGTGAACTCACACCGCGTAAGGTGCTTGAAGATATCCATCAACGTTCAGAACTGCATTCAGAGCATAATATCTGGATTCATTTGCTGACAATTGAAGAGCTTGAGCCTTACCTTATGGCGTTAGAGTCAAAAGATAGCGCTTTGCCATTGTGGGGCATTCCGTTTGCCATCAAAGATAATATCGATCTGGCCGGTATTCCGACGACAGCAGCTTGCCCGGAATTCGCATTCACACCTGAGTCATCTGCGACGGTGGTTCAGCAACTGATCGATGCGGGGGCTATTCCGGTCGGTAAAACTAATCTTGACCAATTTGCTACCGGCTTGAATGGCACGCGTTCGCCTTATGGGGCCTGCAAAAACTCGTTTAATGTTGAGCATGTAAGCGGTGGTTCAAGTGCCGGGTCAGCGGTGGCTGTTGGCTTGGGCTTAGCGAGTTTCAGTCTGGGTACGGATACCGCTGGATCAGGGCGTGTGCCGGCTTGCTTTAATAATCTGGTGGGTGTGAAACCGTCGATTGGATTGTTGTCAGCAACCGGCATGTTGCCCGCTTGTAGAAGCCTGGATTGCATGACGATATTCGCTTATGACAGTGACGATGCGAACCAAGTGCTTACTGTGGCTGAAGGCTTCGATCCGACTGATGGCTACAGCCGGGAGAACCCGTTCCCTAACCAGTCACGTGCTTATGGAGAGCGAGGCGGCCAGCTGAAAATAGGGATTGTTCCGGAAGAACAGCTGAATTTCTTTGGAGATGAAGCCTACGCTCAATCCTACAAAGATACACTTGAGAAGCTTAATTCAGCAGAAATTGAGTTTGTTGAGATCGATTACAAACCCTTTGATGAAGCCGCTCGCTTGCTTTACGAAGGGCCTTGGGTATCTGAGCGTTACATCGCAACACAGCCAATGATCGATGAAAATCCAGAAGCAATTTTCCCAGTGGTACGCGAAATTATCGCGCCCGGCGGAGAGCCGCGAGCTACTGAGCTGTTCAAAGCGCAATACCGATTAAAAGCTCTGAAACAGATCTGTGATCAGCAAATGAAAACAGTGGATTGCCTGTTAACACCCACGGCGGGTCGTTGCTTCACCATCAAAGAGATGTTGGCAGAGCCTATTCTCAGAAACAGTCAGTTGGGTTACTACACCAACTATATGAATCTTCTCGACATGTCCTCGGTAGCTATTCCTACTCAGATCGCTGGAAATGGTTTGCCATTCGGTGTGACACTGGTGGGACAAGCCTTTGCAGATCGGGCATTACTTTCGATTTCTAAACGTTTCGAGAAAGTCTTTAAATTGAATATTGGTGCTTCGGATATTGCTAAAGTGGAAACGCAGGCAGCTAATGTTGTCAGCCCTGACACTATTGATGTTCTGGTTTGCGGTGCACATCTGACCGGTTTTCCACTGAACTGGCAACTGGTGGAGCGTGGAGCAACCTTAAAGGCTGAAACCCAAACCGCTCCGGTTTACAAAATTTATGCTTTGGCTGGTGGGCCTCCCTTCCGTCCAGGTTTGATTCTGGATGAGGCTGAAGGTGCTGCAATCGAGGTGGAAATCTGGTCAATGCCTGCCAGTCAGTTTGGTAGCTTTGTGAATGGTATACCCGCCCCTTTGGGTATAGGTAAGGTCAAACTGGCTGATGGATCCTTTGTCAGTGGTTTTATCTGTGAACCCTATGGAATTGAAGGTGCTGAGGACATAACCTCACTTGGAGGTTGGCGAGCCTA
>JBMYLM010000021.1:0-45962 GCA_049596335.1 Neptuniibacter sp.
ACACCGCCCTTTCACGGCGGTAACAGGGGTTCGAACCCCCTATGGGACGCCATTCCTTCTCTGATTTCTCAGTCATCTACCTAAAAAATGTTTAAGGCCAGATTAATTCTGACCAAAAACACTTGCACGTTTGTTTATGTAATCAAACTCTTCATTTTGTTCTTCGGTTTCAAAACGCATCTCATCCAGTTGCTGGAATTTTGATAATTCCTCATCAGTCAGGTTGTGGAGATTATTGCCGCCAAAGTACCAAAGCAGATCACGGGCAATCAGATGGGCGATTTGTGGGTAACGGCGGAATGCTTTGTCGATGAAATCTTCGCCGTGTTCGTGAGCTGAGGAAGGTGAGTTTTCGAAAGCTTCAATCAGGGTTTTAAATTCATCTATAAACTCAATGTCATCCGAGGTTGGGTTCTCGGATTTAAACGGATCGCGGTTGATGAAATTGTTGTAAGCAATTTTCAGAAAATTAAGGTGATGTTGCTGGTAAGATGTCATGCGAACTCCAGTATAATAATCACGCTATTTTAAGCTCCTTTAAGCTTCGGCTCCAAACTCTTAAAGAGAATATTCATACAAAAACAACAGGCTGTTGCATTTAGTGGCCATTGAAAAACACGGGATCAGCACCACTTTGTTGGTAAAACCATCTGTTCAGGATCATACATGTCGTCTGCTCTTTCTATACGAAACCTAAAGAAAACCTATGACAACGGCTTTGAAGCGCTCAAGGGCATTAGTCTTGATGTAAAAGCCGGGGATTTCTTTGCATTGCTGGGACCAAACGGTGCAGGCAAATCAACCACTCTGGGTATTGTTTCTTCGTTAGTTAATAAAACTGAGGGTGAGGTTGAGATCTTTGGTGTTGATCTGGACAAGGACCTGTCTGCAGCAAAAATGCGCTTGGGCGTTGTGCCTCAGGAATTCAATTTCAATATGTTTGAGAATGTGAAAGATATCCTGATCACGCAAGCAGGTTATTATGGCATTCCTTATTCGAAAGCATCTGAACGTGCAGATTACTACCTGAAAAAATTAGGGCTGTGGGAAAAACGAAACGGGCCTTCACGAATGCTGTCGGGTGGTATGAAACGGCGCTTGATGATTGCTCGTGCCTTGATGCATGAACCCAAACTTTTGATCCTGGATGAGCCAACGGCTGGAGTGGATATCGAATTAAGGCGTTCTATGTGGGACTTCTTAAAAGAGATTAATGCCACCGGTACAACAATCATTCTCACTACACATTATCTCGAAGAAGCTGAAAGCCTGTGCCGGAATATCGCGATCATCGATCACGGAAACATCATCAAAGACACCAGCATGCGGGAGTTGTTACAGCAACTGAATACCGAGACGTTTATTCTGGATCTGGAAGAGTCCTTTGAGCAAGCGCCGGAAATAAAAGGGTATGAAGTGACGTTTGAATCGGAGCACTGCCTTGAGGTCACCGTTGAAAAAGGGCAGGGCCTTAATGACCTCTTTACCTTACTGGCTGAGAAGGGCTTTCATGTAAGAAGCATGCGGAATAAGTCAAACCGTCTGGAGGAGCTGTTTGTTTCTCTGGTAGATAAAAATCTGAAACAGGAAAACTGATGCAAGCCCAAGATCTATTTATTGCTTTTTGGACCATTGTAAGGCGAGAGATCAAACGCTTTATGCGTATCTGGGCTCAGACGCTGTTGCCTCCTGCCATTACGATGACCCTGTACTTCATTATTTTCGGAAACCTGATTGGTAGCCGGATTGGTGAGATGGGTGGGTTTAACTATATGGAATATATAGTGCCCGGTCTGATTATGATGTCGGTAATCACCAACTCATACAGTAATGTGGTGTCCTCTTTCTACAGCACTAAGTTCCAGCGTCATATCGAAGAACTTTTGGTTTCCCCGGTGCCTGAGTGGGTCATCCTGAGTGGTTATGTGATTGGCGGTGTAACCCGGGGTCTGGCTGTTGGCTTTATCGTTACGCTATTGTCTTTGTTCTTCACCGACCTGCAGGTACAAAACCTGTTCGTAACTATTTCTGTGGTGTTCCTCACCGCAGTCTTGTTTGCATTAGGTGGTTTTATCAATGCGATCTACGCTAACTCATTTGATGACATTGCAATTATCCCTACTTTTGTACTGACACCACTCACCTATCTGGGCGGTGTGTTTTATTCTATCCAACTGCTGCCGGAATTCTGGCAGGGGGTATCTCAGCTGAACCCGATTCTCTATATGGTGAATACGTTCCGTTACGGTATCCTTGGAGTGAGTGATATAAATGTAGGGTTTGCCTTCACAATGATTTTGCTATTTATTGGAGGCCTGTTTTCATATTCCCTGTATCTGCTGAAAAAAGGCAAAGGAATTCGTAGTTAATGAGTGATAAAGAGATCCTGAACCAGTCCCCCCTTGGACAAGACACCCAATACGTCAACACCTATGATCCGGCGTTACTGTATCCAATAGCGCGTGATCTTAATTGGAAAGAGCAGGGCGTTGAGCGTAAAGATTTGCCGTTCAAGGGTGTGGATATCTGGAATGCCTACGAACTGTCCTGGCTGACTCAACGGGGTAAACCTGAAGTGAGGCTGGCTGAGTTTCGCGTTTTTGCTGATTCAGAAAATATTATCGAGTCTAAGTCATTTAAGCTGTATTTGAACTCGTTCAACCTGAGCCGTTTTGACTCGGAATCTGAAGTTAAAGCACGCCTGATTGAGGACCTCAGTAAAGCAGCGGGCGGCCGCGTTGATGTCCGAATCTACCACCCGGATCAGGCCCCTGAATTTGGACAATTCACAGGTTTCTGTATTGATAATCAGGATATAGAAATTGAGCAATACACGCCTGCACCTGAGCTCTTGACGACAGGTGAAGACGAAGTGGAAGAGGTTTTGTTCAGCCATCTGCTTAAATCCAACTGCCCGGTTACAGGTCAACCGGACTGGGCCACGGTGGGGATCAGTTACTCAGGTAAAGAGATTGATCGCGAAGGTTTGCTACGTTACATCATTTCTTACAGAGAGCATGGTGACTTTCATGAGCAGTGTGTTGAGAAGATCTATATGGACCTCTGGGAACGCTGCAAGCCAGATAGCCTGAATGTATATGCTCGTTATGTGCGTCGTGGAGGGTTGGATATCAACCCATTCCGCAGCAGTGAAATGGAAGATATCGACAACTTACGTTTGAGTCGACAGTAGGAGAGATTAACGTGGACGCTATTGAACTGCTGCATAATCGAGTTTCCTGCCCGGCTTTGAATGAACCCGCGCCAACATCCGAACAACTGGATATTATTTTTAAAGCCGCTTTAAGAGCACCGGATCATGGTGCAATCAGACCCTGGCGTTTCTTAACGGTACAAGGTGAAAACCGCAATTGCCTGGGTGATCTGTTTCTAAAAGCAGCTCTATCAGGTGGCGAGGAATTGGCTCCAGAGCGACAGGAAAAATTTCGCAAAATGCCATTGCGTGCGCCTTTGATGATTGTTGTTATTGCGGAAAATAAGGAGCACCCTAAAGTACCTGTATTGGAGCAGGAAGTTTCTGCAGGTTGCGCCGCTCAGAATATCCTTCACGCAGCGCATGCTCAGGGTCTGGGCGCAATGTGGCGTACTGGCGATATGGCTTACCACCCGGTAGTCAAAGAGGGCTTAGGTGTATCTGAGGAAGAAACCATCATAGGTTTTATCTACCTGGGTACCGCTAATAAAATGAGAAAAGCGCCTCAACACGATATCGCCAGCTTTGTTTCGGACTGGGCCGGAGCTCATGAATAGAGACCAGCAAGCGACAGAATTCCTGGCCTGGTTAAAAGGCCAGATTCCTATTATCAATCACATGGGCTTCACCCCTCTGGAGTGGGATGGCAGTAAGTTGCGCATGGGTGCTCAACTGGAACCTAATGTGAATGATAAAGGCACGGGGTTCGGTGGTTCTCTGGCGACAGTTGCAACGCTTTGCGGCTGGAGCATTGTGACTCTGCATCTCCGGGACTTGGGAAGAGATGATGATGTGGTCATTAAAGAAAGCCATCTTGAATACTTCCGGCCGATTACTTCTGATTTCACCGCGGAGACTACATTGCCTGCTGCAGATGATCTTGAAATGTTTGATGCCAGGATGTCAGAAAAAGGCAGAGCCAGAATGGCACTGGTCATCGAGATCAATCAGGGAAATGAAACTGCATTACGCCTGACCGGTACCTATGTCGCAATGGAAAAAAGAACCCCCGTTTCCTGAAACTTCTCTTGACCCTTAAGTTAACTTTAGGGTTTATTCTATAGTTATCTCATTAACAGGATAACTGTCATGATCTATCAATTTTCACTGCAAGGTGTGAAGTGTGCGGGTTGCGTACGTTCCCTTGAACGTGGCCTTTCAGGCTCTGAGCTTATTGATGATTATTCAGTTAATTTCGCAGATAGAAGCCTTACTGTTTCATCCGAAGTCGATGCTCAAACCATAATTTCAGTGGTTGAAGGTGCTGGCTATGGCGCAATTGAAATTCAAGGAGAAGATGACCTTAAACGCATAGAGGAAGCAGAGCAGAAGGCTTTCACAGAATCCCTTAAGAAAAGTTTTCTTGCGCTTGGTTTAGGTGCTGCAATGATGATTCAGGGCATGCTGGGTTATATGCCGGATTTAGATCATCTATCAGGCATCGCCAGTGGGGCCGGTACAGGCCTGTTAACGCTATTGGTTTTATACATCTCTGCCCGTCACATCTATACAGGTGCTGTTACCTCAGCTAGTAAGGGTAATTTTAATATGGATACCCTGATTGCTCTGGGTACGGGAGCTGCCTGGTTATATTCATCTGGTCTTCTTATTGTTGCGGCATCTGGCGTACAGCTTCCAGAACAAGCCTCTCATCTCTATTACGAAGCGTCTGTGATGATTATCGGCTTTATTATGCTGGGGCAGGCGCTGGAAGCCCGTGCACGCAAGAAAACCGGAGACGCAGTGCGCAGCCTGTTACAACTGCAACCGGCTAAGGCAATGCGGATCAGGGATGGTGTGGAAAAAGAAGTCTCCGTAGCGCTACTGGCGCCTGGTGATCAGGTTCGAGTCAGGCCGGGTGAAAGTGTGCCCGTTGATGGTGTCGTGATCTCAGGGGAGAGTCATCTTGATGAATCGATGCTTACCGGTGAGTCTATGCCTGTGCATAAAACCCCAGGGGAACAACTCGTCGGGGGTACCCTTAATGGTTCAGGCAGTCTGTTAATGGAAGTGAAAAGTGTTGGCTCGCAGACGGTACTTGCTCAGATCATCGCAGCCGTTAAAGAAGCGCAAAACAGTAAACCTGAAATAGGAAAGCTGGCCGATAGTATTGCCGCGGTTTTTGTTCCGGTCGTTATTTTGTTTGCCGTTCTGACCGCTCTGATCTGGTGGCTTGCAGGTCCTGAACCTAAACTCACCTACGCCATCGTAACCATGATGACTGTGCTGATTATTGCCTGCCCTTGCGCGCTTGGCCTTGCCACGCCCATGTCGGTAATGGTTGCAGTGGGCAGTGCGGCACGAAGAGGAATCCTGATCAGAAATGCGGATGCGTTACAGTTAGCAAAGTCGCTCACTACAGTGGTGCTCGATAAAACCGGTACAGTCACTGAGGGCAAACCTGAGGTCACCGCTTCAAAGTATTGGGTTCAGGAAGAGCAGAAAGATGAATTAAATGCACTGATCTTCACTCTCGAGTCTTATTCTGAACATCCCTTGGCTGAGGCGGTCTGCCGTTTTATCCAAGGACGAAATGAAGAGAATCTATCTGTTGATATTGAGAACTTTCAAAGCTTTTCTGGTGAAGGCGTATCGGCAGTAAAAGGTGCCAATGAGATATGCATAGGTAATGCTAATCTGCTTACTCGCCTTGGGGTCGACCTGTCTGTATCTGGAGATCTTTCAGAAAAATGGAGTGAAGCTGGTAAATCGCTTGCTTACGTGGCGTTGAATGGAAAATTGGTGGCGCTGTTTGGGATTTCCGACCCGATTAAAACTGATTCAGTAGAAGCAATTGAGCAGTTTCATAAATCCGGCTTAAAGGTTGTATTGCTTTCAGGGGATAACAGGAAAACAGCTGAGGCGGTCGCTACACAGGTTGGCATCACCGAAGTGATTGCTGAAGTAAAACCAGAACAGAAACAGAGCGTAATTTTGGAGCTACAGCAACGGGGAGAATGTGTTGCCATGGTGGGTGATGGTGTCAACGACGCCCCGGCTCTGACTCAGGCTGATATAGGTTATGCAATAGGATCGGGCTCTGGCGTGGCTGTTGCCAGCGCGGATGTTACTTTGATGTCCGGCTCGTTACTGGGTGTGACTAAAGCCATTAATATTTCTAAAGCTACCGTGAGAAACATCAAACAAAACCTGTTTGGGGCGTTTTTCTACAACAGCCTGGCTATTCCTGTTGCAGCAGGTGTTTTGTTTCCATTTACCGGAATGCTGTTGAATCCAGCCATTGCGGGTGCTGCAATGGCTGTCTCTTCGATCACTGTCGTCAGTAATGCTAATCGTTTGCGCTGGATGAAGCTGTAGCTTCTACACGGATGACCTTCTGGATAATTACAGGATTAACAGGAACATCCTGATGCATGCCCTTAGGTGCCGTTGGCGTTCGACTGATCTGTTTGACCAGATCCATTCCTTCAGTGACCCGGCCAAACACTGTGTATCCAAAGCGATTACCCCGGGCATCAAGATTGCGGTTATTGACGGCATTAATAAAAAACTGTGAAGTGGCGCTGTGTGGATGGCGTGTACGCGCCATTGCGATAGTGCCCGCTTTGTTACTTAAGCCATTTTGTGATTCATTGATGACTGCGTCCTTGGTGTCTTTTTGTGTCATATCATGAGTAAAGCCGCCGCCCTGAATCATAAAGCCCGCGATTGTACGGTGAAATATTAAGCCCTCGTAAAAACCTTCATCAACATAAGCCAGAAAATTTTTAACCGTTTCTGGTGATTGTTCCGGGAACAACTCTATTTTGATAGACCCAAGGTTTGTTTGCATATCAACAATGGGATTGCTGTTTTCAGCCCAGGAGTTTGATGCGCAGGTGAGTAAAAGCAGTAACGAGCAAAACAATGATTTGAACATAGGACCTAATCTTTTTTTTAGTTGAGTGCCGATCTTAGCTAATTATTCAGCCGTTTTGAAAGGGTGGCTTTGATGGCGGGAATTATTCCCGGTGCTTATGTAGTTGAAGGATAATTAACTTATTGAGATTGATGGATTTTTTGACTATTTTTTATTTCATCCTATATTGGAGTTAAGTCTTAATTTTCCTGAAGGTGCAGCGGGTTGTTTTTACCCGGTATTTGGAGAACTCAATTCTGTTTAAGCTGTGTAAGCTCGACCACATAGTCCTTATTGCTAGGGATATCAATCGTAGCCTTCACTTCTACACTGAAGTACTGGGATGTGAACTGGTAAGAACAGTGGCAGAAATGCCTCTTTATCAGCTCCGGGCTGGTGAGTCACTCATTGATATTGTTCCTGCAAATGAAGATTGGAAAGATGGAAAAAACATGGATCACTTTTGCCTGCAGGTTACGCCTTTTGATCCTGAGCAGATCCAAAAAAGGATGAGGGATAATGGCATTGAGTGCGGTAGTGTTGAACGCCGGTTTGGGGCTACAGGCTATGGAAGGTCCATCTATATCAAGGATCCAGATGGAAATACGGTTGAATTAAAAGAGGCTTAATTTTGCGATAAGTCATAACTCTTTGAGCAATTAGAGCCCATAATTAAAACGATATAACTACAAAAATATAACAATTATAAAACTCGAAATGAGCAGCGACGATCGGAGATCACTGAATGATCAATCTAACCTTAAAGCAGAAAATTCTTCTGTTAACCCTGGTACCGATAATTGCTCTGCTTTTGGCAGTAAAGGTCATAGTTAACTATGAGCTTCGTGAAATAGGTGAGCATGAAATTGCAGAACTAAGGAAAGATCTAACTGAAAGTAAAAAAGATGCACTCAGGGATTATGTGGAGATCGCCGTTGCATCCATTCAAAAGATTTACGATGAATCTTCTGCAGATGATGTGGCTGCACAGGAAGCAGCACTGCGTGTTCTCACAGACTTAAGCTATGGCGAAAAAGGGGATGGGTACATCTTTGTTTACCAATATGATGGAACCAATCTCGCCACACGCCCGAAACCCCAATTAAAAGGAAAAAATCTAATCGATCTTAAAGATAAGAATGGCGTTTATATCATTAAAGATCTGATCACAGCGGCTAAACAAGGCGGGGGTTATGTGGAATATGTGTGGGCCAAACCGTCAAAAAATAATGCAGATGTTGATAAGCTCAGTTATGCCATCGGCATGGATAAGTGGCAGTGGATGGTAGGCACCGGATTTTATGTGGATGATATTGACGATCTGGTGAAAGCGGCTGAGGCACAGTTGGAAGATGATATCGCCAGCTTTATGAGCTTCTTCCTGCTCATAGGTGCTGGTTTCTTTATTGTATTCGGTGTGATTGCCTTCCTGTTTGCTAACAGCATTGCAAATCCTCTCGCCAATATTGCTTCAGCATTGAAAGACATAGGCGAGGGCGACGGTGACCTTAGCAAACGACTTAATACGGATGTTAAAGGTGAAGTGGGTGAATTGGCTCATGGCTTTAATGCATTTGCTTCTAAGATTCAAAACCTGATTGTTGAGGTTAAGAAAGGGATTCAGGATCTTTCAGCAGCAACTAACCGCATGGGCGGAGTGGTGGATACGACCCGTGCCGAAGTTGATGAGCAGAAAAAAGAAACTGAACAGGTGGCAGCCGCAATCCACGAGATGGCAGCAGCGGTTCAGGAAGTTGCAACCAACGCGGTAAATGCATCCCACTCAGCGCAATCAGCTGATTCGGCTGCTTTAGGTGGACAGAGCGTGGTAAACGAAACCATTGGCTCTATACAGTCTCTGCAGACAGGGGTTAATTCTGCCTCGGATGTTATTTCACAGCTGGATAAGGATTCTGAGCACATTGGCACGGTTGTAAATGTAATTAAAGAGATTGCTGACCAGACCAACCTTCTGGCTTTGAACGCAGCTATCGAAGCGGCACGAGCAGGTGAGCAAGGCCGAGGTTTCTCGGTTGTGGCGGATGAGGTTCGTACATTGGCGAATCGAACTCAGCAGAGTACCGATGAGATTCAGACCATGATTGAGAAACTCCAGAACGGAGCCCGTTTGGCGGTTCAGGAAATGGAGAAAAGCCGTAGCCAGACTGAAGATACCGTGGCTAAAGCGGGTGATACCGGGGATCAGTTAAACATTATCACTTCATCCGTTGGTGAAATTACCGGTATGAGTGCCCAGATTGCTACTGCGGCAGAAGAGCAAACCTCAGTGGCTGATGAACTCAGCAGAAGTGTTCAGCATATTGCAGATATTTCTGAACGGGCCAGCGATGGGGCTGATAATCTGGCTTCTACGGCGGGTGAATTGGTTCAACTGGAACAACGTTTGAATCAGTTGGTTAATCAGTTTAAAACCTGATTTTCTGGATTGATCCAAAAAAGCGGGCTTGGCCCGCTTTTTTATTGAATAGGTGAGCAAATGTATTGCGGTCACCCGGAACTTAACTACTCACTAGATAATTGTTTCTTCTTTTAGTTCACTTCTATAAATACTAGGTCTCGAAATGGCAAAGCCTAACCCTAAAGCTCCTGAAAAGACGGTGAGTATTTCATGTGCTCGTTGTGGAGCTTTGTTATACAAGTACAAAAAGGGTGGGAAGGGGGCACTGGTGAAGTGCTTTAAAGAGAGGATTGTGAAAAATTACACAACCACTCCCTGTCAGTGCCCGGAGTGTAAGCAGGTATTTGTCCGTGAGATGTTAATCCGTGGTGCTCCTGCTTATAAGATTATCGGTGGTAAGGTGATCACTAAATAGTTTCCCTTCTTGTCTTTTCAGAGCAATGTTGGGAGCCAAGCAGGTAATTTCGCCTTCCAGCCTGAATCGGGTAGTCGTTTTTGGAATCAGTTCATTACCTGTCTCAATGCTATCCTTCTGTGTTTCAGTGCCTGTAATAGCGTGTTGATAGCCCGCACCGCGGCAAATCTCACGCGCTGCGTGATGCCACATGACCTCTACATCCTGTTTACTGTTTTTGGATGTGCCCTGATATTCCAGAACATATGTGTCGATGCTTAGAGGCTCGAATTTAAATCCTGAGTTTCCATCATAACTGTGGTAACTGCTGTCACAGCCAGCGGTAACTGCCAGAATTCCGCCTAAAAGCAATGTATTAAAGAGTTTGATGCTGTTCATAACGGACTCCTTGCTTTTAGAAAAAGGTTACTGATTCTATTTAGATTAATTTTCTGTACACAGATTCAATTTGATTCTGTTCGTAAATAATAAAATTTTGATTATTTGCATTACAGATCTAAATAAATTATTTATTAGATATACAGATTGAGGATTTTTAGCCTGTATCGCTTCTTTTTTGATGATCTGTATTGGTTTTTGAAAGTGTAATGGTGTGGTCTTATGAAATTGTATGAACAACTGTTTGATGAACTGATAAATCGGATTGAGGGCGGCTATTACCCTATTGGCAGTCGATTACCTTCTATTCGTGCCTTAAGTAAGGAGCGGGGGGTGAGTATATCCACTGTTCAGGAGGCGTATCAGAGACTTGAGGAGAGTGGATATACAGAAGTAAGGATGAAATCTGGCTACTATGTCAGAGCCAGAGGGGAGTCACCTGAGCTGCCTGATGTCAGTCGCCCTGTACAAAGACCTCTTGAGGTGACTCACTGGGATCAGGTTTATCATTTGCTTACCGGTTCCGACTCAGATGGTCATATCGCCTTTGGTACGGCCAAACCGGATATAAATACGCCAACACTGAAACCCTTGCTGAAAGCCCTGACAAACAGTGCCGCTTGCACGAGGGAGGATTTTTTAAATTACAGTAGCATGCATGGATCACAACGACTGCGTAAACAGATAGCTCGTTTAGCGGTTAACTCAGGCTGCAACCTTCATCCGGATGAGATCATCATCACCAGTGGATGTCAGGAAGCATTGATGTGTAGCTTGCGTGCTGTCACTGAACCTGGCGATATTGTCGCGATTGATTCTCCAAGTTTTTACGGCTCAACTCAGGCGATTAAATCTTTGGGGCTAAAAGCGCTGGAAATACCAACACATCCTGAAACGGGTATCAGTATAGAAGCTTTGGAGATGGCGATAGAACAATGGCCGGTTAAAGCTATTCAGGTAACTCCAACTTGTAATAACCCGCTGGGATATACCATGCCAGAGGGGCGCAGAAAGGAGCTGTTACGTTTGGCTCAGCAGTATGATCTACCCATCATTGAGGATGATATCTATGGTGATCTGTATTACCGCTCGCCAAGGCCCAAAACCATTAAATCCTTCGATGATGAAGGTCGGGTTTTGCTCTGTTCCTCTTTCTCCAAAACCATTGCCTATGGACTAAGGCTGGGTTGGGTGGCTCCGGGACAATGCACAGATAGGGTATTGCATAAAAAGTTTATCTCAACAGTAAGTAGTCCACCGATACAACAAGAGGCTGTGGCTGATTTTATTGAGAACGGATATTACGAACGCCATTTACGAGTGATGCGTCAGCAGTATCAGCAGGCGCGTGATGTCATGATTGATTTGGTTAAACGGCACTTTCCGGAAGGGACTAAGATTAGTTTTCCTCAGGGTGGTTATATCTTATGGGTGGAGTTTCCCATCGAAGTAGACAGCGTAAAACTGAATAAACGATTGGAGAATCGTAATATCAGTATTGCTCCAGGTGTTATTTTTTCCGCTTCCGGAAAGTATCGAAATTTCATTCGTATGAATTTTTCCAGAGTGCCTGACGAGAAAATTAAAACGGCTCTTAAAGCGGTGGCTGAAGAAGCAAGAAGTTTGATGTTAGAGGAAACCGTGTCGGAATAAATTAAACACTGCCCGTAATAACTTTTTGCAAGAATTATCAGTGAATTAGAGGTTATTCGGCTACAGTTTTTCTGCGGCAGGCCGATGCAAAAAAGATAATGATCTGAAGAGGAAGTCTGGATGGAAATGCAGTGGCAAACGTTACTGACAACTAAGCGTTATGGTCATGCTGAAATTGCAGAGGAAGAGATCGGTCGTAGCCATTTCCATAAAGATCAGGATCGAATCATTTTCTCCAGTGCTTTTCGACGGTTGGGGCGTAAAACCCAGGTTCATCCGATGTCCCTTAACGATCATATCCACACCCGCCTCACTCATTCAATTGAGGTAGGTAGCTTAGGGCGCAGCCTTGGCATTAGAGTGGGAGAGCAGATCAGAGATCAGCTTCCTGAATGGGCGACCTCTTATGACATTGGCATGATCGTACAGTCAGCCTGTCTTGCTCATGATATTGGTAATCCGCCGTTTGGCCATGCCGGTGAATATGCCATCCGGGATTGGTTTAAACGTCAATCTGACAGCATTCTATTACGTGATTTAACCGCTGAGCAGAAGCTGGATTTGATGACCTTTGAAGGAAACGCGCAAGGTTTTAGAGTAGTTACTCGAATTGAAAATCATCTGTTAGATGGAGGCTTGCGCCTGACTTATCCCACATTAGGTGCATTGCTTAAATATCCCTGGAGTGCTGAACATGCAACCGATAAAGGGAAATTTAGTGCTTATCAGACAGAAGTGGAAATTCTCAATAAGCTTGGTAAAGAGTTAGGACTTATTCCTAAGGGAAATGACCGCTGGTGCAGGCACCCTCTGACATACCTTATGGAAGCAGCAGACGATATCTGTTACGCCATTCTGGATCTGGAAGATGCAATCGAGCTGAATATCCTCAGTTTTGATGAGATAAAGCCCATTCTGCTTAAGTTATGTGGTGATGCCTCTTTTGATGATGAAATATTATCCACAGCTGCGTCTGCCCGACGGAAAATTTCGGCATTGCGGGGTAAAGCCATGGAGTACATGGTGGGATCTGCTGTCCAGGCATATATGGATAATCAGGGAGCGATCATGTCTGGTAAATATACGGGAGAGCTGTTATCGGATGGGGAGGCAAATGTCCGTGAAGGGCTGTTGGAAGCTAAGACCCTGGCCAGAGAGAAAGTGTTTCCTGATACCCGTAAAACAGAGCTGGAAGTAGGAGCATATACTACTCTTGGTGTTTTGCTGGAAGCATTCTGTGATGCGGTATATGAAAACCATAGTTTGAAAGGCAAGGGTTTAAGTTACCGAAGCGAAAGGATTATCAGTTTGATGGGCATCCATGCGCCTGATCCAGAGTTATCTCTCTATCATGCCTACATGAGAGCTTTGGATTTTATCAGCGGTATGACAGATAATTATGCTGCATATCTTGCTCGCCAGATTGGTGGGCTTAGTTGATCAGTAACCACTCATTCTGTGGTCCGATCTATAATTATTATCAGTTTTAAGGTTTTTACGGTGTCCTCTCTGAAAGATCAATTAAGCAGCCTGGTTTACTCCACAGACAAAGGCCAGTTATGTCCTGGTTGTGAAGAACCGGTTAACTCATGTAAATGCGCCGAGATCAGTGATCAGGAGCGACTTCAGTCACTTGACGGTGTCGTTCGGATCAGAAGAGAAACCTCCGGCAGAAAAGGCAAAGGGGTTACTACGGTATCCGGTATTCCACTGCCAGAAGCTGAGTTAAAAACACTGGCAAAGAAACTGAAGAAAACTTGTGGTACTGGCGGCGCTTTAAAAGATGGTGTGGTTGAGATTCAGGGAGACCATCGGGATAAGCTTAAAGCGATGCTGGAAAAAGAAGGTTATACCGTAAAGTTGGCTGGGGGCTGATATGGCAAAGAAGAAACCTTGCCCCCGCTGTATAATGTGGAGAATCGTTCTGGTCTTTATGCTGGTGGTAATTGCTTTTGCTCTCAAAGGAATGAGTGGTTTTTTAGGGGCCTGACTCTAGTGATTTCAGGTCACCAACTAATTAAGGAAGAAGGCTTATGATGAACAAGTGGGTATCGATAATAATACTGATGGCATCAGTGTGTGCAACGTATTCACAGGCACAGATTTTTCATTATCAGGACCGATATGGAAAGAAAATCTATGTAGACAGCCTTTCAAAAGTCCCTCCAGAATATCGGGATCAATTATCTGAGCGAGATGATCTCAAAGAGAATATAAGTGATCGGGAACGCAAAGAGCGTGCTCGCAATGCTGATAAATCAGCATTTGAATTTAAATTGTCCCGTGAAAAGTCCAAAATCCAGGAACAACTGGATAAATGGATTACCCCATACCAATTTGTTCATAACAGAGTTGTTGTACCCGTTAAGGTAGTTTACGGTTCCAGATCCAAAGAACTCTCGCTTGTAATGGATACCGGTGCGTCTTCCACAGTTATACACAGAGATGCGATTTCATCTTTAAATCCCGCGCTTAGAAGAGGAGCAGGTGCAACTGTTGCGGATGGAAGTTATGTGAAAACAGAAACCGTCAGCTTTGACAGGATTGAAATTGGCCCTTATAAAAGCTCCAACATCCGGACGATGGTTCTGGACTACAAAGGTGGCAATGAGCAAAGTCATGGGCTCTTAGGGATGGATTTCCTTTTCAATGCCCGTTATGAACTAGATAAGAAGAGAAAACTGATTATATGGGAACCTGAACTCTATGTTCAGTATGAAGAACGTTTAAGAGATTTAGAAGAGCAAGAGAGGCTACTTAAGGAAAGTAGCTCTCAAGCCCAAGCTTCAAAGGATTAGCCTGTTAGAAATACCTTTCCACAGTCAGCTGCAAATGATCATCCTGTTTGATGTTGTAGCTTAAGTCGGCTGCATCATCCGCGGTGAAGAAGCGGCCGTCTATACTGACATTCCAGTTCTCACCAAAGCGTCGACTGGCTTCAACAATCAGGCTCTGGCTGTCATAGTCCAGATCATGGCTGATGCCTGCCAGAACTTCTGTACTTTCAGCATCGTTCAGCGCCAGTCTGGCACCCATAAACAGATCGTTCTGGATTGCTGCATCGGCATCTTCACCACGTTCATCCCAGCCATATTCAAGTAATACGCCTAGATCAGCAGCAGATTCCTGAATACCGTAGAATGTGTATTCGAAACCCGCCTGTGCAGCCAAGTATTTGTCACTGGAACTGTCTCGATGAATGGTTTCAAACTTCCATAACCAGCTATCGATAGTCGCCTGCAGATCAAAGCCAATCTGGTCCATCTGTTCGTAGTATGGAACCAGAACATTGTTGCCAGAGATCATCTGTGGTTGCAGGATTGGATCGCGGTTGGTGCCATGGAACCAGTACAGGCCCATATCAAAGTCACCCAGGGTGTGACTCCAGCGAATCGCAGCATCCAGATGTTTCTCACCGGCACCAGACTCGTATTGAGCATAATCGGTATCAACAACTAAACCTGCTCTTAAGCGCCCATCTTCACCAGCAAAGGTACGTTCACGAAAACCAGGCAGAAGGAAGATATCTACGATACCCCAGTCGCGCACCAGTGACAGGTTAATCATCTGTTGGCCAAGTTTGTCTTCACCATCAAAGTCTTCAACCCCGTCGGTCTGGTTGATCACATCAACAAGGTGTTGGAACTCTGTTACACCCCAAAAGACTTTACTTAGGCCTACTTTCACTTCCCACTCATCGCCGACATGAATCCAGCTTAACTCACGGATATCACCATGAGTGCGCTCGTTATCATTTTCATCCACACGAAGGAATGGAGTGAAAGTGATGCTATCGGTTCCATCATTCCACTCCCAGTAAAACTCAGGCTCGGCTGCAAATGAAAGGTTGGTGTCATAGTCCTGATTAGGGAACTGAGCGTCCTGAGTAAAGTAGCGCAGATCTGCACTGACTTTACCGGATATCTCGTAAAATGTTTCGGCGCCTGCCGGCAGGGCAGTTAGCCCTGTCAGCAAAGCCGTTAGCCCCGGCAGAAAAACCGCGTTGGATAGTTGCTTAAACTTCATATCAACGTGCCCGTTTCAGGGTGTTTTTGTTGAAATCGCCATCAGTCAGGCCTGTTTTGAAGCTATAGCTGTTCCAGATCAGGTCAGTACTTTTACCCGTCTGGTGGTTAACCATTTTCATCAGGTCCGGGCGCCAGTGCTTACCTTCGTACTCTTTGTAGTCATGGTAAGTCAGAGTCTTAAGGGCTGAATTTTTACGATCATAGAACTCGATTTTCCATGGGCGGTATTCACCTTCATCAATCCACACTACACGACGGGTGTAACCGGAGTTCTTATCGACAGGGTACTGCTCGATCACATAGCAGTTACCCCCTTCACAAGCTTCGTCCTGAAGGTATTTGTAAGTGTACTTTTCAACTTCAAATGAAGAGAGATCTTCATAGGCAAATTCAGAACCCATAAACGGGCCCGATTTGTTGCGTGAAGCGATTCGTTTTACACGTTTCAGTGCCGGAAGGTACAGCCACTGATCATCCGCGCCAATTGGATGTGAGAAGCTCAGAAATGCTGTGCCTTTTACATCACGAGGTTTATCGAAAACGGAAAGGCTTTTATCACCGTCGCCATCCACTTCCAGTGATTTCATACGGATCTCACGAACACTTTCCTGACCCTGTTTGTTACGCAGGGTCATGTTCATCTGTGCCTGCATATCCTGCCAACCCAGATCACTGGCTTTGGCTTCTTTGGCAATACGCAAACCTTTCTCTTCGGCCGTTTCAGCCAGAGCTGTTGCCGGTACAGCGATAATGCTGGCAATCAGAATTGATTTAAGCGGGTTGGTTAACAGACTCATTGTCATCTCCTTTAATCGTTTTATCGCTGTCAGCAGTGTTGTTAGTTGCAGAGTTATTCGTTTCGGTAGATGGCTCTTTCGACTTATCCAGTTTCATCAGCAGTGGCGGCAGGAACAGGAAGTCCACAACCAGTGCGATGACGATTGTCAGACCAGTTAGCAGACCCATATCTGCGTTCACCTTGAAGGTGGATTGCGCCAGTACCATAAAGCCTGCGAAGAGAACAAAAGTTGTGATCCATAGAGCGCGGCCAACGCTGGCAAACGCATAATCTACCGCTGCTTTGGTATCTTTGCCTCTATCTCTGCGAGCATGCAGGTATTTACTCAGGAAGTGCACCGTATCATCAACCACAATACCCAGAGTCATGCCAGCAACCACAGAAAGTGCCAGGCCGATCTGACCGTCAATCAGGAACCACAGACCAAAGCCCATCGCAGCCGGAGCGAGGTTAGGGATCAGGCTGATCAAACCAAACTTAACTGAGCGCAGGGCGAAGCCAAGTAGGATCGAGATCAACACCAACGCCACAGACGTACCAATCAACATGCTGAAGATATTGCGTTGACCGATGTGGGCAAACATCAGGTTCGGGCTGGCAATCGCCACTTCATACTGAGGTGCATTCTCTGCAAACCAGTTGTAGATACGCTCTTCCAGTTCGATCTGTTCGGTGCTGGTCATGTTCTGGAAAGTCGCAATCACTCGGGTAAAGGATTTATCTACGTTGAGCTGGTTGTTCAAATCCAGACCATAAGGCAGCGACATCTCATACATCAGCAGGTATTGAGCAGACAACTCACGATCTGTCGGTAGGTTGTAGTACGACTGATCATCGCTGTGCATGTTTTTGTTTAGACGTTTGATGGTATCGCTGATGCTGTTCACATGGTCAGTCTCAGGCTGAGCACGTAACCAATCAGTCAGATCGCCAACGGTCTTGAGCACGTTTGGATCATTAATGCCGCTGCTTTCGTTGGTTTCGATAGAGATCTCCATCGTCGCCATACCCGACAGGTTTTCCTGCATATAGTCAGTTGCCTGGCGGAATGGAACGGTCTGATCAAAGTACTGAACAAAGTCGTCATTCAGTTGGTTCATGGGTACCAGCAGGATGAAGCCTGCCATGATCGCTGCCATACCTGGCAACAGCAGGCGGCGTTTACCGATTACGAAATCAGCCAGTTTGTGCATTGTGTCGTTCTGACCTTCTTCCATCTGCTTCACTTTCATCGGCAGCAGACGCAGGATGGCCGGGAATACAGTGACAGAGAAAACAAACGCCAGCATTACACCTACAGCAACCATGTTACCCAGGTCACGGAACGGAGGTGAGTCAGAGAAGTTCAGACTCAGGAAGCCGATCGCAGTCGTTGCACTGGTCAGGAAGATAGGCTGGAAGTTGATTCGAAGACTGTCCGAGATTGCCTGACGTTTCTCAACACCGCGGCGCATCTCATAAAACATGGTTGTCAAGATATGCACACAGTCAGCTACTGCCAGAGTCAGAATCATTGTCGGAGCACTCGCTGATGGGCCGGTCATAAACAGTCCTGACCAACCTGCAAGTCCAAGTGTCGATAAGATGGACAGCATAATGACCACAACCGTTGCAATCGTACCTGTGAAGGTTCTCAGCAGAATGATCATGCCAACAATAACGATCAGGAACATCAGAGGCACTAATGTCGCCTGGTCGTTCATAGCGGATTCAGAGAAACTGTTATTCATGATCACCATACCTGACAAACGCACTTCATGATCAGGATGGGCTGCAACAAAATTGTCTCTCAGCTCTCGAACTTTGGTTACAACCTGAGGGACTTCAACAATTGGGTCTACCCCCGGTAGTTGAACAGTGACGTTAACTACCGTTACATGGCCTGAAGGAGAGACCAGTTTGTTCACCAGCAGTGGTTCAGAGGTGGCTACCTCTTTGATGCGGGGTAAATCCTCTGCGGTGATGTCGGCTGGATCCAGAACCAGATCCTCAACAATCATGTCGTCTTCTTCAGACCATGTGTGTTGATAGTTTGTGACAGAATCAACACGGGTAGAGAAAGGTACCTGCCAGGATTCTTCGGTCAGTTCATAAATAGCAGCAAGGGTGTCTTGCTTGAACACGTTTCCGTCTTTAGGCGAGATGATAAAAGCAACGTTGTCACTTTTACTGTAAACCTTCTGCATCGACTCAAAAGCGGTCAGCTGTGGGTTCTCTTCACTGAAGAAAACCCGGTAATCACTTTTGAAAGACATCAGGTAATCAGGTGCTTTTTTGGCAGCACCAAATACAAACAGCACAGAAAGCAGAATCACCACGAAGGGGTGATCTAGCACGAATCGGAAAAATCGATCTCTCATTTTCCTGCTCCAATTTCCCTATAAGGGTTGGTTGCTCTATGGCAACTTGGGGTTAATTAAAATGACGTATCGTCACTATAAGTTGATTAAAAAAGCGGTGGTTACCGCTGATATAAATTAATCGTTTGCTGAACGGTTTAATCTGCTTGTGAGTTCAGCCACTTCATCCTTGAAGATTTCCTCCTTAAGTCTCTTGAGCGTTTCCAGCCAATCGTGATCGGTGGTAAAAGGTTTCCATTGCAGCCCATCTAAAAGAAGGTTGCAGTGGTTGATCAGTTCTCTCTCCAGTTCCATCTCAGAACGTACACTGCATCGATCCAGAGATTCATGCAGCAAAGCAATGGTGCCAAAGCTCATTGCCCACAAAGAGAAAGCCACTTGCGCAGGACTTAAATGGGGTTGCAGAGCCAGGTCACCTGAAGAGAGACCGTCAGAGATAATTTTGAGCATAACGCCCAGGATCGCCTGTTCCAGAGCCAAATGTTCTTCCTGTCGTTTGGCTGTAGACTTCTCCCTGACGGAAGGGGTTTTTGCTGAAATAACCAGCATAAATTCAGTAGGGTAAAGAAGAGAGTGCAATTTATAGGCAATACCAATGGCAAACATCTTCTCACGGGAACTGCCTTCAAATTCTGCTGCACGCTGGAACATTTTGGTCAGAGTTCCACAGTGCCGGTTACACAGCCCGGTCAGCAGATCTTCTTTACACGTGAAATGGTTATAAACGGTGCCTTTTGAATAGGGCAGCTTGGCCACAATTTTATCGATGGTCAGCCCGGCAACACCTTGCTCAGCCATGATATTCAGGGCTGTATGCATGATCTCTTCTTCACGTGCAGCGATGGCTACTTCATCTACTATTCTTGGGCTCATAGTGTTCTGTAAAATCTTTATTGTGACGATTCGTCATAATTTAAATCTTAATGGTTGCTTAAACAAGAATTAAAAATGCAAAAAATTGTTACGATTTAGGAAACTATTACAGATTTTAGGTTGTTTTAAGCAACAAATGTGAATTTAAAATGACGAAGTGTCACAGGTTGGAATGAGAACCTGGATTTGAGCTATAGAGAAAAGTGAGGGGGGCAGGTTAGATATATGGCAAGCAGTGTCAGGGAAGGTGGCGGCCCAATGCAGGCCGCCACGAAAGATTACAGCTGCTGCTCAGCCAGCTTAAGATCAACGATAGACTTCAGCAGTTTGAACAAACGGATAGAAGCATCGATCTCTTCCTTACGGTTTGTCAGGCTCTCAATGTTCAGACCGATTGGAATATCTAAACTTTGAACAGCTTCCAGAATCTGCTCAAGGTTATTCCGGCAGATACGGATGGATTCCTGCAATGGGCTTGCGGCATCCATAATACGGAAGCGGGTTGCCTCAGGCACAGAGATACCTAGCCACTCCATAAACTCCAGCGTCTTAGTGCTACCGCAAGGTGTGAAGGTCAGAATCACTCGTTTAGGCTTAGTACCATTCTCGCGGCAGCTGCGTGCGTAGCTGCTGAGCATATCAATGGTTGCCTGAGCGTTATATACAGCTTGAGATACAAAGAACTCACACCCCTGAGCGGACTTGCTGATCAGGCGCTCATGCTCATTACCTTTGGCCGCATGGCGTTCTGCAATCGTTACGCCACCTAACTGATAGGCAGAAGGGTGTTCAGCAATCGCTTCATAAGCATCATTCAGGCTCAGTTTGATATCGCCTTCAGAAGAGGGGCTGCCCACCAATACCGTGTCGCGAACACCGTATTCGTTCCACGCTTCATCCAGCCATTCAACAAAGGATTCTTTGTCACGCTGAGAAACACTTTTATACGTAATGACTGGACGATCCGCTTTTTCACGCAGCAGCTTGGAGTAAGCGCGTGGGTCCAGTGTTTGCATAAACGGGAATGGACGAGGCTTATCAATACGGCTGCTCTCGTCCTGAATGTCGTAAACAATCAGACCATCAAACTCAACGTGAGCCAGACGGTGTAACAGCTTGTCAGCGATCTCTGAGGTTGCTTCTTCTGTAGTGCCTGCTTTCGGCGGCGTTGTACCAAACAGGTATACGCCACGGTTGCTGTCGGCAAATTTTGTTCTGAGATCTTGTTTCATGGTTATTCTAAAAATCTGTTAGGCATTAATTGCGGAGTATTCTAACAATTAATTATTTTCATGTGATTAAGTTATAAGATGAAAGTTTTTCTGCCATAGTTGAGTAGATTTAATAAGCAGTCGCCGGAGATTCATTTTGACGGATAACAAATTTGATTTAGCCCAGGCCAGCAAAGAGATTGAAAAGGTCGGTGATGGCATTCCTCCACTGGAAAAGTGGAACCCGGATTTCTGTGGTGATATCGATATGCGAATCGCCCGTGATGGTAAATGGTTTTATATGGGTACGCCCATTGGCCGACCCGCTATGGTTAAGCTGTTTTCTAAGGTGTTATGGCTGGAAGAGGGCAAGCACTACCTGAAAACACCCGTCGAAAAGGTGGGAATCCAGGTAGATGATGCACCTTTCCTGTTTGTTTCGGTTGATCAGCAGGAGGGGGAGCATGGACCTGAGCTGGTTTTTACCAGCACGACTGATGATCATGTGATCGTAGGTAAAGTGCACCCCATTACTGTTGAGGTTTGCCCCGAAACTCAGGAACCATCACCTTATATTGACGTTCGCTTTGGAATGCGTGGCTTAATCAATCGTACAGTCTTTTATCAGCTGGTCGAGATGGCTGAGGAACGACAGGTCCATGGGCGTAATGTGCTAGTGGTTGAAAGTCAGAGTGAGCATTTTGAGTTGGGTGAGTGTTGATTGTTTCAGCAAAAATTTGGCTGCTTACGTTTAAGATTGAACCCTGATATTGCTTCCAAAGAACAAACTGAGCACTTCCTTTACAATAAAGTGCTCAAGACGGTTATTTTGTTCTGATTGATCATCTAAAAATCCCAACCAGTTGCGAACATGGGTGAAGAGAACTACCGCTATTCTCCAAGGTTTGCTTGCAGGAAGTCGGTGAAAGCGTCCCATGATTGTTCATCAGCAACTTTTTGATAACGCTTAGAGCCTATGACAGAGAAGGCATGGGGAGCACCGGAATATACTTGAATTTCGTACGGAGTTTTTGCTGCTTCCAGTTCAACTGCAATTTGCGCCACATCCGTCATAGGAATAGCAGTGTCTGCTCCACCGTGAGCAATCAGGATGGGTGCAGTCACTCCTGCATAACTCTGACCTTCAGGTGTTTTTAGGCCGCCATGAAAGGTGGAATAACCAACGATGTTACTTGCTTGACCTGAACGAGCTAACTCAAGTGTTGCAGCACCACCAAAGCAATACCCCATAACAACAGTGGGTTGGATTCCTGATTTACGCGCTTCATTCAAGCCCGCAAGGATAAGAGAGCGCATTCGTTCTCTGTTATTGTACAATTTGCCTGTTGCTGCTTTTTTGGCGCCCGTTTCAACTGGACGATTTCCTTTGCCGTAAAGATCTACAGCAAAAACATCGTAGCCCAATGCTGCTAACATTTCTGAGCGTTTGACTTCGTAATCAGTCAAGCCATCCCAGTCATGAATAACAAGTACCAGGCCTTTGGAGGAACCAGAAGTTTTTACCTCATAACCTTCGAAGGCCTCATTAGCCACTTTGTAATTTACATATTCACCCGCATGGGTAAAGAATGGCGTTAGGGCGATTAGCCCTGCGGCAATGATAGATTTATGCATTGTATTCACCCAATTGCTAAACAATGAATTTCGCTGACATCCAATACAGAGCCTATACAAGCAGTAAAATATCAGGGGGGCTCTGGTGATATTCTAATTTTCCAAATAACCCTCTCAGTCGGAGGTCTAAGCTGGTTATCTATTATTCAAAAGTAGATTAGCCTAACCAATTATGAAAGCCAGATTTGTGATGGATTTGTGGTGTGAGGCAAGGTTTGGAATCGGGATTAGATACAACAAGATGTTACGAAAGAAATATCTGAGCCCCGAATAGTCTCATGACCAAATAATCACAATCCTTAATTATTACTCTTGATTGGGGCTGTTTTCGGAGAGCATTGCTTCAATTTTCTTGTCAGCAATATTGATATCTACTTTTATCGGCTTGTCTGGAATGCGCCTGCCATTCTCTTGATGCTTGCGCCTACAATTGGCTTCAAATTTACCAGTTCTTCTTCTATCAACTTTTGGTTCACGCCTCTCATTTCCTTCATATGAAGCGAACTGTTCCGCTATGAGCCAATCTTTAGCGTGATTAAGTGAAGGTAGAGGTGGACTGATGCGCTTCTTATTTTTATCAATCCAATAAAATATGATTTTTTCTTTGTGGAAGTCTTTTACTAGTTGATACATACAGCAGACCATTCATCCATAAAACACTTCACTTTGGAAGTTTCGTCATTGCTTTCGTGTTAGGCAGGCCAATCTCAAAAAGGTTGTGAGACGATACTATTGGCGTGACTACTTTCCTACGGCTCATGTGATCATCAATAATACCATTAGATCACTACAGTTTACTTCTATCCTTAGTTGTATTTTATTTTAATTTATCTGGATGGTAGGTAGAACAGGCTTTCATTGGACGCTTGATTATCTACAGACCGCATAGTTTTATGCATTTAAGAATTAGAATAATTACTTTGCAGTGCTGGTTTGTGGAGATAGATATTTAATTGATGACCAGCGTGCTTATTTCGTAAGAAAAAAGACGCCTGTGATGTTTACATCGTAAAAATTCAATAAAAAAACCGCAGGTAAAAACCTGCGGCTGAAATGCCCAAAGCGCAATGTCAATTGAGTCGGGCCAAGAATCTGAAAGCAGGGGTATGACTGTTTTCAGATCAGGTTCACTCTTCCATGAGTAGAAAGAAAAGGTTAGGCAGCGACGATCTCGACATCGTCGCCCTGAAGTCTTACCGGCCATACCGGTACAGAGACTTCTTCATCTTCCATGCAACTGCCGGATTTCAGTGAAAAGTGCTGTTTGTACAGCGGCGAAGCCACCATGATTTCACCTTTCAGGTCACCGATCAGACCGCGTGCAAGAACATTGGCACCGCTGAATGGGTCGTGGTTGCCAATGGCATAGACTTCGTTTTCGTAACCCGGGATGTAAAACAGAGCTACCTGGTTACCTTCGTGCAGTGCCGCAACGCCTGAGTTAGGGATCAGATCATTTTTGCTGCACAGTTTTTTCCACTCAGTGTTTGGATTCGCTGTCATGATTATTTCCTCTTCAGTCGTTGAATTAAGCCGGACGGATCTGTTCACGTTCAATGATGTGAACGATCTGCGGATCAGCCTGTTCTTCTGCGTTTACAAAAGTGCGGAAGCGTTTCAGTTTCTCTTCATCTTCGATCGTGGCTTTCCACTCACACTCATAAGTTTCAACAACGTGAGCCATCTGAGATTCAAGCTCTTCACCGATGTTCAGTTTGTCTTCGATCACAACTTCTTTCAGGTAGTCCAGGCCACCTTCAAGGTTGTCCATCCAGGTGGATGTACGCTGTAGACGATCCGCTGTTTTGATGTAGAACATCAGTACGCGGTCGATGTATTTAACCAGTGTTTCATCGTCCAGGTCGGTTGCGAACAGGTCTGCGTGACGTGGCTTCATACCGCCGTTACCACACACATACAGGTTCCAGCCGTTTTCAGTTGCGATAACACCGATGTCTTTACACTGAGCTTCAGCACACTCACGGGTACAGCCGGATACAGCGAACTTAATCTTGTGCGGTGAGCGCAGGCCTTTGTAGCGATTCTCAAGGTTGATCGCCATGCCCACACTGTCATTCACACCGTAGCGGCACCATGTGCTACCAACACAGGATTTAACGGTACGCAGGGATTTACCGTAGGCGTGGCCTGTTTCGAAACCTGCATCGACCAGTTCTTTCCAGATCAGTGGCAGTTCGTGCAGTTGTGCACCGAACAGGTCAACACGCTGACCACCGGTGATTTTGGTGTAAAGGTTATATTTCTTCGCAACCTGACCGAGAACGATCAGTTTGTCAGGCGTGATCTCACCACCGGCAACACGTGGAACGATGGAGTAAGTACCGTTCTTCTGCATGTTGGCCATAAAGGTATCGTTGGTATCCTGCAGGCTTACCAAAGACTCATCCATGATGTGTTCGTTCCAGCATGACGCCAGGATAGAGCCGACAGCAGGTTTACAGATTTCACAACCCATGCCTTTGCCGTGTTTCTCCAGAAGTTCAGAGAAAGAGCGGATGCCTTCAACACGGATGATGTGGTAAAGCTCTTCACGGGTGTATTCAAAGTGTTCACAGATGTCTGTGCAGACTTCAACACCGCGTTTTTCCAGTTCGCAATCCACAACGCTCTTCAGCATTGCGGCACAACCACCACAGCCTGAAGCGGCTTTAGTTGCGTCTTTAACTTCGGCTACAGAGGTTGCGCCTTCGTCGATAGAGCAGCAGATCTGGCCTTTAGTCACGTTCAGACATGAACAGATCGTCGCTGTATCTGGCAGAGCATCTGGGCCCAGAGCAGGAGCGGCCGCGCCGTCCATTGAAGGCAGAATCAGGCTCTGTGGTTTTTCTGGCAGATCGATACCGTTCAGTGCGTACTGCAGCAGGGTATCGTATTTGCTGTTGTCGCCAACCAGAACTGCACCCAGCAGTTTAGTGCGGTCTTCAGATACGATGATGCGAGAGTAGATCTGCTCATCTTCATCCAGGTAGCGGTAGCTGATGCTGCCCGGAGTACGTCCATGCGCATCGCCAATGGAACCTACATCTACACCCAGAAGTTTTAGTTTGGTACTCATATCTGCACCAGTGAAGGCAGTTTCATCACCTGCAATCGCTGCTACAGCTGTTTTCGCCATGGTGTAACCCGGTGCTACCAGACCAAAGATCTGGTTGTTCCACAGAGCACATTCACCAATTGCGTAGATATTTTCGTCTGAGGTACGGCACTGGTCGTTGACCATGATGCCGCCACGTTCGCCGATCTCCAGAGCACTGCTGCGAGCCAGTGCATCCTGAGGGCGGATACCTGCAGAGAACAGAATCAGGTCAGTTTCCAGGTAAGAACCATCGCTGAAGTTCATGCGGTAAGTGTGTTCTTCACCGGCAACAATCTCAGATGTGGCTTTTTCACAGTGAACATCCACATCCAGGTCTTCAATTTTCTTCTTCAGCAATGCGCCACCGTCTTCATCCAGCTGAACCGGCATCAGACGTGGAGCAAACTCAACAACGTGAGATTTCAGGCCCAGAGATTTCAGCGCGTTAGCTGCTTCCAGACCTAACAGACCACCACCTACTACAACACCAACGGTAGCGTCTTTAGCGCACGCTTGGATCTTGTCCAGATCTTCAAGAGTGCGATAAACAAAGCAGGCATCACCATCATTGCCCGGAATGGGGGGGACAAAAGGGTATGATCCAGTAGCAAGTACCAGGGTGTCGTAGGGGTAGGTAGCTTGCTCGGTGATAACCTGCTTTGCATCGCGATCGATCTGCGCAGCACCTTCACTCAGGTGAAGCTGTACGCCATGTTTCTCGTAAAAGTTTTCTTCTACCAGGCAAAGGTCTTCATAAGTAGAGTCGCCGAAATATTCAGACAGGTGAACACGGTCATAGGCTGCGCGTGATTCCTCAGCCAGGATGTGGATTTCGTAATCGCCCGCTACCTCGCTAGCGACAAAGTTTTCGACGAAGTGGTGGCCCACCATACCGTTACCAACTACTACCAGCTGGCGCTTACTTGTATCTGTAGAATTTGCCATAGAAGTTATACCCATAGTGTTTGTCTGAATGTACTCGTCACAGAAAGGGCTGCCGAAGAGCAGATGCTGCCTGCAGTCACTCAGATCGTTGTTTTGTTTTAGCTGATCGAAATACCATTGCCCCTCACGGACATCGCCATACAGCACGGCACCAACCAGACGGTTGTCTTTCAGCCATAATTTTCGGTATTCATTGTGTTTAAGGTCCTGATAAACGAGGGTTTCGATACCTTCGCCATCTTCAAGGGAGCCACATGAGAAAAGCTCGACTCCGCTGACCTTAAGCTGAGTTGCAACCGCTTCTTCGCGGTACTGGCTATGCTCGCCTTTGAGCGTAGCGGTAAGAATTTCTGCCTGTTGCCAGATAGGGGCAACCAGACCGTAGGTGAAGTTTTCGAACTGACAACATTCGCCCAGTGAGTAAACATTTTCGTCTGTCAGGGTTTGCATCTGATCGTTCACCAGAATGCCGCGCTGACATTCAAAACCACTGGCTTCTGCCAGCGCTTTGTTTGGGGTTACCCCCACGGCCATGATGACCAGGTCAGCATCAATCACTTCACCGGTAGCCAGTGAAATGCTGGTTACTTTGTCATCACCGTTAATGGATTCTGTCTCTGCATTCAGGAAGAAGTTAATGCCGCGCTCTTCCAGAGAGTTAAGGAGCAGAGTTGCTGCTGTAGCATCTAATTGACGATCCAGAAGGTGACTGCCACGTTGTAGCAGAGTCACGTTCATGCCCAGCAGACGCAGGCCTTCAGCTGCTTCCAGACCCAGGAAACCACCGCCGATGACGACTGCATTTTTATGATCTTTGGCCACTTCCTGCATGCGCTCAACATCTTTAAGCGTTCGGAAGCTCATCACTCCATCCAGATCTACTCCCGGGAATGGGATGCGTACTGGGTAAGAGCCTGTCGCCATAACCAGAGAGTCATAATGAACACGTTTACCAGACTCACTGATAACCAGTTGTTTTTCGCGATCGATTTCAATTGCAGGGTCGCCACAGTACAGGGCGACATTATGCTCTTCATACCATTCGCGGCTCATAGTGATAACTTTATCCAGTTCCAGTTCACCACCGAGCAGAGGGGAGAGCAAAACACGGTTGTAGCTACCGCCCGGTTCTTCGCCAAAAACAGTAATATCGAACTGGCCGTCAGCATGCTCAATGAGCTGCTGTAACAAGCGGCCTGCTGCCATACCATTTCCAATAATTACCAGACGTTTTTTCACTTTCTAAAATCCTAAAACAAAAAAAGGCGTTCATATCCAACACCGTTGAGTGTTGATAATGAACGCCTTTGTTCTCAGAGCTTGTTGTTGATAACCGAATATCAGCACAATTAATCCGGTTACATGTCTTTAATAAAGCAGTATGTGTGCCAGTATAAATAAATCCATGTTAATCAGTATGTTATGGTTTTCAGGAAGATCTAATAACGACTAAATTAGCTGTAATTGGTTTTCTTTTGATGCAGTGCAATAAGGTGGTGCCTTTTTTTGGTGCGTCTCTCATCAATCTAAGCCGAATAATTGATACAGGTTGAGAGCGAATAACAGGGCGGCAATAATCTTCCACAGCAGTAGCGGATTTCTCTCCAGCATAGGCTGATGCTGGACTTTCGCTTCCAGACTTTGGTTAGGTCTTGTCAGATCAGCTTCCAATTCAGAGAACGCCTCATAACGATAACGTGGATTGGGCTGGACTGCCTTACGAACACAACCTTCCACCCATAGCGGCAGATCACGTCTGTGTTGCAGGGCGGGAGTGTAGTCCATCTCTCCGTAGTTATTCAGGGTGACCTGATTGGTAGACATCTCTTTATACGGCAGTTTGCCAGTGATCATTTCGTAAATAATCACACCCAGAGAATACAAATCAGACTTATAGTTGCCGGGTTCACCGATCAGATATTCAGGGGCGACGTAGTTGACTGAGCCTTGTGGAATTGATTTATCCAGAGGCGAGTTCATCTCTTCTATACCCGCGATCTTCACTGTGCCGAAATCAAGAATTTTTACCCGCCCATCCCGGTTAATCATGATATTTTCGGGCTTAAGGTCCTGATGCACCATGTCGGCACGCTGGAATGCTCTGAGGCCCTGGATGATCTGTTTGGTTAAAGCCCGTACCTGATCCAGCGGTGGATTAGGGTTGTCGTTCATCCACTCTCGCAGGTTCATTCCTTCAATATGTTCACCCAGATAATAGAGGAAACGTTTCTCGCGCTTGGTAGGGAAGGTCTTCATTACATTAGGGTGATCGATGCGTTGACCGACCCACTCCTCACGGATAAAACCATCAAGATAGAGCGTATCTTCAGAGAAATTGGTAGAAGGGGCTTTGAGTACAAACTGTTCGTTGCTCTCGCTGTCTTTAACCAGATACATATGGCTGCGGGTACCACTGAAAATAACATCCAGGACTTCATAACCATCAATTTTATTTCCCACCTCCATAACGGGAGGGATAGGCAGTTGAACCAGCCGGTTATGGCTCTCATCAAGAGTTTCATTGGGTAGCTGGTCCACGCAGGTGATGAGTGCTGTAAGGTTATCATCACTGCCATTTTCCAAAGCCTGATTGATTAACCTTTCGGAAGCGGCTTCAGGATCGCCAAAGCTTTCCGAGAGAATCTCTTTCAATAACTTATGCGGTATAAACTCATGCACACCGTCTGTGGTCATGAGCAGACGGTCACCTTCTTTAAGCGCACGGGTGCTGTAATCCACTTCAAGGTGGCGATCACCACCTAAGGCGCGGGCCAGATAGTTTTTACCACCGGATCTGCGCACATGGTCGACGGAGAGTTGTTCCAATTCTCCATCCTGATAAAGATAGACACGGGAATCACCAACATGAAACAGATGCAGGGTATTGGACTTAACCACCAATGCGGTAAAGGTGCAGAGCATGCTGTCATTTTCACGGCTGCTTTGGGTATTCTCTTTATGCAGCCAGCTGTTGAGTGCGGTTAGTACTCTGGATACTGAATTACGAACACTCCAGCTTTGCGGGGTACTGAAGTAGTCCTGCATAAAGCTGGTGACACTGGTTTGGCTGGCGATATGAGAATCCGGGCAACTGCTGACCCCATCGGCGATAACGGCAGCACCGCCTTTGAACTCTAGTTCTGAATTTTCAGGCAGGTGAGCGGCAAACGCATCCTGATTTACCTCTTTGATCCCGGCAACGGATTTGCCACCAAAGCGAAGGGATAACGTTTTTTTGCTCATAATTGGCCTGCTACAGAATCAGAAAAGCAGCCCATAGAGGAGGGCTGCATTAATGCTTTGTCACTCCCGCGTAGGCGGGAGTCCATATTGAAGATGGATCCCTGCTTACGCAGGGATGACAATCTCGACTAGCTAACTTTGATTAATTCAACTGTACCATCTTCGTTAACCTCAGCCATGTGGCCTTTTGGTTCTTCCAGGAACAGAAGCGTGATAAAGCCAAGTACAGCAGTCGCAGCGATTACAGTGAAGAATGTAGAGTAATCAACCATAGAAAGAACTGTTAGGTAGAATACCGCACCTACGTTACCGTACGCACCTGTCATACCAGCGATCTGACCTGTCAGACGACGTTTGATCAGAGGTACTACTGCGAATACCGCACCTTCACCCGCCTGTACAAAGAAAGAACATGCCATTGCAGCAGCAACTGCTAGGAACAGAGGCCATGTGCTGTCGATCATAGACATAGTTGCATAACCTGCAGCCAGACCTGCTGTCAGGATCAGCAGAGTTTTCTTACGACCGAAACGGTCACTGATCCAACCACCGCCTGGGCGAGACATCAGGTTCATGAACGCGTAGGCCGATGCCAGCAGACCCGCGTAAACCATATCCAGCTCGAATACTTCAGAGAAGAACAATGGCAGCATAGAAACAACCGCCAGTTCAGAGCCGAACGTTGCAAAGTACAGCACGTTCAGTACCGCAACCTGCTTGAATTTGTACTGTTCAACTTCTGGAACCGGTTTAACGAAAATCTCTTTGTTTACCTTGTATGCGCTGAAGCAATCGTAAACAAAGATAACCGCCAGAATAACGTAGATCGCTGTAGCGGCCATATCAGACAGAATAGAAACGCCTGCTGGAGACAGTTTCCATGTCAGCAGAGAAAGCGCAGCGTATATCGGTAGCTTCATGATCAGCATGAAGTAGAAGTCACCTTTGCTGGTTACTTCCATACCACCGATTTTCTTCGGCTTGAAGTAAGTAGAACCCTTTGGTGTATCCGATACATTTTTATACCAGATAAAGCTGAAGATCAGGCTCATTGCGCCTGTCAGGCCTACCGCATAACGCCAGCCATTTTCACCACCAAACAGGAGTGCCAGAGTAGGCAGCAGCATAGCGCCGGCAGCGGAACCGAAGTTACCCCAGCCACCATAAATACCTTCTGCAGTACCCAGTTCATTCGCTGGGAACCACTCACTTACCATACGGATACCGATTACGAAGCCCGCACCGATGAAGCCCAGCAGGAAACGGGAAACCGCAGCCTGGGCAAAGTCAGTGGACAGAGCAAACATAAAACAAGGGATACTCGCGATAAACAACAGCGCTGCGTAAGTAATACGCGGGCCGTATTTATCGGTCAGCATGCCGATGATGATACGTGCCGGAATAGTCAGGGCTACGTTCAGGATCAACAGTGTTTTAACTTCTGCTTTGGTCAGACCCAATGACTCCGCAATGGCACCCAGCAGTGGGGCATGGTTAAACCATACGAAGAAGGTGATAAAGAAAGCGATCCAGCTCATGTGCAGGATCTTCATTTTCCCGGTAAACGAGAAGAGGTTCAGTTTTCCACTTTCGCTCATTTTCTTGGCCTCAAGAATAGTTATAAATTTTTTAATTTTTAAATATGTTAAAAACAAAAAAAGGCGCTCAAACTTTCCATAAACCTCAATTCCTGAGGGATGAAAGTTTGAACGCCTTTGTTCAATGCTTTGTAGGAGTGCGGCTCTTTTTAAGAGTTGCGCCTCAGATTGGTGCAACTTAATGCGCTTTCTGAGTGCTCTGCACTGCTTTGGTTTTATATAATCCGCTATATCAACGTTGATAATGCGGGATTATGCACCTTAAGCGGCTTTCTCCTTTTTATCTGATGCTTTACCTTGCACAGCTTGTGCCACTTCATCGCTATCAGACTTTTTTTCGGTTGATTTCTCGCTCTCGTCAGGTTTGCGCTGTTTCTCGTAGAGGAAGGTCAGAACTTCATGACGATAGTGGTTGTACTGTGGATCATCAGCCAGTGCGATACGGTCACGAGGGCGTGGCAGATCGATATCCAGAATCTCACCTACAGTTGCAGCTGGGCCGTTAGTCATCATCACAATACGGTCTGACAGCAGTACTGCCTCATCCACGTCATGGGTGATCATGATTACGGTGTTGTTCAGATCTTTCTGGATCTCCATCAGGGAGTCCTGAAGGTGAGCACGGGTCAGGGCATCCAGTGCACCAAACGGCTCATCCATCAACATGACTGTTGGTTCCATTGCCAGTGCACGTGCGATACCTACTCGCTGCTTCATACCACCGGAAATTTCGTCCGGACGTTTGTGCATGGCGTGGTCCATGTGTACCAGATGCAGGTTATGCTCGATCCACTCTTTCATCTCTGCTTTGGATTTGGATTTACCAAATACCTGCTTAACAGCCAGCTCTACGTTTTCGTACGCTGTTAGCCATGGCAGCAGAGAGTGGTTCTGGAAGACTACGGCACGTTCAGGGCCTGGAGCGTTTACTTCTTTACCGTCTAGAAGGCAGCCGCCTTTTGTTGCCTGGTAAAGACCCGCTACGATATTCAATACTGTGGATTTACCACAACCCGAGTGACCAATCAGGGAAACGAATTCACCTTTGTTGATGGTCAGGTTTACATCCTGCAGGGCTTTAAAAGGACCGTTAGGAGTAGGGAAGTCGATATCTACTTTTGTAAGTTCTAAATGCTTTGGAGGCTGACTCATAATGTTTCTCCTGCTGAGGGGCGTGCCCCTCAGGCAATAAATTCTCTAATCTCTTAACGAAGTACTGCAGTTTTATCCCAGGACACTTTTTTCTGGATCATCAGCATAGTGCGATCAAGAAGGAAGCCGATCAGACCGATAACAAGTACGGCTACCATGATGCGTCCAAGTGAGCTTGAGCTGCCGTTCTGGAACTCGTCCCAGACGAACTTACCCAGGCCAGGGTTCTGCGCCAGCATTTCTGCGGCGATCAATACCATCCAAGCGATACCCAGTGACAGACGCAGGCCTGTAAAGATCATTGGGATTGAAGATGGCAGTACAATTTTTGTTACGTGTGCTAACCAGCTCAGACGTAAAACCTGAGATACGTTTTGCAGATCTTTACTGATGCTGGATACACCAACCGCAGTGTTCAGCAGTGTTGGCCACAGGCAGCACAGAGATACAGTGATCAGTGAAGTAATAAACGACTTGGCAAACATTGGGTCTTTACTCACGTACACAGCACTCACAACCATAGTTACAAGCGGCAGCCATGCCAGCGGTGATACCGGCTTAAACAGCTGGATCAGAGGGTTGAAGGCTGAATACAGTGTATTGTTCAAACCAATTGCGATACCCGCAGGGATTGCAATCAGTGACGCCAAAATAAAACCGGACAATACAGTGATCAGGCTAGTGCCAATCTGATCAAAGAAAGTTGGGTTGCCGGTATATGGGCGGATTTTAACTTTAGCATCAGGATTTTTAGCCAGTTTCTTAGCGTTACGTTCTTCCTGACGCTTGATGAATTTTTCTTCTTTCTCACGCTCAGCCTGGTGTTCTTTTACCAAGTTGATGCTTTGTTCGTAAACCGCGATTGGACCTGGAAAGGCGCCCAATGAGGTGTTGATACTTTTCGCTCCGATTTCCCATACAAACAGGAAAAGGACTAGACCAATCAGAGGTACCAGCAGGGACTTAGCTAGCTTCCCAAAGTTGGTTATTGGATTCTCAAAAAAGGCACTGATGCCCGATAGTGCAGATGTATTACTCATAGCTTGTTACTCCCCCGTTGATCTGAATTCCCCTCCCGAAGGAGGGGAGACTTGCTAAACAGATGGTTTAGATCTGCTGATCAGGTTTCAGACCAATCTTGAACTTAGTTAGGTATTCGTTTGGCTTCTTACCATCGTAAGTTACGTTATCGATGAAGTGAGTCTGTGGAGCACGGAAACCATCTTCAGTAGAGAAGTCTGGGAACATGTCTGCAGACATTTTACCTTCAGCGATCAGCTCTTTAGCTGCCTGAGCGTAGATGTCAGGACGGTATACCTTCTTAGCGATATCCATGAACCACTGGTCAGATTTAGGCTCAGCAATCTGGCCCCAGCGACGCATCTGAGTCAGGTACCAGATAGCATCTGAGTAGTATGGGTAAGTCGCGTTGTAACGGAAGAATACGTTGAAGTCTGGCACTTCACGCTTATCGCCTTTCTCATACTCGAATGTACCTGTCATTGAGTTAGCGATTACGTCGTAGTCCGCACCTACGTAGTTAGGCTGAGACAGAATCTTCACTGCTTCTGGGCGGTTTGCGTTGTTGTCATCATCCAGCCATTTAGCTGCACGGATCATCGCTTTAACTACACGCAGGTGAGTGTTCGGGTTTGCATCAGACCATTCTTTAGATACACCGAATACTTTCTCTGGGTTATCTTTCCAGATCTCGTAGTCAGTGATTACAGGTACACCAATACCTTTGAATACAGCCTGCTGGTTCCATGGCTCACCTACGCAGTAACCGTAGATAGTGCCCGCTTCCAGAGTAGCTGGCATCTGTGGTGGAGGCGTTACAGACAGCAGTGCATCTGCATCGATAGTACCTGAAGTGTCACCTTTATGTGGTGCGTAGTAACCTGGGTGGATGTCACCCGCCGCCAGCCAGTAACGCAGTTCGTAGTTATGGGTAGAAACCGGGAACACCATACCCATGTTGAACGGCTTACCTTCGTCTTTATACTTCTCTACAACAGGTTTCAGGGCGTCCGCTTTGATTGGGTGTACTGGACGGCCATCAGCCATTTTAGGAATGTTTGGCTTCATCTGATCCCAGATATCGTTAGATACTGTGATCGCGTTACCATTTAAGTCCATAGAGAACGCAGTAATGATGTGTGCCTGGGTACCAAAACCGATTGTTGCACCCAGTGGCTGGCCAGCGAGCATGTGTGCGCCGTCCAGCTGACCGTCGATTACACGGTCGAGAAGAACTTTCCAGTTTGCCTGTGCTTCCAGAGTTACATACAGGCCTTCGTCTTCGAAGTAACCGTTTTCGTATGCAACCGCTAAAGGAGCCATATCGGTCAACTTAATGAAACCGAACTTCAGATCTTCCTTTTCAGGCTCACCGATAGCAGCCCATGCAGGTACTGTGACTAATGAAGCAGCCAGTACTGCACCGCTGATAACTTTGCTTAATAGAGCCTTTTTCTTCTTAAGCATGGAACGTTCCTCCAAATCTTAAAAACAAAAAGGCGCCGAACATGATCACATCGTTGTGATCCGTCGAGGCGCCTTTGCCAAAAAATTAATTGTTAGACTGTTAGGTCAATTACGTGCACCGCCATTGGCCCACGATTTTTATTAAACAAAAGCATTAGCTGTGCCATTATTTAAAAATATAAATAAATCAATTAGATACATTATTTTTTAATAAATCTTTACTCTGGTGCTTGGTTTTTTGCGCTGCACAATAGTGCGACCCTGCGGTAAAAAAGTGCAAAATTGGGGCATCTTTTGATTGTGGTTTCACTCTTTAATAACCTAAGTTAGTGCATGCAGTTTTCAGCAAACCCAAATAAAGGAAGTAACTTAATGGATGCAAAATTCGCGGTAATTTTTAAAGCCGAACTTAAGGGTGTGATTACTCAGGGAGGTAACGCTGCCACAAAGAGTTATCTTGAAACTGCAGAACGAATGAGGTCATTAGCCATTAATGAGTATGGCTGCCTAGACTTTGTCAGTGTGCAGGAAGGTAGAAATGAAATTTCTATCTCATATTGGGAGAATGAGCAGGCTATTCTAGCCTGGAGAAACAATCCGGAGCATCAGAATGCGCAGCAAAAAGGCGCGCAAGAGTGGTACCAAGGTTACAGCGTTGAGGTCGTTGAGCTGAAGAGGTGTTATCACTCAGATAATTAAAGCTATTCAACCCAGGTTTTAAACAGGTCACAACGAAAAACATCTTCGACCAGTTGGTCTTTATCCACAACGATGCCACTTAATTGACCGCAGTCATTCATCTGATCCAGCAGAAATAGGCCGTGGTCACGATCCGGCATATTCAGGTTTTCGCTGTAAAAATGTTGCTCCATGGAATAGGGAGGGTTAAAGGTTGCCAGCTGTTCTGCTGCGTGATCAAGATAAGGCGGGAGGGCCAGAAGCTCCATTAATTCCGTTCTGTTAGTTGCATCTTCAGCCCACTTGCATGCTTCATAGAGAGCCGTTACCAGAGCGCGGTGTGTATTAGGGTGCTCATCTGCCCATTGTTGAGTTACACCCATTACTTTTTCCATATGGGAGCCCCAGATCTTATGGCCTGTTGTTAATAACCCACCCGTTTGTTGCATGAGTGCCAGACTGTTCCAGGGCTCACCTACGCAATAGCCATCAATCAAACCATTGGCCAGGTTCTCCAGCATCTGTGTTGGCGGTACCGCAACAAGTTGCACATCGTCTTCGGTATTAATGTTGTGTTGATTGAGCCAGTAACGCAGTTGGTAATGGTGGTTCGAATAAGGGTATACCGTTGCTATAACTGGTTTACGTTCACGATTTTGGATCAACTCTTTGAATGTATTTCCGACGGCTTCCTGATTATTCCAGTCAGTGATTTGTTCAACCAGTTCCAGATACAACTCTTGCGATAGAGTAATGGCTGTACCGTTATGGCTTAAGGATAAGGCCGTTAACATTGGGGTTTTATTGCCGTTCAGCCCCAGAGTCGCAGCAAGGGGCATTGGAGCCAGCATGTGCGCCCCATCGAGCAGGCCAAAACTCACTTTATCTCGGATAGAGGCCCAGGAGGATTCTTTGCATAAAATAACGTTCAGGCCGTACTTACTAAAGAAACCTTTCTCCCGAGCAACAACGAGTGGAGCGCAATCAATCAGGGCAATAAAGCCCAGCTTGAGGTCTGTTTTTTCAAGCGTCAGATGGTCTGACATAATATTACCTCTACAACTATTTCCCCGTTCCCGTTAACCCTTTTAACGCCTCTATTACATTCTGTGCCACCACAGGCAGTGACTGGTGCCTGTCCATGGCGATTTTTCTGAGAGTTTGGTACGCCTGTTCTTCGTCACAGCCCTGATGTTTCATCAGCATGCCTTTAGCTTTTTCAATGATTTTTCTGTCAGCTAGTTGGTTTCGGGCCTTATCCAGTTCAGCTTTTAAACTGCTGTGGGCATCGAAATGGGCAATGGCTGTATCGATTATGGCTGTAACACGTTCGGGTTGAAGACCATCGGCTATATATGCACTGACACCTGCATTAATGGCATCGGACATGGTTTTATGGTCATTTTGTTTTTCAGCGAAAAAAACGATTGGGCGAGGGTTATTACGACTCATCGTGGCCATGCTCTCCAGCGTGTCACGATTAGGGGAGTCCATATCTATAATAACGATGTCGGGAAGGCTTTCTTCGACATGTTTATTAAGATCACTTGTATTTGGCAGATGACAGACGACGTTATGGCCTAATTTATGTAACGCTTCTGTGAGCGCTTCTACTCGTTCCGGTTCATCGTCAATCAGCAGCACGTTCAAACGTTTGTCTTTACTCATTCGATCCTATTCCGGAAAAGGATATCTAATCTTCAGCAATATCTATTCCACCTTAATCTGGCATATACCTTGCAGATCATAGGGCATAATTTTTTATACGCAACGGTGCGTGCTTGCTCATAGACTACGAGGGATGCAGGCATCTGTTATCTCCAATATACGATAGAGCAAGCCTATAATTTATATGTTGCAGATCGGATAGTTTTTTGGAGGTCAGGATGCATAAGACAACCACGTGCCCCTACTGTGGTGTAGGCTGTGGCGTTAATGCCGAAATCGAAAATGATGCTGTAGTCGGTGTTAAAGGTAATAAAGAGCATCCAGCAAATTTTGGTCGTCTCTGTGTTAAAGGCTCATCACTGCATGAAGTGCTGGGACAACAGGGCAGGCTGCTTAATCCTCTTGTTAATGGCCAGCAGTCCACCTGGGATAGTGCACTCGAAACAGTCGCGGAAGGATTTAAACGCACTGTTATGGAGCATGGTCCGGATTCGGTTGCACTGTATCTGTCAGGCCAAATCCTTACCGAAGACTACTACGTTGCCAATAAATTCATTAAAGGCTTCATCGGAACCGCCAATGTAGATACCAATTCACGTTTGTGCATGGCTTCTGCTGTTGTGGGTTATAAACGTGCATTTGGTTCCGATACTGTGCCATGTTGTTACGAAGACCTTGAACTGACCGATCTGTTGGTGATGGTTGGGTCTAATGCCGCCTGGAACCATCCGATTTTGTTCCAGCGTATGCAGAAGGCGAAAAAGGCTAATCCAAACCTTAAAGTCATCGTTATTGATCCACGAAGAACAGCAACCTGCGATATTGCAGATCTGCACCTGGCAATAAAACCGGGGACTGACAGTGAATTGTTTACAGGGCTGCTGAGTTATCTCGCTGAAGCGGGTGCTATTAATAAAGAATATATTGAAGCCAATACCGAAGGCTTTGATCAGGCGATCTCTGTTGCGCAAACGCAGTTTTCTGATCTGCAGACGGTTGCTGAATTCTGTGATGTCCCTGTGTCTGATTTGCAGGATTTCTTTGAGAGCTACGCCAACACTGAAAAAGTCATTACCTTCTACTCTCAGGGTGTAAACCAGTCTTCATCCGGTTCAGATAATGCTAACGCGATCATTAACTGTCATCTGGCAACTGGGCGAATTGGTTACGAGGGTGCAGGTCCGTTCTCTATTACCGGACAGCCTAATGCCATGGGCGGACGTGAAGTGGGTGGTCTGGCTAACCAGATGGCTGCCCATATGGATTTCAAAGATACCGAAGCTGTCGATCGTGTTGCCCGTTTCTGGAATGCCACAAATATGGCGCAGCAAGACGGTTTAAAAGCTGTTGATATGTTTGAGGCCATCGAAGCTGGCAAAATAAAAGCGGTCTGGATTATGGGGACTAACCCAGCGGTCAGTCTGCCCAATACCGATCAAATTGTTCGTGCACTTGAAGCCTGCCCGCTGGTGGTGGTGTCGGATTGTATTGGTGATACGGATACACTTCGCTACGCAGATGTTTGCCTGCCTGCGACAGGTTGGAGTGAGAAAAACGGAACCGTGACCAACTCGGAGCGTCGTATCTCCCGTCAACGCAGTATTTTACCGCCAAGTGGCGAAGCTAAACATGACTGGTGGATCATCAGCGAAGTTGCAAAACGTATGGGTTTTGAAGACGCGTTCAGTTATGACCATCCTTATCAGATCTTTGCCGAACATGCGGCTTTATCCGGATTTGAAAATAACGGTACTCGTGATTTTGATATCAGCCTGTTTGAGGATATCGATGAGAAAACCTATGACTCCCTGACACCGGTCCAGTGGCCTGTAACTAAGGAAACACCTTATGGTACAGCCCGTATGTTCTCGGATGGGCGTTTCTTTACTCCATCAGGGAAAGCCCGGTTTGTCGCGATTGAATCTTCTGCTCCAGTGCAGCAGCCAACTGAGGAGCTGCCATTCGTACTTAATACCGGTCGTATTCGTGACCAATGGCATACCATGGCGATCACGGGGCGAACGCCGCGTTTATTCCAGCATCGTGATGAACCATTTATTGAGCTGAATGAAGCCGATGCGAAAAGTCTTAAGGTAACCGAAGGCGATCTGGTGCGTGCCAGTAACCCTCAAGGGGAGTTCATTGGCAGAGCGCGTGTGGTTGGATCGGAACAGCGTATAGGTGAGGCATTTGTGCCTATGCACTGGAATAGCATCTTCAGTTCGAAAGGACGAATGGGGGTTCTGATCGAGCCGGTAACTGATCCGTTCTCCGGCCAGCCGGAGTCCAAACACGGCCGAGTAAAGCTAGAGCCCATGAATCCAGCATGGCAGGGTTGGTTGATGTGTCGCAATGAATTAGCGACCGATCTTCCGGTAGAATACTGGTCCAAAGTGCCAAAGCAGGGCGCAACGCTGTTCTACCTTGCAGATTCATCGGATCTGGGAAATGGTATCGATTGGTGCAAAGAGAATCTGGGTGAAGTCGATATCTGGCTCGAAGATAAAGGCAGTAACAGTTTCCGTGCCGCTGGCTTAGATGGAGAACAGCTGGAGTGGGCCTTCTTTGTAATGCCTTATGGGCAGATCCCTTCCACTAAATGGCTGGAAGAGATGTTTGAGAAGACCGAGGTTTCTCTGGATGAGCGTCGTTATCTGCTGAGTGTGACAGGCTGCGAACTGGAAGATCCGGGCGAACTGATCTGTAGCTGTTATCAGGTAGGCAGTAATGCCATCGAAGATGCCATCAGTCAGGGCTGTAAGTCAGTTGAAGCACTGGGTGCTAAACTTAAATGCGGTACCAACTGTGGTTCATGTATTCCGGAGCTAAATGCATTATTAGCTAAGCAACTGTAATCTGTAATAAAAGTATTATTTGAAGTGTGTATGATCGCGCACTTTTTTAAAGCCTGAATCAAAGGCCATCTTAACGAGTAAACGGCATCAGGTGAGATGAACAACAAAACCAGAATAGGAACCATATCATTTCTGTGATGAGTTCCTTCCAGAGTAGAGACTATTCAACCGGGCATCTGTAGATGCCCATTTTTTTGCCTGCTATTCTTAGGCTAATGTTTGTTTGTTGGGTGAGTAAGTGAGAAAAACGGTTGTCAGAATTCTATATCTTACTGCGGGTTGGCTCTTCGTTTTGCTGGGATTGATTGGCGTTCTATTACCCTTAGTACCCACAACGCCTTTCCTTCTGGTCGCGGCTTTTTGTTTTTCCCGAAGCTCTGAAAGGCTGCATCAATACCTCCTCAACCATCGTCTCTTTGGAAAGTTTATCCGCGATTGGGAAACCTACGGGGTCATTCCTCTGAAGATCAAAGTGCTGGCAACTGGCATGATTCTATTGATGGTCAGCTACCCCCTTATCTTTAAAACATTCCATATCGGTTTAAAAGCTGCGGTTGTTGTCACCATCATGGGCGCATTAGCTTATATCTGGACACGTCCCTCAGAAACGACACTTAATCAACGTTAAATGATCCTACACAGGTCAATCTTTTTAACTTTTTTGAATGAAAGTTTTTAATTACAAAATAGTTAAAATTTTACTAAAAACGCTGTTTAAAAAATGAACACTTTATATTCAATGAGTTAGGGTGATTTTCAAAACTGCTGCCTGAAAAATGATCAAAATTGCATAAAATTTTAATAAAAAGACGCTTTTAATACCTGCAAAGCCCACTAGGATTAATCCAGAAGCATTGAAAAATGGCAACGGTATTCCGTTGGTTTGATTAATGAAATATGTGGGTTAAGGTCATGAACACCTCGGCTAACAAAAACGGTTTAAAATTGCGGGTTGCTGTGTATGACCCAACGGGTGGCTATGTTAACTGGCGCCATGAAATCGTTGCTGCAGGTTTTAATTGGGATGTCATCTACTTCACTCAAATGCAAAATTTAGTGGATGAATTAAAGCAGAAGCCATCTGATATCGTGGTTGTTACTCATTCTATGTTGCTACGGTCAGATGAAGAAATTGCTTTGATGAACCAAGTTAGTAAAGTGCAGCCTTCAGCCATTAGAGCTTTTATTGGTTCCGATTACTGGAATGCGGCTAGTCGAGCGAAAGCCGCCGAAGTTGTTCACCGGGCTTTTGATACTTCGACACCAGTAAGTGATATGGGAAAGGAGCTTGAGTATGTTGTTAAGTTTACCCGGCTGCTCAACCGTTCATCCCTCCAGGAATATGTATCGAATATTGGATGTCTTCCTACGCCTCCTGCGATGTACCAACAGCTAACAGATGCAATCAACTCTGATGTAAGTAGTCTCAGTGAGATAAGTGAAATCATTGAGCAGGATCCTGCTGCCGTTGCGCAGATAATGAAACAGGTCAACTCAGCTTATTTTGGTATCACTAGAGCAGTTACTAGCCTCAAAGATGCGATTTCCTTTTTGGGTGTTAGGAATATCAGAAGTATAACTCTCAGTTCTCATTTAAACAGTCAGTTTGCTCAGGGGCAGGGTTGGAATAAGTTTTCTTTTGAAAAGTTGAATCAGCGTTCCTTGGTGGTGGGCAGGTTAGCTCAAGCGATCAGCAAGAGAGCTGGTGCGAGTAAATATATTCAGGAACAGGCTTTTTTAGGTGGCTTGCTTCATGACCTGGGTGTTTTGATCATGGCGTCCCATGATCCGGAAAAATACAGTAAATTGCTGGCATATTCAGCAAGAAAACAGAAGCCGATCTTTCTGGTTGAGAAAGCTACCTATGGATTTTTTCATGGTGAAGTTGCCGGTGCGCTTCTGGCATTATGGAATCTATCCCCTCAGGTTGTAGAAGCAGTAATGTTGCATCATGTCCCTAATTTATCTGTGTCGAAAGAATTTTCAGCACTGACTGCGGTTCATGTTGCTGATGCTCTGCTTCCGAGCGTTCCCGTTGCCGGACAATGTGATTTGTCCAGTACTCTTTCAATCAAGTATTTGGATCAAATTGGTGTGATAGAGAAAGTGCCGCAATGGAGAACGATTTCAAATGATTACTGTGATCGAATGGTTGCTAATTCATAGAGAGGATCTTTTCGCTGGGAAGAAAGTTAGCCAGACCATACAGGGAAATTACGATTGGGGTCGAAATTAAGTAAGGTCTGGCAGGCTTTTATTATTTTTTGTCATTGTTTGTGTCTGCTCCTTCTCGTTTGTACTTTGCCCGCATTTTATGCGGGCTTTTTTTTCATTCACTCAACAACACAGGAACTTTGCTAAGCTCATATCTGTCACCTAAATAAACCTGATCAATCTGCATCAGAAGAATAACTACAAATGGCGACTTAATATAAGGAGATAACGATGGCAGTTCTTAACCAGGCACGTAAATCAGTGCTTACAATTATGCTGGCAGCCTTGTCAGTATCAGTATTTGCTGAGCAACATAACGCGACCACTCCCAGTTTCCGTTCATCTGTAATAACCGAGCAAATCTCAATGCTGCGAGGTAAAGGTGGAAACGTCGCTGTATTAGCAGGTGAGCAAGGCATTCTGATGGTGGATGATGATTATCAGGATATGACCCCGGCTCTGAAAACGGCCTTACAACCCTTTGGTGGCGAGAACAAACTGACTTACATTATCAATACCCACTGGCATGGTGATCACACTCAGGGAAATTTACACTTCGGTCACAGTGCCAAAATCGTTGCACACGATAATGTGCGCGAAAGGTTGCTGACTTCGCAGGAAGTGAAGCTGTTCAAAATGGTGACAGAGCCTTACCCGGAACATGCATTACCCTCCATTACCTATCAAAAAGAGCTTACATTACATATTAATGGAGAAGAGGTTGCAGTCATGCACCTGCCTGGCGGACACACCGATGGTGACTCCGTAGTGTTCTTCAAAAAAGCCAATGTCGTGCATATGGGTGACCTGTATTTCAACGGCTTTTTCCCGTTTGTCGATGTACAAAACGGCGGCAGTGTATTGCAGATGTCTAAAAACGTGACTGACGTGATCAATATGATTGATGATAAAACGGTGGTCATTCCAGGCCATGGCCCAGTGTCTAATAAAGCTGAGCTGACTGAGTTCCGGGATATGCTGCGTGGCACGTATTCAGAGGTTAAAGAGATGCGGGAAAAAGGGATGAATCTGGGCCAGATGCAGGTGGAAGGATTATCTTCTGACTGGATCGACTGGACGGATGGATTCCTGTCAGAGCAGGTTTGGATTGGTATTGTTAATAGCAGTATTGATAAGGACTAAAAAGCATTTATGCTTTTTAGTCAGCACGATTGGCCTTTCAGGCAGCACGCTTCGCTATGAGTAGCTAGAACGCGGCTGAGCCGCTGCTAGTGGCTAGGAAAAGCTCTAACGCCCAACACAGCTGGAGCCGCGCAGCGGCGATCGGCTGCTGTTTCTTGTTAGGTTTACCATGTTTCGCATTTGCCAATATCGGTTAAATATTTCGATATGTCAGTTTTTGATTGAGACAAGCCGGAAGCAAAAGCTTCTATCGATTTTCGATCGTCCACGATCTTTAGCAACTGGGTGCACAAGTGCTCCTTCATAGCACTTGGAAGTTTTTCTTGGTGGATGGTGGCTTTTAACAGGTTCAGCTTCAGGTCGCTTAGAATTAGCTCTTTTGCCTTAACTTCCTCATTTTCACCAAAGAGAATGGCATAGGTGGATACTTGATGTGTTTGGTAGCCGATTAAGTTAGTAAGGTTGAGAGATTTGTAATAACCGGTTGCTATTAGACCGCCAATATAAGCACCCGCCCCAAAAATTAGAACTGACCAGATAGAATATTTTATCGAGTTTTTCATCCTTGAACTCACTTAGAAACCTAACGCCGCCGTAACGGGTCGAAGCTGCGCAGCAGCGAAGGTCCGAGCCCAGCGCAGCTGGGCTGACCGTTGACGGCTTTGTTAAAAGCCAACCCAGTTTCTGTGTTGACCGACATAATTGTTTTGAATTATTTCTGTTTCGCTACACTTTGGACAATAATCTGCAGTCCGCTTCTGGTCTGCCATGCGTGTTCTTGAGGCGCCTATCATGAATTCTGGACCTTTAAAGAGGCCGGCATTACCCATTTTAAAAACACCCAGCTTAGGTTTGCATAGCTTGAGAATATGCGAAAGCATGTCTACTTTATTTTGGTCTGCCCGTGGGCCGAATGTGATTGACTTTACATTTACAGGCAAGAAACTCTCGTTTTGAATCAAACAGCGATATTCCGCTTCGTATTTCCAGTGCTTGTCTTTGTATTTTAATATTTCAAGAGCCTTTTCAAGGCACAAGTCTCGTTCGGATACCGATGGTTTTTTAAGATAAGAAACCTTGTGGAATATCTGCTCATCCAGTAGCTCGAAGCATACAACGCAGCCTCTACCTCCATCTGCATAATGTGACCACATTAATGGATTTTCTGAGCTTTTAGTGAAACAAACTAATCTAAGATCCTTGATAAGACTTTCCCAGTCAGCTTCTGTTTCCTTCAAAATTGTACCGTCAATTTTTATGACGCCTTCCATTGGATCATTAAGTTCATGATAGGCAGCCGCATACAGTCTCTCTTTCAACAAGAGATCCAGTAGGAATTCAAAATTATCTAAAGACTTGTACTTGTAGAATCTTGGCTTCTTCTTCATTGCTTGACCATTGCATAGGCTTTTAACGCTCGCAACAGCGGATAACTTGGAGCACCAGCGGAAAGTTTGTCCGCGACTGCTTGCGCTTGTTAGTTGCTTGTTGCATAACTTGATTGTGATATAACATTTTTTGCATGTGTAAGGTCGCAATCGTACTTACTTAGATCATATACAAAGTGGTTTTTAGTGCCTAAAATCCTTGCGCCTAGCATGCGCTTTACCCTATGTGGTAAATCTAATTCTTTTAGCTTAAAACGGCTATCATTTGTTCTTTCAAAGGTTACATGCGGCCATGGGGGCATTTGACATGTTTCAATTTCGAGTCCATGCCGAAAATCTACTAAATTCATTTTAACTTCAGAGAAGTCGCAACCTGAAATTTTAGCTTCGAAGCCCTCATTTTCTATGTCGGGAGAACCTAAAACGGAATCCTCGATAGAACCTGTAAATTTACAGTTTATGAATTGAACTAATCTAAAGCTGTGAGACTTTGCCTTTTTACAATTTATTGTACAATTCTCAAAAATGGTTTTTGATATCAGTGATTTTGATGCACCTTGTATTATTAACTCGCAATCTTTAATTGTGGAATTAGTGAGAGTTATGGTGATTTCTGGTGTATGGGGAGATAGAAGGATGGCGTATCCTGT
>JBMYLM010000022.1:0-45259 GCA_049596335.1 Neptuniibacter sp.
GTGACCCGCCAGCTCTTTTATGAACTTCCGCTGGAAACGGGTTTTCAGGTAACGTTCGATTGAGGACATCAGGTTCCATTCAGGCGGATCAATCAAAGAGATAGCTTGCCCCGTTGAGCCTGCTCGCCCGGTGCGTCCGATCCGATGCAGATAAATATCACCTTTACGTGGCATCTCGACATTAATCACAAGATCCACATCTGCAATATCCAATCCCCGGGATGCCAGATCAGTTGTCACCAGAACATTAGTCGTGCCTTTGCGAAAGCCTTCTATGGTGGCAAAGCGGCCTTTCTGTTGTACATCCCCGTGTAAAAGAGCGGCTTTAAACTTATGGTAACGCAAGAAGCCATCCAGACGTTTTGCCTGGGTTTTGCTGTTACTGAACACTATGGCTTTCTTATAGCTCTCATTTTTCAGTAACCAGCATAACTGCTTGTCTTTGTGAGATTGATCATCAGAGAGCAAAATAAACTGTTGAATTTCCTCTGACACCTCACGCTTTTGACCTACTTTAATCCATTCCGCATCCACCAGAATGTTCTTGGCCAGTGTGCGAATAGCGCTAGGCAGAGTTGCAGATATCAGCAAAGTTTGACGAATGTCCGGTGAAGCCTCAATAATCTGATCCAGATTCTCTTTAAAGCCGGTTTCCAGCATCCGGTCGGCTTCATCAAGAATTAAAAAATCCAGGCTATCCAGTTCCAGCGAACGATTCTCAAGATGAGGCATTAATCGCCCTGGGGTCGCTATCACCAAATCTGCTTTAGCCAATTTTCTTTCCTGAACCTTGAAATCCTCACCGCCCACAACAGAGACAGCCTCAAGATCTAAGCCTTCAGTTAAGCGGTCAAACTGGGACTGAACCTGCTCCGCAAGCTCCCGCACAGGTACCAAAACCAAAGCGCGTGGCTGTCGCGTTGGAGACTTTTGCCCAATAAGGCTCTGAACTATAGGAATTAAGTAAGATGCCGTTTTACCGCTGCCAGTAGGTGCACTCACCAACAGATCCTGACCTTCTAACAGCAACGGAACCGTTTGTTCCTGTACTTCTGTTGCCTCAGTAAAACCAAGCGTTTTGAGATTAGTTTCTAACTGGGGATCAAGTGCAATATCGGAGAACATATAGAGTCCAAATCAAAATAGAGAACGGGTTTCTGCTTTACCAACTTACATCAGAGTCAGTGGCGCTTCCTGAAGTAACGCCATCTGCTCTCGCAGCTCAAGAATATGCTCGCTCCAGTATTTCATGGTGTTAAACCAACTAAAGCTATGCGGGAAAGCCGGATCATTCCAGCGTCGCGCCAGCCAGGCACTGTAGTGCATGATGCGCAGAGTTCTAAGTACTTCAATCAGTTGCAGTTCGCGACTCTGAAAATCGTAAAATTCGTTGTAACCATCCACGATCTCAGATAGCTGGGATAATTGCTCATGACGGTCGCCGGAGAGCAGCATCCAGATATCCTGCATCGCAGGCGCCATTCTGGAATCATCGAAGTCCACAAAATGCGGCGCATTGTCACGCCATAACATATTCCCGGAATGGCAATCGCCGTGGACGCGAATCTGTTTAATATCACCCGCCCTGGCGATGATTTCGTCGACCGCTTGCAGTAAATCATGAGCAAGTGAGTCATAGGCTGGTTTAAGCTCTGCAGGGATAAAATGCTCACTGATAAAAGCGGCGCTCTCATGACCAAAATTCTGGCTGTTAATTTCTGGTCGGTGCTGGAAATCTTTCACACTGCCAATACGGTGCATTCGCCCTAATAGACGACCTAGTATGAAAAGATTGTCCAGATTATCCAGTTCCGGGGCATGACCCCCTTTACGCGGAAACAGTGAGAACATAAAGCCCTGATACTCAAACAGGCTTTCTCCACGCTCGTCGCGCATTGGCGTAACTACCGGCAGTTCCTGCTCTTCAAGTTCAAAACAGAATTCATGTTCTTCAAGAATCTGCTCTCGACTCCAGCGCTCAGGTCGGTAGAACTTTGCAATCAAAGGTTCTTTCTCTTCAATGCCCACCTGATAAACACGGTTTTCATAACTGTTCAGCGGAAAGGTACGACCATCACACCAAAAACCTTTGGTCTCTATAGCATCCATCAGAAAGGATGGATCAAGACGTTCAAATGGATGTTCAGAGTCAAACCCAGACATAAAAATTCCTAAAAATCGGCACAAAGAGCGAAGGATTTCGCAAAAGACTGCATAACCTACCCTATACCAGAACCCAAGTCATAAAAACTTTGTGTATTAGCATCTGAAATCAAAGAGATTTTGTTATAGTGCACCCATTAGCAGTTTAGTTATTAAGAGTAAGTTATGGCAGGTTCACTTAAAGACCAATTACTGAATATCGGCCTGGTTGACCAGAAGAAAGCAAAACAGGCGGATACTGAAAAACGTAAAAAAAACAAAAAAGCTAAAAAGGCCCGTCAATCCGGCCAGGCGGTTGTTGATGAGAAAGCAATACAGCAACAGGAGCTGGAAAAACAACGCCAGGAAAAACAGCAGCGCGATCGCGAGTTAAACCAGAAACTCGAAGAAGAACGCCGCAACAAAGAGATTGAGGCCCAATGCCGCCAAATGATCACTCAGCAGCAACTTTCAGTTCCGGAAGATGCCGAAGTCTCATACAACTTTGCCTACGACAAAAAGGTTAAAACGCTGTATGTGACGGAAGAACTGCAGGGACAGCTCATTCGCGGACAAGTGGCTATCGCTGTACTTGATGAGAAGTTCTACCTGATCCCAGATAAGTTCGCTGAGAAAATAGAGCAACGCTTGCCGGAGTTTGTCATCCGTATCCAACCTGAAGAAGAGCCGGATGAAGATGATCCATATGCAGATTACAAAATCCCTGATGATCTGATGTGGTAACCCCCATCTACTGAAAAGGATAACAACCGATGACACTGGGTTTCTTTGAGCAGTTTCTGGCGATACTTTGTTTTGCCGTGATTGCTATAACCCTGTTCCGGCGCATAAACCTGCCGCCGCTGCTCGCATACCTCAGTGTCGGTGCGTTGCTTGGTCCTTATAGTTTTGGCTTGGTAGAAGACAGCCACAGCATTGAACTTTTAAGTGAACTAGGCGTTGTTTTCCTGTTATTTATGCTGGGACTGGAGTTTTCAGTCTCACGCATGTTTGCCATGCGCAAAGCGGTGTTTGGGCTAGGCACTCTACAGGTCACATTTACCTCTTTAATTCTGATCGGCATCTGCCTGTTACTCGATCAAACCTGGACCACAGCGCTGGTAATTGCGGGTGCCCTGTCACTCTCCTCTACTGCAATTGTCAGTAAAGAGCTGATCCAGAGAAACGAACTGGATACCCCTCACGGCCAGCTGTCGGTGGGAACTCTGATCTTCCAGGATCTGGCTGCCGTATTCTTTTTGATTCTGATTCCAGCCCTGGGCGGTCAGAATCAGGAGATCAATTCTGCTGAAGTGGCGTTGATGCTTCTTGAAGGCGCTACACTGCTGATCATTCTACTGTTGGTTGGTCGCATCATAATGCCGATGCTGTTTCATGAATCCGCAAACAGCGGTTCCAGTGAAGTCTTTGTTTTAACCACCCTGGTTGCAGCCCTTCTCGCAGCCTGGTTAACTCACGCCGCAGGCCTATCAATGGCTTTAGGTGGTTTCCTTGCGGGAATGATGTTGGGAGAAAGCCACTACCGCTATCAGCTAGAAGCGGATATCCGCCCCTTCCGTGACGTTTTGTTGGGACTCTTCTTTGTTTCCGTAGGGATGCAGTTAGACCTGCAATCCCTGGTCGAGAACTGGTACTGGGTGGTGATCTTCACCATCCTGCTAATTGTCATTAAAACCCTGCTTATATCTGTATTAGGTACCCTGCTACATAAAGACCCGGCTAACTCTCTGCGTGCCGGTCTTAGTCTGAGTCAGGGTGGAGAGTTTGGCTTTGCGCTTTTGGCACTGGCTTTGGGTAATCAATTGATCGCACCGGATGTGAATGCCATTGCTGTGACGACCATCATCACCAGCATGATCATCACCCCAATTCTGATGAACCATACAGACCGTCTCAGCCGTTGGCTGCATAAAACCTCAGAGCAACATACCGATGCTCTGTTACCAGAAGCTTTAGAAGTCGCCAGCCAGTCGCTGAACAAACACGTGATCATTTGTGGTTTTGGTCGTGTGGGTCAGATCATTACGCGTTTTCTGGAGCCCATGAACATTCCTTACATCGTTCTGGATAACGACCCTGTCCGTGTTATGGAAGCGTCTACAGCGGGAGAAAACATCTGTTTTGGTGATGCCAAACGGGCCGATGTTATCTCTGCACTGGGCGGCACTCGCGCAAAAATGCTGATTCTGAGTTACCCGAATGTTGATAGTTCGCTGGACGCGCTGAAGCATCTGAAGAATACCTTTCCTGAACTGCCTATTCTGGTCAGAACCCGGGATGATTCGTCTCTGGAACTGTTCCAACAGGCGGGCGCAACAGAGGTTATCCCTGAATCCCTGGAGGGCAGCCTGATGCTGGTCTCTCACGTTTTATCCATGTTGGGCGTCTCCCATCAGGATATCGAGGAAAAGATTAATCAGGTCCGTGCAGAACGTTACAGCATGTTGCATGGTTACTATCACGGTCAGCACTCAGATAAGATTGATGCCAGTGGTCGGGTAAAAGAGGTCCTGCACCCGGTTCCTCTCAATGAAACCAGTTATGCTTGTGGTCGTATGTTGAGTGATCTGCCCCTGTCTAAGTATGAAATGGACGTGGCGATGATCCGAAGACATGACCAATCCATTCATGAGCCTGACTCTGATACCACACTGCTTGATGGTGACATCGTTATCCTTAAAGGGCCTACCGATAAAATCGATATTGGCGAGACAATTCTCACCTCTGGAAAATAACTTTTGGTTATTTTCTGTACTACTCCTCAAGAACAATCCTCCGATTTAAGTTAATAAACACTGCTAACTTATTGAAAACAAATAACCTCAGAAAACATCTAAAAGATTAAAGTTGAATTAGGCTCATAATCTAAAAAAAGCAGGTAAAGAAATAACCAATACGGACGATAAAAAGAGGACGTTAGAAATAAATTGTCTGTGGAGGACACCGTGCAGGTTATATACAGCAGCTCAGCAGCCTACAGCCATATCCGCCAGGAATCTCTGGTCAGTGGTGGCTTCGCTGATGGCAAAGATACCAGCGGTAAATCAGCTTCTGCGGCAGACCAGTTAGTAGCCAAATTAGCAGAAAACATACCTGGCATGAGCGTTTCTGAAATGAAATCGCTTGATGCCAACGACTATTCCCCTGAAAAAGTTGCATCAACAATATCTGACTTTGTAGCCCAAGGCCTGGAAAATGCCAGAGCAAGAGGCGCCTCAGACGAACGTCTGCAACAGATGTATGACGCTGCCGTTTCAGGGATAGAAAAAGGTTTTCAGGAAGCAACCGAGATTCTTGATGAACTCGGCATGTTGAATGATGAAACCGTTGAAACGATCGAGCAAACCAAAGACCTGACGTTCGAAGCGCTGGCTGGCCTTGCGCCTGGTAGTGAAACAGCGCCGTCCAGACAGGTCTCCCTTTCTGCCGCGGAACGTTTCTCTCAATCAGAGTCATTCTCTCTGAAAGTCATGACCAAAGAAGGCGATAAAGTCACCATCAAATTTGATAGTTCAGCGACAGAGACAACATCGCTGGGTTATTACAGTGACGATGACGCCTCAGCTGTCTCTTTCGGAGTGGATCGCTCAAGCAGTAGCAACTATCAATTCAGTGTTAAAGGCGACCTCAATGAAGAGGAACTTGATGCATTAATTGAGTTAATGCAAGACGTTAGTCAGATTGCCAATGACTTCTATAGTGGCGATATTCAGGATGCTTTTGAACAAGCAACTGAATTAGAAATGGACAAATCCCAATTGATGAACTTGAATGTAAATATGAGCCAGTCAGTGAGCTACTCCGCTGTTACCGCTTATCAAGAAGTTCAGCAGATGGATAATCCCCTCGGGAACAACGGACGCCATCTGGGGCAGCTGATGAACAACATGGATCGCTTTATGGGCCACCATGCTCTGGAGCGGTTTGAAGACATCGGTTCCTTCGGTGATGACTTACTGGCCAACCTGATTCGTCAGGATCTGCGCTATAAGGATTCTGATGAAGATTCCCGAAACAATCTGGAGGACTACATTAATTTGTTTACAGACTCTGTCCCCCAGTTTGATCAGGACGACGCAGATGATTAACCCCCCTTCTTAATCATCTGCGAGTACTTAAAACCGGCCTTTGTGGCCGGTTTTTTTTGCTTCAAAAAACGTGAAATTATTTTTCAGGCGCAGGCAGAAGGAGAAAGGTAGTTTTCGGTAAATTCACTTATGGGCTGGGGTTTACCAAATAGATAACCCTGATAATTATGGCACTTGGACAATTCCAGATACTCCCTCTGTTGAATGGTTTCCACGCCCTCAGCAATCACATCCAACCCCAGGTTGAACGCCATCGCGATAATGGTTTGCACAATCTCTGCATCATCCGGATCGGTTGCGATATCGCGCACAAAAGAAGCATCAATTTTAAGTTGTTCCAGCGGTAAGCGTTTCAAATGACTCAGAGAGGAATAACCCGTACCAAAATCATCAAGCGAGAAACGGATTCCTCTCTGTCTGAGCTGGTTCATTTTGTTGATGGTATCCTCAACGTCAGTTACCAGTAGGCTCTCTGTCAGCTCCAGCTTAAGCAAATTAGGGTCGGCCCCGGTTTTGTCGAGAATATCAATCACCCCCTCTACAAAATTTATCTGGCTAAACTGACGGGCACTGACATTCACGGCTATTTGCAGATGCTCCATACCGGTATTCTCTGCCCACTCATTCAACTGCAAACACGCAGTCTCGATAATCCACCAGCCAATTGGTAATATCAGACCGGTTTCTTCAGCTAATGGAATGAACTCAACCGGTGGGATAAGTCCTTTATCAGGGTGCTGCCAGCGAATCAGAGCCTCCGCCCCTGTCAGCTTATGAAGATCAAACTGTGGTTGATAGAAAAGCCGCAACTGTTTATTAGACAACGCATTACGCAGATCAACTTCTAGCTCAGCCAGTTGGAACTGTGAGATCAGGTCATCAGGGTCATAATATCGGCAGGTATTCTTGCCAGACCATTTCGCCTGATACATTGCCATATCGGCACGCTTCATCACCTCATCAGAAGTTTCTGTACCATTAAACGGCGTAATGCCAATACTGCATGAAGCATGGTATTCAAAGTTGTTGAGACGAATACCGGCGTTAATTTTTGCCGTTATTTTATCCAGCACATTGTTTACACCTGCCTGGACATCCCGCTCCTCTTCACCCAGGTGTTCAAGCAACACCACAAACTCATCGCCTCCCAGTCTGGCAGCTATATCCGTATCGCGAATACATGACTTGAGACGCTCTGAAATGGCGATCAGAAGCTCATCACCGATTGAGTGCCCCTGTGTATCATTCACATTCTTGAAGTTATCCAGATCGATATACAGGATTGCTCCATACAAACCGGTTCTTCTAGCACGTTTTAATGCCTTTGTAAGACTACGCACCAGATACTGACGGTTTGCCAAACCCGTTAAAGAATCAAAATAAGCCAGTCGCTGGATACTCTCTTCACTCTCCTTAATGCGGGTGATATCGGTGAAGGCCCCAACATAATTGGTAATCTCTCCCTCTTCTGACTCAACGGCGGTGATGGTCAGATACTCAGGGTATATCTCGCCTGATTTCCGTTTATTCCAGATCTCGCCCTGCCAGTATTTCTGCCGTTTCAGGCTGTTATCCATCTGTTTATAGAAACGTTGATCGTGGCGTCCAGATTGTAATACCGAGGGAGATTTGCCTATGACTTCTTCAGGTAGATAACCGGTAACCTGAGTAAACGCTTTATTAACCCGCAGGATTTTCCGGTTTACGTCCGTAATCATCATGCCTTCCTGGGATTCAAACGCCGTCGCCGCAACCAGTAACTCCCTGGCTGCCTGTTTTTGCACCGTTATATCCTGAACAAAACCCTCAATCACATAACTGGGTTCTGTTTTCATAACGGCTGTAATCGAAACATAAATTGGCTCGCTGTCATCACGGCCCAAATTTAGGCAGGCCTCAAAGTCTTTTGTCTGCCCTTTCTTAAAAAGCTGCTCTTCGAAATAACTGTAGCTAGTGCGTTCTGAGAACAGCTCTTGCAGGCACTTAACCTTGTCTAATAAGTCCAGCCGATCGGCATAACCACAGATCTGCGCCATTGCAAGGTTGGCATTTAACAGGTGCCCCTGAGGATCGCACTGGAAAATGCCATGCAGTGAATGATCAAACAGGCCTTTGTAGCGGTTTCGCTCAAGCTCCAGTTCTTCGAGCTTAACTTCCAGTTCAGCGTAATAACTCTTCCGTGAAGATTGCTCACCCAAGCCCAGTAAACCTTTGAGGTTGGGACCGTGCTTATCATAGGGCTTCTTCATAGACAGTCTCTAAGTCCCTCTTATTGGAAGGTCTGGGGTTAGTGATTAAACAAGGATCAATCAGCGCTTTTTCTGAGAGCACCGGAATATCAGTCAGAGTGACACCATTTACAGACAGGGTTTGGCTTATACCTACCTGTTCTTTCAGGAAAGTTACCTGTTGTACCAACCGACGCATCACCTGATTAGAAGTCAGGCCACGGATATCAATATTCATCTCCTGAGCGATGATCTTGAAACGATCCTCAGCATTCGGGAAGTTATAAGCAATCACATGCTCCAGCAGCATCGCATTACATAAGCCATGCGGCAGATCCAGATAACCACCCAACGAATGGGACATGGCATGTACCGCCCCCAGAATTGCATTTGAGAAGGCTAAACCCGCTTTCATGGAACCCAGCATGACCTGCTCACGCAGCTGCATATCGGTCGGGTCGGCGATGAGTAAAGGGAGATTACGGTAGATCAACCGAATAGCATCCAGCGCATACATATCTGTCAGTGGCCCGGCCCCCGTAGACACAAACGCCTCAATCGCATGCACCAACGCATCCAGACCTGTACAAGCCGTTAGAAACGGGTCCATTGAAGATGCAGTTTTCGGATCAACTAAAGCCACATCCGGCACAATTGCCTTGGATATGATGGAGAACTTAAATCGCTCCTGCTGATCAGAAATAATCGCAAACTGAGATACATCCGCGGATGTACCAGAGGTGGTAGGTATAAAGATTAAAGGCGGGATCGGGGCAAAAATTGTATCCACACCCTGAAACTCACGAATGGTTTTGCCATTGGTGGCCACAATACCAATGCCCTTTGCACAATCCATCGGGCTGCCGCCACCAATAGCCACAATGATATTGCACTGCTCAGCAAGATAGAACTCAGCCCCTTTCATTACCTCCTCTACCCGCGGGTTGGGAGAAACATCAACAAAAGAAACCCAATCTATACCACTCTCACTCAGCTGGTTTTCAACCTCACCCAACCAACCCGCAGCTTTAACACCGTGGTCAGAAACAATAAGGACTTTCTTGGCTCCAAACGTTTTCGCATAGTTAGCCACAGACAAGCGCGCTCCCACGCCAAAAATGATCTCTGGACTAACAAACTTCCTCATCTGGGTAATATCTGGCTCCGCCATGAGGTACACCTTTTTATTCTTGTTCCCTCAGTATAGGCAAGTAATAGAATAGTCATTAAATATAGCGTCCAACTTTGTTTGGACAATGATCTACATCAAGCAAACCGAACGATCGTCCGGTTTAATCTTGGAAGTGATTATGGAAATAAATCATAGACAGCCATTCAAAAAAACGAGGGGATATTTGTGATGCGCGATTTTTGTTAAAGCATTTAAATCAGGCCTTAAGAAGTCTGTGATAACTCTTAAGTTCATTTTCTCTATCAATATCGATTGCTGCACTGTCCATGGGCAGTGCCGTTACCTTTAAATCCTCACTGTTTAATAGCTCCTTTGCGCCTCTGTCGCCATTTAACTGCTCAAGCAATGGAAACACTTTACGGCCAAAAACAGCCGGTACACCGCTCTTGCCTGAGTAAAATGCACAAGCAATATCAGAACCTTCAGCAGCCTTTAACAGGTCTTTAAGCTCTTCTGGGTTGATAGCGACCTGATCCGCTAACAGGATCAGTAGTTGATCGGTTTTAGCCTTGAGTTGTTGAACAGCAAAAGCGATGGAGTTTCCCAGCCCTTGTTCCCAATCCGGGTTATAGAGCAGAGAAACATCGACAATTTCTCCTTTATCCTGCGCCAGTTGAATCTCTTCATGCCAAGCGCCAGTCACAGCACAGATCTGAGCGGGTGAGTCGACTAATTCTCGGGCTACCATGGCGGTTCTGTGCAGCATGGGAACGCCATCTACATGGGCCAGAAGTTTACAGCCTTCAAACCGACTGCTTTCACCTGCTGCCATAATCATAATGCGAAGCATCAGGCGGCTTGTTCCTGGCTTACAGGGGCGTGAGATTCAAGTTCACTCTGGAATTTGTAGTGCCTCTGATGACATTCAGAAAGCATTGAGAGCGCAATACTCTCTGGCAGCTCACCGCCAATATCAAAACCCGCTGGACCAGACAGTGGTTGTAACAGTTCACCCTCTGTCAGACCTGCCTGTTTTAACACTTTCTCCTTTCGGTTTACCGGGCCTAGTAACGCCATAAAGTGAATGCCTGAACCATTAAGTGCTGCCAGAACGTCGGCATCCAGTTCGACGTTATGGGTCATCACCACTGCCATATCCACACGTTCGGTTTCTACAAACTGCGTTAGCTGTTCAGCTTTATCATTGAGCAGGAAATCCGCTTCCATAAAGAATTCGCGACGGGCATTAGCCGGGCGTGGGTCCCATACGGTCACGGTCCAACCCAGTTGTTTAGCCATAACAGCAACCGGCCTGGCATCGACTCCACCACCCGCGATTAACAGATGTGGATCGGGTTTGATGACAGCCTCAAAGCTGTTATTCGTTGCCTGAGTTGTGATGTCTGACGGGCTGTCACTATTAAGTTTACAGATAGACTGGACCGTAACTTCAGAAAGATGCTTAGGTATCTGCTGACAATAACGGACCGTCTTCCTTTTGCTTAAAGCGTCTTTTAATACTTCCAGATCCTGATAGTTATTATCAGCATTAACCGGGTGCAGCATGATATACACCGTGCCACCACAACCTATACCCAGATGGAACGCGAGATCGTCTTCATCACTGCCGTCGTAACAGAGAGAAATGGATTGGCCGGTTTGCATCACCTTACGCGCATGGGTCTGAATATCTGATTCAAGACAGCCTCCACTGAGCATGCCGAACTGTTGCCCAAGGCTATTAAACAACATCATTGCACCGGCTTTACGATAACAGGGCCCTTCGGTTTTATAGACTGTACCGAGCACCCAGTCGCAGCTATCCCGGGATGGATACCATTGCTCCAGTAATGCAGAGAGTTGATTGGCCATAAGAGTTCTCCTGATAAAAGGAATCAGGGTCTGGATTACAGACCCTGTTATCCGTTTATTAGCCTTTGTTCAAAGCAAGAGGCAGCTGATCAAACTCCTGCCCGGTTAATGCAAAGATCGCGTTAGCAACTGCAGGTGCGATAGGTGGCGTACCCGGTTCACCCACACCGGTTGGCGCTTCCGCAGAAGGCACTATATGCACCTCAATCTCAGGCATCTGGTTAATACGCAGGACCTCGTAATCATGGAAGTTAGACTCTACAACTTTGCCCTCTTCCAGAGTGATCTTGCTCATCATGGTTGGAGATAAACCATAACCAATACCACTTTCCATCTGGGCTTTGATGATGTCCGGGTTCACGGCAAAACCACAGTCCACAGCACAGACTACTTTCTCTACTTTGTAGCCATCCGGTTGCAGAGAGACTTCAGCAATTTCTGCTACATAACTGCTGAAGGATTCATGCACTGCCACACCCATCGCATGGCCTTCCGGAAGTTGTTTGCCCCAGCCTGCTTTTTCTGCAGCCAGTTTCAGTACACCGGCATGGCGTGGATGATCTTTCAGTAATTGTAAGCGCCACTCAACCGGGTCTTTACCTGCGGCTTTTGCCAAACGGTCAAAGAACACCTCCGTAGAAAACGCAGTATGGGTATGACCTACAGAACGCCACCACTGCACAGTTACGGGAAGTTTCACGGTATGGAGGTCTACATGCATATTCGGGATCTGGTAAGGCAGCGTTGCAGCCCCTTCCACCGAGGTTTTATCTACTCCATCTTTAACCAGGAAGCCTTCAAAAGCGGTACCTTCGGCAATGGACTGCCCCACAATGCGTTGCTCCCAGGCAGTCAGATTGCCGTCTTTATCCAACGCACCTCTGATCTTGTGGAAATACATGGGGCGGTAATAACCCACCTGTGTGTCATCTTCACGGGACCAAACCAGCTTAACCGGCACGCCAGGTTTAGCCTTGGCTATATTCACGGTTTCCAGAACATAATCGGAATGTGGATTCGCCCGGCGGCCGAAACTGCCACCCGCAAACAGCATATTGATTTTGACCTGTTCCGGTTTCAGGCCCAGTAAACCAGCAACCGCGTGCTGATCTCCAGTATGCAGCTGTTCACCATTCCAGAGCTCACAACCATCCGGGGTTATCTGTGCCACGCAGTTCATTGGCTCCATCGCAGAATGGGCCAGATAGGGGAATTCAAATTCAGCTTCAATCACGGTCTCAGCATTAGCGAGTGCGGCTGCACTGTCGCCATCATTTCTTGCAGACAGGCCCGGTGTTTTGGCCAGCTCTTTGAAGTCAGCCATGATTTCATCGGTGCTTTTTTTGAATGCTGCCGATTCATCCCAGTTGATCTCTAGCTGATCCCGTGCTTTTTTGGCACTCCAGTAGTCCTTTGCCAAAACAGCCACGCCGGTCGGGATCGCGATCACATCAGCAACACCTTTCACCTGTTTTGCTTTTGAAGCATCAAAGGAAACCAGCTTCGCGCCGAACCGGGGTGGGTGTGCAACCACGGCGGTGAGCATGCCCTCAAGTTTTATATCCTGAGTGAAGATCGCGCTGCCGTCAGTTTTACCCACGTCTTTACGGGAGACTTTACGTCCGATTAAGCGGAAATCTTTAGGGCTTTTCAGCTCAAGATCTTCGTAAGCGGGTACCGGTTGTTTTGCTGCCAGTTCTGCCAGTGCACCAAAACCTGCTTGTTTACCCGATGTATGGCTTACAATACCGTTCTCGACCCTGATCTCTGATGCGGGGAGTTTCCAGCTCTGAGCTGCCGCTGCAATCAGCATCGCTTTGGCGGTAGCACCTGCGATGCGCATCTGTTCAAAGGAGTTGGCAATTGCTGAGCTCCCCCCTGTACCCTGCGCCCCCCAGAACAGGTTTTTATATTTTGCGGCATCGGCGGGTGCGCCTTCTGCTATGACATCATCCCAGTTTGCATCCAGTTCTTCCGCGACCAGTGTCGCCAAACCTGTATAGGTACCCTGCCCCATCTCCAGGTGTTTCATAACCACATGAACTTTGCCGGCATTATCGATTTTTACGAAAGCATTGGGCTGGAACTGCCCCATTTCATTAAAAGAAGTTTTAGTGCTTTCAGCTGCCAGTACAGGTACTGAAACACCCAGGGTTAGACCCGCACCGGTTCCGGCCATCAGTTTCAAAAATGTTCTGCGGCTGGTTGTGGCTACAGCCTGATCTCTTTTCATTCGATTAAACATTCTGATCACCCTATAGATTTTGCTGCAGATTTGATGGCTGAACGAATCCGAACGTAAGTAGCGCAGCGGCAGACGTTACCCTGCATGGCTGCATCTATATCTGCATCGGTAGGGTTCGGGTTTGATTCCAGCAAGGCCGTTGCCGACATAATCTGACCTGACTGACAATAACCACACTGAGGTACCTGAAGTTCAGTCCAGGCGTCCTGAACTGCCTTGGCCGCTTTGGATTCAACCCCTTCAATGGTGGTGATCGCTCTGCCACCTACAGCAGCAATGGGTGTAGAGCAGGATCGGATCGGGTTCCCATCCACATGCACGGTACATGCTCCGCACATAGCGATACCACACCCAAACTTGGTACCGGTTAATTCAATATGATCGCGTAACGCCCATAACAATGGCGTATCCGGATCAGCATCTACAACATAGTCCTGTCCGTTGACATTGAGGGTGACTGACATGGCTCATTCCTCCGGGCTCTTTCCGAGCTTCTGTGCAAAAGTTATATAACTATGGTTGTTGACGGCCTTTAAGGGTTATTTCGATCCTACGAACTATTTGCACAAAACTCCGGATTTACGTTTTAAAGTGGAGAAAAAGGCAGATAGAGTGCCATAATCCTATGAAGTTATTTCGTAGAGGTGATTTCCTGTGAGCAATAAATCCCAACTGGCTGAGGCTATTGATAACCATTGTGTTGAAGATGGAATCACTGAGACCAGCATTCCCGGGCTGAAGCTTTATCGCTCTGGAACATGCATTAATCGACGTCCGGTGGTCTACAATCCAGCAATTTGCCTGGTTGCTCAGGGTCACAAAAAAATGCATTACGGTGATGTCACCTGCTGCTACGACACTGATAACTATCTGATTAACTCTTTAACCATCCCGGTTGAGGCGGAAGTACTTGATGCTTCGGATGAAGCGCCTTATCTGGGACTTAGCTTGAATATAGACAGTTACCTTATCGGCCAGTTGCTGATCGATATGGATCAGGCCTTTGCGGTTAATGATGTAAATAACGAAGTGGCTGTATCCACCAAAGTAACTGACCATCTGAACAGTTGCCTGATTCGCCTTTTGAACTGCCTTGATAATGAGATGGACAGGAAGGTAATAGCACCGTCACTCAAGCGCGAGATCTTCTATGAGGTACTTAAAGGCCCGAACGGCGATATCCTCAGGAACTGCGTTGCCAACCATGCTGGCTCTAACAAGATTGCACCGGTGATCCAGTATATTGAAGATAACTTCCATACACCGCTTGATGTTGAAACCATCGCTAAATTTGCCGGCATGAGCCCTTCAACCCTGCATGATCGCTTTAAGCAGATCACCTCCATGTCACCTATGCAGTTTGTGAAGTCTTTAAGGCTGCACAAAGCTCATTCCCTATTACTCAGCGGTAACCCAGCGAGTGAAGCGTCTTATCAGGTGGGATATAACAGCCCGTCTCAATTCAGTCGTGAATTTAAACGTTTCTTTGGTGATTCGCCAAGGGACGTGCAAAGCTCAGCGAGATAAGGTTTAAAGGAACTTGCGCAAAGTTCTCATGTTGGAGAGTTCAAAACCCAATTGTTGGTAGAAGCTTTGAGCTTTCAGGTTATCTGAGTCTGTAAGCAAGCTGACTCGTTTGATGCCCTGCTCCTCCAGAGTTTTGAATACATGCCTGAGCAAACCTGAACCGATTTTACTGCCTCTGTAATCTTCAGCCACAACGACATCTTCCAGAATAGCTACGGTCGCACCTAACGCGGTAGAAATGGTGAAAAGTATATTGACCATCGCTACTACACGGTCCCCCTGCTCCGCTACAAATAAACAACCCACATTCGGATTATCCAGAATCACCTGTAACGCAGATGCTTGTTTAGATGCATCGGGTGAGAACTCCGCTTCCTGTGCAAAGAGTTCAGCCAGAAGAGTGCACATTACGGGTATATTCGCAGCAGTAGCCGTTCGAAAAACAGTCATAAGATGCAACCTGAGTCAGAGGGAGCAATTAGCTTACTAAACCCCAGGGTGTTTTGAGAAGACAACTTCTCTGCAAACAGCTTACAATGACGCCTTAATGTAACTGTCGTCTCTGAAGCTGTCGTCTCTGAAGTAATGCCATCTCCCTACTCTCTCCGCCCTTATCAACAGGAAGCCGTTGATGCGACCTTGCAACACTTCCGTAAATCGGACGATGCTGCAGTCATCGTGCTGCCAACCGGAGCAGGTAAAAGTCTGGTCATCGCAGAGCTTGCGAGTCTGGCCCGGAGAAAAATACTGGTTCTGGCCCATGTTAAAGAGCTGGTTGAACAGAACCATGCAAAATACCAAAGCTATGGTTTAACCGGTGGAATTTTTGCAGCCGGATTAACCCGAAAAGAGAACCAGCATCAGGTTACCTTTGCCAGTGTGCAGTCGGTTGCAGCCAATTTAGAGCAGTTTAAAGATGAATACTCTCTTCTGATCATCGATGAGTGCCACCGGGTTAATGACAATGACGATGGGCAATATCAACAGATCATTAAGCTTCTGAGAGAACAAAACAAAAGCCTGAAAGTACTGGGGCTGACGGCCACTCCCTATCGTTTGGGTATGGGCTGGATCTATCAATTCCACTACCTGGGTTTTGCCCGCAGTGAACAGGAAAAGCCGTTTAAACACTGCATTTATGAACTACCCCTGAGTTTCATGATCAACCGCGGCTATCTGACCAAACCTGATCTGATTGACGCAGCCATTGAGCAATATGACTTTTCGGCCTTAAAACAGAATCGTTTTGGCGAGTATTCCGAGCAAGACGTTAATCAACTTCTGAGCCGTCACACACGGGTTACCCGCGCCATTATCGAACAAGTGGAACAGTTAGCTGAACAACGTAAAGCCGTAATGATCTTTGCGGCTACGGTTAAACATGCCCGAGAGATCTTTGATTACCTGCCTGATCCTGAAGCTGCCCTCGTCACGGGTGATACCCAGCCAAGCGAGCGGGATCAGTTAATCGCCCGGTTTAAAGCCGGTGAGCTTAAGTATCTGGTCAACGTCTCTGTTCTTACTACTGGCTTTGATGCTCCGCATGTCGATTTCATCGCTATCTTACGGCCCACACAGTCAGTGAGTTTGTATCAGCAGATCGTTGGCCGCGGGCTTAGATTGTCTGAAGGTAAAGAAGATTGCCTGGTCATTGATTACGCCGGCAACAGCTTTAACCTGCACCACCCTGAAGTGGGAGAAAAGAAACCCAACTCGGATTCGCAACCGGTTCAGGTATTTTGCCCAAGCTGTGGTTTCGCCAATATTTTCTGGGGCAAGACCGATAGTGAGGGCAATGTTACTGAACACTATGGCAGACGCTGCCAGGGGCTGCTGGAAGATGATACAGGTGAAAACACTACTGAACAGTGTGATTACCGCTTCCGCTTTAAAGAATGCCCACACTGCAATGCTGAGAATGATATAGCAGCCAGAAACTGCCATAAATGCCACCAGGCCATCATTGATCCGGATGATCAGCTAAGAAACGCATTAAAGCTGAAAGATGCGATGGTCATTCGCTGCGCCGGTATCACCCTACAATGTAGTGGAGACAAGCTGCAGATCTGTTATCACGGAGAAGAAGGAGAAGAATTAAAAGAATCCTTCTACTTTGAGAAACCTGCGCAACGTAAACTGTTTAATCAGCTGTTTGGACGGCGTGTTGGAAATGGCCAGGAACCGACTGTTTTCAATAAAACAGAAGAAGTGCTTCATCAGCAATCCAAACTTCCCTACCCTGACTTTGTAGTTGCACGAAAGCAGAAACATTATTGGCAGATACAGGAACGCATTTTTGATTATCAGGGCAGTTATCGTAAAGCGAATGAGCTGCGCTGACTTATCTTCAAAGCATTAAACACAAAAAAGCCCCTGAATTTCTTCAGGGGCTTTTTTAGTTCTTCTAACGATCAGGCAAATATGCCTTTGAACATAAAGAAGAACATAATTGCCAAACCGGCACCTGCAGGCAGTGTGACTACCCAGGATACGAAAATCGTACCGATCATACGCATGTTCAGTGCAGCCATACCACGCGCCAGACCTACACCCAGTACAGCACCAACCAGAGTGTGAGTCGTGGAGATTGGTAAGCCCGTACCTGAGGCTACAACCACGGTAGTCGCAGCAGCCAGAGTTGCAGCAAAACCACGGCTCGGAGTCAGTTCAGTAATGTTGGTACCCACAGTAGCGATTACCTTGTGGCCGTACATCACCAAACCAGCAACAATACCACCTCCGCCTAACAGCAGAATCCATGCAGGCATAGCTGTTTTCTGGGCGACTTCGCCACCCGCACTGACTACACCTACAACAGCAGCCAGAGGGCCTACAGCGTTAGCAACATCGTTAGAGCCGTGAGCAAATGCCATGGCACAAGCAGTGAACATCATCAGGATACCAAACAGTTTCTCAACGCTGGTGAAGTGATGTTCACGGTCCGCTTCAGGATCTGGGTGGATACGTTTCTGCATACGCATACCGATCAACATAGTGATGATACCGATACCTACAGAAGCCAGTGCACTTTCACCCCAGCTCATATCCAGACCAACATGCTTCAGGCCTTTAGTGAACGTCACCATCGAAATGATGAAGCCAACCATAAAGATATAGTAAGGAATGTATTTTTTAGCGTTCTCGAATGGCTTGTCTGTATCCAGAATGAGCTTCTGAACACTCCGGAACAGGAAGAAAGCTATAAGCCCGGCTGTCACGGGTGAAACAACCCAACTCGCTACAATCTTGGTCACCTTACCCCAGTTCACGGCATCAACAGAGATACCTACTGCGGCAAAACCAACAATAGCTCCTACGATAGAGTGAGTTGTTGATACCGGCCAGCCGAAATGAGTCGCAACTAATAGCCAGATACCTGCTGCAAGCAGCGCTGACATCATACCGAATACCAGCAGTTCTGGTGTGCCACTGAGTAGCGCCGGATCAATAATGCCTTTACGGATGGTTGAAGTAACCGCACCACCCGCCAGATAGGCACCCATAAATTCGAAGATGATGGCGATCATGATCGCCTGTTTTAGTGTCAGTGCTTTGGAGCCCACTGACGTACCCATAGCGTTTGCAACATCGTTTGCACCAACGCCCCAGGCCATAAAGAAACCAAACACACAGGCCAGAATAACTATGATATGGCCGTATTGAGCAATAATTTCCATGAATCTAATCCCGAGAAAAATTAACGAGCAACAAGCAACTGCAGACGGCTACCCACTTGCTGGGCACAATTTGCCAGATCACCGATCAGGCCAATCACCTGATAGAGGAACATCACATCCACCGGATGCAGTTCTTTCTCTACAGCAAACAGTTCTGAACGAATTTCACGTTCAACCTCATCAGCAGAGTGTTCAAGCACATCCAGTTCTGTCAGCATTTTTTCGATGACGTCAATTTCGTGGCCACCAAAACCGCTGTTGACCAGTTCATCCAATTCGTTCAACGCTGTCAGAGCCTGTTCTGAAGTCTTAAGAGCAGCACGCAGCAACTCCTGAATTGGGTCCTGAATCACGGCCGGAATCTGCATTTCACGCCCCAGCATCAAACCAGCGATATCCTTAGCGCGGTTGGCAATTTTGTCTTGCATACGTACAACTTCGAGAAGATCCGTTCTCGGTACAGGCAGGAAGATACTTTTTGGAAGATTCTGTCGAATCTCTTTTTTCATAGAGTCAGCTTCACCTTCAAGAACCGCGATTCGATTCTGAACAGTGGTAGCTTTCTCCCAGTCTTCAGCAATAACTGCTTCGAAAAAAGGGATCAGTTCGACTGCACATTCCTGTGCCTTAGCGATATGTTCCTGCATCGGTTTGAATGGAGAGCGGGCAAACATCTGCAGAAATGGATTACCAGTTGAAACCATACAGCGCACCTTTGGAATTTAGGTATTGGTGAACACAGAGTGTTCAGGCGCGCGGATTATGACCGATTTATGACGAAGAGTAAGTACAGAAACCGGGATTTTTTGTAATTTTTTTGAAATAAATATGAAATATTTGATCTGATAGCAATTTCTAATATACAGACGATATTCTTTGTAAATCCAATGTATATCGCATGCATATTTGCTAGGGCCTGTTGGCACTAATTTCTTCGCCCCTGCTGGAGGCCATTTTTGTTCTCAGTAAGGCAGCATGAGCGTAATTTAGTTATTCTAAATAAGCGAATAATAACGAAGCTGAGAGCAAAGAGGGCCCCAGCCCTTCGGGTTGAGGCTATAAAAGGGTCACTCGTCGTTGCTCGTCGCTCTTTTAGAACCACTAAAATCGTTCCTCGCGCCTAGATTGACCCTTTTATAGTCTCAACAGGGATGAAAAAATAAGTGTTAACAGGCCCTAGAAATTAGAGGGGGCTTGCGGCAATGACCTCATAATTTCTAAATCCTAGTTGTTTCCAGAATTTATCTGCTGCAAGATTATCCGGATGCCACCCAACCTGAGCGCTACTTGCCCCCTGCTCCTTCAGCCAGGTTTTTGCACATTCAACCAGATCCGTTGCATATCCCTTCCTGCGAAATTCTGGTTCCACCCACAGATTGTAAATCACACCACTGTTGGATTGTGTGAAGCCGGATTGTTGATTCAGTACCGCTGAAACTGTGCCAACACAACGCTCACCCTGTAGTTTCAACACGACTGCAGATGGAGAAGCTAAAGAATTGCCAAACATTTCAGAGAGAAGGTCAGCGCGTTCAGAAATAACGGGCTCACCAAAAGGTTTGAAGTGATGTTGTGGAAGGTCCAGAGTCAGGGCCTCCCACATTTTTAGAATCTGATCCTGATCACCGGCCTGGGCTTCAGCAACTGTTACAGCATCCGCCATAAATATTTCTCCATTGTTTGTATGCTGAAAAGGCCAGTATGGGTGCAATGCTGTTCACTTAAAAGGTTTATGGGTCATTCCCGCGAAGGCGGGAATCCATGGTTTTGGGATTTTTCATAGTGGATCCCTGCTTTCGCAGGGATGACTTCATCGATAAATTGTCTTAAATGAACAGCATTGCGGTATGGGTCTGTGTTTATCTGGATGTATCCAAAACCCTGAGACGTTCAATGGCCTCAACCTCACGGTCAATGTTGCCCATTTCAGATTCAACATCCGCAATATAACTGATGCTTTCCTGAACCTGGTCAGAAGCCTGACTCGACGATTCCACCAGACTTTGCATCTCATGACTCAGGGTTTCTGAGCTATCCGAAATCCTACCCATAAACTCCTCAGTCGAAGTGATGGTCTCCCGGATAGATTTAATTGACCCGGTTACAGCATGCACTGTTTCGCCGGTCTGATCCAGACTCTGCTGAGTATTATAAGATAGCTGCCTAACCTCATCTGCTACAACGGCAAAGCCTCTGCCGGCCTCCCCTGCACGCGCCGCTTCAATTGCTGCATTCAGTGCTAACAGGTTGGTTTGATCTGCAATGCCAGAGATCACATTCAGAATTGAGAGCACCTCTTCGGAATTATGTTTTAGGTCCTCTACCTTGTTGTGCAGTTCCTGTCGCTCCCCACTTTGATTCTCAATATCCTGAGTAAAGCCAAGAAAACGATCCTGAATATCATTTAAAACGGTACCGGTGGTCTGTGCATAGTCAGCAACCAAACCGAAGCTCTCAACCATTTTTCGCAGCAACGGCCGATATGCCCCCATGCAATCGACTAAGTGAGCCTGGAGTTGGTTCATTTGCTCAAGGCTGTTGATGCGGGAATTCAAGAAGTACTGCCTGAAATCGCTGTAGTGCATTGGGAAGTTATCGGCGTATTCATCCCTGAACGATTCTCCTTCTGATGTTTTGAACAGGAACAGCGCCGTAAGGGTCTGGTTCATATGAACCCCTAACAACTCACCAAATGTTGAATAACCAGCGACCGCCATATCAGAAAAATCGTGCACTTGTGCCAGACTGGCAGCGTTATTTAAACGACGCAGAACACAGTCATTTGCCAACATAGCAAGAGGCTTAGAGGGTTTTCCGTTCAGAAATTCCCGGAATGACTGGCTGGTACTCTGGGCAAAATCCTTAGCTTTAACCAGATGTAATTTATCACCAAACTCAAGGTCACAGAAAAAGCCGATGCTGCCATCGTCTTCGTTAATACCTGCGATTGAACGGATAAAGATTTCCCCTCCAATTTCAACAGCAAAAGAATAGCCTGCCAGAGCATCCCCTAACGCAGAGGGCTGGCAATGGAAGTGATCACATAACAGATCCACCAGCGACATGAGCTCATGACTGCCGGTTTTGAAGGCCGATTTCACTACTCGGGAATGGACATCAGATTCAGCAATGACAAAGGAGACATTGGTTTTCTCAAAGTTATGTGCTTTGAAAATTCCGTACTGAATGTTTTTAGCCAGCTTAATGAAAATCACAACGGCCTGGTTATGCGCAACTCTTTCGCCGTCATATACCAGAGCTTGCTGGAAATCTAACTTACCGCCAGCGGACCCACCGATGAAGTAACACGGGAAGCGACCGCTTTCGTATAACCCCTGCATGAAGAAGTTTTCACTGGCAGATAATCCATCAAAAAATGTCAGGGCCAGGGTATCCTGATAATTCACATTGAATGGTGGTGAGATACGCTTAAATTCGGCACTGAACTTATCGACCCTTTGTTTACGTGAAAGGGTTACGTTGCCTGCACGAATATCCTCACAAAATAACGGTACTGTACTGACTGAAACTTCAGCAAAAACGTCACTGCTGTAGCTCTGAACAACAATATGATCCCAGTGATCCCCCGCCTGGTGATACAAACCACCCTGACAGGAACTGAGTTCACCGGCGGTCATCACACCGATGACTTTATCCGCTTCTGGCAACGCCGATTTGATTTGCCTGAGGGTGTTCTCAAAGTCCAGGTGTGGAGAGACAAAAGCCACTACCAGGGAAATTGAAGATCGGGAGAACACCAGCTCTGAGAGCTTCTCCTGGCTAAGCTCTCTGCTACTGATGGACAACACTTTAATGGGCTGCTCATCTACTACCTGTTTTTTAGAATTATTATCACGCTTAAACCACGGCATACATCATTACCTTTCGCCTTTGGAATACTGCTATTACCCAACCAGTCGGGAACGTTTTAACAAAGGGATTCCTGTTTTAATTAGATATAGTCTTTATATCTAATTAAAGCCACTACGAAGGAGGTGTAAAAGGACAAAAGCTAAAATTGCTACTAATACCCGTAGCATTTAGATCTAAAGCATTAAACGCTAGATTGCACAGTCGTCATGAACAAAAAAACCCGGTTAAAAAACCGGGTTTTTTCTGAGTATTTAAGATCAGGCTGGGCTGAGAGCCTCTTCGTCTACTACAGGCTTTTGAGAGCCTTTTTTACCGATGTGCTTTTGATGAATCTTATCTAACTGACGATCTATTTTGTCGGCTAGTGCATCTAAAGCTGCATACAAGTTATCGGCTTCTGCCTTAGCGAAAATATCTTTACCAGCAATATGGATGGATGCTTCGGCCATGTCCTGTCGGTCAGTGCTATCCAGGATAATGTGGGCGCTAGTAATAACCTCGTAGCGCTCCTGACTGGAGCTTAACCACGCTTCAACTTTTTCTTTAATACTGTCGGAAACTTTTGCATTACGGTGAGTGATTTTGATGTTCATAGCAAATCCTTAATGCGTAGGGATCATAATTTGGAAAGTGTTATTTTTTTCGTCTTATTTACTTTCCTTACACCTACAGTAGTACCACTCCGGTGCTGGAATTCAAGGACTTTTTTTCAATTTTGAAATAAAAACTGATTTAGAGCCCTGACTTCAATAAATCGTATTCCCAGTTAACAAAAAGCTGTTATAGTTTAGAGGATTTGTTCACCTGTTTATTCTTACCGGACAGGGAAAGCAGCCCCGCACCAAAGATCAAAAACAATCCCATCCAGCTGTTCAAACCCAGTACTTCATCCCATATCAGCCAACCGAAGATTGCTGCAAAACCTACAGAAGCATAAGTGTAAGGTCCCAACTGTCCTGCCGGTGCCATACCATAACCTCTGCTTAAAAGTAGTTGTGCAACCGTGGACGTCATAGCCATCAGCAACAACCAGCCGATCTGTTCAATGTTGGGGGTTACCCAATTCAATGCTGCAGGAACGAAAGACAAACAAGAGCTGAAAAACGCAAAATAAAACACAATTCGTTGGGGTGACTCAGTTCCACTCATTCGTCTGATGACAACTTTTGCCAAAGCTCCCAGCATCGCACCAACCAAAGCGATCAAGACAGAGAAATTTAGTGATCCTTCCCCCGGGTTAAGGATCAGAGCCACACCTGCAAAACCGGTAATGATCGCCGACTTAACGGCAAGACCCACTTTCTCGCCTAACCAGAGAAAGGCGAATAAGGGAATAAAGAAGGGTGCGGTTTGTTTAATCATTGCGGCTTCAGCTAGTGGCAGGTGCCCCCATGAGTAGTACAGGCACATCATGGCTGATACACCGACAACCGCTCGCATAATGTGGTAGCGCAGGTTATCGGTTTTAATCGCCACTAAACCATTACGCATCAGCCATGGCAGCAGAAGGCCAAGCCCGAAAATATTTCTCGCAAAAACGATTACCTCAGTAGGGAGCTCTCCCGTGACCTGTTTCACCACCATGCCAGAGCAAACCAGAAACAGTTCTGAGAGCACAATAAACAGTGCTGCTTGGTATAAATTGCTGTTCATAAACCTGAAACTAAAAAAGCCCCTGACGGGGCTTGTTAATCGAGTACCGTGTTAAATCTCTATGATTTCGTAGTCAGGGCTTAAACCTTCACTGCTTGCCTGACTGGTAACAACCGCAATACTGGCCTCTTTATCCAGCAGATATGTTTCTGCAACTCTCTTAAGGTCTGTAACAGTGACTTGCAGCACCCGGGAGCGGAACGCCTTACGTTGCTCAGGAGTACGTCCAAACAAGGTACTGTGGAATGCTTGTTTCGCTTCACCCGCCGGAGAGCCCGGTTTATCTATAGAGCTGACCACACCCAGAATCGCCTCTTCGAGCTTCTGATATTCATGCTCGTTATCCAGTAACCAACGAACAGACGCATCAAAGTCATCCAGCGTTTCTTCAAGGCGAGGGTCCCGGTATGAGAAGAATCGGAATGCCGCATCAGCAGAGTCCTGACCTGCGCCAGAGCCGTATGCCCCACCCTGCTCACGAATGGCTTTATGTAGGAAGCCATTGCGCAAGAAATCTCCCAGAATGGTTAAAGCTGCTGAGTCCGGATGTTCCACAGGGACTGTAGGGAAGACTTTAGCGCAGAAGTTAACCTGAGTACTGGTAGTCCAGGCCTGTTTAACCTGCCCTCTCAAAGACGGCAGAGAAAACGGCTCAACAGAACTGTCAAAAGGTTTCCAGCGCTCTTCCAGTTGCGCTTGCAGTTGAGCTTGGTATTCCTCTTCTGCGACTATGAGGAACTGACGCGGCGACTGCTGAATTTTCTCATGTAACTGTTTCAGCTGATCAGAAAGGTTCTGCAGCGCATTATCATCAGATAACTCATCGTCTAGTTTTTTGAAGAACTTAATCGACTCAAGCCCTTTTGTAGACTGAGTAAGCGCGGCCGCAGGACTCATTTTTGCTGCGGCAGCCATCATTGCCAGCGCATGACCGGAGCCGGTGATACTTTGTTCTTTACGGGTACGAATCTGAGAAACGACTTCACGAATTCTTGCAGTCTCATCAAACCGAACTTTTTCCAGTGTTTCCTGCAGCAGTTCAGTCAGTTCTTTCTGTTTAGAAACCAATGCCTTACCCGACACAGTGAAGAAACCAGATACCTTTTGTTCATCTTCAGGTGCTCCACGCACACTGGAGAATGCATGTATGCCACCGGTCACTTCGGTCTGGTATTGCTGGTTTTCCTGATAGGTCCGCTCACCGCAACCCAGTTCAGTTAAAAGGCTGCTGTACAGGGGAACCAGGTGGCTTTCCTGTTCACTGAGCTGAGGAAGTTCAATAATGATTTGCTGATAAACCAATCCGTTAGTGCCACGATCATAACGGGTAAATGGCAATGAAGATTTTGCTGCTGCCGGCTCTGGGATATTCATCTCAGTAGGTACATCTGCAAGCGTAACCTTTGGCAGAATAGATTCATCATCTTCCTGATTCTGGCGTTCTTTCAGTGCCGCTGCACGCTCGATTACCTGTTGCTTGTCGGTTTCTGAAAGCGAAGCTTTAATCTTAGCCAGTTGTGCTTTTTCAGCCGCATCTCTTCTTGCTGCCAGTTGACCGTCCGGACGCAGAGTCACTCTTACCCGGTGATTGTTATCCAGAAGCTCTTTAACCATTTTCTGGACAAAATCAGGCTGTTTAATCTCTTCACGTAACTTATCCAGGACCGGATCAAGGTTCAGAAGTGCAATTGGGTCGCCATCATTCACAGCGGCTCCCAGAGACGACATGATCAGGCTCAAGCCATAAGGGTATCCGTCACCGTTAATCTCTCTTTGTTGTAGCTCAAGCTGATGCAGCTGAGCTTCCAGCATAGATTGAGGAACGCCATCTGCAGCAACCTTCCCGAGTACATCCAGAACCAATTTCTCAAACGCCTCAGCTGATTCAGGTTCACTGCCCTCAATACCGCACATAAAGCTCATTTCACGGTTCGAGTCTTCCAAGCCGCATAACGGGGAAGGCGCGCTACCCAGATCGGTAGATTCAAGGGCATGGCGTAGGGGGGATGCACTGTTATCAAGAAGCACTCGTGACATCAAATGCGCCTTGAGTTGCTCTTCAAGATTACTTGAGTGACCTAATAACCAGGCCAGAACATGATGGGTTTTACCTGTCAGGTCGTCCTGATCAAGATCGTATCCCTCTTCGACTCTCAGAGGAGAGAAATAACGTTTTTCGTCATGAATATCGATGGATTCATCAAGCTTTTCAAAGCGGGCCAACGCTTTATCTTCGAAAAAGGCCTGCAGTTCCTGAACCGGAATATCACCGAAGGTCATGATCACGGCATTTGAGGGGTGATAATGAGTGCGATAAAACTCCAGCAACTCATCGTAACTGAGATCAGGAATGGATTCGGGTTCACCACCACTGTTGTGATGGTAGGTCGTTGTAGGGAACAGATATTTAGTTACCGACTGCCATAAGCGGGATACCGGTGAACTCATCGCTCCTTTCATCTCATTAAATACAACACCTTTATATTCCAGATCAGAATCCGGGTTGGAAGGGTCTGAAAACTCGATACGATGCCCTTCCTGCTCAAAATCCAGTTGATCAAGACGACTGAAGAAAACCGCATCCAGATAAACATCAAGGAGATTGAAAAAATCTTTGCGGTTCTGGCTGGCAAAAGGATATGAAGTCCAGTCACTGCTGGTCATGGCATTCATAAACGTATTCAGTGAACGCCGGGTCATCATGAAGAAAGGATCACGCACAGGGAAACGTTCACTTCCACAAAGCGCAGTATGCTCAAGTATATGCGCCACACCTTTCGAGTCTTCAGGAACGGTTCTCAAACCAACCAGAAATACATTTTCATTATGTTCTGCCGCAATATGGAAATGTTTCAGTCCGGTTTGTGTATGCAGATATTCTGAAACCTCAATACCTAGAGAATCTATGGTCTCTGTCCTGACAAATTCAAAAGATGGATGTGCAGCGGTGGCAACTTCAGTCATGGATCTGAGTATTCCTGTTTAAAGCAGTTACGTGAAAGTCCTCGATTGTAATAACTATTAGATAGGATGACCAACGTTACTGGGCTGCTATTGGGCTGCATAGGTGCTTATTTCAAGATTGTGTCTTTCAAAATTCACTAACCAAGGCCGCAATTAGCTAAAAAAACCAGACTCAGGCCTAAAAACAAGAAATTACCCAGCCAACCTATCCTACTGTTTTATATAGATTAATTATTTATTAATTAGAATTTTTCCTATTTTGTGCAATGCACAAAAAAATCGTTGACAGGTCAATAATTAACCACTATATTTAGGGAAAATGTTGCATCGCACAAATAACTTTAAGATTCTCAGAGGTAATACCAAATGTACGAAGATCTGATGAAAGACGTTCAGGATAAAATGCAGCCAGCAATTGACGTTGCAGAAATCAACAAAAAAGCATTGGAAACTCTGTTTGCTCTGCAGTCTGAATATGTAACAGATTTCGTTGATTCAAGCGTAGCTCAGATGAAAGCTCTTTCAGAAGTTAAAGAGCCTAAAGAAGCAGTTGAACTTCAGGTTCAGTTCTTCAAAGATCTTGAAGGCAAAATGACTGCAGTAGCAGAGAAAGAAATGGCTGCACTGAACGATGCAAAAGTTGAAATCTCTGAAATCGTTGAAAAGAGCCTGGCTGAAATCAGCGAAATGCCATACGTGGCTGACTTTAACAAATTTCTGACTGAAGCTACTGAAGCTGTAGCATCAGTTGTACCAGCTGTTGAAGCTGAAGCTGCTCCAGCTCCAAAAGCTCCAGCTAAGAAAGCTCCAGCTAAAAAAGCTCCAGCTAAGCGTAAGCCAGCTGCTGCTAAAGCTGCTGAGTAAAACGAATTTCGTATAGGCTTATACGATCCAGCTTCTCTACTCTGGCTGGTTTAATCACCAAGCCTTATCCTTTTGCCGGTCTCCCAGACCGGCTTTTTTATGCTTGTTTCTCAGCAAGCTGAATCATCAATATCCCAATCACAAGAACATCTTAATTCTGTACAGGGAGGTATGGCCTTCCTGACTTTTCTGGTATTTTCGAGAATCTCACCATGCTTTCTGCCGCAAGGTGCTACAGTCCCAGTCAAGGTTACTGCGACATCAACACGTATTTTGCATTCCTTGTCAGCTTTAAGCTGGGACAAGAGTTCTTCCCTGCGATAAAAACGGTATGTATTGAATGCCGAGTTTTCTATGAATAGGGTAAGCAATGCCTTTGTATCGGGTTCCTTACCTTCAGAAATTAACTGCTCTGAGCCTTTATCCCATCTAAAAGATCGTTCACCCAACAACTCAAGCAGCGCTTTTAATCTTTTAATATGCGGTGCATTCTCTTGGTGAAGTTTCAGAGCTTGAGCTTTGAACTTGCGACAAAAGAAAAAAGGTAATTTACACTGTTTCAATAACGGTTCAATTGCTTGAAGAAAATACCTATCGGATAAAGCTGATACCTTACTTACCAAAATACCACCTCAACTTCAGATCGACTGCAGTTTAGCTAAAGATGGTAAAGGCCCTTCAAGCCCCATGGCAAACTGCATCACTTTATTCTGAGCTGGTTTAAGTCTACCAGCCAAACCCAAACCTATATTTCTAGCAAGTTTTAACGGCAGGTGTTCATTGCTAAAGACGCGATAAAAAGCATCCATAGCCTGCATCATCACAAGGTTATGAGTTCTGCGCTGTTTTTCATATTCTCTAAGAACTGGCACTGATACATAATCCCGCCCTTCTTTATCAGCATTCAGAATGGTTTCCGCCAAAGCGGCCGCATCCAAAAGTCCGATATTAACACCCTGCCCAGCTAAAGGATGGATCATATGCGCAGAGTCTCCTGCTAAAGCAATCCCTTCCGCTACATAATGTTGTGCATGCTGTCTGCGCAGTGGAAAAGATCCGCGAGTCAGTAACTGATCAATTTCGCCCAGACACTCAGGGAAGGTACGTGTCAACTCATCCATAAATGACACATCATCCATCGACATCAGACGGTTAACATTATCCGGTGTGTTATACCAAACAAGCGAAGCATTGTTTCCGCAAAGAGGCAAAAACGCCAGTGGCCCCGTTGGGGTAAATTGCTGCCAGGTAATATCCTGTTGCGGATAAGCCGTTGTAACTGATGCAACCAAAGCATGCTGTTCATAGTCCCACTTATGAACCCCGATTCCAGCGGCTTGCCTTACTTTTGATTCACCACCATCTGCAGCAATAAGAAGCTTTCCGATTAATTCGGAACCATCACTTAATCGCAGCAAACTGCTTCCGGGTGAATAATCGATATCCGTGATTGTAGCCGGGCAGATCAGATCGACATTTTCAAATTCTTTGAGCCGTTCGAGTAACCCTAACTGAACGACTCTGTTCTCGATAATATGACCAAGATAGTCGTGCCCAATATTATCGGATACAAACTCTGTAGCAGCGGAGCCTTCACTGTATTCCCACACTTTCATACGGCGATAAGGACAACTTCGGCGACTCTGAATACCTTCCCAGGCTCCAACCATTTTCAGGATATTCTGCGAAGCAACACTGATCGCCGACACACGCAAATCATTGGGCTGATCAGGTTCAAACTCCGCTGGATATCTGTGTTCAAGAACCGCAACCGAAAGTTGGCTGCCACCAAGAGCACAAGCAATAGCAGCACCGACCATGCCACCACCCACAATCACGATATCGTAGCGAGTATTCATCTTTGCATTCTTATGATTTATGAGAAAGAGGTCAGTATACAGAAAGCTTATTTGGAGTTCTTGAGAAAGATCAATTCGAAGATGTGTACACTTTACTTACTGGGAGAAGCTACTGATTGAAACAGCTTTTCGTACTCAGGTATTAATCGTTCCCAGGAGAGGTGGCTTATATCCGGGCTATTCAATCCACTTGTTTTTTTCAGCTCCATTAATTGTAATAATTTATTAGCTATACCTTTAGCTTCACCATCACCCTCACTATACCTGTATTTCTCTTCGAATAACTCCTTGTAAGCAAGTCGATCTGGGACCACTGGAACAGCTCCTGCGGCAACTGCTTCAAGTACAGCAACACCTTGGAAATCATGGATTGCTGTTGATAAAACAACATCTGCTTTGTCGAGTAAATTTTGATACGCACTCTTATTTTCTAAATACCCCCAATGGCCTATGTTTTCAGCCAGATTTTCTTTTATTAAATCAAACTCATCTGGCACTGTTCGAAATTTCCTACCTACGACATGAAGGGTAAATTCATCAGTAACTTCTCTTAAGCGCTGCATTGAATCCAGTAATAACTTTGGATTTTTGTCGTATTCCCATCTGTGATTCCAGACTATATTGAATCTACCCTCTGATCTATCGCTATGATTCTGGGACTGGTTGATAGGCACCGGAAGCACTTTTGTTCTATTCCTTAAAACTCCTACAACCCCTGGTGGGACAAGATCAGGCACTTTCTTTAAAAGTTTTTCTAACCCTGTGAAAAAGGTTTGCGAATTATACTCACTATTGAATAGGACCATATCTGCAGCTAAGGCCGTATAAAAATTTAAAATTTTTGGTTCAACCGATTTAAACTCTTTTCCCGACCCTGGGTATCCGAACTGGTTTTCATGGAAATATACAATTGAAGGTGTTTTAGCTAGTGAGGGCACAAATCCTTTCAAAGCTGAAAGATCTGTCATTGAGGTTGCCAGAATAAGATCATAGTTCTGGTTTAGTAAATCTGTTTGGGTATAAGCCCAGGTTAAAGAGTTACTTCGAATACGCCAACTAAAATATCGAGCAGGAAGTGTCAGCACTGTCCATTCATGTTCGTGTAAATGGGACTTCAAACCTTGCCACCAGTATCTATGACTTTCAGCATCATAAGCTGAAAGCAGTAATATCTTCATCCAAGCCTCTCAATAGTAAAAACCACGCCTTTTAGTATCAAAATACAAAACCTTATGCACAAGACTAGGGTTTTCAGATGCTCAAATTAATACTTAACCAACATTACATCGAGAAACGGAGCATCTATGAAAACCAGTCAATTAGACCAACTTGAGTTACAAGTTTCCAATAATTTACAAGAAGGCGATATCATTTTTATTTCCATCAATAGCCCCTTATACCGCCAGGTGGCTCAGGGAACGGGCAGTTGGACATCTCATGTTGGCTTTGTGGTAAAAGAAGAAAATCAGTGGTTTGTGTTGGAAAGTGCGGTACCCACTGTAAAACGCTGCTCTTTACGGAAATTTCTTTCCCGCACAATGAACTCTGAAGTGTGTATCAAACGTCTCAGCGACACACTGCAACCAGAACAGATATTGAGATTAAAACAGGTGGCATCGAAACGTATGGGTCGTTTTTATCATCTGGGCTTCAATTTCGATTCAGAGCGGCAGTTTTGTTCGAAGTTTGTTTACCTAACGTTTAAAGAGGCACTCGGTATTGAGATTGGAAAAGTGCAAACCTTTAGGCAATTGCTTGCAGAAAACCCTCAGGCCAGTGTGAACTTTTGGCGCTGTTGGTATTTTGGTTTTATTCCATGGGAAAGAAAAACAATTACACCAACCAGTCAATTAATCGACCCACAGCTTATAGAGGTCTTTTCAACTGTAAGCTCTCCTGCTCTGGAAGAACAACAACTGACAGCTGCATGAATAAAAAAACCACCCGAAGGTGGTTTTTATAGTTTATAGCTTTTCGATTTCCGCTTTACTTCGCAATTGGTTGAGATGATCCTGGTAATCAGTTTGACCCTGACGGTTACCCAATACCATCCTCATCATTTGCTGCTCTTCTGCAGCCAATTGCGGAGATTCGGAAGTAACTTTATCCAATGCAACTACTGCAACACTGCCATCCAATAGCGAAACAGTTGCAAAACTTGAACCCGAATCTGGCTTAGGCATCTTGAATACGGCCTCAATAATCTCCTTAGGTGTTGTTCCACCTCGGCGCGCCTGACCTTCAACTGTAATGACCTCTGTGCCAGCACTCACAGCATCAATCTGTTCGCCCTGTTTAAGCTTCTCAACCGCACTGGAAGCAACCTTATTCAGCTCATCTGCAACTGTAGATTCCAGCAAAATAGCTTTGATCTCATCAGTCACTTCATCACGGGATTTCTCACGCGGCAACTGATGATCAACAACTCTCAATACCAATGAACGACCAGAATCCAGTTCCACTGGTGTGCTGTTTAAACCTTCTTTGATCAACTCCTGATCAAATGCAACTGCCAACACCTTAGGGTTAGATGTCACAAGATCTTCATTTCCGGTACGGCCAAACAGATCAGTTTTCTGTATTTCCAGACCCAGAACTTCAGAAGGTTCAGCCAGGTCACCGGAGGAGAATGAAATGTCTGCAAGCTGTTCCAGTTGAGCAACATATTCCTCTTCTGATTTCTGATTCAGAATGTCAGCTGTGAGGTCTGCTTTAGCTTCTTCGAATGAAGGAACTGAACTCTCAACAATATCCAGTAGTTTAATGAGGTGATAACCAAATTCTGTTTTCACAGGTTCAGACACTGCACCTTTTTCCAGGCTGTATAAAGCGTCTTCGAATTCAGGAGAGAATACACCTTTTTCATTGACGCCAAGATCACCGCCCATTTCAGCTGAAAGAGAATCATTTGATTCCGCCTGGGCTAATGCTTCAAAGCTTTCACCTGCTGCCAGCTTCGCTGCAATTTCTTCGATCTTAGTTTTGGCAGATGCATCATCCTGATCTTCAGAAACCTCAATCAGAATGTGAGCAGAATGCCTTTGCTCCTGAGACTGGTAGTTATCCACCATGGTCTGATAAGCAGTTTCCAGGTCATCAACTGAAACGTTAATGCCTTCAGCAATTTTTTCACGGTCCAGCAGCAGATATTCAATTGCTACCTGCTCATTAGTCATAAACTGACCACTGTTGCTCTGGTAGTAATCATCCAGTTCCTGATCTGAAACGACCGCTGTATTTCTTACTGGTTCAGCATCAATGATGAAATAACGAATATCGCGTTTCTGACTGTCCAGATTTGCCACATGCTGCAGCTCACTTTCCAGGCTGAATGCCGAAAGCATATAAGCAATTCTTTCCTGTTCGGTCAGTTTTTCTTTTCTGATCAGGCTTCGGAAGGACAGTGGAGTCATACCCGCATTTCGGAGAGTAATTTCAAACTGTTCACGGCTGAACTGGCCATCTTGCTGAAATTCTTTTGTTGCCAGAATCATCTGGTCGATCATGTTGTCTGAAAAAACCAGACCCTGATCTTCTGCAGATTGAACAAGGATGCGCTGTTCGATCAGACTATCAAGAACCATATTACTGATCAGGTTATCATCCAACAAAGATGGGTCTGCGTTATCGCCCATCTGGTTCAGCATCTGCCTGCGCTGAAGTTGTACCGCCTGATACAGCTCCTGCTGAGAAATCTCTTCGCCATTAACCGTTGCCGGTGCGTTACTGCTGGCGGTTAAACTTACAAGTGACTCAACTCCAAACAACGCAAAAGTAACTGCAATCAAACCAACGATGATTTTAGCGACGATACCCTGTGAGTTATCGCGAATGGACTGTAGCATTGTGCCTCTTAACCCCTGGCTTATTTTAAACACAAAAAAAGCGCATTCTCTGAGAATGCGCCTTTACATAACTTCGAAGTTTTTTACTTGTTATTGGAGCAAATACTTCTAATTTGTTTGGCGGAACGGACGGGACTCGAACCCGCGACCCCCTGCGTGACAGGCAGGTATTCTAACCAACTGAACTACCGCTCCATGCGGGACTCGAACCCGTGACTGCCCTTCCCCCTAAAGACAGTCGGGTAGTTCAAAGAACTACCACTCCCGTAAGTAAGATCGTGACGCGATCAGATCTTACTTGTTTACTGCGTCTTTCAGAGCCTTACCAGGCTTGAAAGTTGGCAGTGTTGCAGCGGCAATCTCAATTGGCTTGCCAGTCTGCGGGTTGCGGCCTGTACGAGCAGCACGCTCTTTTACAGAAAATGTACCGAAACCTACAAGTGCTACAGAATCTCCATTCTGAAGTGCACCAGTTACCGCTTCCAGAGTAGCATCAAGCGCGCGACCTGCGGCTGCTTTAGGAATGTCGGCTGAAGCTGCGATAGCGTCGATCAGTTCAGACTTATTCACGTTGTTCCCCTTTAATAGATCATTATTTTTAAGTTGTTCCGTTATCCATGCCCAGCAAGATGGTCAGGCATTTATACCAAGCGGTAGAAAGCGGTGTCAAGACAACATCAACAACTTTCTACCCCTGATGAATTCTAATGTGGCTTTATTTGCTCTTGCTCAGTTTTTGAGGTTTTTTCTTTATTTGACACAACCTCATCTTCATCTTTTTCCAGTGGCTTTGGCGGATATTTCAATGCGATGTCCAACACCTCATCAATCCATTTAACGGCCTTAATATCGAGATCTGCTTTGATATTGTCAGGAATTTCTTTTAAATCGCGCTCATTTTCCTGTGGGATAATCACAGTTTTAATGCCGCCGCGATGCGCTGCAAGAAGCTTTTCTTTCAAACCACCGATGGGTAAAACCTGTCCGCGCAAGGTGATTTCACCCGTCATTGCAACGTCAGCTTTTACTGGAATGTTAGTGAGGACCGATACTAAAGCAGTACACATTCCAATACCAGCACTTGGACCATCTTTTGGTGTAGCACCTTCTGGAACGTGGATATGGATATCCTGTTTCTCATGGAAATCACTTGGAACACCAAGAGCCTCAGATCGATTTCTAACCACTGTCAGAGCTGCCTGGATCGATTCTTTCATCACATCACCCAGACTACCAGTAGTTACCTGACGACCTTTGCCAGGAACTACAGCAGTTTCAATACTCAGGATATCACCACCCACTTGAGTCCAGGCCAAGCCGGTGACAAGACCTACTTGATCCTGCTCCTCAGCAATACCAAAGTTATGTTTGCGTACACCGCTGTAATGCTCCAGTTGTTCTTCACCGATCACAACTGGTTTTTGGGTAGCATTGCTCAGTGCTAGCTCTTTTACGACCTTACGGCATAGTTTTGCGATCTCACGCTCTAAACCACGCACACCGGCTTCACGCGTGTAGTAACGGATAAGCCCTTTGATTGCATCGTCAGCAATCTCTACCTCACCCTTCTTAAGGCCATTGTTCTTGAACTGTTTCTCGACCAGATAGTTTCGAGCGATGTTTAGCTTTTCATCTTCGGTGTAACCCGGAATTCGAATAATTTCCATACGGTCCAACAGGGGACCGGGGATATTCATTGAGTTAGAGGTACACACAAACATCACATCAGACAGGTCGTAATCGACTTCCAGATAGTGATCGTTGAAGCTGTTATTCTGTTCTGGATCCAACACTTCCAAAAGTGCAGAGGATGGATCACCACGCTGATCCATACCCATCTTGTCGATTTCATCCAGAAGGAAGAGAGGGTTTTTCACGCCCGCTTTCGCCATTTTCTGCAACAATTTGCCTGGCATCGAACCGATATAAGTTCTGCGGTGACCTCGGATCTCAGCCTCATCACGCACACCACCCAACGCCATACGTACATATTCACGATTAGTGGCACGGGCAATAGAACGACCCAGTGAGGTCTTACCTACGCCTGGAGGGCCAACCAGACAGAGGATTGGGCCTTTGAGTTTTTTAACGCGCTTCTGCACCGCTAGATATTCAAGGATGCGGTCTTTAACTTCTTCCAGACCAAAGTGATCCTGGTTCAAAACTTTTTCCGCACGTTTCATATCGTGACGAACTTTAGAGCGTTTCGACCACGGAATCTGCAACATCCAGTCGATGTAACCACGTACAACGGTTGCTTCAGCAGACATCGGAGACATCATCTTCAGCTTGTTGTATTCAGCCATAGTTTTATCAAACGCTTCCTGAGGCATTTTTGCATCAGCAATGCGTTTTTTAAGCTCATCCATGTCGTTGGTGCCGGATTCATCCAGGTCACCCAACTCCTTCTGGATCGCTTTCATCTGTTCGTTCAGATAGTACTCACGCTGACTCTTTTCCATCTGCTTTTTAACCCGGCCGCGGATGCGTTTTTCCACTTCAACCAGATCAATTTCAGACTCCATTAGAGCCATGAGATGTTCGAGGCGCTCTTTGTTACTGAGCATCTCAAGAATTTGTTGTTTCTCTTCCAGTTTGAGAGACATGTGGGCAGCAATCGTATCAGCAAGGCGCCCCACATCATCAATATTCTGTAGAGAAGAAAGTACTTCAGAAGGTATCTTTTTGTTGACCTGAACAAAGCGTTCGAACTGTTCCAGAACGGTTCTCTTATACAGTTCGTTCTCAGCATCTGACAGTTCTTCGATTAATAGAACAGATGCTTCAGCGGTAAAGAAACCTTCTTCTTCGCTTAGATCGTGAATGGTTGCGCGATAATCACCTTCGACCAGTACCTTTACGGTGCCGTCAGGCAGTTTCAGCATCTGCAACACGCTGGCTACAGTACCTACTTCAAACAGATCATCAGAATTAGGCTCATCATCTGAAGCATTTTTCTGCGCAACCAGCAAAATCTCTTTATCGCCGGCCATTGCTGCTTCAAGCGCTTCAATAGATTTTTCTCTACCAACAAACAAAGGGATAACCATGTGTGGATAAACCACGACATCTCTGAGAGGTAAAACCGGTAGCTCAAATTTCTGTATTTGAGATTCGTCGTATTGCGTCATGATGCATAAGCCTCGTAAAGCAGATCCGCGGTGTCCTGCGGGAAATAATTAAAAACGCGATTCTGATTACATGGGGATGAATAATTCAATTGCAACCAAGAGCTTAAAAAGAAAAGTCACGTTTTGAGGAATGATACTTCCGCGTTCTTTAAGCTTAAAGCAGGATCTTAGAAATCAGACAATCGAATAAGGGAGGAAACCCTCCCTTATTTTTCGTTCGTACTTTTAGAGCTTACTTGAAATAAGCATTTTCCCTGACAGAGTGATCTGTCACGTCTTTAACACCTACAAGCCCTTGAATCTTTTCAACCAGAGTCGCTTCAACGCCATCTTTCAACGTCATATCGACAGCACTGCAACCCTGACAACCACCACCAAACTGCAAAACAGCGATGTAACCCTCATCTTCTTCGACCAACTCCATTAGTTTTACTTCACCGCCATGGGAAGCAAGACCTGGATTGATCTCTGAATAAAGTATGTAGTTAATCTGCTCATCCATTGGGCTGTCTGGAGATACTTTTGGCACTTTTGAGTTCGGAGCCTTGATCGTCAGTTGGCCACCCATGCGATCTTTTGCAAAATCCACATGCGCTTCTTCTAGGTATGGAACGCTGTTTTTTTCGATATAAAAGCGTAATTTGGTCAGTTCCAGTATTTCATCATCTTCAATGACTTCATCTGGACGGCAATAAGCCAGGCAAGTTTCTGCGTATGAGGTACCAGGCTGGGTCACAAACATGCGCACGGCCATGCCCTCAACATCTTGTTTGTCTAGTAGTTCTAACAGATAGTCTTCAGCTGTTTCTGTAACAGTAATGTTCATACGATGCCCTGTATGCAAGCTTTCTCTAAAGGCTATAGGATACACCCGTTCAAATCCCGAGTAAATTGCTCAGTTATTAATCAACCTCAAACTGATCATCAACTTTAATTGACTCACTTAGCTAACAAACTTCTGCTAAAATCCGCCTTCCTTTTTTCTGAGCTAATCTGATGCCAGCGCTGCAACGATACAAAACCATTATCGGTTTAGGTCTGCCTATAATTGGCGGTATGCTTTCACAGAGCGTCCTAAACCTGATTGATGCGGCATTAGTGGGTCAGTTGGGAGAAGCCTCCCTGGCCGGTGTAGGCATTGGTAGTTACGCAAACTTTGTTGCCATTAGCCTTATTCTGGGTCTCTCTTCAGCAGTACAAACCCTGGTTGCTCGCCGCCAAGGTCAAGGGCGAGGTAATCAAAGCACTCAACCCGTGTTTGTTGGCATTCTCGTAGCCATGCTTTTCGCTCTGCCTTTGAGCTTTATGTTCATTCAGTTTTCAGAAGTGCTTGTTGCAACAATGACCACTAAAGATTCTGTTCAGAATATTGCTGTTGATTACTTTGATTATCGAACAGCGGCAATGATTGCCATTGCTATGAACCTGTCATTTCGTGGTTGGTGGAATGGTACCCAAAGGCCTGTAACCTATTTCAAGGTCCTTATTTTCACCCATCTGCTGAATATTGCTGTTAGCTATTGCCTGATTTTTGGCTATGCCGGTCTACCTCTGTTAGGCGCTCCGGGAGCTGGTTTAGGCACAGCCATTGCCCTCTTCTCGGGTGCTTATTTAAATGGTTGGTTGGTCTATAAAGATACCCGCTTAAAGGGCCTAAAACTCTTTGATCTGACCCGATTGCCCGTATCCAGTGTTCTACGTCTTGCAATCCCTAATTCCATGCAACAGGTATTATTTTCGCTCGCCATATGTGTGCTTATGTGGACCATCAGCCAGATTGGAACTGAAGATCAGGCGATTGCTCATGTACTTATAAACCTGTCTCTTTTTCTAATACTGCCAGCTGTCGGTTTTGGGGTTGCATCTACAACTCTAGTCAGCCACGCGCTGGGAGAGCAGAACCCTGCAAAAGCCCTTCAATACGGCTGGGATGTAATCGTCGTTGCTATGGGTGGCATAAGCTTACTGAGTATTCCTCTTCTTATCGCTCCTGAATTTATACTCAACATTTTTCTGCAAACACAACCGGTTATTGAAACTGCGATACTGCCATTACAGCTCACTGCAATAGCCATTATTCTGGATGCAGCGGCGATTGTGCTGGCACAATCTCTGTTGGGAGTTGGAGACGGGCGTAATGTTCTGATCATAACTGGCTGTAGTCAGTGGCTTTTCTATCTGCCCCTGGCCTGGTTTGTTGGACCCTATCTTGGTTTTGGAATTTTGGGTATCTGGATCGTACAACTGATCCATCGCACCCTTTCTTCCGTTGTTTTCATCGCTATCTGGAAACAGCGACACTGGTTAAAAATAGAAATCTGAAGTTTCTTTCTAGAATGCCGGGGATCTTCTTGGTATTTTGTAATGAGATAAAGTACAGGGATTAGGTAATTTGGAACAATCACTGGTTTTCTCATTTTTTCTGATTTTTACAGGTGCGGCAGTCGTTGCATCTATAGCCTTGTACACCCGTCAGCCGTTATTGGTTGCTTATATTGTCCTTGGTGCTCTGCTAGGTCCTTATGGACTCAGTATGGTGTCTGACACCCAACTGCTTTCTGACATTTCCCATATTGGTATTATTTTTCTGCTCTTCCTTCTTGGCCTGGATATGCAGCCATCACATTTGGTACAAATGCTCAGGAAAGCCACTCTGGTAGCCATTGGTAGCTCTATTCTGTTCTTTATCATCGGCTACAGTGTGGGATATCTGTTTGGATATACACAGACAGAAAATATGATCATCGGTATTGCGGTGATGTTCTCCAGTACCATCATTGGCATTAAACTCCTGCCAACTACTGTATTGCACCACCGTCATACCGGGGAATTAGTTGTCGGCCTTCTGCTGCTCCAGGACGTTATCGCGGTGCAAATGAAGCGGGCACTCAAAGTGACACAATGGCCCAGTTTGCAACCACACTGGTTGCACTACCTCTGATCATTGGAGGAGCCTTTATCTTCGTAAAATATGTACTCCTGAAACTGATCCAGAAGTTCGACCGTTTTCATGAATACATATTCCTGCTGGCAATAGGTTGGTGTCTCGGTCTGGCTGAAATTGCCAACCTCGCCGGACTATCTGCTGAAATTGGTGCTTTTGTCGCAGGTGTATCTGTAGCAACCAGCCCGATTTCACAGTACATAGCCACCAGCCTGAAACCGTTAAGGGATTTCTTCCTTATCCTGTTTTTCTTCTCGATTGGGGCAAGCTTTAATCTTGGATTAGTCAGCCTGATTGCTGTTCCAGCTATTATTCTTGCAATACTGGTTCTGGTGCTGAAACCCCTGATCTTCCGCTTCTTGTTAAGCAGAATCAGTGAGTCCCCCCAGCTAGGCTGGGAGGTTGGATTCAGATTAGGGCAAATTAGTGAATTTTCGTTACTTATCGCTTACATCGCAGCGGGCGCAGCGATGATTGGTGAGGAAGCCTCTCATGTAATTCAGGCCACCGCCATTCTTACATTCCTATTATCCAGTTATGTGGTGATATTTAACTTCCCTTCACCGATCGCAGTTTCAGATAAACTCCGAAGGGACTAGGAGTTAGAAAAGGCATCAACCTTTCTCTCTGCCCAAAGTGTTTTGGCCTTTTCCAATAGGGACTGGTTATCCGCACCATCACCCATTAATCGCAGTGTGACAGCCAATGTTGAAATAACGGCCTGATAACCATATTCGTGGTGCTCCTCTCCTTTCCACATATCAACCAGTGTTTGAGCGGGTAATTCATCTTCTTTTACAAAGCGCTTCTCGACGATACGTGGCCATTCATATTCGGACAATTCTCCATCGATAACCCACTGTAGAAGACATTCTGTATCTGGCCTGATTTCTGCCTCACCACCATCACCCTTCATGGTCAGGTTACGTTTAATACCTAATAGCTGGGCAGCTTTCTGGTGCATAGGACCATATGGCGGGTGGAATACACCATCAATACTGGCAGGTGCATGTGCGGGGTTGAGCATTCGGCAGAGCGTGTGAACAGGCGAACGCAATCCAAGCACTGGGCGCAGCTGAATAATCTCTCCTAAGGGCGGACAGAATTGATCAACAGACATATACGCAAAACCCAAACGCTCTATTTCATCAGCTGTTTGCTGCCAGTCTGAACATGCCTCAAGACCAAACAGGGACAGCATATCCTCAACATAGATCCGTCCCGGTGTATGCCCTCTGGAACCATGCATAAAGATCTTGTAACCATGGGAAGCAAGGCATAGTGCTACCAGCAAGTACCAGGTATGCCTGCGCTTTTTACCCGCATAGGTTGACCAATCAAGATCTACATTGAGCTGAAGATCGGAGTCATATCGCTGCCTCACAGCATCGGCAAAACCAGCAAGTTCTTCAGGAGCTTCTTCTTTAACTCGCAATAACATCAGGAACGCACCGAGCTGCTCTGGTCTGACTTTGCCATCCAGTATCATACCCATTGCCTGCTCAGCCTCTTCCCGAGTTAAAGAACGGGTACCGCTTTTACCTTTGCCAAGAATTCTTACAAACGGGGCAAAATCATGCTCTTTGATCATTCGCTGCTATTACCTTAATTACTTCATGGGCTCAAAAAAGGCCCCTGACACATTTCCATACAGTTTAATTAATTCCTGTCAGTTACAGCTACTGATAATTGAAATTTCCGACAAGAAAACTGTGTAACTCTGCTAAAATCGCCCACATCAATTTAATGGTGTAACAATGAAACGAAAAAACAGCCTCTTCTCTCAAAGGCCAAAGACAAAATCATCTAAAAAAACTGTGGATGATTACCCCTCCTCGATCACAGTAGAGCGCTTAAGCCACGAAGGCCGTGGCGTAGCCAAAGTGAATGGTAAAACACTGTTTATTGAGGGAGCTTTAGCCGGAGAAACCGTTGCTTTTTCCGTAACACAAAAGCATCGGCGTTTTGATGAGGCTACTTGTACAGAGATTATCGAAGCAGCTGCAGATCGTGTGACTCCAAAATGTCCACATTATGGTCAATGCGGTGGCTGTGATCTGCAACACCTAGCGCACGACCAACAGATTCAAACCAAACAAAACCTTGTAGTTGATCAGTTACAGCGTCTGGGCGGTTTCCAGCCTGAAGCGGTTCTTGAACCTTTGGTCAGCCCAGAATGGGAGTACCGAAGAAGTTGCCGAATCGGTATCAACCAGCTATCGAAAGATGGCCGTGCGATTGTAGGTTTTCGCCGACGTGGCAGTAATAAGCTGACTGCAATTGAGCGGTGCCCGGTATTAGCTAAACCCCTGAATGCAATCCTCGGTGGCCTTTCAGAGATACTTGAAACCGAAGATAATTTCAAAACTATTACCCACGCTGAGTTGAGTCTGGCCGACAATCAGGGTGCCTTTACCTTAAGGGTAAAAAAACCACTCAGTGACAACCTGAAAGACCTGCTAAAAGTTCTGGCTGATACGAACAACTTCTGTTTATTCATCGATAATGGCAACGAAGTTACCCCAGTATCAGACAACTCAGAGCTCTATTACAAAGTGAACTGCTCTGAATCTGTAATTAGCTTTAAACCGGGCGACTTCATTCAGGTTAATAACGCTGTTAATGAGCTGATGATTGAACGTGCGATTAACTGGCTGGATTTATCCAACAGTGATCGGATACTCGATCTTTTCTGTGGTGTTGGTAACTTTACTCTGCCCGTAGCGCCAAACGTAGCGTCCATTGTGGGTGTGGAAGGTGTAGAGGAGATGGTAACCCGGGCAAACCAAAATGCTACCAGAAACCACCTTTCAAATTGTGAGTTTTACCGGGCTGACTTGAGTAAGGATCTGGCTGCATTACCCTGGTATAAACAAGGCTTCAATAAAATCATTCTGGATCCTCCCCGTACTGGCGCACTCGAAGTTATCAGGCAGTTACAGGGCCATAACCCTGAGATGATTCTTTACATCTCATGTAATCCGGCGGCCTTATCCCGCGACGGTGCGGAGCTCGTTAAGCAGGGTTATATCGCGAAGAAGTTCTGCGTAATGGATATGTTCCCACACACTTCGCATGTGGAATCTATGATGCTGTTTGTGAATAAAAATGCCTGAAATTATTTTTTCCGATGACAGCCTGGTCATCGCAAACAAACCCGCTGATATGTTATCAGTCCCAGGAAAAGGGCCTGAAAAACAGGACTGTCTCTGGAGAAGAGTTCAGCAGAAGTTCCCAACTGCGAGGGTTGTTCATCGCCTCGATTACGCAACTTCGGGCATCATGGTTTTGGCGCTCACTCTGGAGTCACAACGTGCATTAAGCATTGCATTTCAGAACCGGGATACCAGTAAACGCTATAAGGCAATCGTAGCAGGTAGTATTGGAGAATCTGAGGGCAGCGTTGAACTGCCTCTCAGGTGCGACTGGGAGAACCGCCCATTACAAATTGTCGACTTTGAACAGGGAAAACCTGCTCTAACCCACTGGCGGAAAGTTGAGGAAACAGCGTTAGGAACCCGCATGGAGCTCACCCCTGTTACGGGTCGCTCACATCAGCTCAGAGTTCATATGCAATCGATGGGGCATCCCATCATTGGTGACCGGTTTTACGCCAAACCTGACCAGATTGCTGCATCCCCTAGATTATTGCTACATGCAGAATATCTGGGCTTCCCCCATCCAGTCACCAGCAATTGGGTGGAATTCAATGCTGAGTGCCCCTTTTAGCGGCCACTTAACCCGGATATTTAATGAAGGATCGGAATTTCTGGGAAATCTGGCTAAGCAGGTATTTCTGTCTTTCTCCAGGCCGTGATTACTCCATGGCTGAAGAGAGATCGGATCAGATGCAACGTCAGTTTTTTTCAGAAATCCAATCAGCGTAACCAGATTACATAGTGTGACTTTCTAATATAAGCAGAAAGCCCAATCACAAGGCCATTCTTTCTGCGAAGTACCCTCCTTGGTGCTTTCGTCAGAATTATGTTGCTTCGTTTGGGTGTGTGGATCCCAGCTTTCGCTGGGATGACGTTCTTAAAAAGTTACAGATCTAATTGAAAAACACCATTCCTGCGAAGGCAAGAATCCGATCAGCTTAAATAGTGCGATTTTCTTATATAAACAGCAACTCCCATCAAGTGAATCTTTCAGAGAGATGCAAAGTGCCTTCATGAAATATCCGGGTTAAACGCTGCGTAACAATTTACCTTGTTTAAACGCACGAATGTTTTCGGCAGTTTGATCAATAATTCTCATTCTGGCTTCAGCACTGCCCCAGGCAATATGTGGGGTCACAATCAGATTAGGGATGGAAGAATCCAGCAATACATTGCCATACTTTGGCGGCTCTTCGGTCAAAACATCTGTTGCAGCTCCAGCAATATCACCTGATCGCAGAGCTTCAGCCAGATCAGATTCATTCACGATTCCACCTCTGGCCGCATTAACCAGAAAAGCACTGCTCTTCATATGTTGGAAGGTTCCGGCGGTAAACAGGTTGGCTGTTGCATCTGTAAGTGGGCAATGCAGGCTGATCACATCGGCTTGTTTAATAAACTTTTCAAATGAAACGCGTCCCGGCGTTCCAGAAGAACCTATTCGCTCACAAATAATCACATTCATACCAAAGCTTTCTGCAATTCTGGCTACACCCTGACCTAAATTACCGTAACCAAGAATGCCTAGGGTACGGCCTTTTAATTCAATAATGGGGTGGTCAAAAAAACAAAACTGACCCGATTGTTGCCAACGTCCTCCCTGAACATCATTGTGATAAGCCACCAGATTGGTATGCAGCATCAGGATCAATGACCACACGTGCTGAACCACGGAATCCACTCCATAGGCGACGCAGTTTGATACCGGAATACCGGCTTCTGCTGCAGCCTCTTTATCAACCACATTCGTTCCCGTAGCCAGCACACAGATATATTTCAGACTGTCACTGCCTATAATCGTCTCTCTGGATAAAGGGGTTTTGTTGGTGATCACAATATCGAAACCCTGAATACGTTCCAGAACCTGATCTGCTGCTGTAAGGTCATAAGTCACAAGCTGATCAAGCTGTTGCTGTATAGGCTCAAGGTCAAAAGTTTCCAACCCCTCCAGATCAAGAATTACTGCACGCATCACATTCTCCAAAGTAAAGATCCACCTTCTAAAGAAGGTGGCTTTGCATGAGCCCCCTCTAAGG
>JBMYLM010000023.1:0-45024 GCA_049596335.1 Neptuniibacter sp.
AGGGTGAGCTCCTGATCCAGGTTTAACCTGGCCTGCTCTTCATTCTTACGTTGTGAAGTCTCTCCTGCCAAACTGGTTTTGAGCACCTTAATTTCAGCTTCTAACCCCTTTACCTGCGACAGGGCTTCTTCATGAATCTGCTGTTGCTGGCGCAAGCGGTCTTCAAGTTCGACAACACGCTCTTTTGTTGCCTGCAGGCTTTCATCGGCTTCTTTTTTAACTTCATCAGCACCCACAGCCTGGTATTTTTGTTCTATTTGATGAGCGCTGTTCGCTTCCTGTACGGCCTGCTGCCAAATAACTGAAAAAGATTTTGCCAGGGCATCGGGTATATCCGGTATAGAAAACTCGCGTACAGATAATGACAAGCGCTCAGGTACAAGCCCCCACCACTCTCTCAATAAATCATCAACTTCCGATTCCACACCACCCAGTGATTGCGCTATTAATTCTGCACTGGGCTGGACACCTGCCATTATTAATCTGTCAGCCGTGTCAAAAACATTCTTTTCTGTGACGTTGTTACTCATGTATTGATAAGCCTGTTAACTTTTCCGTTTTAACTGTTGCAGTGATTTTTGTAGAGATAGATCCAATGGAGCCACCACAACTTTCCGTCCACCTGAAGGCAGAGGGAATCTTAACTCAGCGGCATGCAGCATCAAGCGGTTAAAACCTTTACTTTTCATAGCCGCGTTATCCTGATCCGTGCCGTATTTTTGATCCCCAACAATAGAGTGACCTGAGAACTGACAGTGAACGCGAATCTGATGAGTTCTCCCTGTTATAGGTCTGGCCTCAACCAGTGTCGCTTCTTTGCCGTAACGTTCCAGCACCTTAAATTCTGTCAGGGATTTTTTGCCATCAGCCGCAACTTTCACAATTCTCTCGCCGGATTTAAGCTCATTTTTACGCAAAGGAGCATCCACCCTTTTAGTTCTCTCAGACCAGCTACCCATCACCAAAGCATGATAAATTTTGGTAATGGTGCTTTTTTGCAGGGATTCGTGCATTAATTTGAGAGCACTTCTCTTTTTGGCAAGAAGAATACATCCAGAGGTATCGCGATCCAGCCTGTGAACCAACTCGAGAAAGTTGCTGCGGGGACGCATCTGCCTGAAACACTCAATTAATCCTAAGCTGATGCCACTTCCACCATGCACCGCAATACCTGAAGGTTTATTTACAACAATCAGATCATCATCTTCGTATAAAATCGCAGCCTCGAGCTCTTCGAGGAGCTTGGCACCAATGCGAGCCGGGGTTTGACGTTCAGCTACCCGAACCGGCGGAACCCGGACAACATCGCCAATTTGCAGTTTATATTCTGGCTTAATCCGCTTTTTGTTTACTCGTACTTCGCCTTTACGAAGAATCTTGTAAATCAGAGTCTTAGGCACACCTTTAAGTTTTGTCAGCAAAAAATTATCGATTCTTTGCCCTTCATTACCGTCAGAAATCTCTAAGAACTGAACCTTAGTGGGTGCAGAACTGTTTTGTTGTGTCATATATCGAGTGAAAACCTGCTTAGCGAATTGATGCTGTTACTGATAGCTGCTATATTCTAGCGCTGCCGTTGGCTGTTGGCTTTATCTTTTTTCAAATGCCTTGAAACAGCAGAGCGCGAAGTGCCATTTGCACTTACAGAGTAATCTGAGGCGCCACGGTATTAATAGAAAATTATTGATGAAAGCTTTTCACCAGCCGGACCAAAGATCGGTTGGAGGTAGAGACGCACAACCAGCCAGGAACCTGTTTCTTAGGAAGCAGCAACAATTAGACAGAAGAAATACATAGGCTGATGTTTCCTCTACCGTGGACGGTTAATACGCCGATTGCGTATTAATGAAATTGACGCAATAAACATGCGGATGACCTAGGCCGAACCTCCTCTGAGAACGAATGATCAGGAGCGTTCCTTATTTTTCTGATCTGAAGATCAGAAAACGCATGATTATTATGAAAAAAGAGTCCAGAAGACAGATTATTAATGTCTGCGCTGCTGCGTGAAAAGCGTTCCATATAGAGAACGCCATGAAAAGAATGCTAATCAACGCAACTCAACCTGAAGAGTTGCGTGTCGCCCTTGTTGATGGGCAACGCCTTTACGATCTCTCGCATCGAGCCAAGCCTGGAAGCTGCATTTGTAGACTACGGTGCAGAGCGCCATGGTTTCCTGCCACTGAAAGAAATCTCAAGAGAATACTTCACCAAGCCCCCTACTCGCGGCTCTCGCCCGAATATCAAGGACGTGCTTGAAGAAGGTACAGAGGTTATCGTACAGGTAGATAAGGAAGAGCGCGGTAATAAAGGCGCGGCTCTGACGACCTTTATCAGCCTGGCAGGCCGCTATCTTGTCCTCATGCCAAACAACCCTCGTGCCGGCGGTATTTCACGCAGAATCGAAGGTGAAGATCGCGCTCAGCTTAAAGAAGCCCTTTCCGGTGTAAACATCCCAAAACAGATGGGCATCATTGTCCGTACCGCAGGTGTAGGCCGTAGCAGTGAAGAGCTGCAGTGGGACTTTGAATATCTGCAGACATTATGGACAGCAATCAAGCAAGCTTCCGATGAACAGCCTGCACCTTTCCTGATTTATCAGGAAAGCAATGTTGTCATTCGCGCTGTACGTGATTACCTGCGCTCAGACATCGGTGAAGTACTGATTGACGACCCGAAAGTTTTCGAGGACGCAAAAAACTTCGTGAAGCAGGTAATGCCTGCGTATGAGAGCAAGATCAAGCTGTATTCAGAGCAGATCCCTCTGTTCAACCGTTTCCAGATTGAAACTCAGATCGAAACGGCATTCCAGCGTGAAGTCACACTGCCATCGGGTGGTTCGATCGTTATCGATCCTACAGAAGCTTTGGTATCGATTGATATCAACTCTGCCCGCGCAACACGCGGTGGTGATATCGAAGAAACTGCCCTACATACCAATTTGGAAGCAGCTGAAGAAATTGCTCGCCAGCTGCGACTGCGTGATATAGGTGGCCTGGTTGTTATCGATTTCATCGATATGACTCCGATTAAGAACCAGCGTGAAGTTGAAAACCGTCTTCGTGACTCACTTAAACTTGATCGTGCCCGTGTACAGATGGGGCGCATATCTCGTTTTGGCCTGCTCGAAATGTCTCGCCAGCGCCTGCGCCCTTCACTGGCAGAAACACGCGGCGTTGTCTGCCCTCGCTGTAGTGGACAAGGGACTATCCGTGATACTGAGTCACTTGCCCTGTCAATTCTTCGCCTTATCGAAGAAGAGTCTGGCAAAGATCGCACTGCTCAGATTAGAGCCATCTTGCCAGTAACCGTTGCAACTTACCTGTTGAACGAGAAACGTCATGCTGTACATGACATTGAGTTGCGCCAGAATGTTCGTGTTGTGATCGTACCAAATCCTAATATGGAAACACCTCATTATGAGGTTGTACGTTTACGTGATGATCACACTGTAGCTACAACAAACGATGTCAGCTACAACATGCAGCCAGATACTGAAGATGATGACATTCTGGAATCAACTCCAGCACAAGCTCAGGTTGCACCACGTGAGGTTGCCGCTGTAAGAAGCGTCGCGCCTAAGACTCCAGCACCAGAACAGGCAGCTGAAGCTAAGACAGAGATCAAAGCAAAACCAGAACCTACCGAATCGCCTGCTTCTCTTGGTAGCAAAGTACTTGGTTTGTTTAAGGGCATATTCGGCAATGCGGAAGCAGAAAAAGTCGAAGAGGTGAAGGAAGAGACTCCACCGCGCAAAAAGCCAAAACGTAAGAACAACAAAGACCGCAACGAGCGCAATGACTCCGGTCGCAAACGCCGTCGCCGCGATAATGATCGCAACAAACAGCGTAAAGACAATGATGAGATCATCACTGTAAAACCAGAACCGGATATGCCTCCTGGTGCTTCCGATGAAAAACCGAAGCGCCAGAGACGTAGACGTAAAAATGATACTGATAAGTCTTCAGGCAAGCCTCAGGAGTCACAGGCAAATGAGACCGTAGCTGAAGAGCAGGAAGCAGCACCTCGCAACCCTCGTCGCAGAGGCCGCCGCCGTCGTAATACCGAAAGAACTGCTGAAAGAACAGCTACACCAGAAGCAAGCTCTTCTGTTGAGCAAACAGAAGTTCAGACCAAGGCAGATACTCAACCTGAAGCGGGCAAGGCTGATAATACGTCAAGCCAGCCACAGGCTTCAGTTGAGACTACTCAGGAAGCTCCTCAGGCCCAAGAACCTGTCGCTGAAGTTGCGGCACCGGTTACAGAAAGCCCCGCTGAGCCAGCTGCAGAAGTGACTGCTAAAGCAGAAACTGATACTGCTTCAACTTTGGACGAGAGTCAGAGCTCTGGAACCGAGAGCCCTACTGACACAGATACTTCTTTGGAAGACAACCGCTCTGCCGAATCTGACAGCGCTACAGAAAACCCTGAAGTCGCTACTGAAGAAGCCTCAGCAACGCCTGAAGGTGATAGCTCATCATCTACTGAAGCAACTGAAGTCCAGGAAGCTGAGATTAAAGAAGAAGCACCAGCAGAGACAGTTGAAACTTCAGCTTCTGCAACCGAAGAATCTTCAACTACTGAAGACTCAAATGAAGCTGAAACGTCTGCAGAAACGTCTACCGAGACAAATTCTTCAACCGAAGAGACTCAGCCGGAGCAAGCTACTGCTGCAACAGTTACTGAAGATGCCGCTACTCAGCCGCCTGTTCGTAAAAGACGCACACGCAGGGCCCCTAACGATCCTCGTGAAGTCAGGAAACGTCAGGAAGCTCAGACAGAAGAAAGCAACTAAAAATAAGCAACTAAATAAAACGGGGCCGTGAAGGCCCCGTTTTTTTATGTAGAAAACACCCTACTTCTTTTTCTTAAAAATATTCAGCAGTTTCTTTTTGGGATCATTTTCCTCAGTAGGAAGCGCCTTTTCAAAACGCTTCTGTAAAGCTGCGAACTTTTCTTCCTTACGCTTATGCTTCTTTTCCTCCTGTCGAGAGGAAATATCAACAACCTTACTCATCAGAGCCTGCCTCCTGTTCGGCTTGTTCCTTTATCAAGGATTGCTGCTGATTCCATTCATTGAGCTTATCGTAATACAAATCCCATACACAAGAAGAGCAACCGCTTTCACAACAGTCGTACGCACCAGGTGGGTCTGGTTTTTCTAGCAGTTCATTCATACCGCCCTCCACCAAGCATTAATCTCATTTTAGCGGCATAACGCCTCATCACAAATGTAATTATCACGATCTTATTCTTCAGCTTTGACTCGTTCTTAAAAAGCAATCACATTTTCTTATCGCAATGCAAAAAAACTCATAATCAAATAGTTGTAAAAACACAACATATTAGCCATAAGTACATGGGTCAGACGTAGGATTAAGTGCCTCAATTCAGTATAATCTGTCGCGAAATTACAACCATCGGGTTAACAATAGAGAAGAAAGGCGACCACAAGTCACCTTTAGTTACACCCTTGGCTGCACCGCCATAAAACATTTGGGGATAACAATGACTACAACGAATCAAACGATTTACTGGACTCTTACCGACGAAGCTCCATCTCTGGCTACATGTTCATTTCTGCCAATCGTACGCGCATTCACTTCAGCTGCAGATATTGATGTAAAAATTTCTGATATATCTCTGGCTGGCCGTGTACTGTCTGCATTCCCTGAAAACCTGTCTGAAGAACAGCGTGTTGAAGACGGTTTGAAGTTCCTGGGTGAGCTGACTCAGGACCCTAAAGCTAACATCGTTAAACTGCCTAACATCAGTGCTTCTATTCCACAGCTGAAAGCGTGTATCGCTGAATTGCAAACTCAGGGCTACAACATCCCTGACTTTCCGGAAGACCCACAGAACGAAACTGAAGAAGACGTTAAAGCACGTTACTCTAAAATCCTTGGTTCGGCTGTAAACCCTGTACTGCGTGAAGGTAACTCTGATCGTCGCGCACCAGAACCAGTAAAAGCGTTTGCACGTAAGTTCCCACACTCCATGGGCAAATGGAGCAAGGCCTCTCAGACACACGCTGATTATATGCATGGCGGTGACTTCTTCTCAGCTGAGCAGTCCGTAACAATGGATGAAGCTGAAACTGTTCGCATTGAGTTTGTTAACCAGAGCGGTGACGTAGAAGTAAGAAAAGAACTGCCTCTGGAAAAAGGCGAAATCATCGATTCTATGCGTATGAGCTGTAAAGCTCTGCGTGAATTCTTTGAAGAAACGTTGCAGGACGCTAAAGAAACTGGCGTTATGTGGTCCTTGCACGTTAAAGCAACCATGATGAAGGTGTCTCACCCAATCGTATTTGGTCATGCAGTAACCGTTTTCTATAAAGACCTGTTCGAACAATACGGTGAACTGTTTGATGAGCTGGGTGTTAACCCGAATAACGGTATCGGTAGCGTATACGACAAGATCGCCAGCCTGCCTCGCTCCAAGCGTGAAGAGATCGAAGAAGCGATCTACAAGTGCTACGAAGAACGCCCTAAGCTGGCAATGGTAGACTCTTCAAAAGGTATCACTAACCTGCACGTGCCATCTGACGTAATCGTTGACGCATCTATGCCTGCGATGATCCGTAATGGCGGTAAGATGTGGGATGCAAATGGTCAGACTGCTGACGTCAAAGCAGTTATGCCTGAATCTACATACTCTCGTATGTATCAGGACATGATCAACTTCTGTAAAACTCACGGTGCTTTCGATCCTACCACTATGGGCTCCGTTCCAAACGTAGGCCTGATGGCTAAGAAAGCAGAAGAGTACGGTTCTCACGACAAAACTTACGAAATTGCTGAACCAGGCACAATGCGTGTTGTTAAAGCAGACGGCACAGTTCTGATGTCACATGAAGTAGAGACAGGCGACATCTGGCGCGCATGTCAGACTAAAGATGAGCCTGTACGTGACTGGGTTAAACTGGCAGTGACTCGCGCACGTCAGTCTGATACTCCTGCTGTATTCTGGCTGGATCAGGAACGTGCACACGATCTTGAACTGACTAAGAAAGTTAATGAGTATCTGAAAGACCACGATACAGACGGTCTGGAAATCCTGATTAAGTCATACAGCCCTGCGATCCGTTACTCAATGGAGCGTATGTTGCGTGGTAAAGACACTATCTCTGTAACAGGTAACGTACTGCGTGACTACCTGACAGACCTGTTCCCAATTATGGAACTGGGTACATCTGCTAAGATGCTGTCTATCGTACCAATGCTGAAAGGCGGTGGCATGTACGAAACAGGTGCTGGTGGTTCTGCTCCTAAGCACGTTCAGCAGGTTGAAGAAGAAAACCACCTTCGTTGGGACTCACTGGGTGAATTCCTGGCACTGGCAGTCTCTCTGGAAGACGTGGGTATCAAAAACGAAAACCCTCGCGCAGCAGTACTAGCTAAGACTCTGGATGCTGCAACAGGCAAGCTTCTTGAAAACAACAAATCACCTTCACGTAAAACTGGTGAGCTGGATAACCGAGGCTCTCACTTCTACCTGGGCATGTACTGGGCACAGGAAGTGGCAAACCAGACTGAAGATGCAGAACTGGCAGCTGAATTCAAACCTCTTGCTGATGCTTTGACGGCTAACGAAGATAAGATTGTTGCTGAACTGTCTGAATGTCAGGGTAAACCAGCTGAGCTTGATGGCTACTACCATGCAGACCGCGCAACTGTTAAGAAAGTAATGCGCCCAAGCGCAACGCTTAATGCTGCACTGGCATCTGCAACTAAGTAATTTGCTTTAGAGTAAAAGCCCGGTAGAACCGGGCTTTTTTTTGCCTAAAATTCGGTCACAAAAAAACCCGCAATGTGCGGGCTTTTTTAAAATCATTTAAATTTACAGGTTTGCGATTCTGTTCAACCCAGAAATCGCTGCTACACGATAGGCTTCTGCCATAGTCGGATAGTTAAAGGTGGTATTAATGAAATACTTAAGCGTATTTGCCTCACCTTCCTGAGCCATGATTGCCTGACCGATATGCACGATCTCAGAGGCATGCTCACCGAAACAATGAATGCCCAGAATTTCCAAGGATTCACGATTAAACAAGATCTTAAGCATACCCACTGGCTGACCATAAATCTGGGCACGAGCCGTATCTTTAAAGAACGCCTGTCCTACTTCATAAGGTACACATTCCTTGGTCAGCTCTTCTTCAGTTTTACCAACCGAGCTAATCTCTGGAATGGTATAAATACCTGTTGGTACTTCATTGATATAACGGAAATCTTCAGCAGAGAGCATATCCGCCGCAGCAGCTCGTCCCTGATCAAGGGCTGCAGATGCCAGGCTTGGCCAGCCCACCACATCACCAGCAGCATATATGCCTTCACAGGAGGTACGATAGTGTTCATCAACTTCCAGCTGGCCACGACTATTGGCTGTTAAGCCGATATTTTCAAGCTTCAGCTGCTCAGTGTTACCGCTACGTCCGTTGCACCATAGGAATGCATCTGCACGGATTTTCTTTCCAGACTTCAGCGTCAGTGTTACACCACGCTCATCTGCTTCAACACTTTCATAGGTCTCGTTGTGACGAATCTTCACTGCGTTGTTTCGCAGGTGATAACTGAGCGCATCTGAGATTTCTGCATCCAGGAATGAAAGCAATCGACTTTGAGCGTCTACAAGATCAACTTTTACACCCAATCCACTGAAGATGGACGCATATTCAGATCCGATAACACCAGCGCCATAAATGATCAGCGTTCTTGGAGTATGCTCCAGTTTGAGTACTGTATCTGAGTTATAAATTCGAGGGTGACTGAAATCGATATCAGCCGGGGTATATGGTCGCGAACCTGTTGCGATCACAATGTTCTTGGCTTTAAGGGTTTCATCGCCTGTCACCACACCTTTGACCAGGACTGTATTCTTATCCTGGAACTCAGCTGCTCCAAAGAAAACATCAATACGGTTTCGTGCATAAAAATTAGTACGCAACATTACCTGACTGGAGATAACTTTCTCAGCGCGCTTAAGCACTTTAGGAAATGAAAACCAACGCGGCTCCCCAATGTCTCGGAACATAGGGTTAGTGTTGAATTCAATAATCTGTTTTACAGAATGGCGCAGAGCTTTGGAAGGGATAGTACCTTTATGAGTACAGTTACCGCCTACGGATTCCTGCTCTTCGATAACTGCAACTTTGCGGCCTTTTTTGGCTGCATTCATTGCAGCACCTTCACCCGCAGGACCTGAACCTATCACAATGACATCGTAGTCATATACCGCCATCACTATCCCCTATCAATTATCGTTATCTTATTGTTTCACTAGCATTTTCTTGATAATACCAGCTTATACAACATAAAGAATTAGCGAATCATAATCCTTTAGATTTAAGGTCAAGAAAACTCAGGTGACTAAGCCTTATTCTGATCAGAATTTAAATTAAGCCCCTAAACAAATGGCGATTACTTGTCGGAGCTTTTAACTTCGTAACCCAGCTCGGCTTTATTTGCCTCTTTGCTTTGACGCTCTTGTTCTTCTTCACATTTTTGTGGATCGTCACCACAAATACTGCATTTCCCTTCGATACCTACATTGGCCAGGCCACCACAGGAACCAGAAATTGGCTTTCTTCCCATAATCACGCCCACAGACATGGCAGCAATTACGATCATCAGAAAAATAAATGCAAAAATCATTGTAGCCATTAATCAAACCTCACTGCACCAGGTAATCACTGAAACCCGATGTCATAAATTCTTCGAAACCATTTACACTCTTCACAATAAATAAGGCCTCTACCGCTTCCCTCTCTGCAAATGCTTTAGCCTTATCCGGCCCCATAACCATCATAGCAGTTGCCAAGCCATCCGCTTCTGCACAGGTCTTTGCCAATACTGTGACTGAGGCTAACTTGTGAGTGATTGGTTTTGCTGTATTTGGATCTATTGTATGCGAAAAACGCACACCATTCTCTTCAAAATAATTACGGTAATCACCCGAGGTGGCGATACCTACATCTTTTACTTCTATAACCCTGTGGATCGTTCTATCGATTGATGCCACGGGTGATTCGATGGCAATACGCCAGTTCTGACCATTTGGCTTAAAACCTTTAGCGCGCAGCTCGCCGCCTATCTCAACCAGATAACTATTGATACCCTTTTTCTCTAAGAGTTCCGCAATAGCATCAACGCCGTAACCTTTAGCTATTGCAGACAGGTCTACATAACTGTTCTTTTTCTTGGAAAGCTTATTTCCATCCAGTTGGATAAACCGATATCCAACCCGCTGACGGGTAGATTCAACCTCTTGCTCTGTTGGCACTTTAACGACACGACCGTCAGGCCCGAACCCCCAAAGGTTTACCAACGGCCCTACGGTAATATCAAATGCACCTGAACTTGCCTCACTGATATTCATGCCTAACCGAATGACATAAGCGAGCTCTGATGAAATATCAGCTGACTGATTAGCAGGAAGTTGATTGAAGAGAGATAACTCAGAGTCAGAAATGTACGTCGACATGCTCTGATTCACGCGTTTTAGAATCTGATTTATTTCACTGTTCAACGAACCGTTCTGTGAAGCTTGGTCAGAAACCCATTTAACCGTGAATGTTGTTCCCATTGTTAAGCCTTGATGAGTAACAAGCTCAGGCTCTTGTGAGAAACAACCGGTAAGAAATAGAAGAGATATAAACAAAGTGGCCAGCAGTTTAACTGCCGGCCACTCAGGAGTTTGTCGAGAGACAAACAGATGGGTATTAACCACCAAAGTCATCCAAGAAGATGTTCTCACGCTCAACACCCAGATCAAGAAGCATCTGGATTACAGCAGAGTTCATCATTGGAGGTCCACACATGTAGTACTCACAATCTTCAGGCGCTTCATGATCCTTCAGATAGTTTTCGTACAATACGTTGTGAATGAAACCAGTCAGACCATCCCAGTTATCTTCAGGCATTGGATCAGATAGAGCCAGGTGCCATTCGAAGTTATCGTTCTCTTCCTGGAGCATGTCGTACTCTTCATTGTAGAACGACTCACGTAGAGAACGTGCACCGTACCAGAATGTGATCTTACGATCAGTTTTAACACGTTTCAGGATGTCGAAGATATGAGAACGCATTGGTGCCATACCCGCACCACCACCAATGAAGCACATTTCATTGTCAGTGTCTTGAGCGAAGAACTCACCAAATGGTCCGTATACAGTGATCTTATCGCCTTCCTTCAGGTTAAACACATAAGAAGACATGATCCCCGGTGGGAAATCAGTACCCGGAGGTGGCGAGGCGATACGGATGTTGAATTTAACAACACCACGCTCTTCTGGATAGTTCGCCATAGAGTAAGCACGAATAGTAGGCTCAGTCACCGTGGAAACATACTGCCACATGTTGAACTTATCCCAGTCTTCACGGTACTCATCCTGGATATCGAAGTCTTTGTAGTTAACTACATGAGGAGGACATTCTAACTGAACATAACCACCAGCACGGAAGTCAACGTTTTCACCTTCAGGCAGACGCAGAGTCAGCTCTTTGATGAACGTTGCAACGTTAGGGTTAGATTCAACAGTACATTCCCACTTCTTAACACCGAAGATTTCTTCTTCGAGTTCGATTTCCATGTCCTGCTTTACAGCAACCTGACAAGACAGACGCCAGCCTTCTTTGGCCTCACGCATAGTGAAGTGTGATTCTTCAGTTGGCAGCATAGAGCCACCACCACTGTGAACTTCACAAGAACACTGCGCGCAAGTACCACCGCCACCACAAGCAGACGGGATGAAAATACCCTGATCTGCAAGAGTCTGCAGCAGTTTACCACCTGCAGGAACGGTCACTGATTTCTCAGGATCGTTGTTGATACTAATAGTTACATTGCCGGAGCTAACCAGCTTTGAGCGTGCCGCCAGAATTACCGCAACCAGTACAAGTACGACTGCGGTAAACATGACAACGCCTAGAACGATTTCAGCATTCATTGGCTAATCCTTCCTTTGTTGACCATGTTGGCATTAAAGCGATACACCAGAGAAAGACATGAAGCCCAGAGACATCAAACCTACAGTAATGAAGGTGATGCCCAGACCACGTAGACCTTCTGGCACGTCGCTGTATTTTAGTTTTTCACGGATACCTGCCAGGGCTGTAATTGCCAGCGCCCAACCGATACCTGCACTGATTCCGTAAACAACGGACTCACCGAAAGTGTAATCACGCTCAACCATGAACAGTGCTGCACCCATGATTGCACAGTTTACTGTGATCAGAGGCAGGAATACGCCCAGAGAGTTGTAGAGCACTGGTACATACTTATCCAGGAACATCTCCAGGATCTGTACCATCGCTGCGATTACGCCGATGTATGAGATATAACCCAGGAAGCTGAGATCCACTTCTGGATAGCCAGCCCATGACAGTGCGCCTTCACGCAGCAGCAGGTTATAAATCAGGTTGTTTACAGGAGTTGTGATTGCCAACACAACGATTACGGCGATACCCAAACCCAGAGATGTTTGAACCTTCTTGGAAATCGCCAAGAAAGTACACATACCCAGGAAGAACGCCAACGCCATGTTTTCAACGAAAATCGCCTTAACGGCAAGGCTGATATACGCTTCCATTACACAGCCTCCTTCTTAGTGTTCTTAGACAGTTCAAAATCTGGAGCTTCTACCTGATCTTTATAGAAGGTACGAGTCAGCCAGATGAACATACCGATGATGAAGAATGCACTTGGTGGTAACAACATCAGACCGTTACCCATGTACCAACCGCCATCATTGATCAAAGGCAGAACTTCATAACCAAACAATTTACCTGCACCAAACAGTTCACGCAGGAAACCAACGAAGATCAGAACCGCACCGTAACCCAGACCGTTGCCGATACCGTCCATGAATGAAATCCCCGGAGGATTTTTCATCGCGAACGCTTCTGCTCGACCCATTACGATACAGTTGGTAATGATCAGACCTACGAATACCGAAAGCTGCTTAGATACATCATAAGCAAACGCCTTCAGGATCTGGTCAACCACGATTACCAGTGATGCAATGATTGTCATCTGACAGATGATACGAATATTGCCTGGAATGTGGTTACGAATGATCGATACGAACAAGTTCGAGAAAGCTGTTACCGCGATTACCGCCATGGTCATAACCATCGCAGTATTCAGGTTTGAGGTAACCGCCAGCGCAGAACATACACCCAGAACCTGAAGTCCGATTGGGTTGTTCTTGAATACTGGATTACTCAGTACTTCTTTAGCTTGTGACATCGCTTACGCCCCTCCCGCTTTCAGGTTGCTCAGGAATGGAGCATAACCATTTTTACCCATCCAGAACTGAACCAGGTTGGTTACACCATTCGCTGTCAAAGTCGCACCTGCAAGACCATCGATCTGATGCTTAGCATTTGGACCTGAGGTATCTACAGTGCCTTTAACCAGACCAATCACTGGCTCCATAGAGCCTGCTGGGTAAACTTCTTTACCTGGCCACAGAGCTTTCCAGTTCGGGTTATCAACCTCACCACCCAGACCAGGCGTCTCAGCATGTGAGTAGAAACCAAAACCAACTACCGTGTTTAGGTCACCTTCAAGTGCCAGGAAACCGTAAAGTGTAGACCACAAGCCATAGCCGTGAACTGGCAGGATCAGTTTCTCGATCTTACCTTCTTTCTCTACCATATATACCGGCATTACTTTCGCCTGATATTTGATAGAAGCGATATCTACATCTTTAGTCAGCGCTTTACCCAACTGAGGGTCTTTTGCTGCTTTCTTAGCATCATATTTAGCTGGAACATCCGTAGTGAACTTACCTGTCTCCAGATCAACGTACTTAGTAGTGATCTGGGAGAAAAGCTCATCAACTGATTTGCTTGAATCGCTGATACCCGCAGCAGCAAGGATATTGCTCTTACGGTCCAGGTCTTTGTTTGCAATCTGTTTCGGCTTCAGCAGTACTGCCGCAGCAGATACGATTACCGAGCAGACAACACACAAAAGAACGGTAACGGTAATCGTCTTACCGATAGTGTCATTATTAGCTGACATCGCGCGCCTTCCTCCGTTTGATGTTTGCCTGAACGACAAAGTTATCAATCAATGGTGCAAACAGGTTTGCGAACAGAATCGCGAGCATCATACCCTCTGGGAAAGCTGGGTTAACCACACGAATCAGAACAACCATCACACCAATCAGTGCACCGAAGTACCACTTACCTTTGTTTGTCATGGATGCAGATACTGGATCTGTCGCCATAAAGAACATACCAAAGGCAAAACCACCCAGAACCAAGTGCCAGTAGAATGGCATTGCAAATAATGGGTTGGTATCGGAGCCGATAAGATTAAACAGTGTTGCGGTTGCCGTCATACCAAGGAAGACACCTGCAACAATGCGCCATGCCGCAACTTTGGCAATCAGCAGAACAAGGCCGCCAATGGCAATCGCCAGCGTTGATACCTCGCCCACAGAGCCCTGAATGTTACCGATAAAGGCATCAAACCAAGTAATGTTCTGTGCCAGGATAGCGTCAACACCACCTGCAGCCGCCAGACTCAAAGGAGTCGCGCCTGAGAAGCCATCAACAGCAGTCCAGATTGCATCACCAGACATTTGAGCTGGGTATGCAAAGAACAGGAATGCACGACCGGTCAATGCAGGGTTCAGGAAGTTCTTACCAGTACCACCGAATACCTCTTTACCGATCACGACACCAAAGCTGATGCCCAGCGCAACCTGCCATAGAGGAATTGAAGGAGGCAAAATCAGGGAGAACAGGATCGAAGTTACAAAGAAACCTTCGTTTACTTCATGACCACGTTTCATAGCAAACAGCACTTCCCAGAAACCACCTACAACAAAGGTAACGATGTAGATTGGCAACCAGTACGCAGCACCATGAATAATGTTGTCCCATAGGCTATCAGGATTAAAACTGGTTAAAGCACCAGCAATTGCACCCTGCCATGAAGAAGCTTCAGTCAGACCCATCTGAGCCATTGCAGTATTCGCCTGCAGACCCACATTGTACATACCGAAGAAAACAGCCGGGAAAGTACACATCCACACCAGAATCATCATACGCTTCAGATCTACTGCGTCGCGTACGTGAGCTGCTGTTTTAGTTACATGGCCCGGGGTGTAGAAAATGGTATCTGCTGCTTCATACAACGCGTACCAGTTTTCATACTTACCGCCCTTGTGAAAGTGCGGCTCCATTTTATCTAGAATATTTCTCAAGCTCATGATCAGGCCTCTTTCTCGATACGCGTCAGATTGTCGCGAAGGATTGGGCCGTACTCATACTTACCTGGGCAGGCAAATGTGCACAGCGCGAGGTCTTCTTCATCTAACTCAAGGCAGCCCAGTTCCATTGCGTGAACGATGTCACCAGTAACAATAGCGCGCAGCAGCTGAGTTGGAAGAATATCCATAGGCATCAGTTCTTCGAACTGACCTACTGGAACCATAGCTCGCTCAGAACCATTCGTAGTCGTTGTAAAGTCAAACTTCTTAGAACGGTTCAGGAAAGAAGCAAATACGTTCAGAACCGAGAATTTATTCGTACCAGGCACAACCCAGCCCATAAATTCACGCTCATCACCTTCTTCCAGAATGGTTACCTGGTTTGCATATCGGCTCAGATACGCAAATGGACCAGAAGCTGTACGACCACTCCATACAGAACCACTGATCACACGGTTATGATCACCATCCTGAGCACCAGCAAGCAGATCGTTCAGATCGGCACCTAAGCGCGTTCTCAACAAACCTGGCTTAGCAGCTTTAGGACCAGATACCGCAACAACACGATCAGTTGGCAGCTTACCTTCTGTAAACAACTTACCTACTGCGATAACGTCCTGATAACCGATTGTCCAAACCGTTTTCTGCTGTGAAACCGGATCAAGGAAGTGAATGTGAGTACCTGCGTTACCCGCTGGGTGAACACCTTCAAACTCTTCTACCGTTACACCGGTTGCAGTAGGAATATCTGCACCTGGCGCTTTACACAGGTAAACAGTTGTCTCTGAAAGCTTCGTAAGGATCTCAAGACCTTGAGAGAAAGCTTCTTTCTGCTCAGCAACGATAACAGCAGGATCTGCTGCCAATGGATTGGTATCCATTGCTGTAACAAAAATAGAGTTAGGTGTAGAGCCTGGTGCTGGCACTCGACTGAATGGACGTGTTCTTAACGCTGTCCACAAGCCAGATTCAACCAGATTTTCCTGCACTTGCTCGCGAGTAAGAGAGGATAGCTCTGATGCACTGTATTTATTGAATTCAACCGCTTCGTCGCCATCTAGTTCAATAACGACTGACTGTAGTGCTCGACGGTCACCACGGTTGATAGCTTTAACTACACCAGCACCCGGTGCTGTGTATTTAACGCCTTCTGTTTTTTTATCGGAAAAGATCACTTGACCGAGTTTAACTCGATCCCCCACCTTGACGGCCATGGTAGGTTTCATACCCACATAGTCAAAGCCGACTACGGCGACGGAGCTAACTGCTGGGCCATCAGAAATTGATTGCTCAGGAGCGCCCGTGATCGGTAGATCCAGACCCTTTTTGATCTTGATCATACGCCTCACCCAAATACGTTAACTTTTTCAGGATCCCATCTTCGTTTTTCAGCCAAATTTGACGACCTGTCCCCGTTCGCCAGAAATGACATTAATTTGTTATTCGAAAATGGAATTACCCCACCCAAAAATCCGACTAAGTATACCTGAGCGACGCATCGTTTTTCTACAAAGAGGGTTCGTTAAGGTGCTGTTACAACAACTAAAGTAGGTAAATATACCTAGAACCATTAAGAATATAGTTATACTCATATAGAATATGCACAATTAGACAACAAAAAAGCCACCTAATTGGTGGCTTTTTAAGCAATTGGCAGATTAAAAGCTTAGATCTGCTTTGGGAATGCTGGCAGTGTGCACTGAGCCATTTTCTGCATCATGCGGATAACCTGGCAGCTGTAACCAAACTCGTTATCGTACCAAACGTAAAGTACGCAACGCTTGCCACCAGCGATAGTTGCCAGAGCATCAACAACACCTGCTGCACGGGAACCAACGAAGTCAGTAGATACCGCTTCTGGAGAGTTGCTGTAGTCGATCTGTTTCTGCATAGGACCATGCAGAGCCGCTTCACGAAGAATATTGTTCAGCTCGTCTTTGTCTGTGGCATTTTCCAGGTTCAGGTTCAGGATAGCCATAGAAACATTTGGTGTTGGAACACGAATCGCGTTACCTGTCAGCTTGCCTTCCATAGCTGGAAGTGCTTTAGAAACCGCTTTCGCCGCACCTGTTTCAGTGATAACCATGTTCAGACCAGCAGCACGACCACGACGATCACCTTTGTGGTAGTTGTCGATCAGGTTCTGGTCATTTGTGTATGCGTGAACAGTTTCAACATGACCGTTCTCGATACCAAACTTGTCGTATACCGTTTTCAGTACTGGCGTGATTGCGTTTGTAGTACAAGACGCTGCAGACAGAATTGTGTCTTCAGCTGTAATGTCGCCGTCGTTAACGCCCATTACAATGTTCTTAACACCTTTACCTGGTGCAGTCAGAACTGCACGAGAAGCGCCTTTAGACTGAAGGTGCAGAGACAGGCCTTCTTTGTCACGCCATTTACCGGTGTTATCAATGATCATTGCATTGTTGATGCCGTAATCAGTGTAATCGATCTCGTCTGGAGAGTTAGCGAAGATTACCTGGATAACGTTACCGTTAGCTGTAATTGTGTTCGCTTCTTCATCAACAGTGATTGTACCTTTGAAAGAACCGTGAACAGAGTCACGACGCAGAAGGCTTGCGCGCTTCTCAAGATCTTTCTTAGCCGCACCTTTACGTACAACAATTGCACGCAGACGCAGAGCCTGACCACCACCTGTACGTTCAATCAACAGACGCGCCAGCAGACGACCGATACGACCGAAACCGTACAGAACAACATCTGTAGCTTCACGCTCTTCAGAATCGATTGCTTCAGCCAGCTCAGCTTTCAGGAATGTTTCCAGATCCTGACCGTTACCTTCGTTACGGTATTTAACTGCCAGTTTACCTGCATCGATATGAGCGTTGCGTACGTTCAGGTTTTTAACAGCTTCCAGAACTGGGAATGTATCAACTACAGTCAGTTCCTGCTCTTCAACCTGGCGAACAAAGCGGTGTGCTTTCAGAATGTCGATAACAGAACGCTTGATAATCAAACGACCGAACACAGAAGACTCGATGTTCTGATCACGGTAAAGGCCACCTACCAGAGGTACCATTTTTTCTGCTAGCGCTTCGCGCTCTTTCCAGTCTGCGAATACTTGATCTTGGCTCACTTGAAACTCCAAAAAGTTACATAAACTTGTTGGTAACCACTAAACCAGAACTTATCTGAAAGCCTAAGTTTGTGGACCCAGAAATTTTTGGTGCGCGCATTATCCTCTTTTCCTCTGCTTTGAGCAAATGCAGCATAATATACTTTCGAACCATATTACTGATCTGAAACAATTCACCCGCAAACTCTGTTTCTTCGGCAGGCCTATCTTTTAAGGTCTGAACCGTTAAACTATGCGGCCTTGAGATAATATTCGAGTATCGGAGTTAAGTAAGTGCTGCAGTTTGATTACCCATTACCAAAAGGATCTGGCGATCGTAAACTGATTGGGCAGGTGCACGGCTGTGCTGCCGGTTACATCATCACAGATGCGGCGCAACGATATGATGGGTTTACTCTGGTCATTTGTAACGATACCAATCAGGCCAATCGTTTACACGATGAAGTGACCTTCTTTAATTCCGGTGGCCTTGAAATACTTTCCTTCCCTGATTGGGAAACACTGCCTTATGACACCTTTTCCCCTCACCAGGACATTATCTCAGAACGTATTTCCACACTGAATAAACTCCCCGGGCTTAAGAAAGGCGTTTTAATCGTACCCCTCAGTACTTTGATGCATCGCACTGCGCCAGCAGACTTCATCGCAGCAAACTGCTTCGATCTGAAAATTGAAGACACAATCAATCCCGATAGGTTACGCAAGCAGTTAACCGATGCGGGTTACCACGCAGTAGAAACCGTATTAGAGCACGGTGAGTATGCAATCCGGGGCTCTATAATCGATCTTTTCCCTACCGGCAGTGATTACCCTTTCCGAATCGAATTGTTTGATGATGAAATCGAAACTCTTCGAACCTTTGATCCAGAAAGCCAACGTTCGATTGAACAGATTGAGCAGATCAAATTACTACCGGCAAAAGAATTTCCGTTTGATAGTCGCGCCATCAGCGGTTTTAAATCCCGCTGGCGTGAACGCTTTGATGTGGATTACCGTCAATGCCCTGTTTACAAAAATATCAGCGATGGCCTTACCTCTCCGGGTATTGAATATTACCTGCCGCTGTTTTTTGAAGAATGCAGCTCCCTATTTTCAGCGCTACCGGATAATACCCAGATATTCATTGAAGATTCTCTCGAGCAAGCTGCAGAGCAATTTTCGGTAGAAGTTAAAGAACGTTACGAACAACGTCGCTACGACATTACGAATCCAGTTCTGTCACCTAATGAATTGTTTCTCTCAACCAATGAACTGTTCAGTGCACTGAAGGATTGTGGCCGCATCACTCTTAGCCCAGAGGCATATGAAGCAAAAGCAGGAAGATATAACCTTAACTGCTCTGCTCCACCGGAACTGACAGTTAACTCTCAGCTAAAAGAACCGCTGACGGCACTGCTGAACTTCCTCTCCGAACGGGATGGTTCTGTACTGTTCTGTGCCGAATCAGCAGGTCGTCGCGAAGCCCTCTTAGAACTGCTCAACCGCGTCAATATAAAACCACCGCTGGTTAATAGCTGGAAGGATTTTTGTGAATCAGATCTGGATCTGGCTATTACGGAATTTCCTCTTGAGCGGGGTTTATCCGTTCCCGGCAACCTCCACCTGATCACCGAAACGCAGCTATTTGGGAATCAGGTATTCCAGCGCCGACGTCGTTCTAAAGAACAGGAACAAAACGATCAGGTCATCAAGAACCTATCCGAACTCAACACAGGTTCGCCGGTTGTTCATCTGGATCATGGCGTTGGGCGCTATCTGGGATTACAAACCATCTCCCTTGAAGGAGAAACAAACGAGTTCCTGACGCTTGAATATGCAGAAGGTGCAAAGTTATACGTGCCTGTTTCATCACTGCACCTGATCAGTCGATACACGGGCGCCGGGGATGAACATGCTCCACTCCACCGCTTAGGTACAGAACAGTGGAGTAAAGCCAAACGCAAAGCTGCAGAAAAAGCACGCGATGCTGCAGCCGAACTACTGGATATTTATGCTCGTCGCGCTTCTCGCCAGGGCTTTCAATTCAGCGACCCTGATGAGCAATATTTACAGTTTGCATCGACCTTCCCATTTGAGGAAACACCTGATCAATCGGCGGCTATTGGCAATGTCATTCGTGACATGACCTCACCACAGCCGATGGATCGACTGGTTTGTGGTGATGTAGGTTTTGGTAAAACAGAAGTGGCTATGCGCGCTGCCTTCATCGCAGTTCAGGGCGGTAAACAAGTCGCAATCCTTGTTCCAACAACACTTCTGGCACAACAGCATTACCAAAACTTTCAGGATCGCTTCGCAGACTGGCCAGTTAATGTTGAACTCATCTCCCGTTTCAGAACAGGCAAGCAACAAAACGCCATTGTAGACAAGCTCAAGCAAGGCAGTGTTGATATTCTTGTGGGGACGCACAAGCTGCTTTCAGGGGATATGAACTTTAAAAACCTCGGTTTAGTCATCATCGATGAGGAGCACCGCTTTGGTGTACAACAAAAAGAGCGTCTGAAATCACTGCGTTCAGAAGTTGATATTTTGACTCTGACTGCAACGCCTATTCCGCGAACGCTGAATATGGCCATGTCAGGAATACGCGACCTTTCTATTATCGCCACACCGCCGGCAAAACGTTTGTCTGTAAAAACCTTCGTCCGTTACAGCGATAACACACTGGTGAAAGAAGCGATTTTGCGAGAGCTGCTTCGTGGCGGTCAGGTATATTACCTCCATAACGAAGTTAAGAGCATCGAAAAAACAGCAGAAGAACTCAGTGAACTCGTGCCCGAAGCGCGTATTGGTATCGGGCACGGCCAGATGCGCGAACGTGAACTCGAGCAGGTCATGTCCGACTTTTATCATAAGCGCTATAACATTCTGCTGTGTACCACGATCATAGAAACCGGCATCGATATTCCAAACGCCAACACCATCATCATTGATCGTGCAGATAAGTTTGGCCTAGCACAACTGCATCAGCTACGTGGGCGAGTAGGACGTTCTCATCACCAGGCCTACGCTTATCTTCTGACACCTCACAAGAAATCCATGACCAAGGACGCCATCAAACGCCTTGAGGCCATAGAAACCGCTCACGACCTTGGCGCTGGTTTTACCCTAGCCACACACGATCTGGAAATTCGTGGCGCCGGTGAACTGCTCGGTGAGGAACAAAGTGGCCAGATGCAAACCGTTGGCTTCTCTCTATTTATGGAAATGCTGGAACAGGCAATCGAATCCATCAAAGAGGGTAAAACCCCGAACATGGACCAGCCCCTTAAACAGGGGCCTGAAGTCAACCTGCATCTGTCAGCCTTAATCCCTGATGATTATTTGCCCGATGTTCATAGCCGCCTAATCATGTATAAACGTATTGCAAACGCATCTTCGAGCAAAGCACTCAAAGAGCTGCAGGTAGAAATGATCGACCGTTTTGGACTTTTACCTGAACAAGTGAAAAGCCTGTTCCGTATTACCGAGATAAAATTGCGGGCAGAAAGCATGAATATTGTTAAGATTGATGCCGGTGATGAGCTAGGCCGAATTGAATTTGCAGCCGACGCCAAAGTTGATCCACTGACACTGGTAAAACTGGTTCAAAACCAGCCCCAAAAATATAAACTGGAAGGCGCAGATAAGCTGCGATTCAGTCTCAATATGGAGAGTACCGAAAAGCGTTTCAGTGCAGTAGAGTCTCTGTTAAGCGATTTAGCGGTAAAAACATCATGAATAAATGGACGCAATCAGTACTTCTGTCTTTTCTTCTATCTCTGGCTTCGATTGCACAGGCTGAAGACTGGTATACCGTTGAGGTCATTATTTTTGCCAACACCGGCAATGAGGCCCTGGATGATGAATACTGGCCAGAAATTAATGAAGTGCCACTGAAAACCTCCATCACACTGGCTGAACCGACGCAATCGGATGACGAATTGACTGCCTTTCAGAAGCTAACGCCCAGTCTGCTGAGCCTGAATCAGGAACTCGCACAACTAAAACGCTCTGGTAACTACCGTGTTCTCTACCACGAGGGCTGGATGCAGCCTGTAGCCGAGACTCAACAACCTCAGCCTGTTCGTATACAGGGGGGTAATATTCTTGATAACGGTATGTTTGAGCTGGATGGTTATATTGGTATTGGTAAAGGCCGTTACCTGCACTTCCGGCCCGACCTTTATTTCAGCCGCAGTCTGTCTGCCTCAGAATCGGCAATGCTCCTGAAAACTCAGCAAGCAGCATCTTCAGAAATTACTGAGACAGCAAATGCACAAGAATTAACAACCCTTGCTGCCAGTACTGCAACTAGGGCTATTCAGCCAGTAGAGCTATTCATACCTGAAACCCTGACGGTCAACCTGAATCAGGCACGTAGAATGAGATCCAAAGAACTGCATTTTATTGATCACCCACTTTTTGGTGTCCTGATCGAAGTTAAACCGGTGGAATAATGACTGAACGGGTTACAGACCAGGAGATACGTGAGGTTTATATAAAAGCAGACCTCCTGTTTGATGAAGCGGAAGTCCAACAAGCTCTGCACCGCATGGCCTTTGAAATTTCCACTGATCTTGCCGATGAAAAACCTGTCGTCATGCCCGTAATGAATGGCGGAATGGTAATCGCCGGGCAACTTCTTACTAAGTTAAACTTTCCTCTTGAAGTGGATTATCTGCACGCAACCCGTTATCGAAATACAACTTCAGGTAACGAGCTGGAATGGAAAAACTTCCCAAACATGTCGGTTAAAGGCCGGGTTATCCTTGTGGTTGATGATATCTATGATGAAGGCCACACATTAGCCTCAGTTGTTGAATACCTTCACGCGGAAGGCGCAGCCCGGGTTTTGGTTGCTGTATTACTTAACAAAATTCATGACCACAAAAGCCAACCTGAACTACAGCCAGATTACACAGGCTTTGAGATTGAAGACCGCTATGTATTTGGGTTTGGACTGGATTACAAAGGCTTCTGGCGTAACGCCCCTGGCATCTTTGCAGTAACTAAAAAGCCCTGATAATCAGGCGATGCTGTTCACTTAAAGGGTTTATGGGTCATTCCCGCGAAGGCGGGAATCCATGGTTTTGGGATTTTTCATAGTGGATCCCTGCTTTCGCAGGGATGACTTCATCGATAAATTGTCTTAAATGAACAACATTGTGATTATCAGGGCTTTTTTATGATCAAAACAGTCGCAAACCTCTACGAGACTTATTCGTAGGCGTCCTAGTTCTGTAACAGCCCTTCCGGCGCCTCATTAACTAAATGAACCGTTGTTGTTGGGAAGGCAAATTCCGCTCCCTGCTCTTCAATGATTCGGATAATTTTCATCATCACATCCTGTTTAATTTCATGGAAGTGAATCCAATCCGTTGTCTTTGTGAATGTGTAGATAAAGAAATCCAGTGAGGATGGCCCAAAGCGATCCAGGTTCACAATCAAAGTGTTGTTGTGATCAATCTCAGGGTGCTGTTTCAGCATATCTTTAACCGCTTCAACTATCGCTGCAACCTGATCCGCGTCATCATAACGCACACCAATATATTCATAGATACGGCGATTGGTCATACGCGAAGGGTTTTCAACCGATATATTGGCGAATGTGGAATTTGGCACATAGAGTGGACGTTTATCAAAAGTCCGGATACGCGTCTGGCGCCAGCCAATATCTTCAACTGTACCCTCAATTTGTTTGTCTGGGGAACGTATCCAGTCCCCTACTTTGAAAGGTCTATCAAGATAGATCATCAAACCGCCAAAGAAGTTAGCCAGAAGATCCTTAGCTGCAAAGCCTACCGCAATACCGCCAATACCACCGAAAGCCAGAAGCCCTGAAATACTGTAACCATAGCTTTGCATAACGATCAAAATGAGCATAATGGCAACGATTACCCGCGATAGACGCGACAAGGCCCCAACCGTCGTAGGGTCCATCGGTTTTTTCATGACGTCAGGACTAGTAAGAATCTCTTCTAAACGATTAAGAAATCTCAGACAGCTCCAGGCGACAAGCACGATAAGAATCAATTTTGGCAGAGGGTTATCTGCTTCCAGCACAATGATCGAAAAATGTTCCTGCAGAATCTGCAGCAACCAGTAACCTGCGCTCAACCAAATCAGCATCAAAACGGGAAGATGTATCGCAGTTAGAAAAGCATCATCCCAAAGGGTGAAGGTTTTTTCTGCCTGAGCCTGAAGCTTACCTAAAAATGTTCTGACAAAGAGATCGATGACCACAGCTATAACGCAGATCAGGGCTGACAGAATCATCCATGCTGAGTTCTCATACTCTGGATAGTGCTGGGACAAAAGCTGGTTTAGAAATTCAACCATCACTTAACTCCAATTTAAAACGATTAAGAGGTAACCAATTGTTTAGCCAGATCTCGGGCTGCGTTTAATCGAGACTGATCAGGATGCCATTCCCTGCCTTTTAAAGACGCTAATGTTTTAAGCGGCGTACAATTTATAGAGTGCATATATTTCAGAATTTCTATAGTACCCGACCTTTCATTACAACAAAGTATCGCCTGACAGCCGGCTTTAAGGGCTGCTTTTACTCGATCTTCATAGCTTCCGGCTGACTGAGCGGCATTCATTGACAGGTCATCGCTGAAAACCACACCCTGAAAACCAAACATATTTTTAAGAATGTCAGTTAACCAAAAGCGGGAAAAACCAGCAGGGTCCCTATCACATTCCGGGTACACCACATGCGCCAGCATCATTGCTTCAATGCCATTTTCTATTGCCCGGATAAAAGGCTTAAGATCGGCTTGCATCAATTCCTCAAAACTACGGGAATCGGACGCGCCCTCAAGATGCGTATCCGAACTCACCCAGCCGTGGCCTGGGAAATGCTTGCCAGTAGCAGCCATTCCAGCGTCAGATAAACCCAAGATATAGGCACCCGACAGAGCCGTTACAGCCTCTACTGAATTGGCAAAAGCCCTGTCGCCAATGACATCGTTATGACCGTAATCAACATCAAGAACTGGCGCATAACTAATATCTACATCCAGCAAGCGCATTTCTGCAGCCATCAGATAACCCAGATCTCTGGCCGCACGGCAACCCTGTTCTGGGTTTTCAGCATACAGGGAATGCAGAGCCTGTACCGGAGGAAGGCGTGTGACGCCCTCCTTCAAACGCTGTACTCGACCACCTTCCTGATCCACACTGATGATACAGTCGGGGTTGATGACCCGGATACTTTCAACCAGACACTTAACCTGCTCAGCAGATTGCGTGTTTCGCGCAAATAAAATCACACCGCCAATTAATGTGTCACGTAAGAGCATTTGCTCCTCAGAAGTCAGCTCAATCCCTTCCAGATCAAGAAACAAAGTGGCGCTGGTCATGAGTAAATGTCACTCCTCAATTAACACTGGCGTACCGCCTGAAACCAGGTCATATAATCTTATCAGATCGGAATTTCGCATACGGACACAACCATGAGACTTAGCTACTCCCATAGGTTCAGTATCAGGGGTACCGTGGATATAGATATAACGCTGCATCGTATCAACATTACCGAGACGGTTTTTACCGACTTCAGTTCCACATAGCCAAAGAATCCGTGACAAAATCCAGTCCCGCTCAGGGTATTTCTGTGCGAGATCAGCATTATAAATCTCACCGGTAAAGCGGCGACCAACAAAGACAGCGTTCTCGGGTTGTCCTTCCCCTATCATGGCGCGGATATAGTGCTTACCTCTTGGGGTGCAGCCGCTGTTCTGAGTTTCCCCTGGGCCATTTAAGGCCGTTGATACGGGATATTGAACAATAAGTTGTTCACCATCAAAAAGTTTCAGAACCTGATCAGTGATAGAGATAGTGATCTGAACCATTTGAATTAACTCAGATTTTACTGAAGTAAAGCTTTTCACCTCTGGCCTGAAGCCCTGCAGAGAGAACAGGAATCATACGATGTAGAATAAGCTCTACCTCCGTACCTTCTTGTTTACCTGAAAACTGACGCTTCTCGAGGTTGTGAAGTGTATGGAAATTGGAAAGTGTGAAGGTCATAGACCCTAACAAGAAATGAAGACGCCAGAAAAATTCATCGTCTTCCATTGGGGCCGAGTCCTGGCGAAGGTAGATCAGAAAGTTATCCAACCGGCTTTTGTATCGACCGATCAGGAAATCCCTTAGCTCTTCCTGGTTTCCCATGTATGCAAGTTCGAGAAGACGCATAAAAACTGACAGAGCATTGCTGTTCTCACTACGTACAATCAGCAAAGCCCGCATCAACATCTCTAACAACTCATCCAGGGTTGGTTTAGTCTCCATCCCTACATAACTGTCCATCTGAGAGTTGAGTTCGTTACAAAGCGGAGTGATAAATTTTTCGGCAACGGCCTGGATGAGACCTTTCTTGGACCCGAAATGATAGTTGATGGCGGCAAGGTTTACCTTCGCACGGCTTGTAATCTGCCGTACGGTTGTCTCGGCAAAGCCCTGTTCAGCAAACAAAGCTTCTGCCGCGTCAACAATACTTGAAGGAGTCCCTTTACTGCTCATCTAAAAAACAAACCTACGTTTGAAACAAGTTTTGAAAGATTATAACCACAAATCTCTGTTTCTACACGTAACACCTTGAAGATTAAAACAACTTTTTTATCGGGACCAGGTTCTCGGCTGAGTCAGGCGACTCCACCAGCGTGACAATACCTTATCGCTGGAGTCCACCGTAAATTCAGACAACTTATCCTGAAATGATTTTTTCTCTTCATATCGCACCAGATAGATATCAGCCTCTTCAGCCGCTTCCATCAGATACTGATCAGAAGTAACCAATTCGTCTACCAGATTAATATCCAGTGCTTGTTTGCCGAACCAGATTTCACCGGTCGCTACTTTTTCGATATCTACCTGGTCACGATATTCTTTTACAAAATCTTTAAACAGCGTATGAGTTTCTTCGAGCTCTTCAACGAACTTCTCGCGCCCCTTATCCGTGTTCTCACCGAACATGGTCAGCGTACGTTTGTACTCCCCAGCCGTGAGAACTTCGTAATCGACATCATTCTTTTTTAGCAGGCGGTGAAAGTTTGGTAATTGGGCGATAACACCTATGGAGCCAACAATGGCAAAAGGTGCAGCCAGCAGCTTATCGGCAAGACAAGCCATCATGTAACCACCACTTGCGGCTACGCGATCCACACAGATAGTCAGCGGAATGTTTTTGCGTTTAATCCGTTCAATTTGTGAAGAGGCAAGGCCGTATTCATGCACCATTCCACCTGGGCTTTCAAGACGGATAACCACTTCATCTTTATCGGCTTCTGCCATCATAAGAATCGCAGAAATTTCCTGACGCAGCGGCTCTACTTCACTGGCTTTAATATCGCCATCAAAGTCCAGAACATAGATTCTTTTGTTACGTTCTTCTGCTTTAGGAGGGTTGTTCTTACGTGCTTTTTTCTCTTCTTTTTCTTTTTTCTTTTCTTCTTTGTGAATAGCTTTCAGCTCATCCTTATCAAGGATGGATCCTTCAAGGACCTCTTTCATCTCCTGAAGCTCATCATTGAAGTGCTCTACCTGAATATCACCATGTCGTGCATCTTTTTTGGCACGGGATGATGCAGCAATAATTCCAATAACTACTGCAAGAATAGCAATCACAATAGTGACCGATTTAGCAAGAAACAATCCGTATTCACTAAGGAACTCTGTCACGGAGAAACTCCAAATTAAGCTATAAGAAGAGGGAGTGCTAATGTATCATAATTCCTGAGATTACCGACACATCAAATCCAGTTTATAACCGAGCCCCCCTCTCATGAGTAACGAGATCACAGCAGAAAAAGTCATCAATAAACTTCCACAACGTTTCATTAAAGATAACGCCACTGATTTCAACGCTGTTTTTCAATTACTACTGGAAGATGATTCTGACTTTTATATATCCATTCAGGATCAGAATTGCGAAGTTAAACCCGGTGAACACCCTGACCCCAACGTTACGCTGATCACTTCAGCCGCCACTATGGTAAACATAATCAACGGTGAAACAGATGGCATGAGCGCCTTCCTGACGGGCAAGCTTCGCGCTGAGGGTAATGTCATGTTGGCGACTAAGCTGAGTAAGTTATTTAGTCGGGAAAAACAGGCCTGAATCCGGCTCAATCTCTTTCCCCATCTCTTCCAGATATTTATTAATCAAACGCCGCGCGATGGTGAAGCGCGGCGGCAGGATCGGTAGATTTTCAGGCTCAAACCAATTCGCATCCAGAATTTCAACGCCATCCGGGGTTATTTCACCGCTTTCGTATTCAGCCATAAAACCGATCATAAAGGAGTGAGGGAAAGGCCAGGATTGACTGAAGCAGTAGCGTACATTTTTTACTTTTATACCCACCTCTTCCATGATTTCACGGTGAACGGCCTGCTCAGCGCTCTCCCCAGCTTCTATAAAGCCAGCTAATGTACTGTATCGCCCCGAAGCAAATTTCGCGGCATGAGCCAACAGACACTTATCACCCTTTCTAACCAATACAATAATGCACGGCGAAATACGGGGGTATTGATGGTGACCACAATTACCACAAACCTTGGCCCGCTCATCGGGGTGTAAATCAAGCTTTGTGGCGCAACGAGGACAAAATTTAAAAGAGTGGTACCAGGTGACTAATTGAGCGGCTGTTGATAACAGGCAGTATTCCTCTTCAGTTTCAACTAATGCTAATAGGGAGCGTAATCCGACTAGCTGATCTTCTTTTACATCATCTGGTAAATTTCCATCTGATAAAATAGCCACCGAAAACTGCTTCTCTCCAATACTACCCACCCTTAGAATGGCATCAGTTTTTATTTGAGATACTTCAACCTCAGAGAAAAGTAATGGTCCACGATCTGTCCCTATAATTCGCTCATCGACTGCGGCCAAAAAATGCTCATTTTTATCCATCACTCAATCGTTCTCGCCTTGTAGATCATTTAATGCCTAATACATTGGACAGTATCTGAGTAAATATCCAATAAAATTACGGGAAATATTCAATTTCTGACGCAAATGATTGCAACAATTAAAAACGGGCATTTTAGCCCGTTTTTAATTGTTTACTGTAATAGAAGTACAGCGATGAATAGCTATCTGAACATTTAAACAGGCTCTGACTCCTGTTCATTCTGTACCGAATCTGGATAGATAGTGACGAATTCTTCAATATCTGAGCCTGCTTCTTTCAAACGCCATACAAGCTCGAAATGAGTAATTTCTCCGGCACTGAACAATGCATTTAATTCAGCAAATGAGTTAGCCAAGAACAAGGCTACAGATTCTGTAGAATTTAGATCACCTGGCTCTGCCATCTGGAATTCTATTACAGGCTGATACCAATATTCCGGTAGCTTCCAAATTTCACACGCCCTTCTGGTTAAAGCATCAGAGTAATCATTGAGTAGGTTACTAAAAACCTGAGGGTGAGGCTGTTGCTTTTCCTTTGTGTGCAGATCCACCAGCTTCTTGAAGATAATCAACTTCCCAATATCGTGAATCAGCCCTGCAAAGTAGGCCAAGCCGGCATCTCCGCCTTTTTTATCTGCTATATCCCGAGCAGTAGCTGCAACCTCTGTCGAATGTTCCCACAAGGACTTACCAAAAGTTTCAAAGTATGAACTATCCACATTAAACTTATTAGCCATCAGAGAAGTCATAACAACTTGTCTTAACCGCATATGGCCAAGCATCGCAAGGGCATGCTCGATGCTTTTTATCTTTGTTCCTGGCGCAACATATACTGGTGAGTTTGCGATTGATAATACTCTCCCTGCCAGACCAGGATCTTCGTTTACTGCCGTGACTAGTTTTTTCTGATCGACATCAGGAGACATCAAGTCCTGCATAAGAGATAAAGCGCTTTTCGAAAGTTTAGGAATAGACCTTTCCGTCATTCCTGACATTTCAGCGTCAAGAGCCGCTCTCAAATCTATTTCTTGTTGTTCTGACTCTTTTGTTTCGAGGGCTCTAACACCCAAGAGACTGCTTATGAATGCAAGATTTAGTTCACGGGCATGCTCCAAACTCTGGCTACCATATTCTTCATTGGCTTTTTCTGAAAAATCTGAATGAGTAGAAACGGTAGGAGAGGATGGAGATTTGCTTTCTGATGAGTTGGGGTTTTTAACCTGACCTTTCTTGGATAAAAAACCTTTTAAAGTTGAAAACATCTGTTGCCCTTAAGCTTTGGGTGCCTGTTCAAATGAATATCAAGACTATCTAATTCATCGTCATTTTTAAATACAAATGCGGAATCAAATCACTCGAAAATCCGTGGCGCTCCCATCAACCTCAGAATACTCACTAATGACTTCCGCAACATTTGCCAGTTCTGGCCCCTTCGCCAGCCAGGCTTCAAGCTGCCGCACAGCTTTTTCTTCACCGGTGGTCAAGACTTCAACCCGGCCATCGTTTAAATTCCTGACCCATCCTTTAAGCCCTAGTGATAGCGCTTGTTCCTTGGTGGATTGGCGGAACCACACGCCCTGAACCCTGCCGCTGACAAAAGCATGGAGTGTAATCTCTTTCATTCCCTACCTCGTTATAACTTAATTTCGGGTTCGCCTTGTGATTCAGTTACAACCGGTTCTTTACCTGCTTCAAACAACTGCTCAACGCTGATTGAGAATGCAGAATCTTTTGTATCAGCGATCTGTTCGAGTCTGGCATTCAAATCTCTTTGCCAGGGCACCAGTGAACTGACCTGATCGGGTTCCGGTAGTGGCCAGGGCAATAATTTTTGCAGGTCCAGTATATTCAAAGCTCCCAGATCAATACTTAACAGATATTCGCCCTGATCACTGCGCTTAACAATTCCACCTTCGAGTAAGATGTTAAGGTAAGTATCCCAGCGTCCCTGATCCAAGTGATCAACCTCCTGCAGCAATACCCTATCGCTGACAGATTGGCCTTGAGATTGCGCCTGCCATAAACGGTGAAGAACACCGAATACGATATAAAAATGGTGTACGTTTGCTCGCTGATCACGGGTTCTGTACACAGTGATTGAGCGGGTAAGCTCTGCCCCCATCAGGATGATCACCCAACTGATAAATATCCAGAGCAGAAACAAGGGTACTGCGGCAAAAGCACCGTAGATAAGCTCATAGGAAGGGAACTGGGTAACAAATGCAGTAAAACCACGCTTAGCCGTTTCAAACAGTAGCGCTACGACAACCCCACCAATCAAAGCACTTTTAAAAGGCACCCTGCAATTCGGTACGGCCACATACATCAGCGTGAATGCAGTGGCTGAAAGCACCGTAGGTAACATACTCAAAAGCCTGGCCTTACCAACCGCCTCAGTCGCACTGCTGATAAAAGGTAATGAAGCGATGTAAGAAGTAAGTACAAGGCCAAGACCGATAAGAATGGGCCCAAGGCTTAGAATTGCCCAGTAAAGTAAGAAGCTGGAAAGCCCCTTTCGCGGTTCATTTACCCGCCAGATACGGTTTAATGCTGCCTCAATGTTTTTCATCATCATGATCGCGGTGACGGCAAGTAATGCTACACCCACTGCGGTCAACTTCCGGGCCTGCGAAGAGAAATTATTCAGATACTCCTGAACAACCTGCCCGGTAGCCGGAACAAAATTTTCAAACACCCAGCCTTGTAACTCCTGACCAACCCCCTGAAAGGAAGGTACGGCTGCAAGCATCGCGTATGACACGGTCATTAAAGGCACAACAGCAAACAGCGTTGTGTAGGTCAAAGCAGCAGCATTTAAAATTCCCTGATTAGAGAGGAATTGCTTAAACAGGTAACCTATAAATTGCAGGAACCGAACATTCAGCAGCTTTTCCATTCTCTCTCCAGCTCATCATAAGGATTTAAACTATTTACGACTGAAAAATAGCTCAGTCTCATGAAATATCGATTTAAGCCATATACAATAACGCAGCATAACCCAACATTTAAAACTGATCATCTCTGATACAGATGAACTCTGAGTACGGTATAGCCAATGAGTGAAGTTACTATCTATCACAACCCTCGCTGTTCAAAATCCCGCCAGACACTGGCTCTGCTTGAAGAAAACGGTGTAACACCTCAAGTACGTAAGTATCTTGATGACGCTCCTTCAGCAGAAGAGTTGAAACAGGTTCTGTCTCAGCTGGGCATTAGCGCACGCGAACTACTTCGCACTAAAGAAACAGAATTCAAAGAAAACGGCCTTGACGATTCATCGCTGTCCGATGACCAGATCATTAAAGTAATGACAGAAGTTCCAAAGCTGATTGAACGCCCAATCGTAATCAAAGGTGATCAGGCACGTATTGGCCGTCCACCTGAGTCCGTTCTGGAAATTATCTGATATGAGCAACCCCTACGTTCTGGTGCTTTACTACAGCCGGCATGGAGCTACCCGTGATATGGCAAAGTATATTGCACGTGGTGTCGAACAATCCGGTATTGAAGCACGGGTTCGAACAGTACCCGCTGTTTCAGCTAACTGCGAAGCGACTGAACCACAGATACCAGAACAAGGGGCTCTGTATTGCACTGAAACCGATCTCGCAGAATGTACAGGGCTGGCCCTTGGCAGCCCTACCCGCTTTGGTAACATGGCAGCACCCTTAAAATATTTTATTGATGGCACCAGCAGCCTCTGGCTTTCTGGCGCACTGATCAATAAACCTGCCTGCGTATTCAGTTCAACTTCCAGTCTCCATGGAGGTCAGGAATCTACACTGCTGACGATGATGCTGCCTCTGCTTCATCACGGCATGGTACTCACTGGTCTGCCTTACAGCGAAACAGAACTGCTCAGCACCACTACTGGCGGTACGCCTTATGGTGCTACTCATTTAGCAGGCCAAAGCTCTCGCGCCCTCGATGAAACTGAGATCAACCTGTGCATTGCACAGGGTAAACGGCTAGGGCAACTCGCCCTAAAACTACAATCCTGATAGATACGGTAATACCTTCACTGTGAAAGCCTACGTTCCTGACGACCACGACTACAAAACCAAATCCAGAATTGGACGAATCATCTGCGTCAGCAGCTATCTGGGCCTAATAGGCTGGTTTACCTTATGGCACCTATTCCTGATACCTGCACCCACCGCTAATCCGTGGGTGATATGGCTGATCCACCTCGCGCCTCTTTTGGCCTTTGCTCACGTGATTTATACAGGCAGACCCCGCGGTCATGCCTGGTTATGTTTCGTGTTATTGCTGCTGTTTATACAGGCCGTATTAGCCGCCGCGAACCCAAATACATTTGTTTATGGTATGGGCTACACCCTGCTGTGTAGCACTTTGTTTGTCAGCGCCATGATGTACACACGCTGGAAAGCCCGTTACAACAAACAACTGGCACACTGGGAAGAGCAGGAATCAGCAGCTGAATCAAAGGCCGAGTAACAGATTCAATGAGCAATAAAACGCTTGCACTCGATGAGATCAGGGCAAAGTTTCCAACTTTAAACCAAAAGGTACACGGCTCTCCCCTGATCTATCTTGATAATGCTGCCACCACTCACAAACCTGAATCAGTGATCAAGGCAGTTGAGAGTTTTTATCGCCACTCGAATTCGAATGTACATCGCGCCAGCCACGCCCTCAGTGCAGATGCCACCGCCAGATTTGAAGCAGCCCGAACCAAAGTTGCAAACTACATCAATGCAGAAACTGATAAGCAAATCATCTGGACTAAAGGCACAACCGAGGCCATTAACCTAGTAACAAACAGTTTAGGCGATCAGTTTTATGATGGTGATGAGATTCTGATCAGCACAATGGAGCACCACGCAAACATTGTGCCCTGGCAAATGCTGGCTGAACGTAAGAACCTCAAGATAAAAGTAATTCCTCTGCTGGAAACCGGCGATATCGATCAGGTAGCTTTTCAAAGCCTGCTTACCGAGAAAACCCGTCTGGTCGCAATTACTCATGTTTCTAATGCTCTGGGCACGATTAACCCAATCAAAAAGCTCATTAGCTCAGCTCATAAGGCAGGTGCCCTGGTACTTGTTGACGGGGCCCAGGCTCTGCCGCACTGCAAAGTTGATGTTCAGGATCTGAATGCAGATTTTTATGTTTTCTCCGGTCACAAACTCTTTGCTCCAACTGGTGTAGGCGTCCTTTACGGCAAGCTGGATTTATTAGAAAGCATGCCGCCCTGGCAAGGCGGTGGTGAAATGATTCAGAGAGTCAGTTTCAGTCATACAACGTATAATGACGTGCCGTTCAAATTCGAAGCAGGAACGCCCAACATAGCCGGTGTTATTGGACTTGGTGCAGCCATCGACTGGCTTTCACAGCTGGATCATAACAAGCTGTATGAGCATGAGAAGGACCTTATTGCCAAAGCTTTGGAAGGATGTAGCCAGGTTAATGGTTTTAGCCGAATTGGCACTCCTCTGGAAAATGTCAGCCTGTTGTCATTCACTCTCGATGGGCACCATCAGCAGGATATTGGGCTCATGCTGGATAAAAAAGGCATTGCAGTCCGTACAGGTCATCATTGCGCTATGCCATTAATGGAGAGCCTTGGCCTTTCAGGCACCACCCGAGCTTCATTTGCCTTTTATAACACGGTTGAAGAAGTAGAATGTTTCGTCGAAGCACTTGATCAACTGTTTCACCCTGATCAATTCAGCGTCCCGGTACTACCTGAATCGACATTACAAAAACGTCTCATGGCCTGTCAGGGCTGGAATGCAAGATACCGGGAGATCATGCTCGCCGGTAAAGCCCTGCCCTCTATGCCTTCCGAGCTGAAAACCGAAGACAACCTTGTCAACGGTTGCGAAAGTAAAACATGGCTAAATCATGAGCAACTCAACACCGGTGCTCTGGTATTTCAAGCTGATTCTGAAGCAAGAATAATCCGTGGTCTACTGGCATTAGTTACCGAGATTTTTAACAATAAGACTCCAGATGAAATCCTGAATCAGGATCTTGAGAAACTATTTACTGACCTTGAGCTGGAAAAGCATCTCAGCCCATCTCGGGGTAATGGCCTTAGAGCCGTCGTTAACAAAATTTATACGATTGCCAGGCAATCAAAAGCTGCCTGAATTTGGAGAAAGCATGAGCAATTTCACTGATGTATCCTATCTGAATACCGTTTTTGGTAATGAACAGGGTGACCTGCAAAACCCAAACTGGGAAAAAGCAGATAAACAACTGCATCTGATTAAAGAAGAATTAGCTGAACTGATCGAGGGTATCGAGAATAAGGATACTTCTGAAATCCGCGATGCCGTTGCAGATATTCTGGTAGTGACTTACGGTATGGCTCACATCATGGGTATTGATGCCGATAAAGATATGGCTGCTGTCCAGGCAAGCAACCTTTCTAAACTGTGTAAAACACAGGAAGAAATTGATCAAACACTGAGTTTCTACCAGAATGAGAAGGGACTCGATGTTTATGCAGGCGGTGAACTGCCTGAAGCGTACATTAAGTCTTCCAAGGATCAGGAAGGGAAAGATGGAAAATTCTACCCCGCACATAAATTCCTGAAATCGATTAACTGGCACGAACCAAAACTGGATTAATTAATGCCTTCTTACGATTACAGAATTGAGGCCACAGGTGATGTTATTGAAGTAAAACACACCATGGCAATGACTCCATTAAACTGGGGCGAGCTGTGTCTGTTATGCAATCTGGACCCACAGGAGATTCCTGAAGATTCAGCCGTTACAAAACTGATATCAGCTGCAGGCGTAGTAAAAAGTGGAACATTGAAGAACCCTGAAGCGCCACCCTGTATGACTGGTGGCGGTTGCCCTAGCGGTGGTTGTGGGGTTTAACTTTATTAAAACACCTCTAGAAAGCACTCAGAGTTTGCCCTAGACTAGTTTCAGGAATATACGGGGAAGGATTATGAACAAGAAATTCCGCAGTACTATGGCCCTAATAGGCTTCAGCGTTTTAACCGTTTCATCAGGCTTAGTTCAGGCTGAAAAAGCTAACTACACATGTAGTTATACCAAAGCGAGCTATACAGCACCTTTTGAAAAAGAGGTCAGCATTCGTAATTGCCCTGAAGGTCGTTGCAGTTATACCGTTACTATTTCTGGTTCCAGCGCAATCATTAACGGCGTTTCTGGGTTCTCTGTGGAACAGTCAGACTCTATGGTTAAACTCAGCCGCACAGCCAAAGATCCAATAATGGGCGGGATGGACACAACTGTTTTAACCATCAATAAAAGCGATATGAGCTTTGAGAATGTTAAAACCACAACCCCGTCCGTTGTACTCAAAACTCAGGGTACCTGTCAGTAAGACCTGTTCTCGTCCTGAAGGGCATACTCGTGCCCTTCTCCTCTCTTTGTTTTTATTATCTTCCGGTGCTTTATGAATCTGAATGATGTCAGCCTGTTTATTCAGGTCGTTGAGCATAATAGTTTTACCGCAGCCGCTGATAAACTGGGCATTCAGAAGTCCACAATCAGTCGCCGCATTTCACAATTGGAAGACGACCTTGGGGTTCGCCTTATTCAACGAACCACCCGTAAACTGAGCCTTACAGATGAGGGCCAGGATCTGTTTGAGCGTTGCCAGCCATTGATGGATGAACTGGTGAATGCTACTGACCATGTCACGTCGAAACAGTCTGAACCCAAAGGCCGGTTACGCATCACAATGCCACCAGAAATGGGCTTATTTATCATGAATGATGTCGTGGCATCATTTGTCGAAAAGTACCCTCTAATCAAAGTAGATATCGAACTAAGCCCCAGAGTGGTCGACCTGGTTGAAGAAGGTATAGACTTGGCCCTGCGGGTTGGAGCATTAAGTGACTCCAGCCTCATAGGCAGACGAATTGCAGAGGTAAGACTACGTTTATTTGCCAGCACCCAGTACCTTACAGAGCATGGAATTCCAGAGTCTCCAGACGACCTGAAAAAACATAAATGCATTGGTACATTACTTAATACTCAGGGTTGGCCTTTCAGTAACTGGAATGACGGCCAGCCAGTACATCTGGACTTTCGTCTGCGCGCAAACAGCCTGAGTTTCTGTAAAGAGATGATGCAGAAGGATCTGGGTATTGTCCGTTTACCTGAATCTTTTTGTATCGATCAGGTTTAAGCAGGAACGGTTCAGGAGATTCTGTCCGAATATACAACACCGCTGGTAGAGATCCATGCACTCTACCCCAGCCGGCGCCACCTGAATGCAAAAGTCAGATTATTTTTGGATCATATGATGGCCAGCCTGCAGAACCATCCCTGGCTCAATTAAACGGCTGGTTTTACTTCCAGTGCAGCTTCTTCTCAATGGCATTTAACATCATGCCTGCGATATCCATTCCAGTCGCACCTTCAATTCCCTCAAGGCCCGGAGATGAATTCACTTCCAGTAACAATGGGCCTTTAGCAGAACGGATTATATCCACACCCGCCACACTCAAGCCCATGCACTTAGCCGCACGAATCGCTATTCGTTTTTCCTCAGCCGTTGGCTTTATGACGCTTGCAGTACCACCCTGATGGATATTAGCCCGGAATTCCCCGGGTTCAGCCTCTCGCTGAATGGCAGAAACAACTTTTCCATCCACTACAAAACAGCGGATGTCTTTACCCTGCGCTTCCTTGATAAACTCTTGAACCAGAATATCCGCTTTAAGGCTCTTAAAGGCATTGATCACACTTTCTGCTGCTTTCTTTGTTTCAGCAAGAACAACCCCTTTACCCTGAGTTCCCTCAAGTAGCTTAACGATCAGTGGTGCGCCGCCAACCATATTAATCAGATCATCTGTTTCCAAGGGTGAATTTGCAAAACCCGTGATCGGAATATCAATATCGCTCTCAAACAGCCGTTGTAATGAGTGCAGTTTGTCTCTGGATTGTGTAATGGCTTCAGCGGTATTCAGAGCATAAACTCCCATGGACTCAAACTGACGCGTGAGTGCACAGCCATAAAAAGTCATACTCGGACGAATTCGAGGAATGACGGCATCCAGATCGTTTAGCACACTGCCACCACGGTAATGCACCTCTGGCGCCTCCGCATCCATTTTCATGTAACAGTGTTTAATGTTTAAAAACACCATTTCGTGACCGTGCTGCTCGCCCGCTTCAATAATCCTACGATTACTATAGAGATTCGGATTACTGGCCAGAAGGCCTATTTTCAAACCACTCTTAGGACTTTTTTTGGTCTGGTAGAGTTCTTTGAGTTCGTCCTCTGAAATATCACCTGCCAAAAAGCTTTCTTCAGGGTCCACATAAATACGCCCTGCCATTGCCTCACGGCCAAGCAACATGCGATAGCCCATTGCATCCCTGTTGGTCAGGGTAACTTCAACCTCCCAACTGGAGTCACCAATACCTAATGTTGTTTTAATGACATAACGGGTTTCAGATGTACCGCTGGAACTTTTTACCTTGCGGCGGTCATGCACAGGGGCTTCACATTGAACAACGGTTTTACGGTTATTCTGGATTGGGCAAACATCAAACCTGACCCAGGGCATCCCTGAACGTTTAAAAGACTGAATATTAATGGCATGCAAGGAAGATGTTTTTGCGCCGGAATCAACCCGTGCTTTGACTGCAGGTATTGCAAGATCCGGAAAACGGCACCACTCTTCGGCACCGACGAGCAACTTATTCTGGCTCATTATTAACCCTCAAAATCAGGTGTAATTATTTCGGCAATTGAACACCCGATTTTGAAATTAAACAAGCAAATTGTGATTAATTAAGCAGCTGATTCCCACTCCGGAAGTTTCTGATCAAATAATGCCTTAAGCGTGTCCAGTCCGGCTAATGAGATTGCTTCACGGTGAGTGATCATCAGCGTTGGAACCTGACTATATTGATCGTCCAGTACTTCCAGATTCAGGTCATTAGCATAACGTGAATCTTCAGCCACTTTTCTTGGAAGCAAGGTAAAGCCTAAACCAACTGCCACACAGCCCAGAATGCCCTCCTGAGTACCCATATCTAAAACCTGAGTATCCACCCGCCCGCTGTCTCGTAGCCAGGACAAAGCCAGATCACGATAAGCACAACCCGCCCTGAACATGATCAGGGAATCAGGCACCTCAATATTTTTGGCCGACGCCAGCACCAGTTCCTCTACCAACACCTCTTCGGTAATAAGATCTGGGTGATCGACAGGGCCACCAACAAAGGCACAGTCCAGTTTATAATCCAAAACTTTCTGTACCAGAGCACCACTGGTTTCTGTGGTAACTTTAGGCATAAGATTTGGGTGCTCACTACGTAACGCCTGCAGTAAACCAGGAAGTCTTGCGGCTGCGAAAGATTCCATACTGCCAATCCGAATCTCACCGGAAGCTTCACCCACCTGTTTTACAGCCAATCCCGCCTGCTGCTCTAACTGCAACAGTCGCCCTGCGTACTCGAGTAAGGTAATTCCTGCAGGTGTCAGTTCAAGCCCGCGCCCTTTACGGTAAAAGAGCGGAGAACCCAATTCTTCCTCAAGTCTTTTGATTCTTGCAGTTACATTAGACTGAACGGTATGAAGCGCTCTTGATGCAGCCTGAACGCCACCATGGTCCACAACTGCTTTAAAGGTTTTGAGTGAGAGTATTTCCATCTTAGAAACCTGCATTGAAAGCCAAACGTTCAATATTAATGAACAGTTCTATCTATATAATTCGCTTGTTGTGATAATTAAAGCCGGATACTCTTCACATTACCAGCCCTCTAGTGAGATAAATTTTAATGTCAGCAGAACTCCAGAGAATTAAAGTTTTAAGTGCGGGTATCTTCAGCCTGATACTCACTCTGGGCATAGCCAGATTTGCCTACACCCCCCTGCTACCAATCATGCAGGCACAAACGGATCTCACTGACTCCAGCGGAGGCTGGCTGGCTGCTATCAACTATATGGGCTATTTACTCGGTGCTTTAATTGCCTCTGTACTGAGTGATCTTCAGTTGAAGGATCGCCTCTACAGAGCTGGCATCTTAGTAGCAATCATTACCACCGCGGGTATGGCCGTTACAGAGAACTTTTACCTGTGGGCTCTCTTCCGGTTTCTGGCCGGGCTTTCCAGTGCCGCCGGGTTACTCATAGGTTCGGGGCTGGTTTTAAACTGGCTGATGCGCCATAACTTCCGTAGTGAATTAGGTATTCATTTCTCTGGAGCAGGACTGGGTATCGCATTCGGCGCATTAGTTGTGGAGTTAGCCTACATGCACTTTAACTGGAGTGAACAGTGGTGGTTGCTCACCCTGTTTGCCTGTGTGTTGGCTGTTCCTGCTTTAATCTGGCTACCTAAACCTGGACGCAACCCTCAAACAACCTCCGGCACTGCTCTGGAGGACAGACCTCCAAGCAACACCTTCATGTACCTGATCATGTTTGCTTATTTCTGCGCGGGATATGGCTACGTGATCAGTGCGACCTTCATTGTTGATATCGTTGAGCAACAACCCTCACTTGAAGGTAAAGGCGCTCTCGCCTTTTTAATAATTGGCCTTTCAGCAGCCCCTGCCTGTTTTATTTGGGACAGAATAGCTCGTAAAACCGGTGTCCTAACGGCTCTCTTGTATGCTTACATTGTACAGATAACGGGCATTATCTTACCCGCTGTAAGTGATGACCTCATTGTGGTTATCCTCAGCTCAATCCTGTTTGGGATGACATTCATCGGAATTGTGAGCCTGGTCCTGACGATGGCGGGCCGCTTCTATCCCACTAAACCCGCCAAACTGATGGGTAAAATGACATTAACCTATGGCGTAGCTCAGATCATAGGACCCGCTATTACCGGGATGCTGGCTGGGGCTTTGGGCAATTACAATCTGGGATTATGGATTGCTGCAGGGATGGTCTTACTGGGTGCTGCGACTATTATTGTTCTAATGAGAACTCATAAAGCGGAGATCCAGAATCTATGACAACCCTCGCCTTTGATATCTACGGCACCACCATCGACACCACAGCTGTATCAAAGAAGCTAGAAACTTTAGTGGGGGATCTCTCGGTCATATTCACTCAGCAATGGAGAGACAAACAACTTGAGTACTCGTTCCGGCGTGGGCTGATGCAAGACTATGTTGCTTTTCCCGTATGCACTGAACAAGCTCTTGATTACACAGACGAGCTTCTAGGTACAGGGTTATCAGACAACGATAAACGATCGCTGATGGAGCTTTACAAGGTATTACCGGCCTTTGATGATGTGATACCCGCCTTGAAACAGCTTCAAGAGAGAAATGCGCATATTTATGCATTCTCTAATGGCACAACTGAAGGCGTTGAAAACCTATTAATCCATGCCGGTATTTCAGACTATTTCATCGATATCATCAGTGTCGATGAGATTAAAACCTTTAAACCTTCCCCAGCTACCTACCAGCACTTACTAAACCGAACTAACTCAACCGAAGAAAACTGCTGGCTGATCTCAAGCAATCCATTTGATGTATTGGGCGCAGAGAATGCCGGGCTGAAAACAGCTTGGGTACAGCGTACGTCCAAATCTGTGTTTGACCCATGGGGAATCACACCGACCAAAGTCATCTCCAGTTTGACTGAACTTGTAGGTATCGCATAGAAACTCTTCAGTTTTTGAAAAGCTCGAACATCTTTCGTGCTTTTTCTACCCCGTTAACTTTTATAGTTAACCAATGCTTGCCTGGATAATGCTTTCGGGTTGTCATCTGCCGAAAGCTCTGTTTGGATGACACGGTCCTGATCGGTTCAGAATAAATACCTTCAGATATTTTGAAAACTTTGAAACTGTGCTGGCCATTAGCTTTAAGATAACCAACTTCATACTCTATACGCAGCTTACCCAAAACCTCATCACTACAGATGACCTGAAAACTAAATTCAAGTGTTTCGCCTTCAATAATTACAGGTGTAGATAACTCAAGCTGAGAAACATTGATGTTCCAAGGCTCTTGATAACCAAACAGCTCCATCACTTGCGGTTCGGCCTGCTTTAGTAAAGTCCGGCAACCATGTTTAATGATCCAGTCGGTGTAATCTGAATTGCCTTTGTTAGCCTTAGCCCAATCAATAGTCACCTGAGGGTTATCTTTAGCAATATCATTCAGGTTATTGGCCACGCTTCGACGCACATAGTCAGTCTCATCTGACTTGAGTTTATCGAGAATAGGTAAAACGAGGCTCGGATCTTTTTTAAATTCTGGCAGTGCCTGAGCCCAGGGTAGCCTTGGGCGGCATCCCTCAGACGCCAGCCGTCGTACATGATAGTTTTCATGTTCAGCCCATTGATTCATCTGGGCCATCATTCTTTCTTTATCAGAAAGAATGAAAGGCCTGACCGCAAATTCTGAACTGGAAAACTGCGTTAACCACTCCAGAGCAGGCAGAGACACTTCCCAACTGTCCCCACCGTATGCCTCAATATAATCGGGAAAGAACATCGCTTCATAACCACCGAATTCAGTAGCTGCATTGCATATGACAGGCACTGCTTCGGGGTAAGGAAGGTTTAAGACTTCATGAATACAGGTCCGAATATGGGCCATGCGTGCTTTCAGCTCACGCCCTTCCCAATCCTGATCAAATACCAGGTTCAGAAAATCATCTTTGTTAAAGCCGTTATGGTGACGACTAAACTGATCTGCAACTCTCTGCAGATAAGCCAGATCATAAATATCTTTAAGTGCGTCTGGCATTGTTTGATCTCCCGGATGAGCGAGGTTTAGCCTTAGCGGTCTGCTTTTTCCGGTAAGTTTTACGCTTGCCTTTGGTAATCGGAGTTTCAGGTAACGCCTTTAGAGAACTGGTATCCATTGTGGCAGCGTAATCGACCAGGCTTTTTAACTTGCCAGTTAAACCATCTATAAAGCAATCATAAGTTTGTTTCCTGTGACTGATCTCATCAAGAGTCACTTCCCATTGAGCGGTCATATCCGGTTTCGTGCTGGCATCCGGCAAACTGCTGATCAGCGCTCTACCTGCTTCAGTACTATGAATCGCTTTACCTTTACGCACCAGGAAACCGCGCTTAAATAACAATTCGATGATGCCTGCACGAGTGGCTTCTGTACCTAGCCCGTCAGTTTCTTTTAGGACCTTTTTAACCTCAGAATCTTCAACATATCTGGCGATTCCGGTCATCGCTGCCAGCAGTGTTGCATCGGTAAAATGTTTAGGTGGCTGGGTCATTTTTTCCATCAACTCCCCCGCAGTACAACTCAGTATTTCACCCACACTCAGTTCAGGTAATAACTTCCCTGTCTCTTCAAGATCATTAGTTCCGCCGCTGTCTTCAACTTGACCTTGCTGGGAGGTAAACAGTTGCTTCCAACCCAATTCCAGTAACTGCTTTGAAGAGCTCTTGAACAAGCCACCCGCTATATCAACAGAAACTTTGGTTTCGTTATAACGATAATCGGGCATGAACTGGGCCAGATATTGTCTGGCAACCAACTCATAAACCTTCTTTTCATATTGGCTTAATCTGGAGAAATCTGCATTCTTTGAAGTGGGAATAATGGCGTGGTGCGCTTCCACTTTCTTATCATTCCAGGCTTTTCCCTTTCGGGATAAATCTAACTGCTCTGAAGCCTTAGCCAACTCAGAACAATGTGTATGAACAGCAGCGACAACTGAACTTGCTTCACTAAAATGCTCTTCTGGAAGATATCGGCAATCCGATCGTGGATAGGTAATGAGCTTGTGCCGTTCATAAAGAGCCTGACAGGTATCAAGAACTTCCTGAGCACTGAGCCCAAAGCGTTTATTGGCATCGATCTGCAGAGCAGAGAGGTTATAGGGCAATGGTGGCGCATTACGCTTCGGCTTTTTCTCCAGGTCAGTAACAGTACCCGGTTGATTCTGTATGCGGCTGACTACGTTCTCCGCCAGGGCTTTTGATAAGACCCGGCCGTCTTCATCCTGCCATTGCTGACAAGCTTCACTGGGTTGCCATTTAGCCGTAAATGTTTCGCCGTTATCGGTCTGGAGGTGAGCTACCACCTCATAAAAGGGTTTGGATACAAATTCTTCAATCGCCAGATCTCTCCTGACTACCAAGCCCAGAACCGGGGTTTGCACCCTACCGACTGATAGCACACCCCGGTAACCGGCTCTTCGCCCCTGCAGAGTGTAAGCACGAGTCAGATTGATACCGTAAATCCAGTCCGCGCGGCTACGCGCTAATGCTGAAGTGGAAAGTGGGATAAACTCACGGTTTTCCCGTAACTGAGCCAAAGATTTTTTAACTGCATTTGGGTTAAGGTCACTGATCAAACAACGCTTCATTGCGTCACGTTTGTAATTAGGGACCTTAAGGTAAGAGATAACCTCATCCACCAGCAACTGCCCCTCGCGGTCAGGGTCTCCGGCATGCACAATCTGATCTGCTTCTTTGGTCAGTTTTCTTAGTAGAGCGATCTGCTTGCGGGTTTTGGTTTTCGGTTTGAGTAGCCACTGATCGGGAATAATGGGCAGATGCTCCATCCGCCAGGCTTTGAAGACCGGATCATATTCATCCGGCTGCGCCAGTTCTAAAAGGTGGCCAAAACACCAACTGACTACATCACCATTAGCAGCACGGATGCAGCCATCCTCTTTTTTATGAGGTTTTGGCAATACATCCGCAATGGCACGTCCGAGGCTGGGTTTTTCTGCGATATAGAGAATCATGGCTAGACCTGTTGAAAGACCCTAGCACTGTATATAAAAACAGTACCCCATACAACCCACTATTAAAAGTTCGCCATATCTCCAATGCTGTTCACTTAAAGGGGTTATGGGTCATTCCCGCGAAGGCGGGAATCCAT
>JBMYLM010000024.1:0-43096 GCA_049596335.1 Neptuniibacter sp.
CATCAATATAACCTTCAGTGTAAAATCTTTCTGGAAGTGGGTGGGTTCTTTTAACCCAAGAAGATAGAGGTTTGAACATACTTCTCTCTGAAACATCTAACGCTTACAGCAGTTGAGCGCATTGCGCATCAGCTGCCTGTTTTTGTTATACCCCAGATACAGGCCTACCTTTGGGGAACCTATCACTTGAAGTTACTTCCTCTAGCCATTCGCTAAGAGGAATTAATGATGATCCCTCATAGATATCACAAACTACCAACTTCAGTTCGATGTCAAACCAATCAAAGATGTACCATGCCCAAGCTAATTTCCACTTTTTAATATCATCTATTCGGCTTGTATCTATGACCTCATAAACTATGACCTCACCCTCATCTTCCTTTATTTCATAAGCATCCGGAATAAATGCGATATAAGAACGTAAGGCAGTGCGGTCTTCATCACCAAAGTCTTCAAAATACCTTGATACAAACTCAATGCTATTTTTTCTGAACTGAGTCGTTTTTAATGATGGATTTTCAGAGATCAGTCGTTCAATCCGTTGCTGATGTTTAGTATCCATACTCCACCTTGGGTATAACGCCAGCGTAATAGGCGCGAGCTTGCGAGCGTCCTAATTCACGCGCTTGTTAAGCGCTCATGGCTTTCGTATATTATCAAATCCTAATTTGATCAAAAAGCTTCTCCCCTTGTCAGTAAGGTGTGCATAAACCGTGTTTTCAGGGTTGTCTAATTCATAAGTAATATGTTCTGGCGTAGAAACTTCTTTATCGAACTCAATATAGCCACTTTTCATTAACTCGAAAACATAATCTGGGTATGTCTCCCATGACTGATCAGCAGATACATTCCTTCCAATTGCAATAAGAAAGCCGAGAGAAATAGGGTGAAGCCCCTGAAGGTCTTTAGTTACTCCAGCTATTTGGTTTCTCAATTTCTCCCTTTCTTGTAAATCAGATTCAGAAGCCAATTTATCGAGTTTAGATTCAACATATCCAAAGGCAGCGGCATAGTCTACAAACTCAGATTTTGTTCCTGCTACTTCAATCGACTTTGCGCGCTTAGTTAGTTCAGAAATATCGTCATGGAAATAAACAACTGATATTAGTAGCACTATCGGCCACGAATAAGCTGAGAGTACGTTTGAAAAGAAAGTTTTCCAATCCATATTGTTTATATGCTCTTCGTTTTTGCTGGTCATATTTTTCGCTTAACATTTTAATAACGAGCGTGCGCGTTTTTCTGCCATAGAGAAAAACAAAAAGCATCTGTAATTATTTGAATCTAAAGAGCTTTTAGACAGCACTGCCATTTTCCTCCGATAAAAACGAGCATGCGCGTTTTGATGACTGACTGTGCGCGTTATTCTGCACAGTGAAATCCCTAAGTGCTTAATATGTAACTGATTAGTGGAAAAGGCAAGGACAAAAACGAGCCATAGCTGGTAGAAAAACGAGCCTTCAAATCAGAGTTATCCAAATATACTGTATGGATAGTCAGGTTTGATATGTTTTATATCCACAAAGTATATAGCTGAACATTTAGGTTTTTGGCACATTGCAGTGATGCTTAATTGTTTCTAAATATGCAGAGACATCTTGCCTGATGTGGGATGGCGTTCAGTCTAATTTTAAGCACAAAAAAACGGAGCCGAGGCTCCGTTTTTTATGATCAGCTTCAGGGTTAGTCGATACGTACGGCTACGTAGCGGCCTGGAGCGGGTTCGATCTCTTTGTAGGTGTCGTTGCCTGGAGCGGTTGGAGCAGGGACTTTTTTGCCTGCGCGACGCTTCAGCCACTCAGCCCAGTGAGGCCACCATGAACCTTCCATGCGCTCGGATGTTTCCAGCCAGTGGTCAGCGTCCTGACCCAGCTCGCCGTTGATCCAGTAGTTACGACGGTTCTTAGATGCTGGGTTGATAACACCAGCAACGTGACCACTTGCACCCAGTACAAACTCGTTCTTGCCTTTAAGCAGGGAAGTGCCTTCGAACGTGCCTTTCCAAGGAGCGATGTGATCTTCAATGGTAGACAGGAAGTAGCATGGGATCTTGATCTTACCCAGATCAATCTGTTCGCCACAGATAGTCAGCTGGTTCTTCTCACGCAGGCCATTTTCCAGGTACATGTTGTTGATGTAGAACGTATACATTTCGGCTGGCAGGTTAGTTGAATCGCTGTTCCAGTACAGAATGTCGAACGGAGGAGGTGTCTGACCTTTAAGGTAGTTGTTCACTACATAAGACCAGATCAGATCGTTTGAACGCAGCATGTTGAATGAAGTTGCCAGTTCGCGGCCGCTCAGGTAACCCTGGTTGGTTACTTTGTTCTCAAGCTGTTTTACCTGCTGTTCATCGATGAATACACACAGATCGCCTGGATCTTTAAAGTCCAGAAGCGTTGTGAAGAACGTTGCAGAAGCGATGGACGTGTCTTTACGAGCAGCCATTACCGCAAGTGCAGAGGTCAGCAGAGTACCGCCAACACACCATGCAACAGCATTCAGTTTGTCGGAACCAGTGATCTCTTTAACAACTCTGTTTGCTTCAAGGATGCCTTTCTCAACATAGTCATCCCAGCTGATGTAACCCTGTTCGATTGTTGGGTTCAGCCATGAAACCAGGAAGGTTGTCTGACCCTGATCTACGCAGTATTTAACGTAAGAGTTGTGCTCCTGAAGGTCCAGAATATAGAACTTGTTGATGCAAGGAGGAACGATCAGTGTTGGGCGAGCGAACGTTTCTTCAGTCGTTGGGTTGTACTGAATCAACTGGAACATTTCGTTTTCGAATACAACAGAACCTTTAGTCGTTGCAATGTTCTCACCCAGTACAAACGCTGATTCGTCGGTCATAGAGATACGACCTTTCTCAGCATCACCCAGCAGGTTCTTCAGGCCGTCTACCAGACTCTGACCTTTAGTTTCCAATGCCTGTTGCAGAACTTCAGGGTTCGTAACCGCAAAGTTAGTTGGGGACATCGCGTCAATGTACTGCTGAGTGTAGAACTCCAGCTTCTTCTGTTCCTGGTCAGACAGCTTAGCGTTAGCTGCCATCTCCTGCAGCAGCTTAGAGCTCAGCAGGTAGGATTGTTTGATGTAGTCAAAAACAGGGTTCTGAGACCATTCTTCAGCCTGGAAACGACGATCGCCACGCGCAGGTGTTGCGATTGCGTCATCGGTTTTGCCAGTCAGCAGGTTAGTCCAAAGGTTCATCTGGTTCTGCTGATATTCGGTGAAAGCACGAATCCATACAGTAGGATCTTCAAAGGAACGGTTTGCTAGTTCAGTCCAAGACTGTGCAAAGTTTGTGAAAATGTCGTCACAGCCAGCCTGAGAAAACATATCAAGCACTTTCTTGGTTTCTGTGTTCAGGTAGTCAATAAGTTCCTGCGGGTTAGATAGCAGGTTACTGTTGTTTTCCATAGATTCGCCTTTCTTTGTCATATCCGGCCTACCAATCAAAGTTAATATTTTCAAAAATTTTGGAGGAGGATTTAGATCATTTCTCACTAAGGGTATTCCAGCATATTCTGGCTGGATTATATTTGCAAGGATGCAGAATAAGAGCCACAGCATAGTATTGTGCTATGCGGTGTATCAAGGTATCCCTTGGTCGATGACACTAAGGGTTTACTACTTGAATCTATGTTTACACCCTTTTTTGCAATTGCGCATTTTGGGAAAAATTGTGCAAACCATAAGCTGTTGATCTGTCAATGCATTAACAGTATCTCATGGCTTTGTTGCAGATTTTTTGTGCGGACTACAGCACGATAAAAATATTTTCTGATGGGCTAAACGAGTACTATAGGCGCAAACATTTTGATTTAAATTTTTTCTAACAGCTGAGAAAAAATAAATGCGAGAACTTGAGCTCATGGGTACGTTAGGGTGCCACTTATGCGATGTGGCCGCTGCGGTTTTGATTCCGGTCGTTGACCCGGAACAGTTTGCAGTCTACCAGGTTGACATAGCGGATGATGATGAGTTGATGGACAAGTACGCTGTCAGAATTCCCGTTCTGGTTGATGTTGAATCGCAACAGGAGCTTGAGTGGCCTTTTGATGAAAAGGCCCTCACAGACTTTCTTACCAGCTTGCCAGTTAAAGCTTAAAGAGCTGGTGGCTATTCTTAGCAACCGTTTCTTGTAATGACTCCGTGGATTGATCCCTTAGCGAAGCCACTTTTGCTGCAATATGGGGTAAATACTCTGGCAGGTTTCTTCGTGATTTCGGTTTAGGTCTTATATCCCGTGGAATCAAATAAGGGGCATCTGTTTCCAGTAGCAGTCTTTCTTCAGGAATATCTTTAACCAGCTTTTGCAGTTCCAGACCTCTGCGTTCATCACATATCCAGCCTGTAATTCCAATATAAAGGTCCAGATCCAGATAGTTGTAGAGCTCTGTTTTTGTCCCGGTGAAACAGTGGGCGACTGCGCCGACAAAATCATCACGATGGGATTTGAGCATGGCCAACTGTTGTTTATGAGCATCTCGCTCATGCAGGAACAACGGGAGTTGAGTTTCGTGGGCTATTTCCAGTTGGGCTTCGAACGTTGCAATCTGTTGCTCGGGTTCTGAAAAATTACGATTAAAATCCAGCCCGGTTTCACCACAGGCAACCACGCAACTTTCTTTACAGAAAGAGCTGATCTCTCGCAGGTCACTTTCTGAATGATCTTTCGCATAATGCGGGTGAACACCCACTGTACAAAATAACTGATCTGGGTATTCCTGGCAGAGTTCAATCGCTTCCAGGCTCTCTTTTAACGTAGTACCGGTGATGATTAATTTACCCACTCCACTTTCAATGGCGCGTTGGATAACGTCGTGTCGGTCTTTATCAAAACTACTGTCTGTGAGGTTGATGCCAATATCAACCCAGGTCGGTGAACTGCTTTCCAACGTGCTTATCTCTTGCTGTGTGAATTAAAGACGAATGATATCGTTTTGATTGAGGGCCAGCAGCTGTAGCTGTTTTTCCGACAATAAACTCGCCTGTCTGCCTTGCAGGCGGTCATAAATGACTCTGAAGGCCAGCACATTTTGCACATAGTTGCGGGTTTCTTTAAACGGAATGGTTTCGATCCAGACATCCAGAGGCAGATCTCCACGATCCTTAAGCCAGCGTTTTACCCGATGTGGGCCGGCATTATAAGCAGCGGCAGCGTAGGCAGGATTATTATCAAACTGTTTGTACATGTCGCCCAGATAAGCGGAACCGAGGGTAATATTCAGCTCCGGCTGGAACAGCTGTGAACGGCGGGTATATTTAACTTTGTGTTTTTTGGCTGTTGCGGTAGCTGTTTTCGGCATCAGCTGCATTAATCCGCTAGCGCCAACGCGGGATGTCGCTGAATACAGAAATGCACTCTCCTGACGGGCTATAGCTACCGGAAAGCTCAGATCCAGACCGTTTTTTACCGCGTGTTTAGCAAATAAGTCTTTATGCGGGTGTGGGAAACGCAGGTCCACATGATCCCAGCGATTGGTCTTTGCCGCGTTAATGATGGCTTGCAGATGCCAGCCCCAGGAATTTGCCAGATAGCCTGATGTTAGTTTTTCTTCATCGCTCATGTTGCTTTGAGCGAGGTTCCATTCACGATTGGCTTCGACCAGTTTTCCTAGCTTGAAGAGTTCTCTGGCACGGAGTACAGCGGGTTGTTGTTCCAGCTGCAACAGCTGCATTTCAGAAGGTTTTGAACTGCTCGCGTTTAACAGGAACGGAGCCTCACTGATCTCGGCTGCCAGGTAACCATAAAAGCTTCTGTCCTGAGATATCTTGTTAAAGCGAACGACTTCGCTTTTTTCAGGCATTAAATGCATTTCTGAAACGGCTAACCAGTACTGCCATTTGGCAGATGATTTTTTCTCTTCTGGCAGGTTCTGAATTGCATCATGAATCACCTGCCAGTCTTGCGCGGCGAGGGCATTGCGGATACGTACTTCCGTCAGTTCTGCAAGTTGATACTCAGGGTCTAACTTTGCGCTGAGTTCAATCGCTTTACTGTGATAACGGCTGTTCAAGCGTTTGCCGATATAAAGTGAGACATTTTCCTGAATCTCTGAAGGAAAATCGGACTTATTTTTTACCCAGGCTTCCGTTGCCGAAATGGGATGGGAGCGGAACCATTTTTTATAGGTCAGTTGGGCTGCAGTAGCGCGATGCTGTGCCGGTAGCTGGTTTAATTTCTTTGAGGTGATCAGAGACGGCGAGTTGTAAATTTTCCAGAATAGCTGGCTTTGCTTCTTGTGCTCTACTTGTTTGATCTTCTTATCAATGTAACGAGCAAGTTTGGTATTTCCCTGTTCCAGACTTAACCAGAAGCGTTGAGTGGCTTCAGTTGAAGTAGGCCTGCCGGTGTCCATCCAGGCTTTAAATAATGGATCACAACTTTTGGGCTGGGAATTACCTACAACCCAGAGGTCCCTGGCATTAAACAAAGCTTCTTTTCGTTGAGTCACCGTACCATTCATCAAAGCGACCTGATATTGGCAGATGTAGTGGGTGCTTTCTACTGGGTTCTGCTCGAAATGATGGATGTATGCATTCCAGCGTTTAGACTTCGCCAGATGGTTCAACCAGGTTCGGTTTAAACGATTCGCAAGTGGAAGCTCACTGTAGTCTTTAAGAAATGCATTGATCTTCTGCTGCGAGATGGAGCTCTTTTGTTTTATATAGAGAGAATAATCGAGATAGGGGTAGAGCGGGTAATTGCCAAGTCTGGATTTCAGTTTGTTGAATTCAGTGATCTTATTACTGTTTAAAAGTTTCTCTGCCTTGAGAAATAATTCCCTCTCGGATTGGTATCCGGGGGTGGGAACGTAGCTAAATGCTGCTGTTGTAAAAAGGCTGAAGAATAAAAAAAATAAAACGCGTGGCATTATCCAGTCCAAAATTAAGTTCCTTATATGACTTATACGGCACTTTGCGGAGTTTTTTAAATGAATTTGTTGTGTATGCAGTAATTTCATGCAACTTGTGCAAAAAACAGTAAAATAGCCGCCCCAGTTAATGAATTCTTTCAGACCATGCCTCTTATTCGACTAGACAAAATTTCCATCGCTTTTGGTGCCAAACCGCTTTTAGATCATGTGGATTTTCAGATTGATCCCGGTGAACGTGTTGCGCTTGTAGGTCTGAACGGTGCCGGTAAATCCACTTTATTGAAACTGGTAGCGGGTCATCATAAAGCGGATTCAGGTGAATTCTGGGTCTCTCCAACCTGTCGAATAGCGGAATTACCACAGGCGATGCCTGCTGCTGATGAACGCATCGTCCGTGATGTTGTGACAGAAGGGCTTAAAGATATTCTTGATCTTCGCCAGGCATACGACGCTATGGCTCTGGAAGAAAACGTGAATATGGCGGAGTTGGACAAGCTACAGCATCAGATCGAGGCGGTGGATGGCTGGCATCTGGAGCAGAGAGTTCAACGAGTCGTGGAGCAGCTTGATCTGCCTGCTGAGAAAGCGATGTCTGAACTTTCGGGTGGCTGGCGTCGCCGCGTGGCTCTTGGAGCGGCATTGGTTCAGAACCCGGATCTGTTGTTACTGGATGAGCCAACCAACCATCTGGACATTGAAACAATTGAGTGGCTCGAAAAACAACTCCTCGAGTTCAAAGGTGGTTTGCTGATTATCTCCCACGACCGTGCCTTGGTGGATCGTCTGGCGACCCGCATTGTAGAGCTGGATCGCGGGATTCTGACCTCGTTCCCGGGAAGCTATTCAGCCTATATTGAGTTAAAGCAAAAGCTGCTCGAAGAGGAAGAGAAGCATAACGCCGAATTCGATAAAAAGTTAGCCCAGGAAGAGCGCTGGATCCGGCAGGGAATCAAAGCACGACGCACCCGTAATGAGGGTAGGGTCAGGGCACTGAAACAACTGCGAAATGAACGAGCAGAAAGGCGAGAGCGTTCCGGTAAGGCTAAATTCTCGTTGGAAGAAGCTGCACGTAGCGGAAAGCTGGTAGCAGAACTGAAGAATGTAAGCCTGAGCTATGCGGATCAACCTCTGTTTCACGATTTTGATTTTCTGTTACAGCGGGGTGATCGTGTCGGATTGATCGGCCCTAACGGTGCAGGTAAAAGTAGTTTATTGCGGGTTCTCTTAGGCAAAGAGAATCCTGATTCTGGTGAGGTGCGTTTAGGCACCAACCTTCAGGTAGCTTATTTTGATCAGTTGCGTGCGACGATCGATCCTGAAAAAACGGTAATGGATAACATTTCAGAGGGTCGGGAGAGCATTACCATCAACGGTAAGCAAAGACACCTGATCAGTTATCTTAATGACTTTATGTTTGCACCTGAGCGGGCGAGAACTCCGGTGAAAGCACTCTCAGGTGGTGAAACTAACCGAGTATTGCTGGCGAAACTCTTTAGTCAGCCAGCAAACCTGTTGGTATTGGACGAACCTACCAACGACCTCGATATTGAAACTCTGGAACTTCTCGAGGAGATCATCCTTAATTTCGACGGCACTATCCTGTTGGTCAGCCATGACCGTACTTTCCTCGATAGTGTTGTCACCAGTACGCTAGTGTTCGAGAGCAAAGGTGAGTTGAAAGAATATGTAGGCGGTTATAAAGACTGGCTGCGTCAAAGACCTGCCCGGGAAGATGCTGCTAAAGCAGTGAGTCAGAAATCTGAGCCATCCCCCAAGAAAACAGAAGCTACTGCCGAAGCTGCCTCGAAACCAAAAAAACTCAGCTACAAGCTACAGCGTGAGCTTGAAATGTTGCCTGCTCAGCTTGAAGAAGCCGAAGCCGCGCTCGAGGCGATACAGGAAGAAACCAGTGCACCTGATTTCTACCAAAAGGACCATGAAACGGTATCAGCTAAACTGGCTGAGTTAGCGGAGCAGGAACAACAGCTTGAAGCCCTAATGGAACGCTGGGTTGAACTGGAGGCGATGCAGGAGGCTTAATCCTCCTGCTCTTCGTGAACTCTTACAGCTAATACATCACAGTGGGCTCCATGCAGAACACCATTCGCAGTCGAGCCCAAAAGCAATGACAGGCCGTGACGCCCATGGCTTCCAACAATAATCAGATCAAAATTGTTTTCATCTGCAACCCGGTGGATCTCTGTTTCAGTATGACCAGTTAAAACCAGCTTTTGTGCTACTGGGTAGCCAAGCTCCTGAGCATAGCTGGCCAGCTTTTTCTCCGCATGAGCATCCAGCTGATCCTGAATTGTCGATAGATCTACTGGCACATCACCGCCATAAGCAAAGCTTAAGGGTTCAATCACATGAATGAGCGAAAGCTCAGCATCATTGGCTTCTGCAATGGATTTAGCTTTTGCTTTTAATTGCTCCGATTCTGCTGACAGGTCCAGAGCCAGAAGAATTTTATTGTAAGTACCCATTTCGAATCTCCACTTGCTTTTATTATGTCCAGAGCTGAATGCCTCTATGAAGAGATTAGCATAGGGCAGAGAGAGTGGCAGTCTGGTAAACTCCCAGCCTGATTTGCGTCAACGAATATACGGAGTTCATTCTATGAAGTGGATGATCATAATTTTGATCATGATGTCATTGCTTGGATCAATGATGTGGGTAATGCCAACTAAGCGTCAGAAGTATCAGGCCGCTCTTAGAATGAAGGCGAAATCTCTGGGCTATCAGGTGCAACTGGAACGGCTGACTGCACCCAGGGCCAAAGGTGAGATGGAAGGTGAATCCAAAGATATGACGGCTTACCGCCTCATCCGTCATGGACTCAGTAAACAAGAGAAAAACGCATTCAACAGTTGGCAGATCTTTCGGGTTGAGTCCATTGCCGATACGGGCCTGCCTCCTGGCTGGAGCTGGCGTAAAGGTGAGAAAACTTTAAACAGTACTCAACTTGAACTGCTCAACACTATTTTATCCAGATTGCCTAGTGGCGTTTTTTCATTGGAATCTTCCCCCATTTACATTGGTGCTTACTGGGATGAAGAAGGTGGAGATGAAGTGCTTGAACAGCTAAAAGAACAGCTGGATGTTTTTATTGAGAAAGGTTTTTGATTGCCGATGAATACGATTAAATTGGGCCGTTACCGCCATTACAAGGGACCAGAGTATGAGGTCCTGAATCTTGCCCGGCATTCAGAAACTGAAGAGTGGCATGTGGTTTACCGCCAGTGCTATGGCGATGAAGGGATCTGGATCAGGCCTCTGTCCATGTTTACAGAAACTGTGGATACTGATTCAGGGCAGGTAAGCCGTTTCCAATACATCGGAACAGATTAAAGAAACCGATCCATAGAGTCTGCAAGGGTACCTTTGGACTTTTGCCTTTTCGGCTGAATCTTCTCAATTTGAGCATTGACCATATCCAGACGCGACTTTTTATTGTGGTGAGGAATATTGGCCCGTACAAGCAAAGCCTTGGCGTGACGGAAATGGGATACTGCCGTCATTGGATCTTCAGAGCCCAGAAATTTCTCTCCCTGAGCAATATGCGCATCGGCAACGACTGTGATACGCAGCCAATACAGTTCTTGTTGGTAACTTCTTGCTAATGTAAGTGTGATCTTTCCGCCCTTTGCTAGTTGTAACACCAACTTTTCAGCAAAGTTAATATAGATCTGCGCTCTTTTCAGCGACTTGTCGCTATCAAATACATCCGCTGAGGCATAGGCCTGATCCGCAGTGTCCTTTTGCTTTGAGAGCGAATGAAAAAGTTCCGAGTCAGGGGCAAGCATTGCAACTTCCTCAAGCAGTGACGTTGCGTGCTCATTGATCTTGTTGATGATATCGGGTTTGCAATTGGCTTCGCGAAGAACGGCAATAGCCTGGAGAATATGTTCAGCCTGGCCTTTAAGCCAGGTAAGACGCTTTTCCTTAGCGTCTTCCTGCTGTTCACGGGTAGTAATGATGAAATTGACTGTCAGGGCAATCAGACCCACTACAGCAATTAGAACTACATATAAAATATTATCGTTCAACTTCTAGCCCGTAATTATTAAAGTTAAGCCATTGTTAAAAATGATGATTATTTTGACCTTAATGGAGCAAATCGTAAAGAATTTGTTCTACTCAGATAGGAGCATTTGCAAAATTGCTGCTTGACCCCGATAGTATCAACACTATATATATGCTCCCAATTCATCTCTTAATTAATAGCCATATAGAGCAGTAAGACAGTTTTAGTACTGAACAACGATTCATTTGCAGCATTTATGTTCAGTCAGCCTCTATTATAGCCACCGTGTAAAAGAAGGACCCTATGGGAAAGTCACTTGTTATCGTTGAGTCACCTGCCAAAGCCAAAACGATAAACAAATATCTGGGCAATCAGTACGTTGTTAAGTCCAGTGTGGGCCACATACGTGATCTGCCGACCAGTGGCAGTACGAAAAAGTCAGACCCTAAAGAAAGGGCCCGTCAGGCTGCGATTACCCGCAAAATGTCTCCTGAGCAAAAAGCGGCTCATAAGAAGAAAAAGGCCAGAGAGCAGTTAATTGGCCGTATGGGGATTGACCCAGACCAAGGCTGGGAACCGCATTACGAAGTACTTCCGGGCAAAGAAAAAGTTGTCGACGAACTGAAAAGATTGGCCAAAGATGCTGATTCCATCTATCTCGCGACCGATTTGGACCGTGAGGGAGAGGCTATTGCGTGGCACCTGAGAGAAGCCATTGGCGGAGACGATGACAGATATTGTCGAGTCGTGTTCAACGAGATCACCAAAAAAGCGATCACAGAGGCATTTGATCAGCCAGCCGCACTGGACATGGACAGGGTTAATGCGCAACAGGCGCGTCGATTCCTGGATCGTGTAGTGGGCTACATGGTTTCTCCTTTGCTCTGGGAAAAAGTTGCACGTGGTTTGTCTGCAGGCCGGGTTCAATCCGTAGCAGTAAAGCTTATCGTAGAGCGTGAAAAAGAGATCAGAGCCTTTATTCCTGAAGAATTCTGGGAAGTGCAGGCTGAATCACTGACCCAGGCTAAGGAAACTCTAAACCTTCAAGTACACCGCGTGGATGGTGAAACGTTCCGTCCGGGGTCAGAAGCTGAAACTACAGCCCATCTTGAGCAGTTAAGATTTGCTTCGCTTGAGGTGATTAGCAGAAAGGATCGACCAACAACCAGTAAACCTTCTGCACCTTTTATTACTTCAACTCTGCAGCAGGCAGCCAGTACCCGATTAGGTTTCGGTGTTAAGAAAACCATGATGATGGCGCAGCGTTTGTATGAGGCGGGTTACATCACTTATATGCGTACTGACTCTACAAACCTGAGTGCGGAAGCAGTTGAAAACTGTAGAACTTACATAGGCGATAATTTTGGCAGTAAGTATCTGCCAGAGAACCCTAATTCTTACAGCAGCAAAGAGGGCGCACAGGAAGCGCACGAAGCTATTCGTCCTTCGGATGTGAATGTAGAAGCTACAGCACTTAAAGGCATGGATCGTGATGCTGAACGTCTCTACGAGCTAATCAGACGTCAGTTCCTTGCTTGTCAGATGACGCCAGCACAGTTCCTGAGCACTCGAGTTACCGTTTCTGCTGGCAAGTATGAGCTGGTTACTAAGGGCCGCATTCTTAAGTTTGATGGTTATACCCGCGTAATGCCAGCAAAAGGCAAGGCTGAAGAGGATATTATTCTTCCAGATGTAAATACCGGCGATACTCTGGAGTTGGTTGAGCTGCTTCCTAAACAGCATTTCACTAAACCAGCACCAAGGTACACGGAAGCAAGCCTGGTTAAAGAGCTTGAGAAAAAAGGCATTGGTCGGCCATCAACCTATGCTGCCATTATTTCTACGATACAGGACCGCGGTTATGTTGAGGTCCAGAACAGACGTTTTTACGCTCAAAAAATGGGTGACATCGTCACTGAACGTCTGGGTGAAAACTTCTCTGATCTGATGGATTACAGCTTTACCGCCAGAATGGAAGAAAGCCTCGATGATGTGGCTGAGGGTTCCGCTGACTGGAAAGCGCTTCTGGATCAATTCTACGCAGACTTTTCAGCAAAACTTGAAGAGGCTCAAGGCGAAGAGCATGGCATGCGTCCGAACTCGCCCACAGAAACAGATATTGCTTGCCCTGATTGTGGCAGGCCGATGATGATACGCACTGCAAGTACTGGGGTTTTCCTGGGGTGCTCAGGCTACAGTCTGCCGCCCAAAGAGCGCTGCAAATGCACGATCAACTTGGTCTCTGGTGATGAGGTAGTGAGCGCGGATGGCGATGATGAGGAAGAATCACGAATTCTACGTAAAAAGCATCGTTGTTCAATCTGTGACTCCGCCATGGATTCTTACCTGATTGATGAAAAACGTAAGCTGCATGTGTGCGGTAATAACCCGGATTGTTCTGGCTTTGAAGTCGAAGAGGGTGAATACCGCATCAAAGGTTATGACGGTCCTGTTCTCGAATGTGACAAGTGTTCTGCTGAAATGCAGCTTAAAACAGGCCGGTTTGGTAAGTACTTCGGTTGTACCGAGTGCAGTAATACTCGTAAGTTGCTGAAAAATGGTGAACCTGCGCCACCAAAAATGGACCCTGTGCCTATGCCCGAGCTGGCATGTGAAAAGGTAGAAGACACCTACATTCTGAGGGATGGGGCTTCAGGTTTGTTCCTTGCGGCGAGTCAGTTCCCACGTAACCGTGAAACGCGTGCACCTAAGATTATTGAGTTATTGCCGCATCAGAAAGAAATTGATCCTAAATATGAATTTCTTTTCAGTGCGCCACGAGAGGACTCTGAAGGCAATCCGACCATTGTTCGTTACAGTCGAAAGACTAAGGAACAGTACGTTATGACCGAGGTCAATGCTAAAGCAACGGGGTGGCGGGCATTCTATAAAGATGGAGCCTGGGTAGAAGAAAATACCCGGAAGAAATCAAAAAAATAGTTGGAGAAACTATGAGTTCCGTCTATCTGGCACGTACAAACCAGAAACTAAGTTTCAGCCGTATTCATCTGGATCAGTTAAAACTGGCTCAGCAGGATACAAGCTGGAATAAACATGCTTTGATTGAGTCATTCAACGAGTCAGTACTGTTTCATCTGGCTTCAGCCTACGATGCTTTTTTACGTGAGATTGCTGAGCGTTACAACGTAGACACTGAACAGCTAGAGGGTTACAGGTCTTTAGCAGCAGAACTTGAAACGACGGGTGTAGAAAGCCCTGAGCTAAAAGAACTTAGTATTCTTGAAAATGATGATTGCAGCTGGTTGCATAAGCTAATGGCTGCATATGAAGCGTGTTGGCATGGTTCAGATAAACAAGCAGCGGTTACTGAAACCAGCAGCGTGTCGGAAATACATGTAGTCCAGGTTAACCCAGACCATGCAGAAGATGCTGAAATTATTGCTGAATATGAAGCATGGTTTGGATCCTTATCAGAGTTGGTCAATCGCCTTCGAGAAGGTATGCAGGAGTGGTAATTTAAGTGTCAGATATGAGATCGGAAATGGTGTTAGAGATTGTTGAACTGGAAGAGGGTGAGTTGGCTATACGCAACCCGGACAGCCAGTCTTCAGAACCGATGATCAAGGTTAATTTTTCCGAAGAGCTTAAGGAAAAACTCAATGATCAATATCTCGACGTTGCCAGAGTCATGCTAACCGCTGGTATTCAAATGATGGCGGATACTGGGCTGGACCTGGCAGATTCACCAGAAGAAGAGGTTGTGGAGCACACAATCCATTGATGATCTCTTGATCACAAACTCCAAATAAAAAGGCCGGTTATACCGGCCTTTTTATTTGCGGGTTATTTGCATGAACACTATTAGCTGTGTTGACGGCGACGAATCACAATACCGTGGCTTTGGCCTGTAGTTGCTGCACTCTCAAGCTCGTTCAGTTGTTGATCACTCAGGAAACCGGGCCATGAAATAACTGCGTGGCTGGTTCCAGTGCTCAGGGCTTGTTTGGCCAGTTCAAAGGTACTGTGTTTACTGTCTGGGTTCAGAAGAATCACTTTTTGAAGATCAATGCCTGCATTCAACAGTAACTGTTTAGGCAACAAAACAGGTGGGGCAATCCAGACAAACCAGCGATCGTCATTGCTTAACTGTGCCAGAAGCGGCATCAGCATAGGCATGCTGTTAAAGTCATCATTCTGAACGATAATTTCAGTCACTGTGCCAGCCAGCTTATTGCTGGTGGGTTCAACAGCCAGAAATTGTTCCGATCGGTTATTAATATGACCCAGTGAAGTCTGATGGTTTGTCTGAAGTGCCAACATGCTTAGTTTCCTCTGCGGATGACCCCAACGCCTAAACCTTCTATTGCCAGCTGTTCTTCTGTGAGATCCACCACAATGGGTTCAAACTCATCATTCTCAGCGATCAGGTAGACAAGGTTTCCTTCTTTTTTGAAGCGTTTAACGGTTACTTCGTCTTCAAGACGCGCAACAACGATTTCTCCATCCTTAGCTATTTGGCACTGATGTACCGCCAAAAGGTCACCATCCATGATGCCTATGTTTTTCATACTGGTTCCTTTCACCCGCAGTAGGTAATCCGCTTTTGGGTAAAAGAAATCGGAAGAGATAGTGCAATGGTCTTCAACATGCTCTTGAGCGAGTATGGGAGATCCTGCTGCAACCTGACCCACAATGGGTAAGCCTTGATCCTCTTCCAGTTCCGGAACCCTAATACCTCGGGAGGTTCCAGGAATAATTTCAATTGCACCCTTTTTAGCTAGAGCTTTAAGGTGCTCTTCAGCTGCATTTGCCGATCGAAATCCAAGATCCTTGGCAATATCCGCACGTGTTGGCGGATAACCGGTGTCTTCAATATGACGCTTAATGCAGTCAAGAACTTCTGTTTGTCGTTTAGTCAGCTTCATGATCATGTCTGTTTGTTTATACAGTATGTGTATTTTTATACAGTATTTTTGGTTTGTAAAGAAAATAATGTTTTTTTATACAGTGTTTTTGTGTAGTTGACTGTTCAGGCCTGTTAGAATCGCACTCAGTTAACACAGAGATTTCAATTTTGCTCGACAAAGAATTAAAGAAAACCATTCAACAAGCTTACTCCACCTTTTTAGATAAACGTGGATTGAAAGCGCGTTATGGTCAGAAAATGATGATTGCTGAAATTGCTAGGACTCTGGGCAGTATTGGCTTTAATCATGACGGTTATCGGGATGGAAATGGACATATCTGTGTTACCGAAGCAGGTACAGGTACTGGTAAAACAATTGCCTATCTCCTTGCCGCGGTTCCTATCGCTCAGCAACGGAAAAAAAAGATTGTTGTATCTACGGCGACTGTTGCGTTGCAGGAACAGCTAATACTCAAAGATTTGCCGCAACTTATCAGTGATGCTGGTATTAATCTGACCTATGGTTTGGCTAAGGGAAGAGGTCGTTATTTTTGTGTTTCCAGCGCTGAGAAGGCTTTAGAGCAACAAAATGAATTAGGTCAGATTGCCCTATATGAAGATGAGGTTGCGCAAAAATTAGGGCAGGTACAGATCGATGAGATTAAGTCCCTGTTGGAAGAATATGCATCAGGCCAATGGGATGGAGACAGGGATGCGCTTGCAACCACAGTTTCAGATCCTATCTGGCGTTTGAGTACAAGTGATCACCTTCAATGCACAAATCGTCGGTGCAGTAATTTCTCTATTTGCCCTTTCTTCAAAGCACGTCAGGAATTGGAAAAGTGGGATCTGGTCGTTGCTAACCACGATCTGGTATTAGCGGATCTCTCTTTAGGTGGTGGTGCAATTCTGCCGGCCCCGGAAGACACGATCTATATCTTTGATGAGGGTCATCACCTGGGTGCAAAAACAACCGGGCACTTTTCATACAGTATGCGGGTTAAATCCAGCCAAAGATGGCTAGGAAAAGCTTCACGTACCTTAAATAAGCTACTGAATGATGCATCTGATCATGTTGTGTTGCGATCTTTTATCGAAAAAATGGCCACACCCGTTTCTGAGATGGAAGAGTCGTTAACTGAACTGAATCATCTATTGCAGCAGTTGTTACAGGACCGTTTGGATAAAACTGATCGTTACCGGTTTGCTCAGGGTGTTGTACCGGAGCAGATGCAGCTGTTAATGCATGACTTTGCCGCTTCTGCGGAGAGGGTGGTGCTTAAGCTTGAGCAAATAGTTGATTTGTTGAAAGAGGCTATGGACGGCGAAATTGCCGATCTACCTAAAGAAACAGGTGAACTTTGGTATCCTCAAATGGGTATTTTGCTTTCCCGTGTACAGTCGATGTACTGGCTTGCCCGGTCTTATTCGATCCCTGACTCTGAGGGTAAATTACCCACCGCTCGATGGATAAAGCGCGTTGATGGCAATGATGGGATTGATCTGGAATGTCAGAGCAGCCCTGTTTCAGCAGCAGAGACGCTTCAGGAGCACCTGTGGCAACACTGTTATGGTGCTGTAATCACATCTGCAACTTTAACTGCAGTAGGGCGTTTTGACCGTCTATATTCAGATCTTGGCCTGCCGTCGGATAGCCCTTGTTCTATCCATATGAGCCCCTTCGACTATGAAAAAAATGCAGAGTTGGTTGTGCCTGCGATGCGTTCTGATCCTGGTAATCAGGAGATGCATAATCAGGAGTTATATGAATTTCTGTTGAAATTGTTGCCTGATGAACGCTCCTGCCTGGTCTTATTCAGTTCCTGGAAACAGATGCGGTATGTTCTTGAGCTGATGCCTGATAAGATGGTCGCCGAGATTTTGGTTCAGGGTGAACTGGCAAAACACGAAATTTTGCGTAGGCACCGTGAGCGTATTGATAATAAGCAGTCGAGTATCATCTTTGGCCTGGCGTCGTTTGCTGAAGGTGTTGATCTGCCCGGCGATTACTTAACCCATGTTGTAATTGCTAAATTACCATTCAGTGTGCCCGATGACCCGGTTGATGCTACATACACAGAATGGATTGAAACGCAGGGAAGAAATAGCTTTGAGGAATGGGTGATTCCTATGGCTTCAATGCGTTTAACACAGGCTACAGGTCGGTTACTTAGAACTGAAAATGATCACGGCAAAATTACCTTGCTGGATCGACGCTGTATAACCCGTCGCTATGGTAAACAGCTGCTCGCTGCGCTACCGCCATACCGGCGTAATTTTTCTTAGGAAGTATTGCTTTGAGTACTGAAAACAAAGTGGAAACGTCAGAAGTAAATAAAAATAAATCGAGTTCTTCGCGTAAACCGCAACGGCGTCGTCGTTACTCCAATCGCAAGAATACACCCTGGAATCCAGCTGATTTTGTTGTTCCTGAAGCTGAGGGGAAAACCAGATTCCATGATTTTAATCTTCCTGACAATGTGATGAGAGCTCTGGCGGATCTGAAGTTCCAGTATTCGACTGAGATTCAGGCAGAAACTATTCCTGCAGCGCTGGAAGGTAAGGACATTATCGGTAAAGCTCAGACGGGTACGGGTAAAACTGCTGCTTTTCTTCTGGGAATCGTGACCGATCTTATCGATTATCCACTGGATGAAAAGCTAAACCTTGGCGAACCGCGTGCCCTGATCGTTGCCCCAACCCGAGAACTTGCGCTTCAAATTGCTGAAGATGCTAAGGGGCTGGCTAAGTACACCAACCTGCATATTGTAAGCCTTGTTGGTGGAATGGATTATGATAAACAGCGTCAGAAACTAAAGAAGAAACCCGTTGATATTCTGGTGGCTACACCAGGGCGTTTGATCGACTTTATCAACCGTAAAGATGTGGATCTCTGGAATGTTGAAGTACTGGTGCTCGACGAAGCTGACCGTATGCTGAGCATGGGCTTCATTCCTGATGTGAGAACTATTGTCCGAAATACACCGCGTAAGGGTACTGACAGACAGACGCTGCTCTACAGTGCGACCTTCACAGAGGACATCCTAAATCTTGCAGAGCAATGGACGCTCAATGCAGTAAAGATTGAAATTGCACCACAGATAAAAACGACGGATAACGTGACTCAGCAGGTTTACCTGGTTTCTGGTGAAGAGAAGTATCGCCTGTTGCGTAATTACATGGATAAGGATCATGCTGAGAAGGTTATTGTGTTCGGTAACCGCCGCGATGAAACCAGAAAGTTAGCTGATCGTCTGACAAAAGATGGTATTAAAGCGGCGCTGATGTCTGGTGAAATTGCCCAGCAGAAACGCGTAAGAACACTGGAAGATTTCCGTAGCGGGAAAATTCAGGTGCTTGTTGCGACCGATGTTGCGGGTCGTGGGATCCATATTGATGGTGTGACCCATGTATTTAACTATCAGTTGCCGGAAGACCCGGATGATTATGTTCACCGGATCGGCCGTACAGGGCGTGCTGGTGCCACTGGTACTTCAATCTGCTTCGCGTGTGAAGACGATTCTTTCCTGATTCCAGAGATTGAAGCTGAAACGGGTGTGAAACTGGAGTGTGTTCATCCAGATCCAGAATTACTGAAGGAACCAGAATTACATCAGCCTTCAGAAGATAATAAAGAAACTGAAGAAGCAGAAACAACAGAAACAACAGAAACAACAGAAACAGTTTCTGAGGTGGAAGAAGTAGAAACAAATGAGCAATCAGGATCCACACAAAACTAAACGTCTGGCTAACATTGTAGGTATAGTGTTCAGTGCAGTGATTGCTGCACTGGGGGTTGCCGGGTTCCAAAGAACCAGCGATCCACTTCAGCTTTTGCTGTTCCTGTTTCTTGCTGTGTTAGGTTATCTGATCGTTATTTTTCTTTTTAAAGGCGTCAATAAAATATTGGACAGCCTGGACGATTCTTCAAAACAATAGAGCGTTTTTTCGGGGATTATATGCCTGTTGTGAACAAGGTCGCCGTCCTGGGGGGCGGCAGTTTTGGTACTGTTATCGCAAATATCGTTGCTGAAAACGGCCATCCTGTCAGCTTATGGTTGCGTGATCCAGCCAGAGCCGAACAGCTGAACCAAACACATGAAAACAACCGTTATCTGCCTGATTACAAGTTGTCGCAAAATCTGGTTGCTTCCAGTTCAATAGAAGATGTACTCAAAGATGCCGATCTGGTATTTGTGTCCATACCCAGCCAGTCGTTCAGGCAGGTTATACAGCAGGCGAAACCATTCCTGAAACCAGACCAGATGTTAGTCAGTACCACTAAAGGTATTGAAGCCCAAACCTTTAGCCTAATGAGTGAAATTATCCGTGAAGAATTACCTCAGGCACGGGTGGGTGTTTTAAGTGGTCCTAACTTAGCTAAAGAAGTGGCCGCTCACCATCTCACGGCGACAGTCATCGCAAGTGATGATGGGGGAGTAAGAAATGCAGTTCAAGAGATCTTACATTCCAGTTATTTCCGCGTTTATGCCAGCTCTGATACCTACGGTGTAGAGTTGGGCGGTACCTTAAAAAATATCTATGCGATAGCTGCTGGCCTGAGTGCTGCTTTAGGTATGGGCGAAAACACCAAGAGTATGCTGATGACCCGAAGCCTGGCTGAGATGAGCCGGTTTGCTGTCTGCATGGGGGCTAACCCCATGACGTTTATTGGCCTTGCCGGTGTTGGTGATCTGATTGTCACCTGTATGTCACCATTGAGCAGAAACTACAGAGTGGGTTATGCCTTAGGTGAAGGGAAGTCTCTGGTGCAAGCTGTTGAGGCATTGGGGCAGGTTGCTGAAGGTGTCAATACAATCAAGCACGTGCGTGAAAAAGCTGCAGAGATGCAGGTATACATGCCGTTGGTTACTGGTTTATATGAGGTGGTCTTCAACAACGCCCCGGTTGCTGATGTAGTGAAGATGCTTATGATGAACGAGCAGAGTACAGATGTAGAGTTTGTACTGCCACGGGGCCAATAATGAAATTTTATCTGATGCGGCATGGGGAGGCGGAAGCTTTTGCTGCATCCGATCAGGATCGCCAGCTCACGAGTCAGGGATCACAAAAGGTTAGCGAACGCATTCTTGCCCTAAAAGCGTCTCTTTCCGGGATAGACTGTATCATTCATAGCCCATATATAAGAACAATTCAGACTGCCAACATAGTTGCTGATATTTTGAATATTACAGACGTTAGCAGTTCAGATTTATGGGTCCCAAATGCAGACCCCTTATGTGCCCTTGAATCTATTGAAGCGTATGTTGATAACACACCCTTATTTATCACTCATATGCCTTTGATTGCATCAGTTGAAGCAATTTCTACGGGTGACAACAATTACCCTCTAGCTTTTGAGAGTGGGGAAATTTCTGAGTTAAGCACTGTATGGCCAGCAGCGGGGCTGGCAAAATCCAGGCGGTTAAACTTTAAGGGTTAGTATTTTTTTGGGGCTGGAATTTTTGTTTCAGCATACTTAAACGCCGGTTGCCTTCATATGTATCTAAAGCTTCTTTAAGAAGTCTATCTCTTAATTCGGTTTGGCCGATGATGTTATAGGCATTCACTAACTCAATGTAGTAATTTATCGCTGGAACTTTCTGTATCAAGTTTTCGGTGAAGTTAATAAATTCGACGACGGGTTCAGGCTTTTTTTCCTTTATTCCTTCTATCATTTTCTGACGGAGTGATAAAAAGAGTGCGTGGTCTCTGAAATATAATGAACTCAATGGCTTATCTAGAAGTTCGTATTGAGTAGTTTTGCTCGCATAGTATTTAACCAGATCAGAGTTGGCAATCTGAGCTTGTATCAAAGTCCAGCTAGTGGCAAAAGCTATCCCTATAAAAGAAACAGGAATCAGCCTATTTGCAGAAACGGAGAGACTGGTAATTTGCAAATTTTGTTTGCTGTGTTGATGAGTAACAAACAACAGGAATAAGAGTAATAACCAATGGGTATTTGATATGTAAAAAGGCAGCTCTACTTGAGTATGTAAGGTAATTGGAATTAACAATGCAGCATACCCGGACCCTCTTTGCCAGCCAACCCTGATAAGCTGTATAAATGTTACCGTAGCAGCTAAAATAATACCGCACATAGCAATTATTCCACCTTCCACTAACCAAAATATTATTTCGTTGTGAGGATGGCTAAATCTGGGGTGATTTCCCATATGTAGGGAGCCTTGTTGTTGGTATGCCCTGCGTTTCTCCTGAAATACTTTTTGAAAGCTTCCCAAACCATGCCCTGTAACAGGCGACTCGATAAATAGATCCCAAGATATTTTGTAGACTTTCCAACGAATATCGGCCTCCATTCCTCCCATAGCGCGATCAAACTTTACAGTGGATTTTAGTAATCCACTGGTTTGTGTTGTTGCGCCAGCAATAGTCAAAACCAGTATACTAATAAATAGGTTTTTTTTACGCGTAAGTAGGCGCCACCTTCCAATAATGAGGATTGTCAAACCTAAGATAGCACCCAGTAAACCAACTCTTGAACCTGAGGCTGCGATAATGTAACTAGCTAAAAATACGGTAATGCAGAGTGAGGTTTTTATAAGCAAGCTTGTATTGAGTGTAGGCCGACTTATGAGGTAATAAACTAAAACCAGCAGTGTCGCCATCGAAGAGGCTTGAAGGTTAACTTGCTGGAAAACACCTACAGGTATGTTGTTAGGACTTCTGGGTATAAATGGATAAATGTTAGTAGTGAAAACAATCTGAAAAACTCCATAAGCAGCAGCAATCATCCCAAAAGCAAGAATAATGTATAAACTCTGATCGATCTGTTTAGATGTCAGTCTGAATTGAAAAAGAGCCAGGAAAAAAAGATAGCCTCCTGTAATCACACTCAGTCTCGTTAGCCACTCTGTTGGATTAATCGTCTCTACTATAAAGCCAGTTATCAGAGCCCCAAGGGGTAAACAGGCTAGTCCTAACCAATATCTAGGCAATACTACAGTGCGGGAACGGCTGATCAGGAAAGCCCCAGTAGCAATAATCCAAACGGCAACTATCCAGACCGAGCTGTTATAGGGTAAATAAAGCCCTTCACCACCGAAATTGGGTTGGTAATAAAATGGAGCGATCACAAACTGTAAAACAAGCAATAAGAAAAGCAGATTTTGTGGAGAGAATTTCGATTTGGTCGAAGCTTCGTTGTTTAATTCGCTCATTGCTATTGCCTGGGTGATAAATAATAAGCTGAAATAATAGCTTATCGAAACACTATAGTACCTTATAATTTTCAGTATTTTCAGAGAATTAGGATATGGGATGTCAACCAATAATTCCTATTTGATATCTATACCGGGATACTCAATATCCGTTGAAGAATATGGTGATCCTCAAGGGCTGCCTGTCGTTGCCCTGCATGGCTGGCTAGACAACTCTGCGAGTTTTTTTGCATTAGGTGATTTCTTAAAGGGTATAAGGTTAATTTCCATGGACCTTGTGGGACATGGGAATTCCTCCTTCCGGCCAAAGGGGATGCCATATCATATCTGGGATAATGTTACGGATGTAGAAGCCATCATAAGTGCTTTGGGATTGAAGGAAGTTAACCTGGTTGGTCATTCAATGGGTGCCAGTATAGCCGCGTTATTCTCTGGGGCTTTTCCCGAGAAAGTAAACAGACTAATGTGCATTGAAGGGCTGGCTCCGTTGCACTATGAAGTTGATCAGCTACCCAATGATCTGTCTCAGGCAATTTCTAAGCGGAAGAAATTAGCATCTAAAACACTACGACCTTACGTACAGATTAAAGATGCAATCAGTGCTCGCATGAATGGCCGTTGGCCTGTGGGTAGAGAAGCGGCCGAAGCGCTGTTACAAAAAGGGTTAGTAGAAACAGAAGGCGGATACTGCTGGAGTCACGACCCTGGATTACTGTTGCCATCATTAGTTCGCTTCAGCCCAGAACAGATCAGGGCATTCTTAAGGGCTATAACAGCTGAAACGACGGTGATAAAAGGGAAAGATGGAGCTTCCTATCTTATGGATGGCTGGATTGACGAGTTGCAACAATCTGAGCTATTTGAGTTTGAAGGTGGTCACCATCTTCATATGGAAGCATCAGGGGCTCAGGAAATTGCTAATATTATTAATGGTTGGGTTAAGTAGTTTTTAGAAGGAATTTTTATGCAAAGGCTTTGGTTAGTATTTGTTGGCGTTGCCATAACATTAAATGTTTCTGCTGCTTCTGATATTCGTAATTCAAATGACTACGATAAGCTTCAGCGGTTTCCTTCTTCTTACATTGTTCAATATAAACAATCCGATACCCGAGACTATCGATTAATTCTGGGTGGTTTGGAAAAAATTAATGGTGTGCTTCAACCTGAGAAGGAAAAAAGGGTTGCAGGACGAATCACTGAGATCAGTTACCGAATTCCTGAAAACCATACCGCTGATGAAGCGTTTGAGCATTTTTATTCCCAGATAATTGCCCAGGGTGGTGAGGAGCTTTTTCGCTGCTCAGGTCGTGATTGTGGTAGTAGTAATCAATGGGCTAACAACATTTTTCGTTATTTCAGACTCTATGGTGTAGATAACTCCCAAAGCTTTGCAAGTTTACAACTCAACGGAGACTACATATCAGTGTATTCAGTCAGGAGAGGGAATAAACGGGTGTATTTACGTCTGGATGTTCTTGAAGGGTACTCAGCTGGAAAATCCTCACAACAATCAGATGAAACTAAAATCCGCCTTGAAATCTCATCCGAACAGGATGTGGGTAGCCTCTTAGAGTTACTAAAAAGCAGCTCTGAGCTGTCAATCTGGATTGTTGGTCATGACTTCAACCCAGGCACTAAACAGCAACAATTAACCCGCTCAAAACAGCAGGCTGAACAGCTAAAAAATCAACTGGTAGCCTCTGGCATTGATGCTACGAGGGTCTTTATACACGCGGCGGGTTCCTTCCAAATAGGTAAACAAACTGAACGTGGTACCAAACTGATGGTCTATAGTGAGAACAGAGTTGAGTAAAATCATGGAGTTACACTATGACAACAGTTTCTCTGGTACTTGGTAGTGGTGGTGCACGTGGTTATGCCCACATAGGTGCTATTGAAGAGATTGAAAGAAGAGGCTATGAAATTGTAGCGATCTCTGGAAGTTCCATCGGGGCATTGATAGGGGGTATGTACGCTGCTGGTAAACTCCCTGAATATCGAGATTGGGTTACAAGTCTGACCTGGATAAAAGTGGTGAGGCTTCTTGATTTTACCTTATCTAAAGGTGCGATCAGGGGAGATAAGGTTTTTGTACAACTCGCTGAAATTCTTGGGAACCCCCAGATCCAAGACCTACCTATTGATTACACCGCAGTGGTTGCTGATCTGGCGCGGCAAAAAGAGATCTGGTACCAGAAAGGCCCATTGCTAGATGCAATAAGGGCATCCGTGGCCGTGCCAGGTTTATTTACTCCGGTAATAAGAGATAGCCGCGTTTTAGTAGACGGCGGCGTGTTAAATCCACTACCCATTATTCCTGCTGTGGCCTCACAGGCCGATCTGATTATTGCTGTTGATCTGAACACGGGTGATGTTAATCACAGCCACCTCAAACTTCCCTCGAATAAATACCTTAAGAGAAGTGGTATGAGTGACGAGTGGCATATGCCTGATGTGGATAGACCGGATCAGGATATAGATAAGAATATAGAGAATGATATCGGCGGGCGAATGGATATCCTGCTGAATTCAGTAGAGGTTATGCAGGCTAGCTTAACGGAGTATAAGATTGCCGGATATCCTCCCGATCTGGTTGTCAGAATCCCTAAGGACCTTTGCAGCTTTTATGATTTTCATCGCGCAGCTGAGACCATTGAATATGGTCGTCTGGCGACCCGTGAAAAATTAGAAGCATTAGAGCAGGGTGATACGATCAATTAAGTTCTTACTTAATCTTCTGTAATAGCACGTACAATGCGCCAGCCCCACCATCTTTCGGCTGAGCTGAACAAAATGCCATAACCCCATTTAATCTTTGTAGCCACTCGTTAACGTAAGACTTAATTAAAGCCTGCTGGCTTTCTGAAGAGTGAGCTTTGCCATGAACAACCAGAACACAACGGTTTTGATCTCGTCTGGCTTCATAAATAAACTTACTCAGAATATCCCTGGCTTGCTCAACGGTATAACCATGCAGGTCTAAACCCTGCTCCCAGGGAATGTGACCTTGTTTTAAGCGCTTGAGTAGATTGAATTGAACGCCAGGGTTAGCGAAGAGTAGCTCTTCACTGGATTCAACCAAAGCAACGGCTTCATCGGATAAACCATCAACCACTTTTTCTTCCGCTTCAGTGGCAGCTTTGCGGCGGTATAAAGCGTTAGCTTTGTTTTTCTTGATGCGGTTTTCTTGCAGGTCAGCCTTGTCATGTTGATGGCGGGTGACGCCCGTCATCGCCTCGGTGAAGCTAATATCGTCTGTTGAGTCTTTCGGGTCTGTCATGGAGTTCACGGCTGATATCAATTAATATTGCGGCACTCAATTTACCAAATTATCGGTCGTGACTGAATGCAAAAAGCCGCATCTCCTCTTAATTCTGTTGCCAATCAACTGAATACTCTCAGAGATTATATTCGTTATGCCATGAGTCAGTTTGGCGAACACAGTATCTATTTTGGTCACGGTACAGATAACGCCTGGGATGAAGCCACACAATTGGTGCTTGCCGCGGTGCATCTGCCATGGAATACGAACCCTGCTGTTCTGGATGGCAAACTAACGGATGTTGAGAAACAGCGGGTTCTTGAATTTATAAGGCTCAGAGCAGAAGAACGTAAACCTCTTCCATACATCACAGGGGAATCATGGTTCTGTCAGTTACCGTTTATTGTGGACGAGCGAGTATTAATCCCTCGCTCGCCTATTGCTGAGCTTATAGAAAACGAATTCGCACCCTGGTTACGAGAAGGACCAGTAGAACGAATTCTGGACCTATGCACGGGTAGCGGATGTATCGGTATTGCCTGCGCCTATGCGTTTCCTGAATCTGAAGTAGATCTGGCAGATATCTCGGCAGATGCACTGGAAGTTGCTGAGCAAAATATTGCTAAGCATGAGATGTCAGACAGGGTATCAGCGATAGAAAGTGATCTGTTTAGCAACCTCAAAGGTAAAAGATACGATCTTATCGTCAGCAACCCGCCTTATGTGGATGAACAAGATCTCGCCTCTATGCCGGTGGAATATGGTCATGAGCCAGAATTGGCGCTTGGCTCCGGTCCTGACGGGTTGGATATTACCCGGGAGATTCTAAGACAGGCGAATGATTATCTTACTGAAGATGGTTTGCTGGTGGTTGAAGTGGGGAACAGTGAAGTACATATGATGGAGCAGTACCCACAACTTCCGGTGATCTGGCTTGAGTTTGAGCGTGGAGGCAACGGTGTTTTTGCTATTACAGCTCAGGAACTCAGCCAATACAGAGATCAGATTTAGTGACCGGGTTCATAGTTTGTTATACTTCCCGCCCTTAATTTTTAGAGATTGGATGGATTACTGCGATGTCAGGAAATAGTTACGGTAAGCTTTTCACGGTAACTACCTTTGGTGAAAGCCACGGTAAAGCATTGGGCTGCATAGTAGATGGTTGCCCTCCAGGCATCGAACTTTCCGAAGAAGATCTGCAACTAGATCTGGATCGCCGTAAACCAGGCACTTCTCGTCACACGACACAACGTCGTGAAGCAGATGAAGTTGAGATCCTGTCAGGTGTTTTTGAAGGTAAAACCACCGGTACGCCAATTGGCCTTCTGATCAAAAATACGGACCAGCGCTCAAAAGACTATTCCAATATCGCAGAAACCTTCCGCCCAGCTCATGCAGACTATGTTTACACGCATAAATATGGTTTCCGTGATTACCGCGGCGGCGGTCGCTCATCCGCGCGTGAAACTGCAATGCGCGTTGCTGCAGGTGCGATTGCTAAAAAATTCCTGGCTGCTAAAGGCGTTGAGGTAAGAGGTTACCTGTCTCAGCTGGGTCCTATCACAATTGATGAGGCGAACTTTGACTGGTCTCAGGTATCTGAGAATCCATTCTTCAGCCCGGATGCTGCGTCTGTTCCAAAAATGGAAGAGTACATGGATGAACTTCGTAAAGAAGGTAATTCAATTGGTGCCAAGATCAGCGTTGTGGCTTCTGGTGTTCCAGTAGGTCTGGGTGAACCAATTTTTGATCGTCTTGATGCTGAACTGGCACATGCATTGATGAGCATTAATGCCGTTAAAGGTGTTGAGATCGGTGATGGTTTTGCGTGTGTTGAGCAGAAGGGTACTGAACACCGCGATGAGATGACCCCAGAGGGGTTCCTTTCGAACCATGCGGGTGGCATTTTGGGCGGTATCTCGACCGGTCAGGATATCTCAGCTCATATTGCGCTGAAACCGACCTCCAGCCTGCGCCTGCCGGGTCGAAGCATTAATAGCCGTGGTGAAGAGATTGAAGTGGTGACTAAAGGTCGTCATGATCCATGTGTGGGTATTCGTGCAACGCCCATTGCAGAAGCGATGATGGCGATTGTCTTGATGGATCACTTGCTGCGTCACCGAGGCCAGAATGCCGATGTGGACTGTGATGTTCCTGTAATCGTTTAAATTTCCCTTGAAGGCGCAGAATGTTAGTTCTGCGCTTTTTAACCCTTCAAAATTCCATCGGCCTGCTGCTAAAAAACTGCAGATATGGTTAGATATTCAATCCAATTATCTTGGTTTACCTTCCTACTCACCACTGGGCTGGTGGGTATGGGGCATTCTTCTCTGGCGAATGCAGAAATACGCAAAATAGTGCATCCGGATGGCCGGGTTGAGTACACCAACCTCTCGGATAAGCAGAGAACAATACACTACACCAATCAGAAGAAAAGCTCTGTTCAGAACGTTTATAAATATCGCAACGAAGAAGGTGTGATTGCCTTTTCAGATCAGCGCCCACCGGATATTACCTTCGAGCTTCTAAGATTTGACTGTTACGCCTGCGGTGTTGATTCAACGGTGGATTGGCATTCAACGCCGCTGAACACAAAAGATTACAAAGTTACTGTTCAGCTAATGGCTGAAAAGTACGAGGTGCCTGCTGCATTGGTAAGAGCTGTAATTCATGCAGAGTCAGCGTATCAGGTAGATGCAGTCTCTAAAGCCGGGGCGCAAGGCTTGATGCAATTGATGCCAGAAACGGCAGAAGAGTTAGGGGTCACTAAACCATTTAACGCCGTACAAAACATTGAAGGCGGGACTAAATATCTGGCTTTCCTGCTCGATCATTTCTCTGGTGATGAGCGTCTGGCTACGGCGGCGTACAATGCAGGGCCAGGTGCAGTTACACGATACAATGGGGTTCCACCCTATGCAGAAACAGAGGCTTATGTTGAGCGTGTGGCCATATTACGCAATCGCTACGCACTTCAACTCTAAGCAATTTTTACTTCCTGAGAGTAATATTCGCTACTCAGGCTTACCGCTTGAGTTACCCCAAACAGTGGATGTGGGATAGGCGAAACTGCCAGCACAATATCTACTGCAGGCAAGGGTGGCATGTTCTCATTTTCCAACGAATACAGCCCTTCAGTCAGGCTCGAAGACGCCAGAGTCCCAAGCCCCAAACCGCGTTTAAGCAGTGTTTTTAAGGTTGAAGAACTGGAACTGGTGCAGATCAGATCATGAAGCCTTCCCATCTTATCTAAACCATCGATAGCGGCGGTATGGAATTTACAATCTTCGTCATAGAGCACCAGAGGAATGGTTTCGCGCTCTACCAGTTCCGGAAACCCTCCATGCACCCATAAGCCTTTGTCGTGACGTAAGATATAGCCTTCCTCCTTATCGGGAGCGCGGGTGAGTATGGCAAGGTCTATATCACCACTGTCGAGATACTCACGTAATTTCGTACTGCTGTCGCATAACACCTTTAGATGCAGAGTAGGGTATTGGGCGTGAATGATTTCCAGCAGATCAGCCAAAACCGAATCAACATAGTCATCCGGGCAACCAATGGTTAAAGGCCTGTGGTTCTGTAATGTGGAAAATTCCCCAACAGCTTCATCATGTAAAGAGACGATTTTGCGGGCATAACTGACGAGTTTTTTGCCCTTTTCAGTTAAGAGAAGGTTTCGGCCCTCTTTTATAAACAGAGAATGACCTAAATCCTCTTCAAGCTTCTTCATCTGCATGCTGATTGCGCCCTGAGTGCGATGAATCTGTTTCGCCGCACGGGTAAAACTCCCGGTATCCACAAAGGCAACAAAGCTTCTTAGGGCGTCCAGATCCATATGTTTCTCCAAATGATCAGCACTGCTAATAGGTGCTATCAAAATTAATCGTTAGTCCTGTCTTTAGCAAGTAGGCAGAATGAGTTCAGTTGTTTATCTCAAAGGAATTAAGAAATGGAACTGATCATCGGTAACAAAAATTATTCTTCCTGGTCCCTGCGTGGTTGGCTGATGTTGGAAGCATTTAATTTAAAGTTCAAAGAGACCAAGCTTCTGTTATTTACAGAAGACTTTTACAACTCTTTAAGCGCCCATGAAGCGGCGGATAAAGTGCCTGTACTTATCGATGGTGATGTAACCGTTTGGGATTCACTGGCTATCTGTGAGTATGTGAGTGAGCGTCACCTAAACGGTAAAGGCTGGCCTGAAGATTATGCTGATCGTTCAATGGCCCGATCAATCAGTAACGAAATGCACTCCGGTTTTTTTGGTGTCAGAAATGAGCTGCCAATGAACTGCCGGGCTAAACGCCGGGTTGAGCTATCTGAGCAGGCAAAAAAAGATATCGCACGTATTGACCAGCTATGGTCTTCTTTACGAAAAACTCATTCAGACAAAGGTCCATGGCTTTTTGGGAAATTCTCAATTGCGGATGTAATGTATGCGCCAGTGGCACTGCGCTTCAGAACTTACGGAATCAAAGTCTCTGAAGAAAGTCAGGCCTATTGTGATGCTTTATATACTCATCCGGCTATACAGTTATGGGTAAAAGATGCACTGCTGGAAACTGAAATTGTTGAGGAAGATGAAGCGGGAGAAGAGGTAAATTAATCACTCGAAAGTGGGGATTTCCTATCGGTTACAAATCCAGATTTATTTAGGTTATGGGAAAATGCACTGCCCTGATTTGGGCAGTGCTTCATTTCATAGGAACGAGCTTTATCAGTGTTCCAAAATCTGACTTAAGAACAACTGCAGACGGTCTGTTTGTGGGTTGTTGAAAATCTCCTCTGGAGTGTTTTGTTCAACAATCTCACCGGCATCCATAAAGATAACCCGGTCGGCTACCTTCTTAGCAAAACCCATCTCGTGGGTTACACAAAGCATGGTCATACCTTCATTGGCCAACTCAACCATTACGTCCAGTACTTCTTTGATCATCTCTGGGTCGAGTGCAGACGTTGGTTCGTCAAACAGCATAATTTCCGGGTTCATACACAGAGAGCGGGCAATCGCTACTCGCTGCTGCTGGCCACCGGATAGCTGGCCTGGGAACTTGAATGCCTGATCTGGAATTTTGACTCGCTCCAGATACTTCATGGCTGTAGCTTCCGCTTCTTTCTTAGGCTTTTTCTGAACCCAGATCGGGCCAAGCGTCAGGTTTTCCAGAATGGTCAGGTGAGGGAAGAGGTTGAAGTGCTGGAACACCATACCCACTTCCTTACGGATCGCTTCGATGTTCTTTACGTCTTCGATCATCTCTACGTCATTCACCACCAGAGAACCTCTCTGGAACTCTTCAAGGCGGTTGATGCAACGGATCATGGTTGATTTACCGGATCCTGAAGGACCACAGATGACGATCTTCTCGCCTTTTTTAACCTGCAGGTTAATATCTTTCAGAACATGGAATTCGCCATACCATTTGTTGAGATCCTTAATGGCAATGATGTCCTTATTCTCAGCAGTTGATTTCTCTTGTTCAATACTCACAAGGAACTCCTATTAATTCTTATGACTGGTGTCTAATTTACGTTCGATGGAAGAACTGATCATGGACATGCTGAAACAGCAGATCCAGAACACCAGCGCTACAAAAAGATAACCTTCGGTTGAGTGACCGCCTAACCAGTTGGAGTTAGTCAGTGCAGTTTGAGTTGTACTCAGCATCTCGAAGATACCGATGATCAACAAGAAGGTTGTGTTTTTGAACAACATTACAAAGGTTGCCAGGATGTTTGGCATTGAAACCTTGATAACCTGCGGCAGGATAATCAGCAGCGTTTTCTGCCAGTAACCCAGTCCCAGTGAATCTGCCGCTTCGTACTGACCTTTAGGCACTGCCTGGAAGCCGCCACGGAACACTTCCGCCATATAACCTGCCATGAACAGTGTCAGCACGATCCACACCCTGAGCAGCTTGTCGACATTGGTACCTTCAGGGAAGAACAGTGGCAGCATTACCGAGCCCATAAAGAACAGGGCCAGTACAGGTACGCCACGGAAGAACTCAATCAGGACGACACAGACACTCTTCATAAAGGGCATGTCTGAACGACGTCCCAGAGCCCATAAAAAGCTTAGAGGGAAGGCAATAATTATACTTGCTGCCGCCATCAATACGTTGAGTGCAAAGCCACCCCAGTAATCAGTTGATACATACTCCAAACCGATTAGAGAACCGTCCAGAATGATGATCCATATAAACGGTAGTAACAGGAAAGCCGGAATGGCCAGCTTATTTCTGGAGTCTTTTGGCAACAGGTAGGAAGCAGCAATGACCCCGATAAGAGAAAATACGCAGATGAAGATGCGCCAGAGTTCTTCAGCAGGGTAGCTGCCAAAGAAGAACTGTTTAGACCAGGCACTGACAAAGACCCAGCAGGCTCCCTCTTTAGTACATGCATCTTGTGTGGTACCGCTCCAGTTAGCTGAAATGAACAGCCAATCAACCAGAGGTGGTATAAGCGTGGCTAATATGCCCAGAATCACCAAAGTCGCTAATGAGTTGCCAATTGAAGAGAAAAAGTTCTCTCTGACCCAGTGTACAAATCCCACCGTATCTTTGGGTGCGGGTTGAGCCGGTAAAGGTTTAAATTCACGCATAATTTCTCTCCTTTACCTCTCAACCAATGCAACGCTTTTATTAAAGCGATTCATTACGAAGGAAATGGTCATATTGACTGCGAAGTAAACGGCCATCGTCATAAATACAATCTCAATCGCCTGACCAGTTTGGTTGAGTGTGGTACCTACAAACACGGTGAACAGGTCTGGATATCCGATTGCTGTTGCCAGCGTCGAGTTCTTCACCAGACTCTGATACTCACTATTCAGCAGAGGCACAATTACACGCATCGCCTGAGGCACAATGATTAATTGCATGATCCGGCTTTCTTTCAAACCCAGGCTGCGTGCGGCTTCAGTCTGTCCGTGTGGAACTGCTTGAATACCGGCTCGAACCGCTTCCGCAATGAAGGCACCTGTATAGATGGAAAGGGCAATAGCCAGGGCCATCAGTTCTGGAATTACGGTAATACCGCCGCGGAAGTTAAAACCTTTGAGTACCGGGTAATCCCAGGTGAACGGGAAGCCAGTCACAATCAATGCCATCAAAGGCAGGCCGAATAGAATCGCCAGACTGGTACTTAAAACAGGATATTGTTGACCTGTACGTTCCTGACGTTTTTTAGCCCAGTTCTTAAGCCAAAAGACACCTGCAATAGCTGCAAGGATGGCCGCGTAAACCAGTGTTGCTCCAGAATCCGGAACTAGATCAGGAAGGTAAAGCCCACGAACATTCAGAAATATTGCTTCGCCAAGGCTTAAACTTTGGCGTGCGCTGGGTAGGGCTGCCAGTACAGCGAAGTACCAGAAAAAGACCTGCAGTAGTAATGGAATATTACGGAAAGTTTCTACATAGAAAACAGCAATTTTACGAACCAGCAGGTTATGGGAGAAATGCGCCACCCCCATGATAAAGCCAATGATCGTGGATAAAATGATACCGATGGTACCAACCAGAATGGTATTCAATAACCCGACAAGAAAAGTTCTGCCGTAAGTGTGGGTAGCATCATAAGGGATCAATGACATCAGAATGTCAAAGCCAGCGGTGGTAAATAAGAAATCGTAACCGCTTTTAATGCCCCGGGCTTCCATATTTGCCAGCGTATTACTGACAATTCCGTAGAAGAAGTAAACCAGACCAACCAGTAGCAGTATCTGGTAGATGATCGATCGGTTTCGCGGGTTATTAAAGAAAGAGGGTGAAGATTTCACCTGAGTATTTTCAGACATAATATTCTTTCTTCAGTTTTTGAAAGTTAAAAATGACTGAGGGGCGTTGAAGCCCCTCAGTATTTTTGTTTTTAACGTACTGGAGAAGAGTACATAATGCCGCCTTTGTTCCACTGCGCGTTCAGGCCGCGAGCGATTTTCAGCGGAGAACCCTGGCCAACATTACGCTCAAAGCTTTCAGCATAGTTACCTACTTGCTTAACGATGTTGTAGCCCCAGTCAGCAGAGATGCCCAGTTTCTGACCTGCATCGCCTTCAGAACCCATCAGACGTTTCTGGCTTGGGTTGCCTTCCATTTTCGCTTTGTCCGCGCCGGCACTATCAATGCCCAGGAATTCTGCTTCAACCATTGCCATCAGAGACCAGCGAACAATGTTAAACCATGCATCATCACCCTGACGTACTACAGGACCCAGTGGCTCTTTAGAAATAACTTCCGGAAGTACCATTGCTGAATCCGGGTTTTTCAGGCCGATACGCAGTGCGTAAAGCTGAGACTGGTCAGACGTCAGAACGTCACAACGGCCGCTTTCAAAGCCGGCACGAGTCTGGTCGGAAGTATCGAAGGTAATCGCAGTGTAGCCGATGCCATTTGCACGGAAGTAATCTGCAAGGTTCAACTCTGTAGTTGTACCTGCCTGGATACATACCGCAGCGCCATCCAGTTCCAGAGCACTTTTAACTCCAAGGTCTTTAGATACCATGAAGCCCTGACCGTCATAATAGTTAACACCCGCGAAGTTCAGACCCAGAGATGTATCTCGTGTGTGAGTCCATGTGGTGTTACGGGAAAGAATATCAATTTCGCCAGACTGAAGAGCAGTGAAACGCTCTTTAGCTGTGAGAGGTTTGTACTGAACTTTACCAGCATCGCCCAGAACAGCGGCAGCTACTGCTCGACATACGTCGACATCCAGACCACTCCATTTACCATTTTCATCCTTTTGGGAAAATCCCGCTAGGCCTGTACTTACCCCGCACGAAAGTGTTCCGCGCTGCTTAACATCTTCAAGTGTGCCTGCTTGTGCAGTGACTGAAAGGCTAAGAGCAATACTTGCAGCAATTGCTGAGGTCAGTTTCTTCATCTCGTCGTCTCCATTTTGTTTACGGTCTGAGAACCATGTTTCTTATTATTTAGATACGCGGCATGATTTATGCCAGAGCATAAAAATGCCGTTGATTTTAAATTTTAGATCAAACGTACTGAAATTTTTTGTCGTAAAGACACTTCAGCATGGCCATAATTAATCAGAAATTCACGCTCTTAGCACTAATAAGCACCACCCAGAATCAATCAGCATCAGGTGATTGTTTTCGATCAAATACGATAAAAGTGCATGAATTTAGAGTTTTGTTCGGGTTTGCACCATCTCTGTACGTTATGGCGGAAATAAGAAGCTGGATTGAATAATTTCACAGGCTTATGCTATACCCTTGTATCACTGGCAAAAGTAAGGGCTTTACATTATGTCATCCAGGGCGACTAGGGATTGGTTTTTTGCAGCTATGAAGAGAATGCTGATTTGCCTTCTTATGCTCTTAACCCCAATGGTCGCGTCTGAATCAAAAGCTTCTGAACATACTCCAGAACTGCTCCAGCTTTCCAAGCAACTACATGCTCAACTTGAACTCTCTAAAGAAGAGATTGATTGGTTATCAGCTCACCCCGTCATAAAGGTAGGTGTTGATGCCGGTTATGCTACCTACAGTTATTTAGATAAAGATGGAGCCTATATTGGCGTTGCTCCGGATTACCTGGAGTTACTGTCTGATGTGCTCGGTATTAAGTTTGAAATTGAGGAAGGCTTAAGTTGGTCTGAAATTATTGCCGGAGCAAAATCACAGACTCTGGATCTGGTAGCAACTGCGGTAATCACCGAGGAAAGAAAAGAGTTTTTAGAGTTTTCCCAGATTTATATTCCTACCCCTTTAGTCATTATGACCCGGAGTGATGAGAATGACATTACTTCAGCCGAGCACCTTATTGGCAAAAGGGTCGCTTTAGTCAAAGGCTATTCTTCAACTGAGAGGGTTCTTAAAGAACACCCAAACATCATCAGCACTATGGTGGACTCCCCAATAGATGGCTTAGGCCTTCTATCGACTGGAGAAGTTGATGCTTATGTGGGTGTACTAGGGGTCAATTTTCACCTCACTCGGCAGTACGGTCTCACCAATTTAAAAATCGCCAGCAGATACGACCTTAAAACCAATGGACAGCGTTTTGGTGTCCGTAAGGACTGGGCTGTGTTCCGGGGAATTCTCGACAAAGTGCTCAATCTGATGTCACCACGTGATCATAATTTGTTGATGAGGAACTGGATTCCAATTGATTTAACAGGCATCGCTCTTGATTATACGGACAGCCCGCCTTTGCTGTTTACTGATGAGGAGCAGCGGTGGTTACAAGAGAACCCTGAAATCAGAATCGGCACAATGAACGCCTGGCCACCTATGGATTATGTTGATGAGCAGGGAAATTCAGTAGGTATTGGTGCTAAGTTTATCGAAGCCCTGAATCGCAGACTGGATGACCGGATTAAAACTGTTCCCGGAGAATGGCCTGATATCTATGCTGCGGTTCAGAACAATCAACTTGATGCGTTAATGGGCATAACCCCTCGAGAGAGCCGCGAACCATTTTTTAACTTTACTCAGCCATATCTCTCCGTTCCCCATGTGATTTTTACCCGCAGAGATAATGAATACATACCTGACCTTAATGCTCTACGTGGTAAGTCAGTCGCATTGGAAGAGGGTTTCTTCCTGAGAGAGATTATTAAGCAGAACTATCCCGAAATTTCAGTGCTTGAGTTTCCAGGTACCAGTGCGGCGCTTGGTGCTGTGGTCAAGGGAAGTGCGGATGCATACATTGGTAACAGAGCTGTAGCGATGTATGTTATTCACAATGAGTTGATTGCGAATATGGAGGAGCATGGAAGGATTAAGGACAGCGCTTCGATTAATTCTATTGGGACCCGAAAAGACCAACCCATTCTAAGAGATATTCTGCAAAAAACGCTCGATAACATTACCGTTAAAGAACGCTTAGCTATCCTTCAGGATTGGGTGGAGCCGTCACCTTTAGGCAGTATAAATTCAATTGAGCTGACTATAGATGAATGGCAGTGGCTTGATAAGCATCCAGTCATTCGGGTAGCCGGTCAGTCAGATTGGTTGCCTGTTGAATTCCAAGATAAAGACGGCCAGTACAAAGGCATCGCTGCGGAATACCTAAACTTAATGTCACGATTGTTAGGAGTACGCTTTGAGTATCGTCAGGGCAGCAGCCAAGAGGCTGATCTGGTTTCTGCTATTACACCAACGAGCACCCGAGGGTCTGGTTGGAGCTTTACTGAGGCTTATCTGACGTTACCGGCTATGGTGTTCACCCGGGATAGCATTTCCTACGTATCAAATTTGAATGAGCTGCAAGGGAAACGGGTGGCCATCGTGAAAAGTCATGGTTTAGCTCCCAGAATTAATCAGGATGGTTTCGCTCTTGATCTGGTTGAATATGGAAGTTCAGCCGCCGCTCTAAAGGCACTGCAGACACGCAAGGTAGATGCGTATATAGGCAGCATACTCGTTACCAGCCAGTTATTACGTAAACAGGGTTTTACGAACATTCATGTTGCGGGACAAACGCCTTTCAATATTGAGATAGGCATCGCTTACCGCTCAGATTGGCCAGAGCTGGGAAACATAATCGATAAGGCATTCGCTCAGATCAGTAATGAGCAAAAAGCCAACATTGCCGCCCAGTGGATCGGGGTAAAGATAAAGGAAGCGCCTGATTACACCCGTTATTGGCAGCTTTTCTTTATCGCATTAGCCATTGTAGCGGTCTTCATGATCTGGAATCGTTATCTTCGCAGAGTGAATGCTGAAAAAAGTCGAGAGATACGCGAGCAGAATGTTCAGCTTTTGAAAAGTCAGAGGAGTCTGGCAGAGGCGCAGCGGGTTGCTCATCTAGGTAGCTGGTCATGGGATCTGAATACCAACTTATTTTCCTGGTCAGAGGAATTGCGCCGACTGATGAACACCAATCCCGAAGAGGAGGTTGGTTTTGAAGATTTTGTATCGTCAATTCATCCGGCAGACCGCTCCTTTGTAGAAGAGATGCTTAGGTACAGCCGAGACAATCGTGAAGCTGTGGAGTTTCACCACAGGACAATATTACCGAATGGTGAGATTCGATACTTTGAACAACACACCGACGTATCGGAAGAAAGTCAGGATAGCTCCGGCGTGTTAACCGGCACCGTCTTAGATGTTACTTCGCGTAAGCTTGCAGAGCAGGAAATTCAGAAACTCTCCAAGGCGTTTGAAAACAGTCCTATCTCGATAGCCATTACGGATAGCAAAGGGCTGGTGGAATATGTAAACCCGTACTTCACTGAGATGACCGGTTATTCATTTAAGGACGTTGCCGGAACACTCATCCAAGTGCTTCCCTCAGAGGAGGGGGAGGACAAAAACATCTCAGCAGAGATTTGGGAAACAGTTCTCTCCGGTAAAGTTTGGCGGGGTGAAACACGAAATACCAGCAAAACTGGCACTCACTATTGGGAGAGCATAACGGTAGCGCCCGTGTTGAACGATGTTGGAGAATTTACCAATGTCCTGATTCTGAAACAGGATATAACTCAGCAAAAAGAAATTAAGTCACAGTTATTCAAAAAAACCAATTTCAGTTCTCTGACTAAACAGCCCAACAGAGGGTTCCTTCTTGCTCAGGCCGATCTCAAAATTACTGAGAAAGTCCCGGTGGCCATGTTGCTTATCGACATGCTTAACATTAAACGTATTAACGACACTTTAGGTGTGGTGGCTGGAGATGAAATTATTCGTCAGGCTGCAGGTCGGTTGGATGCTTTTATGTCACCAGAATTAACGGTTGGGCATTTGGGCGGAGGGGAATTTTTGATTCTGGTTGAATCCCCTAGAAAAACACATCTGGATCGGTTGGTACAGGATCTGAATTCATCGTTTAGAAAGGTTTTTCAGATTAATGGTCAAAACGTGCATCAGCCTATAAGTATAGGGATTGCGCTCTATCCTGAGGATGCACACTCTTCACAGCAGTTACTCTCAAACTCTCACACCGCAGTCACGTATGCCAAACGTAATGGCAGCTATTCACATGCATTCTACTCTGAGAGATACAGTCAGGATGCACAAGACTCGTTGTATCTGGAAAGTCTCTTATTGCAGGCAATTCCAACGAATGAACTAAAAGTTTATTTTCAGCCTAAAGTGGATGTCATGGGTAATTTCAGGGGAGCTGAAGCGCTGGTTCGTTGGAACAGTGCCGAGCTTGGTAGTGTGCCACCTGGACGATTCATACCCATCGCTGAGCAAAGTGACATCATTCTTGATATAGGTCGGTGGGTGATTGAACAAAGTTGTGCCCATGCGAGTCGTTGGAAAGAGGAAGTTGGTCATAATTACTCGGTATCAATAAACATCTCGCCTAAACAGTTTTACGAAGAAGGCATTGTCGAATTTATTGATCAAACAATGCAGAAATATGGTCTGGTCGGCTCTCAGGTTGAGATTGAGGTAACAGAAGGACTGTTTATGGAAGGAGAGGCATTCATCCGTCAGAAAATTGAGGCTATGAAAGAATTAGGAGTAAGTCTTGCGATGGATGATTTCGGTACCGGATATTCTTCTTTACAGTATCTGCGGAGTTACCCGTTTGACACCCTTAAAGTGGATCGCTCATTTGTAATGGGGCTGCCAAACTCTGAAGGCGATGCAAACCTTGTTCGAGCAATTATCAAGATGGGTAAGGCGTTGGGATTGAAAATTGTTGCCGAAGGTGTGGAGTCGTTGGAACAGGCTGAATTTTTGCGAAGAGAGGGCTGTGACCTGATTCAGGGCTACCTGTTTGCTAAGCCAATGCCACCAGAAGAGTTAGCAGAGTGGTTGAAATTGAATCTGGTCAGAATTGACTGATTACTGGCGAAATCTGGTAAGACCAGTGAAGTGTAAAAAGAAAAAATATTCACTTTGTTTTTTGGGTTTTCCATTGTATAAATGCGCGCCTGTTATTTATTCCAATCTGCTCTGAAGTCTTCCTTCTACACTTCAAGTGGCTTAGTGAGTGACCAGTATGACTACTTCCTATAAAGAAACTCTTCACAATGGTTATGGTCAGGAATTTGATGTCGAAGAGGTTCTCTTTGAACAGCAAACGGATTCCTGGCATCTGATTATTTTTAAGAATCCAATTTACGGAACGGTTATGGCTTTGGATGGAATTATCCAAACGACCGAACGTGATGAGTTCGTTTACCATGAGATGCTGACCCATGTGCCCATCATCGCCCATGGCAATGCTAAGCGTGTGTTGATTATTGGTGGAGGTGATGGCGGTATTCTTCGGGAAGTCTGTCGTCACAAAGCAGTTGAACATGTGACTCAGGTTGAGATTGACCAGGCTGTGATCGATATGTGCAAAGAATACCTGCCTGGCCATTCTGCAGGTGCGTTTGAAGATCCCAGGGCCAATATTGTGATCGCAGATGGTGTTGAGTATGTGCACCAAACCGAAGATAAGTTTGATGTCATTATCTCTGACTGTACTGACCCAGTTGGTCCTGGTGAGGTCCTCTTCAGCAGTCGATTCTATGAAGGCTGCAAAAAGTTACTGAACGAGGGTGGGGTGTTTGTTGCACAAAATGGAGTGCCTTTCCTGCAGCAGGATGAAGTCATCACCACTCGTCGCAGACTCAGCCCTTATTTCGAAGATCAGAGTTTTTATACGGTTGCGGTGCCAACCTATATCGGTGGTGTAATGACCCTGGCCTGGGGCAGTGACGATGCTGAGTTACGTCAGTTATCAATTGATGAAATTAAGACAAGATTCGAAAACAGTGGAATCACGACCCGATACTATAATGCTCAGGTGCATGCAGGCTGCTTCGGTTTGCCTCAATACCTTTTAGATGCATTAGATAAAGCATAACCTATTTCCGGAGCCGGCTTATTAGCCGGCTTTTTTTATAGCTGCGTTAGATCGGTTGTGGCTTAATTCTTACTATGACTCTATCAGACTCATACATTCGTTTATCAGGCTTTTACTTCTTTTATTTCGCTCTTTTGGGTGCACTGGTGCCATATTGGAGTTTGTATCTGAAGTCGTATGAGTTTGATGCCGTTACCATCGGTAGCCTGATGGCAGTACTTCAGGTTTCCAGAATTGTTGCGCCTAATCTTTGGGGGTGGTTAGCCGACCGCAGTGGCCGACGAGTCGGTATTGTGCGTTTTGGCGCATTGATGACCTGTTTGATGTTTGTGGGAATTTTCTGGCAGACAACCGCGGTCGGTATCGGTTTGGTGATGCTGGGTTTTAGTTTCTTTTGGAATGCAGTGCTGCCTCAGTTTGAAGTCATCACCCTGAAGCAACTTGGTGAGCAGAAGGAAAAATACAGTCGCATACGAGTATGGGGCTCGATAGGGTTTATTGTCACTGTCGCAGGTGTGGGTGCACTTCTGGACTTTATTAGTATCCGTTGGCTCCCGGTTCTCATGTTATTACTGATGCTGGCCATCTGGGTAAGTACTCTGCTAGTCGAAGAAAAAACCGACGTCGTATCTGCACAAACGGAAAAATCCAATAATGAAAAGTTTTTAACTCTATTGCTTCGGCCACAGGTTTTAGCGTTTTTTGTAATCTGCTTCCTAGTACAGTTTGGTCATGGGGCGTATTACACGTTTTATAGTGTGCTCATGGAAGAGGTGGGTTACAGTCGAACAGAGATTGGCGTGCTCTGGGCTTTGGGTGTAGTGGCCGAAGTGATCCTGTTTATCTATATGCACTGGCTGATTAAGCGTTATGGGCTCCGTTCAATCATGATTGTGAGTCTGGCGCTGTGTGTAATCCGGTGGCTCATCATTGGTGCTGTTCCGGATAATTTATCCATGATGTTGTTTGCACAAATTCTTCATGCTGCAACCTTTGGTGCACTTCATGCCGTAGGTATTGCACTGGTTAATCACTATTTTTCTGATTCAACTTATGGTCAGGGCCAAGCCCTTTTTTCCAGCGTTGGCTTCGGCCTGGGTGGCGCGCTGGGTGCTTTTGTAAGTGGGTTGATGTGGGATGATTTTGGTGCATTTAGTACGTTCGCACTATCGGCCTCGGCAAGTTTTGTTGCTATCTTATTGGCAATTTACTGGATCTATCCGGGAAAAGTGCAGCAAAACAATTGATCTGAGTATTTTGCACTGCCGCAGTTTTGCTATAGGATTAGAATATTATTTACCCGAAAGAGGAGTCAGGGTATGAAGTTCAAGGTCGATATTGATATGACGCCTGAAGAGTTGCGTAAAGTTCTGGGCTTGCCAGATGTGCAGCAATTTCAGAAGGATATGATGGATAAGATCACTGAACAGATGGAAGCAGGTGTTGAAGGTTATGATCCTCTAACTCTGTTTAAACCTTATCTAACGAGTGGCCTGGGTTCGATGGAAGCACTGCAAAAACTCATGATGGGGTTAATGACTTCTGGGCTAAGTAGTACTGATAATAAAAAAGACTGATCTCGGAGCTGGTCAGATAAAACCAATGGAATGTAATGAGAGAGATAGTACGTTGCGAATTCTAAGAAAATATACAAACCGACGCTTGTACGATACTTCACGCAGCTGTTACGTAACCCTTGATGATGTAAAACAGCTGGTTCTTAATGGCGAAGCTTTTAAGGTTGAAGACTCTAAGACAGGGAATGACCTTACCAGAAATATCCTGTTACAGATCATTAGTGAACAGGAAGCTCAGGGACATGGCACTCTATTAACCAATCAGGTTCTGCAGCAATTGATCCGTTTCTACGGCGACAGCATGCAGGGAATGATGAGCCAGTATCTTGAGCAGAGTATTGCGTCTTTCCTTGAGCATCAGGATCGTATCCGTGACCAGATGCAAACTATGATTGGCGCAGCAAACCCTCTGACAATGATGAATCGAATTGCCGATCAGAATATGCAGATGTGGGGAATGTTTAAACCGGGTGAAGAAGAACCGGAAAAACCAGAAAAGACAGAAGAAAAAAATTAATAAAAAG
>JBMYLM010000025.1:0-39705 GCA_049596335.1 Neptuniibacter sp.
AGGATGAGCTCTCTTAGCAGGAGGTGTCCAGCTCAGGGAAGCTTTTAACCAGATCATCTACAGCTTTCATTTGGCTAAGGTATGCTTCCAGTGTGCTCAGGGGTAGGGCACAAGGTCCATCGCACTTGGCTTGATTCGGGTCTGGGTGCGCTTCCAGGAAAAGCCCCGCGATTCCTTGTGACAGGCCTGCACGTGAAAGTTGTGCCGCCAAAGCTCGTCGACCACCGGCAGAGTCTGCGCGACCGCCAGGCATCTGCAGCGCATGTGTTGCATCAAACATCACCGGATAACCAAACTCTTTCATAATTGAGAAGCCCAGCATATCCACGATCAGGTTGTTGTAACCGTAGCAGGAACCACGCTCACAAAGGATTAAACGGTCGTTACCCGCTTCTTCGCATTTATGCAGGATATGCTTCATCTCCTGAGGAGCCAGGAACTGGGCTTTCTTGATGTTAATCACTGCGCCGGTTTCTGCCATTGCCTGTACAAGATCTGTTTGCCTTGAGAGAAATGCCGGCAACTGAATAATGTCGCAAACCTCCGCAGCAGGCGCTGCCTGGTATGGCTCGTGAACATCGGTGATCAAAGGAACATTAAAGGTTGTTTTGATCTCTTGCAGAATTTTAAGGCCTTCATCCAGACCCGGGCCTCGAAATGAGGTGAGGGATGAACGGTTGGCTTTATCAAACGATGCTTTGAAGACGTAAGGGATGTTCAGCTTCTCAGTGACCTTCACATACTCTTCAGCAATACTGAGAGCTAAGTCACGTGATTCAAGTACGTTCATTCCTCCGAATAGAACCATAGGTTTATCGTTGGCGATTTCAATACCAGCAGCTGTTACGGTTTTCTGTTGCATCTGAGATTTCCAGTTCGGATGTGAAAAAACGGATTATACCTCCGAAAGGAGGTTCTGTGATCCTTGTTGAGGAATTATCCTGCGGTTGGGAATAGTCGTGCGTATTTAGCAATCCATTCCAGCGCTGCGTCCTGATCGGAAATGTCACGTCCTTCAGTATGCAGGACATGGTCGCGATAGCGTTTTATAAAGCAGAGTTGTTCCAGCATGCGGATGCGCATTAACTCGTCGGGGTTGGGGAATTTAATGCCCAGCTCAAATCCTTGCTGAGTACTGGTGCAGGAGTCCACAATACCGGTAACCTCCTGATCAAGACTCACTGAAGGCAGGTTGATCGCAACGGATTCTCCAGTCGAAAAGGCAGTGCTGGAGTGGCAAATCAGTTTGAGGTCTAAAGGCTTATCTGAAAAGAGCGGAGGTGTTTTCTGAGTATTCAGTTGAATTGAAAATTCTTCGGGGTGGTGAATTACACGCTGTTCTTCAGTCATTACTACATAACCCTGTATAACGGTACTTTACAGTAGTGTTTACACTACTTGTTGTATCGGCGGGGTAACCTAAACCATGAATAATTTGTGTCTTTTGAGAAGGGCTTTGCATGTCGAACAATGAAAAGAGTACTCAGGAATTATCGCAAGATTGCATCGCTTTACAGGAAAGTAAGCAAACACTGCTGCTTTCAACTGTGAACTCTGAAGGGAATCCCGAAATAAGTTACGCGCCTTATTATCGTGATGCAGAAGGGGAATTTTATCTGTTTATCAGCGAACTGGCGGCACATACCAAAAACCTGATGCTGCACAACCAGGCGTCCATTATGTTTATTATGGATGAAGAGCAAAGCAGGAATCAGTTTGCCAGAGAGCGTTTGATATACCAGTGTGAAGTATCACAGGTTTCCAGAACAGAGGTTAATTACCAAGCAGCTTTGGATGCTATGGAGCAAAAGTTTGGCAGTATTATGTCCATGTTGAAAACGCTGCAGGACTTTCATATGTTTCGTCTGAAGCCATACAGCGGTACCTATGTAGTAGGCTTTGGCCGAGCTTATGAAGTTGATCCGAAAACAGGTGCTCTAGAGCATATTTCGGAGCAGAAGATTAAGAATAGAGGATAGGTCTGACTTGACGTCAGCCTATCATTTCAACAACAACGCTCTTCACCAGAAAGGCTGCCAGACCCAGACCCAGAGCAAAGAACAAAATGGCAGTGCCAAATTTTCCGGCGTTAGATTTCTTGGCAAGATCGTAGATGATAAAGAAAATAAAAGCTGCAAAAACGGCCAGACCGATATTCAAGGCAATTGCTTCCATCTCTGCTAAACGCATATTTATACCTCACCCATAATTTGAAATTGGCCGCGGATTGTACAGGAAATGTGCAATTATTTATACCTGTTCTTTAGCCCAGTTTTCAGCCTTACTGAACTGCATATTAAGTGAGCAAATAGGTCATCTACTGTTCAAAGAAAGAGCAAAAAAATACCTCTTTTCTGGCATAGTTTTTGAGTGATTTTTTGCATCAAAAAAAAATTTAAAAAATGTAACAAAGGCTTGTTAGGCTATATCTCCTCTGGAGCCCACGGCCTATCAATGTTTACGCATTTGCGTAGAGTTTGCCTACACCCAACATAGGGTAAAATCAAGTATTGCATTAACATTCTGGATCACTATATTTAGTGTTTAAATTGCTTGGCGACACAATATATAGTGTGTTGTGCAGAGCTAGAGTAGAAGACGCTGTAGCCCAGTTAAACCGGGCTTTTCCTGCATTCAAATGGGTCGCAATGACAAAGAATGCACAGGTTTGCAGCAATACAATTACAAATAGATTAGTTTCAATTGGAAAGTCGCATGCAGCAAGATCTGATGGTTACCAAAAGGGATGGTCGGCAAGAAACACTGGATCTGGAAAAGATCCACAAAGTTGTTATCTGGGCCGCCGAAGGTTTAAACGCCGTTTCACCATCAGAGGTTGAGCTAAAAGCTCACTTGCAGTTCTTCGAGGGGATGAAAACCTTCGACATTCACGAGACCCTGATTAAGTCTGCAGCAGATCTTATTTCTGAAGATGCTCCAGACTATCAGTATCTGGCAGCGCGCCTGGCGATATTCCATCTGCGTAAACGTGCATTCGGTAAGTTTGAACCGCCACGTTTATTTGAACATGTTTCTGCACAGGTTGAAGCCGGTCGCTACGACAAGCACTTAGTTGAAGATTATTCAGAAGCTGAGTGGGATGAGCTGAACGGCCATTTAGATCATAAACGTGATATGAACTTCTCTTACTCGGCTGTTAAACAGCTTGAAGGTAAGTATCTGGTTCAGAACCGTGTTACCGGTGAAGTTTATGAAAGCCCGCAGATTCTTTATATGCTGGTTGCGGCTTGTTTGTTTGCAGATTATCCAAAAGAAACGCGTCTGGATTACGTTAAGCGTTTCTACGATGCTACGTCTTTGTTTAAGTTGTCTTTGCCTACACCAATCATGGCAGGTGTTCGTACACCGACGCGTCAGTTCAGTTCGTGCGTACTGATTGAAACAGGTGACAGCCTGGACTCTATCAATGCGACGTCTGCATCGATTGTTAAATATGTTTCTCAGCGTGCAGGTATTGGTATCAATGCCGGCCGCATTCGTGCACTCGGTAGCCCGATCCGTAATGGTGAGGCTTACCACACCGGTTGTATCCCGTTCTATAAACACTTCCAGACCGCGGTTAAGTCCTGTTCGCAGGGTGGTGTTCGTGGTGGTGCTGCAACTTTGTTCTATCCGATCTGGCATCTTGAAGTTGAATCACTTCTGGTATTGAAAAATAACCGAGGTGTTGAAGAGAACCGGGTTCGCCATCTGGATTACGGTGTACAGATCAACAAGCTGATGTACACACGCCTGATCAAAGGTGGAGATATCACACTGTTCAGCCCGCACGAAGTGCCGGGGCTGTATGATGCTTTCTTTGCTGATCAGGATGAGTTTGAACGTCTCTATGTTCAGTATGAAAACGATCCAAATATCCGTAAGCAGACAATCAAAGCGGTAGAGCTGTTCGGTATCCTTGCCGGCGAACGTGCCCAGACTGGACGTATCTACATTCAGAACGTTGACCACTGTAACACCCACAGTCCATTTGATCCTGCTGTTGCACCGGTTAAGCAATCTAACCTCTGTCTGGAGATTGCTCTGCCAACTAAACCTCTGAATCATGTTCACGATGAAGAGGGTGAGATTGCGTTGTGTACCCTGTCTGCGTTTAACCTGGGTGCTCTGGAAAATCTGGATGAGCTGGAAAATCTGGCGGATCTGATTGTGCGCGCTCTGGATAACCTGCTGGACTATCAGGATTACCCAATCCCGGCTGCTCACACATCGACTATGAACCGTCGCCCACTGGGTGTAGGTGTAACTAACTTTGCTTACTATCTGGCGAAGAACGGCGTTAAGTATTCTGATGGTTCTGCTAACGGTTTGGTGCACAAGACGTTTGAAGCAATCCAGTACAACCTTCTTAAGGCTTCTAACGAGCTTGCTAAAGAGCGTGGCGCTTGTCCGAAGTTTAACGAGACTGTTTACTCTAAAGGCTTGTTGCCAATTGATACTTACAAGCGTGAAGTGGATGAGTTCTGTGAAGAGCCATTACACCATTTCTGGGAAACCCTGCGCGAAGATATTAAAGAGTTCGGCCTGCGTAACAGTACCCTGACCGCGCTGATGCCATGTGAAACCTCTTCTCAGATTACTAACTCCACTAACGGTATTGAGCCGCCACGTGGATACGTTTCGGTTAAAGCCAGTAAAGATGGCGTAATGAAGCAGGTTGTTCCAGGTTATACCGAGCTGCGTGATCAGTATGAACTGCTTTGGAATATTCCTAATAACACCGGTTATCTGCAGCTGGTGGGTATCATGCAGAAGTTCGTTGACCAGTCTATCTCGGCAAATACCAACTACGATCCTGCTCGCTTCCCGAACGATAAAGTTCCAATGAAGCAGCTGCTTCAGGATCTGCTGACCGCATACAAGTATGGTGTGAAAACACTTTACTATCACAACACTCGAGACGGTGCTTCTGACCAGGCCGATGAAGGTTGTGAAGGCGGTGCTTGTAAACTCTAAGCGGTTTACGGCACAACCTAATTTACAGATTAACAACAGATAACCCATCTCTTGCAGGTGGGTTTAACTCTAATTCACCTATCAGGTTTCAGGAACGAACACCCCGATGGCGTACACAACGTTTAGTCACAGTACACATGACGCAACTCGCGAACCTATGTTTTTTGGCCGTAGCGTCAACGTTGCCCGATACGATAAGCAGAAATACCCAATCTTTGAAAAGCTGATCGAGAAGCAGTTGTCTTTCTTTTGGCGTCCGGAAGAGGTAGACCTTTCTACTGACCGCAAAGATTTTATGAACATGCCTGAGCATGAGAAGCATATTTTCCTGAGTAATCTGAAGTATCAAACGCTATTGGATTCAGTACAGGGGCGTTCTCCAAACATTGCATTCTTGCCTGTGGTGTCTCTGCCTGAGCTGGAAACCTGGTTTGAGACATGGGCGTTCAGTGAGACAATCCATAGTCGTTCCTATACACATATTATCCGTAACATCATCACTGAGCCTTCAGAGGTCTTTGATCACATTGTTACCAACCCTGAGATTATTCGCAGGGCAGATTCGGTCACTAAGCTGTACGATGAGTTTATTAACTTAACCAACGTATACAACATTCATGGTGAAGGTCTGCATACGGTTGATGGGACGGTATATGACACTACACTCAGGAATCTGAAGAAAAAACTGTACCTGACCTTAGTGTCCATTAATGTACTGGAAGCGATTCGTTTCTATGTAAGCTTTGCTTGCTCTTTTGCATTTGCAGAGCGTGCCATCATGGAAGGCAACGCTAAAATCATCAAGCTAATTGCGCGTGACGAAGCACTGCACCTGACGGGCACCCAGCATATGCTGAACATCATGGCATCTGGTTCTGATGATCCTGAGTTCAAAGAGATTGCGAAAGAGTGTGAGCCTGAAGTTTACGAGATCTTTAAAGAAGCCGCGCAGCAGGAAAAAGATTGGGCTAAGTATCTGTTCCGTGAAGGTTCAATGATTGGTCTGAATGCCCAAATTCTGTCTGACTACGTTGAGTACATCACCAATGTACGAATGAAAGCGCTTAATCTGGATGAGATTTTCCCTGCTACCCAGAACCCGTTACCTTGGATGAATGCCTGGTTAGTGAGTGACAATGTGCAGGTCGCGCCTCAGGAAGCTGAGATTAGCTCATACCTTGTTGGTCAGATAGACAACGAGGTTGATGACGGTGACTTTGACGGTTTTGATCTATAAGGGTTAATTCATGGCCGGGCCATCAAGAATCAAAGTTAATCATCACCACACGTTCTACTATCAGTATGAGCCTACACTGCTGGATTCCTTAGAAGCCCAGGAAATTCCCGCACCTTATAACTGTCGAGGCGGCTATTGCGGTTGCTGTAAAGTTCGACTGATTGATGGTGAAGTGGAGTATGTTCAGGAAAGTTTACTTGATCTGCTGGGTGATGAAATTCTGACGTGCTGCTGTATTCCAAAAACTCATATTGAATTGGAATTACCAGAAGATTGAACTCATTTTCTGTAAAGACCTGATCTTTTTTATTGCAGTTTTTAAGTATCAATTAAAACAACGGTATCAGTGAAGGCTGATGCCGTTTTTTTGTTCTTTTGCACAGTCTATAAATTGACCTGTCAATGCTTTATTTTATTATTTTTTATTTTTTATAAATAATTTGTATGTTCGTTAACTTATTGAAATTTAAAAGATAATTTTCCTGGTGTGTTTTTTGTACGTTTTGCTGAATGTGCCGAAAACAGTGGCTTTGAGCCATCTACCCCAAAACTATCCACTACTTTATCCACAGAATCTGTGGAGGGCTTTCAATTGCATTTTGGTGTCAAAATTGTTGCTATTTACTGCATAAACTTGCCACTATTCATAGCTGGGTGGATAACGTAATAGTAAGGGATTAAAGAATGATTCAACATGAGCTTGAGCTGATAATCGAATCGAACATTCCTCTCATTGTGGTGGAAAGTTTTGAAGAAAATCAGGTTGTGGAGTTATTTAAAGAGTTGAAAACTGTCTATAGCAGCCCGCTTTTTAAATGGACACTGACTGAAGGTCTTCAGCGTTTGGATAGGGGTATGCCGCCACAGGGAATGTTTGCACAGCCACAGGATGCGCTGAAACATATAAAGTCTGTAACCACTCCCGGTGTCTATATTCTCGCAGACCTGCATCCATTCATGGATGACCCTGTACATATTCGCCTTTTGAAAGATATCGCGCTGAATTTTGATAAGCTGCATCACAGGTTAGTGTTACTAAGTCATGAACTGGAGGTTCCGGCTGAGTTACGAAAGCTCTCAGCAAAACTGGATATTGCTTTACCTGAAAAGAATGAAATTGAACGGATCGTACGTGAGGAGGCCCAGGCCTGGTTCCAACAAAAGCGTCAAAAGGTTCAGTCTCGTCAGGAAAATCTGCAACTATTGGTGAATAATCTGGTTGGCCTGCCGCGCAGTGATGTGCGTCGTCTTGCCAGAAACGCCATAGTCGATGATGGTGCTATCACTCCAAGTGATATACCGGAGATCAATGAAGCCAAATACAAGTTATTAAGCCAGGAAAGTCTGCTGCAGTTTGAATATGATACTGCACAATTTGGTGACATTGCTGGATTTAATCACCTTAAAGCGTGGTTAAGTGATCGAAGGGCTTTTTTTGATGGCAGTGCAGCGGTTAGTTCCCTGCCGGCGCCAAAGGGAATGATGCTATTAGGTGTTCAGGGATGTGGAAAAAGCCTGGCTGCAAAAGCTGTTGCCGGGAGCTGGCATGCACCATTGCTGAGACTCGATTTCGGTTCATTGTTCAATAAATATTATGGTGAGACGGAGAGAAACCTTCGTGATGCCTTAAACACTGCTGAAGTTATGGCGCCCTGTGTTTTGTGGTTGGACGAAATTGAAAAAGGAATTTCTGTAGGAAACGATGATAGTGGTCCATCGACAAGAATGCTGGGAACCTTGTTAACCTGGATGGCTGAGAAAACAGCGCCTGTGTTTATTGTTGCAACTGCTAATGATATTGAGGCTCTGCCACCGGAGTTGGTAAGAAAGGGGCGTTTTGATGAGATCTTTTTTGTTGACCTTCCTTCGGATGAGGTTCGGTTCAAAATATTTGAAATTCATTTGATGAGGCATAAGGCTGATCCGGTTGAATTCGATTTTGCCAGGTTGATCGAATTGAGTGATGGATTTTCCGGGGCTGAGATTGAACAGGCCATTGTCTCATCCTTCTATTCAGCGCACGCCAGTAATTCGCCACTGACTCAGCATTTGTTGCAACAGGAATTACTTAAAACCAAACCGTTGTCTGTGGTGATGTCGGAAAAGATTGAGTACCTGAAAGACTGGGCGCAAGGGCGAACAGTATCTTGTGGTTAAAGCAGTCTTTAGTTGGGCGTTATGCTTAAGTATAATAACTTCCTCTGTTATTGATCAGTGAAAAACTTATGACAGATGAAACTAGAGGGCGCCTGACAACGCGCACAATTGCTATGCCAGCGGACACTAACCCTGCGGGCGATATTTTTGGTGGCTGGGTTTTGTCTCAGATGGATATGGCAGCAGGTATTTGTGCTGGCCAGAGAGCGCAGGGAAGAGTGGTTACCGTAGCGTTGGAAAGTATGAGCTTTATTCGCCCTGTGAAGGTGGGTGATATTCTGGGTGTATACACAGAAATCGCCTCAGTAGGGCGTACGTCAATTCTGGTGCATGTTGAAGCCTGGGTTCGACGTGGTCGTATCGGGAAGCGTGAGAAGGTGACGGAGGCGAAATTTAAATTTGTTGCCATTGACGAACAGGGTAATTCAACCCCGGTACCGAGTGAAGAAGAGTTACCTGCTTATGTTTTGGAAGATTGTTACTACACTGCAGCGGATAAACTGTAGCGGATATTGGCTTAATTGTTCTTGGGGAGTCATCACGGAAGAGTGAACTTTTGTCAGCAGCCTTGTACAGGTATACTCCGCTTTTAATTCAGAATAGGTCAGGTCGGTATTTATGGCTGAAAAACTAGAATGGGATGACGCAGCAACCAAGCGTGTCCAGGCGGCGCCATTTTTTGTTCGTAAATTGATTCGCCATAAAGTTGAAAAAGCAGCTCGTGCACAGGGCTTACAACGTGTTACTGAAGAGTTGCTGGATCAGGTTAAACAAAAGCAGATGGACAGTCAGTCCTGAGCATTTTCGGGGGATGTTTCAGGCGTCTCCCGCTTCAGTCTCTCTGATTTTAACCACTCCCTAATATCATCAAGTGTCTCGTACATCCACTGCTCATCGACGGTCTTGGGGTGCATGGGAACGGTTTCTTGATTAGTGGCTGCCACATCACAGCTATAGTTGTGTGCCCTACCACCTTTCATGCAATAACTTCCTTCCGGGTAGCTCTTGGCGTCAGCATCTTCTAATTGTGCTGAGCTACAGCCTGTAATTAAAGAGGAGATGAGAGTAAGTTGAATAAATTTCCCTATCTGTTTCATTCTTATTTCCAGAAAGTAGAACAACAGAGGTAGTCGAATATTATCAGAAAAAGCTCTCAGCGCTATAACTGATGACCTGATTTCGTCCTTTATGTTTAGCTAAGTATAGAGCCTGATCAGCTCTATGAATGGTTGCATTAATATCGTTTTCTTCAGCATCCCAGGAAGCAACACCAAAACTGGATGTTACCTTGAAATGTTCGGTTTCATATTTGATCTCATTATCTTCTACTCGCCTCCTGAGTCGTTCGGCTATTTGTGCTGCTTCGAGTTCATCAGTCTCAGGGAGTAAAATAAGAAACTCTTCACCTCCATGTCGACTTAGACAGTCAATTGTTCTGAGGCAGGGTGACATTATCTCCGCCAGTTCGACCAGTACTTTATCCCCGCAAAGATGACCATACTTGTCATTAACCTGCTTAAAATGATCTAAATCCAAAAGAATAGCGGATATGGGGCGTTTATATCGGCGCGCTCGTTCGATCTCTTTTTGGGCTTTTGCAGCAAATGCCCGGCGATTCAAGACTCCGGTAAGTGGATCAGTTTCAGCCTGTTTTATCAGTTGCTCCTCAGCTTTTTTTCTGGCTTCAATCTCTAATCTGAGATCTGCCGTGCGTTCTTTAACCCTGTTTTCGAGCTGCAAGCGTGCTTCTTTGAGCTCTTCATCTCGTGCTGAAAGGCGAGCGTTCATACTATTAACGTGCTGAGCAATAAGACCGAGCTCATCCATCCTGTTGATGTTCAGAGTGTCCCGATAATCACCTTCCGCACTGCGTTCAAGTGCAGCGATAATTCGAAAAATGCGGCTCATGATCCATTTGTTGAACAATTGTGAAATCAGCAGGTATGCGAGTGTAAGAATGGCTCCAATGACCAGTAGGCTCAAAATCATAAACTTGTTCATCAGGTAGTGCATATGAGCAAGGTTGAAGGTGGTTCTGATGGCCAGGTATTCAGCACTATGCAGGTCTGTGCGGTTGAAGTCTGCGCGGCTGTAATAGTGGAGATTGTCATCATCCTTGCTAACAGTCATTACGCCGGTTTCCGGAATCTCAGGTAATTCTGAGAGGGTTAATCCCGGGGTGGAGTGCAGAAACGGGAATGCGGCATAGTTATTCACAAGGTAGATATCGACCTGATCCAGAAGTGGATTGGTCTTAGTCATCTCGGTAAAGAAATCGCCAAACATAAAATCCACATAGCGGGATGAACGGTTCCGTGCCAGGTAGTTTTTTACATCATATGAGACTTCTAAAATGTAGTCTGAATTCACCGGTGCATAGTATGCATATATTTTCAAAATCCCGGTTTTAGATGAAACATTAATTCTGTCTACTTCAAGGCGCCCTGAATTGAACAGGTTGTGGAGGTAGGTACTAAAGGTCTCGGATATTGTATCCAGTTTGAAGCCCAGGTCTGGAATAAAGTTGGTTGCCACCACCGTTGTATCCGGAGCAATGATATAAACGCCATCAACCCCAAGTTGTCTGGCTAGTTTGTCCAGTCGTTCAGGAGACCAGTTTTTCGGGTCGAAATTTTCATGCAGGAACACATCCGACAGCCTGACCAAAGCTCTGCGAGCATGTTCCTGTACTTGTTTTTCGTCACTGGAAAGCAGTTCATCAAACACTCTAAAGCGCTGTTGAACCTGATAATGAACGTTTTCAGCCTGTTTGTTTATGTGCTTTTGAAACTCAGATTCAGCCATCCAGTACAGGCTTGCACTGAGAGTGAAGCCTAATCCAAGAACGGATAGGGTGATAAGGAGGCTGAGAAGTTTTTTCACAATTCTTTTCTAACAGGGAGTGGTGGGTGGAAAGTATACAGGATTGCTACCAACCGACCCATCTGTCTTTAGGGTTATATTTTATGTGGTTATCGCGTGAAAGGGCTTATTTTTCTGCTGTGACCGGTGTCAGGTTTTGTGCAAGAACCTCTTCTCCAAACCAACTCAGGTTTTCGTGTAGGTTAACCACTTCCCCAACAATAATCAGGGCAGGGGCTTCAAGTTGAGCGCTTTCCTGCAGTTTCGCGAGTGTTTCCAGTGTTCCGGTAAGCACCTTTTGGTCTGATGATGTGCCTTTGGAGACGATCGCGGCAGGTGTATCCCCCGGTTTGCCATGTTCGATCAGTTTGCTGCTTAATTGTGGCAGCGTATGCAGACCCATATAAAAAACAACCGTCTGATTAGGGTGTACCAGCTCTTCAAAATTCAGATCAGTGGTCCGGTTTTTCAACTGGCCTGTTACAAATTTGACCGATTGAGCGTAATTCCTGTGGGTCAGAGGAATACCAGCATAAGTGGAACAAGCGCTCGCAGCAGTTATACCAGGCACAACCTGAAATGGAATATTGTGAGCCTTCAGTGTTTCCAGTTCTTCACCGCCGCGACCGAAAATGAACGGGTCACCCCCTTTTAAACGGACGACGCGTTTACCTTTTTGGGCATGTTTAACAAGAAGGTCATTAATGCCTTCCTGAGGAACGGCATGGTTGTCGCGCTTTTTGCCGACAAAGATAAGATCAGCGTCACGTCGGCAAAGATCTAATACGGCAGGAGAGACAAGCGCATCATGGAGGACCACGTCAGCTTGCTGCATTAGCCTCAGGGCTTTAAACGTAAGCAGTTCTGGATCCCCCGGGCCGCCGCCGATCAGGTAAACCTCTCCAACCTGATGCTCTGGATCGGCATGATCGATCTTCTCTTGTAGCAGTGTTGTGGCTTCTTCAGTGCGTCCGGAGAATATCTTTTCTGCAATCTGGCCTTGTAGAACATCTTCCCAGAAAACTCTACGCTGGTTTACGGAGCTGAAACGTTGTTTTACCTGGTCTCTGAAGGAACTGGCGATACTTGCGAGCTTGCCGTATGACTTAGGTATCCATGTTTCCAGACGTGCTCGCAGTAGTCTGGCCAGAACAGGTGCACTGCCCCCGGAAGAGATACCAATGATCACTGGTGAGCGGTCAACAATGGCCGGAAATACAAAGGTGCACAGCTCAGGACAGTCCACCACGTTAATCGGGATATTGCGTTCCGTGGCATCAAAATGAATGCGTTGATTCAGCGCGTTGTCATCAGTTGCGGCAATAACCAGAACTTTACCGTCCAGAAGTGCTGGATGATATTCCCCAACAATTGAGGTGCCTTGGTTTTCGTCCAGAAGGTCCTGTAATTCATCGCATATGTGATGCGCAATCACGGTGACTGTGGTGCCAGCACGACAGAGCAGGCGTGCTTTTCTAAGGGCGACATTACCACCACCGACAAGCAGAACATTTTGTTGGGTGAGCTTAAAAAAAAGGGGTAGGTAATCCACAGACATTCTCTCCTGGGGAAATTTCGATAACTCTTAGTTTATCTCAGAATGCCAAATCTGACATAGGGGTTGATTGTTTAGGGTGGGTGATTAAGAAGACTGCGACCTGTCGTTATGTGTATTTCTAAACCGCTTCTCTTGCTCGGAATGCGGAACATAGGGAATAAGGACAGGTGCAGTCAGGGTCTCCTGTTCAGAGAGCGTCCTGCTCTCTGGATAAGATCAGTTCTTAAAATTCAGCGGAGTGGCAGGGTGAAGTCCGCATTCGCGGTTTTCAGGGTTTTCCCACCACCAACGACCGGAACGTACATCTTCACCTACGGAGATTGCGCGGGTACAAGGAGCACAACCAATGCTAGGGTAGTGTTTGTCGTGCAGTTCGTTGTAAGGAACATTGTTGGCCTTGATATATGCCCAAACTTCTTTCTCAGACCAGTCAGCCAGAGGATTCAGCTTGTGCATGTTGTTGCCTTCATCCCACTCTTCGAACTGAATCTCGTCTCGGGTAACCGACTGTTCACGACGCAGACCTGTGATCCAGGCTTTGTTGCCGGAAAGTGCACGCTTCAACGGTTTGATTTTGCGTACAAAACAGCAGCCTTTGCGCAGCTCTTGAGATTCGTAGAAAGCGTTAACACCGTTTTCAGCAACATATGCTTCAACGTCTGCACCCTCTGGGTAGTAAACATTGAAAGTTACGTTTGCATAATGCGCTTGTACGTCTGCCAGAAGTTTCAGAGTCTCTTCTGGTAGGCGGCCTGTATCCAGAACAAAGTTGCTGATCTCTGGGCAGTGTTTACTGATCAGATCTGCAATTACGACATCTTCAGCGCCTAAGCTGTTTGCGAACACGAGAGAGCCTTCGTGATCTTTAAAGCCTTTATTCAGCAGTGCTGCGACAGCTTCAACTTTTGCCTGCAGCTCTGCGGTAATTTGCTCACTCATAAATAGGACCTCACCGTCACTATTAAAGGTTTCTAACGATTACTGATGCTATCTATTATTGGTGATAAACCGCACGGTTATCGTCAGTAGCACTCTGGTAGTAGTTGCTCACTTCAGTAAACGCACTCAACATCTCATCTCTGTAGATTTCATCTGAGATCTGGATTGCGGTGAAGCCACAACGCTCCATATATGCAATACGGTCGCGACCAACATCACCCGTAGCGCGAATCTCACCTTTGTAACCTGCGCGGTTAAGCAGGCGTGCGATGCTGAAGCCACGGCCATCACGGAAAGCCGGGAAGTCTATAGCGATCAAAGGAAACTTATCCAGGCTTTCGAGCACAACGGATAGGTCGTCATCACCATTAACCTGGATTGCCAGTTGGCCTTCACGACCTTCCAGAGCGTCTTTGTTCTCCAGATAAAGAGCCAGAGGCACGATAACATCACCTGCCTGATCCAGAGATTCTTCGTTGATCAGTGTCCAGTTGTCAGCAACAACTTCACGATTAATTAGCAGGGGCATAAACGTACTCCTTAAATGGGGCCATACCAATACGGCGGAAGGTATCGATGAAACGCTCGCCTTCGATACGTTCTTTAACGTACACGTCGATAACTTTCTCCAGAGTGTTTGCAACTTCATCAGCTGCAACGGCTTTACCAATCACTTTACCTAGCGCGGCTTCAGAACCATCGTCGCCACCCAGAGTGATCTGGTACCAGTCTTCACCTTTCTTATCCACACCCAGTACGCCAATATGACCTACATGGTGGTGGGAACATGCATTGATACAACCGGACATGTTGAATTTCAGGTCGCCCAGGTCGTGAACGAAGTCCATATCTTCGAACTTCTGGTTGATCTGATCAGCGATGCCTAATGTCTTAGCGTTTGCCAGGGCGCAGAAATCACCACCTGGGCAAACAGTCATATCAGTCAGAGTACCAATGTTAGGGCGTGCCAGGTTGGCTTCTGAAAGCACCTGCCAAACAGCGTACAGGTCAGAGTTTTTAACATCTGCCAGAACCAGGTTCTGGTTGTGGGTCGCTCGTACTTCTCCGAAGCTGTATTTGTCTGCGAGATCAGCAATCAGTTCCAACTGCTCGTCAGTAACGTCACCAGCAGGCTTAAGATACGGTTTCAGAGAAACATAAGTGATGCGGTAGCCAGCAACCTTGTGTTCTACCGTATTGCGCTCATACCAGACCTTAAATGCTTCATCTTCTGCCAGTTTAGCTTCAAGATAAGTGTCTTCAGCAGCAGTTGCATCGTAATCAAACGGTTTGAAGAATGCTTGTACACGTTCGATCTCAGTCTGTGGAAGTTTCAGATCAGTATCACGGATTTGTTCCCATTCAGCATCCACCAGTTCACGGAACTTATCGATGCCCATAGCTTGTACCAGAATCTTGATACGCGCTTTGTATTTGTTATCACGACGACCGTTCAGGTTGTAAACACGGATGATCGCTTCCAGGTAAGAAAGCAGGTCTTCTTTTGCCAGGAATGGACGAATCTGTTTACCAATAACCGGAGTACGGCCAAGACCACCACCAACCAGAACTTCAAAACCAACTTCACCGGCATCGTTCTTAACTATGTGTAAGCCGATATCGTGAACCTGAGTTGCTGCGCGGTCAGTTGGACCGGCTGAGATCGCAATCTTGAACTTACGAGGCAGGTAAGCAAATTCTGGATGTAGAGACGACCACTGGCGGATGATTTCACAGTATGGACGTGGGTCTTCAATTTCATCTGCAATTACACCAGCGAACTGGTCTGTGGTGGTGTTACGGATACAGTTACCAGAAGTCTGGATGGCGTGCATCTGGACCGTAGCAAGTTCAGCCAGAATGTCCGGAACCTTTTCCAGCTCAGGCCAGTTGAACTGCAGGTTAGTACGGGTCGTAAAATGTGCATAACCCCGGTCATATGTGCGTGCAATGTGTGCAAGCTTGCGCAGCTGTTCTGAATTGTACATACCGTAAGGACCTGCTACACGCAGCATAGGTGCGTGACGCTGTACATACAGTCCGTTCATCAGACGTAGAGCCAGAAAATCGTCATCAGACAGTTCACCTGCCAGAAAACGCCGCGTCTGATCTCTAAATTGCTCAACACGTTCATCAACCAGTTTCTGGTCGACTTCGTTATACTGATACATAACTCAATACCTCACCCAAGCATGTTTATGCTCAGGTACCTCACTCATAGATTGGGTTAGCCTGCGAGAACGAAACGCAGGCCGATGGCTAATAAAATCGATCCCATGATCGGTTGCATTACCTTTGGTGATAAGCGGGTGCCGATATGGCTACCAACAAATACACCTGGAAGTGAACCCACCAATAGATAAATAAGTAATGACATGTCGACACTGCCCATCTGGTAGTGTCCGGCACCTGCAATCGACGTTAAAACAACGGCATGAACAAGGTCAGTGCCAACAATCGTCTGCATAGTCATTCGTGGATAAAGCAAAATTAACAGTGCAGTACCTAATGCCCCAGCGCCTACGGAAGACAGGGTTACTAATCCACCTAAGATAAAACCCATGGCTACAGTAATGACGGGGCGCCATTTTTTGGCATGTGTTGCAGCCATGCTGTGTTGCCATTTCATGGCCTGATCACGGATCTTGTTTCTAAGGAAGACTGCAATAGAGGTCAGAACAAGCGAGATCCCCAATGTAAGGTTCATCATATGTTCAATCTGCTCTAAACCATCCAGGGATTGTAAATAACGGATAGTTAAAATACTCCCAGGAATGCTGCCTGCAAGCATTAAGAGAACGATTCGCCATTCAACCAGCTTTTTACGGGCATATGAAATTGTCCCGCCAAACTTTGTAATAGCAGCATAAAGCAAGTCTGTACTTACCGCTGTAATTGGTGGAATGCCAAAAACAACGATCAGGATAGGGGTCATCAGAGCACCACCACCAATACCGGTGAGCCCGACAATAAATCCAACCACTAATCCTGCAAAACTATATGCCAGTTCCATTAATTAAACCTGTCCACAACTAAGGAAGCGGATAATAAAACAGTCCTTATATAACTCAAAATACTAATTGGGAATCTGTTTATTTCTTTATGGAATATGTGTAGCAGTTTTGGTATGCGCCCATATATTCTTTTTTAGAATAAAAAAGTGAATATATATTCTTTTGTGTTTTATTGGGTTTGCTGCGATAATGCGGCGCAAAATTGGATAGAACTGTCTTGAGCTTATTCAAATGCCTCCGCTATCTATCCAGAAATCTTTAGATTAAAGAAAAGAGTGTTTATCTGATGAGTGCTTTACCCGAACACCGCTTAACGCATCTCAAGCAGTTGGAAGCTGAGAGTATTCATATTATCCGCGAAGTGGCTGCTGAGTTTGAAAACCCAGTAATGCTTTATTCAATTGGTAAAGATTCCGCCGTTATGTTGCACCTGGCGCGTAAAGCCTTCGCTCCGGGTAAACCGCCATTCCCGCTGATGCACGTTGATACTACGTGGAAATTCAAAGAGATGATTGAGTTTCGCGATAAGATGGCAGAAGAAGCGGGTATGGATCTGATTGTGCATATCAACCAGGAAGGTGTTGATATGGGCGTTGGCCCGTTTACGCATGGTTCTTCCAAGCATACAGATATTATGAAGACTCAGGCGCTGAAACAGGCTCTGGATAAATATCAGTTTGATGCTGCTTTTGGTGGCGCGCGCCGTGATGAAGAAAAATCCCGTGCGAAAGAGCGTGTTTTCTCCTTTCGTGATCAGAACCACCGTTGGGATCCTAAAAGCCAGCGTCCGGAACTGTGGAATGTCTTCAACACGCGCGTGGATAAAGGCGAAAGTATCCGCGTATTCCCACTGTCTAACTGGACTGAGCTGGATATCTGGCAGTACATCTACCTGGAAAATATCTCCATCGTGCCGCTTTACTACGCTGCGAAACGTCCGGTTGTCGAGCGTGATGGCATGATGATCATGGTTGATGACGAGCGCCTGCCATTGAATGAAGGTGAAGAACCTGAGATGAAGAGTGTGCGTTTCCGTACTCTGGGTTGTTACCCACTGACGGGTGCAGTTGAGTCCGAAGCTGCGACGCTGCCTGAAATCATTCAGGAGATGCTGCTGACCACCACATCTGAGCGCCAGGGCCGTGCCATCGACCACGACAGCGCCGGTTCCATGGAGAAGAAAAAGATGGAAGGTTACTTCTAAGCCATCTTTCAAAGGTTGTGGGTGCAGTAACTTCATAAGCGCCCAGTGAGTACTGAAACAGAATTAAAGCCTTTCTGCCTAAGAGCAGCTGGGCTCTCCTAAGGAGAAAGTAATGAGCCACCAAAGTGATCTGATCGCATCGGATATCGAAGAATATCTGCATCAGCATGAGAATAAAGAACTACTGCGTTTCCTGACCTGCGGTAGTGTAGACGATGGTAAATCTACTCTGATTGGCCGTCTGCTGCATGATTCCAAGATGATCTATGAAGATCAGTTGGCTGCAATCCAAAAAGACAACGAGCGTGTTGGTAATGCGGGAGAAGAACTGGATCTGGCACTACTGGTAGATGGTCTGGCGGCTGAGCGTGAGCAGGGCATTACGATTGATGTGGCTTATCGTTACTTCTCGACTTCCAAGCGTAAATTTATCATCGCAGATACTCCGGGCCATGAGCAGTACACACGTAACATGGCGACAGGTGCTTCTACCTGTGATCTGGCGATCATCCTGATCGATGCACGTCACGGTGTACAGGTTCAGACGAAACGTCACAGCTTTATCGTTTCTTTGCTGGGTATCAAACACACCATCGTTGCGATCAACAAGATGGACCTGGTGGACTTCAGTGAAGAGCGTTTTGAAGAGATCAAAGCGGATTACATCGAGTTCTCTAAACAGCTTGATCTGCCGGATATTCAGTTTGTTCCGATTTCGGCACTCAAGGGGGACAACGTAGTTTCTCTGTCAGAATCTATGAGCTGGTATCAGGGTGAGCCTTTGATGGAAACTCTGGAAACGGTAGAGATCGCAAATGATCAGAACTTTGATGAGCTACGTTTCCCGGTTCAGTATGTAAACCGTCCTAATCTGGATTTCCGTGGCTACTGCGGTACATTGACTTCCGGTATCGTTCGTCCGGGTGATGAAGTGACCGTTCTGCCTTCTGGTAAATCCAGCAAGGTTAAATCTATCGTTACTTACGAAGGTGAGATCGAAGAAGCCTTCCCTCCAATGGCGGTAACTCTGACACTGGAAGATGAGATCGATATTTCCCGTGGTGATATTCTGGTTCACAGTGACTCTGTACCTGAAACAACCAATCGTTTTGATTCTATGGTTGTCTGGATGTCTGAAGAGCCATTGCAGAAAGGTCGTCAGTACGAAGTTAAACTGAACACCACCCGTATCGCTGGTGGTATCAGTAATGTTCATCATCATGTGGATGTGAATACGCTGGAACAGTCAGATTCAGCGACACTGGAACTGAATGAAATCGCATGCTGTGAGATTACTCTTGAGCGCCCGGTAGTAGCGGACGATTACCGCAATCACCATGGCACAGGTTCTTTCATCATTGTTGATCGCCTGACAAACGCTACTGTTGCGGCAGGTATGATCCTTGAAGGTGCAGGCCAGCAAGTAGACCTTGAAAGTAACATCACTAGCGAATCCGCTGTAACCGCTACAGATCGTTCTATCCGTTTCGGTCAGTCTGCAATAGCAGCGGCAGTAACAGGTGGAAGTGGCGAGCAGCGCCAGACTCTGATTTATAGTCTGGAATCTGCTTTGTTTGAGCAGGGCCGCGCAGTGGCTGCTTTTACTGCTGATCAGTTGGCAGGTAATGCAGAGCTAACGGCTAAGTTGTTTAAAGCGGCTGGCTTGATTGTACTTCTGGAAGCGGAAAGTGCTGGTGATGATGCTGTAGTGATCAATCTGGATGAGTTAAACGCGAACACTCCAGTTGAACAACTGGCAGAGGCTCTGGAACTCCTGAAGTAGTCTGAAGTCTGACCTAAGACCGGGGCATGACCCCGGTTTCTTGCTTTTCGTCAGGATATAGCTATACCGAAACTCGAGCAGAAGCGGTAAACTTTAGTAAATTCTAATTTACCTTAAGTAATTGGTTTAGTTGGTTATACGGAATAAATGACAGAATATCTTCTGATAGTTATCAGTACCGTACTGGTAAACAACTTTGTATTAGTACAGTTCCTCGGACTGTGCCCGTTTATGGGTGTTTCCAATAAGCTGGAAACCGCCATGGGCATGTCTTTGGCGACGACCTTCGTACTGACACTGTCATCCGTATGCAGTTATCTGGCGTATACCTATCTTTTACAGCCACTGGAACTCGATTACCTGCAAACCATCACCTTTATTTTGGTTATTGCAGTGGTCGTGCAATTCACAGAAATGGTGGTCAGAAAAACCAGTCCGCTGCTGTATAAAGTGCTGGGTATTTTTCTGCCGCTGATTACGACTAACTGTGCGGTATTGGGTGTAGCGTTACTGAACATCAAAAAGCTTAATGGCTTTGTGGATTCCATCGTTTATGGTTTTGGGGCTGCCGTGGGCTTCTCTCTGGCCTTAATCCTATTCTCAGCTATGCGTGAACGAATCGCAGTAGCCGATGTACCTGTTCCTTTTCAGGGCGCCGCTATCGGTATGGTAACGGCGGGACTGATGTCTCTGGCCTTTATGGGCTTCACAGGTCTGGTGCAGATCTAGGGAGCTGGCAGTGGAAATCGTTTTAATAGCAATACTTGCACTGCTTGGGCTGGCACTGGCTTTTGGCCTGTTACTTGGCTTTGCTTCTGTGCGCTTCAAAGTTGAAGGCAACCCTCTTGTTGATCAAATCGATGGCATGCTACCGCAGACTCAATGTGGTCAGTGTGGCTATCCAGGTTGCCGTCCCTATGCTGAAGCGATAGCCGAAGGCGATGCTATCAACAAATGTCCTCCGGGCGGACAAAGTACCGTTGAGGCTTTGGCTGATCTTCTGGATGTTGAAGCCGTACCTTTGGAAGCAGGTGCAGAAGAAGAGCCGGTTAAAAAAGTTGCATATATCCGTGAAGACGAATGTATCGGGTGTACCAAGTGTATTCAGGCATGCCCTGTCGATGCGATTCTGGGTGCAGCTAAACAGATGCATACGGTCATTGAATCGGAATGTACCGGTTGTGACCTTTGCGTAGAGCCTTGCCCGGTAGATTGTATTGATATGTTGCCTGTTGAGACCACATTGAATACCTGGAAATGGGATATGCCTAAGCCAGGTGTACAGCTGATTGCTACAGACCAGCGTGGTGAAGTAGCTGAGGGAGGTGCTGCCTGATGAGTACGAAGCATGCCTTCCATGGTGGCGTTCATCCGCCGGAAAACAAGCGCCAGTCCACCGGTGGTCCAATTCAGGTAGCGCCCATTCCTGAGCAGTTAATTGTGCCCTTGTCACAACACATCGGTGCGCCATCAGAAGTGGTTGTATCTGTGGGTGACCGGGTACTTAAAGGTCAGGTAATTGCAGAAGCGGTAGGTCGTATCAGTGTCAGTGTGCACGCACCAAGCTCTGGTGTTGTAGAGGCGATTGAATCACGACCCATTCCGCATATGTCTGGCATGAGTGCCCCATGTGTTGTGATCAAAACCGATGGTCTGGACGAATGGTGTGACCATAAAGGGCTGGAAGATTACACAGCGATCAACAAACAGGAACTGATCGACTTTATCCGCTTTCACGGTATCAGCGGAATGGGCGGTGCTGGCTTCCCAACAGATGTGAAATTGCATCTGGGTGATGATCATATCGTTAACACTCTGATTCTGAATGCAATGGAGTGTGAGCCTTATATCACTGCAGACGATATGTTGCTGCGTGAGCACGCAGAACAGGTAGTGAAAGGAATTGAGATCATTGCCCACCTGCTTAAACCGCACCACATTATGGTGGGTACTGAGGATAATAAGCCTCAGGCGATTCGGGCACTGGAGCTCGCAGTTGCTGAATCGAAGCTGGATATCGATATTATAGTGGTACCTACGGTCTACCCATCCGGCGGTGAAAAGCAGCTGATCAAACTGCTGACCGGAGTGGAAGTGCCGAGTGGTAAGATCCCTGCAGATGTGGGTATTGTCTGCCAAAACGTGGGAACCGCGTCAGCAATCTATGATGCTGTATACAATGGCGTTCCGCTGATCTCGCGTATTGTGACTCTGACAGGTGATGCGCTGGGCCATCCTCACAACATGCGCGCTTTGATCGGCACTCCGCTTGAAACCTTGTTGGAAGCGGCTGAGGTTAAACAACCTGAAGTTTACCGTTTGGTTATTGGTGGCCCGATGATGGGTTACACCGTGGATAGCCAGTCTATCCCAATGATCAAAACCACAAACTGTGTGATTGCTGCGACAGAGGATGAGATGCCTCCTGCGCCTCCGGCAAATCCATGTATTCGTTGTGGTATGTGTGAGCAAGTGTGCCCTGCAGAATTGCTACCGCAGCAGCTACACTGGTTTGCCAAAGGTAAAGAATTCGAAAAAGCTAAGAATCACAATCTGTTCGATTGCATAGAGTGTGGCGCGTGTTCTTATGTATGCCCAAGTAATATTCCTTTGGTGCAGTACTATCGTTTTGCGAAAGCAGAGATTCGTGCAGAAGAAGCAGAGCAGCGTAAAGCTGATCATGCACGTCAGCGTTTCGAAGCTCGTCAGGAGCGACTGGAGCGCGAAAAAATCGAGAAAGAGCTGCGTCGTAAACAGCGTGCAGAAGAGGCAGCTAAAGCTCAGGCGGTTAAGAAAGATAAAGCTGCCGCAGGTGCAACCACTGAAGCAGCTAAACCATCGGGTGAACCCGATCTGAAAGCGCTGAAGACTGCCGCAGCGGTCTCACGCACCAAACTGAAGAAAGCTCAAAAAGCGTTGGAAAATGCAGAGTCTAAAGGCCTGGATGGAATTGAACAACTGCGCCAGACAGTGACTGAACTTGAAGCAAAAGCTCAGGCAGCTCAGGAAGCATTCGATCAAGGGCAAAATCCTGTGAGTGCCCCCGCACCTGTTGTCGATATTAAACAGCTCAAGACCAATGCCGCAGTAGCGAGAACCAAACTTAAACAAGCTGAAAAAGCTTTGGCAAAAGCTGAAGAATCCGGCGAGGGTGATCTTGAAGCGCTTAAAGCTAAGGTTACTGAGCAGAAAGCGAAAACAGAAGCGGCTCAGTCAGCTTATGATCAGGCGGAATCAGGTGGTTCTGCACCAGCAGCGCCTGCCGTTGATCTTACAGAGCTTAAAGAAACAATGGACTCAGCGCTGGGCAAAGTTGAGAAAGCTCAAAAAGCGCTTGAGGCAGCTGAAGCATCAGGCAGCCCTGCCGTTGAGAAAATGAAGGCGGGCGTTGAAAAGCTTCAGGGCAAATACGAAGAAGCCAAGGCTGAATATGAAAAAGCCTCTCAACCCGTTTCTGCTGTCGTACCTGCTGCAGTACCTGCGGTGAATCTTGAGGAACTGAAAGCAAATATGGAGGCAATTCAGGGCAAAGTAGAAAAGGCCCAGAAAGCGCTTGATGCTGCTATTGCTTCAGGCAGTCCAGTAGTTGAGAAGATGAAAGCGGGCGTAGAAAAGCTTCAGGTCAAATACGAAGACGCTAAAGCCGAATACGACAAAGCCGCCCAATCAGTGCCTGCAGCTTCAGGTGTAAATCTGGATGACCTTAAAGCAGATATGGACGCAATGAGGGGCAAGGTTAAAAAAGCTCAGAAAGCCCTCGAAGCTGCAGTTGCTTCTGGCAGCCCTGCTGCAGTTGCTTCTGGCAGCCCTGCTGCAGAAAAAATGAAAGCTGGTGTTGAAAAGCTTCAAGGTAAATATGACGAGCTGAAACAAGAGTACCTTCAGGCGGGCGGTCAGATAGAAGAACCTGCTAAGCCAGAACCAGTCGATCCGAAAGCCCTTAAACAGAATGTTTCGATTATGCGTACGAAGTTAAAGAAAGCGCAGAGTGCTCTGGACGAAGCGGGAGAGGGTGGTGATCGAGCGGAACTTGAAGCTGAGGTTCAGCGTCTCACTGAGTTACACGATGCGGCTAAAGCGGAATTCGACGCGTATGAAAGTAAGCAGGCAGAAAAAGCAGCTGCTGAAGGAATCGATCTGAAACAATTAAAGATTGATGCTGCTATGGCGCGTGCAGCGGTTACTAAAGCTGAGCGGGCTTTAACAAAGGCCAAAGAAGATAATGTGGATGATCTGCCATCCATGGAAGAACAGTTACTCAGTGCCCAGCAAGAGTCAGATAAACTAAACCAGACGTTAAGTCGATTTACCGATTAAGGATTGAATAACTCATGGCGTTGATACGGACCAGCTCCCCGCACCTGCATAAAGCCAGCAGCACTGCTGACGTAATGCGTATGGTGGCGTTGGCGACACTGCCGGGTTTGTCGGCGATGACCTTCTTTTTCGGTTGGGGCACCCTGATCAATGTACTTTTTGCCTGTCTGCTTGCCGTAGGGTTTGAAGCAGCCATTATTCGTTTAAGAAAACGTCCTCTCGGTTTTTATCTGAAGGATTACAGTGCGGTTGTAACTGCCTTGCTTTTGGCATTAGCCATCCCCCCATTTGCTCCCTGGTGGATCACTTTTGTCGGGGTGTTTGTGGCCATCGTTATTGCTAAACATTTATACGGTGGATTGGGTCAGAACCCGTTTAATCCCGCGATGGTTGCCTATGCTCTTTTGCTGATCTCATTCCCGGTGCAGATGACCAGTTGGACGGCTCCTTTTGTACTGATTAATGGTGGGGAGAGCTGGAACGTACTGGGTTTTGTAGACACCCTTAGCATCATCTTTACCTCAATCGAACCTGTTTGGATTGATAACTACACCGGCGCGACTCCGTTAGACGCTATGAGGCATCGTGGAGGCTTAACCACAGAAGAGGTATGGAGTACGGTTCCGGTTTTAGCTGAGGGTATTGGTGCCTGGCATGCAGTGAGTGCCGCTTATCTGATGGGTGGGGTTTTCCTGATCTACCGTAAGATCATTACCGTTCATACGCCTGCAGCTGTTCTTGGCTCTTTAGCTATTATCTCCACAGTGTTTTACATGGTTGACCCATACGGATTCGCAGATCCATTCTTCCACCTTACAGTAGGTGGCACTATGTTGGGTGCGTTCTTTATTGCTACAGATCCTGTGACTTCGGCAACCAGTAACCGTGGCAAGATCTATTTCGGTATAGGTATTGGTGTCCTAATCTATGTGATTCGTTCCTGGGGCGGATACCCGGATGCTGTAGCCTTTGCGGTACTGCTGATGAATCTGAGTGCTCCGTTTATTGATCAGTACACGCAACCGCGTACATATGGTCATGCCAAGCCGAAACGTGGCTTGAAAGGAGATGCATGATGCAGATGTTTAGTGCGATGAAAACCAGCACCGTTGCTATCAGCTTCTTTGCAGTGGTGTGTGCGGCTGTTATTGCCATTACTCAGGTTACGACTAAAACCAAAATTGCTGATAACGAAAGAGAGTTCCGGGCAAAAGCGCTCTATGAAATTGTGCCGCGCTCCAGCATTGATAATCAGCTGTTAGAAGATTCATTTGAAATTCAGTTAGCGGAACTAGGGCATAAGACCCCAGTGACTGCTTATCGAGCCCGTAAAGAGGGTTTGGTTAAAACCGTCATCATTCCTGTTACTGCCCCTGATGGCTACAGCGGCAATATTCATATGATCGTGGGCATCAATGCTGATGCTACGGTTGCTGGTGTGCGCGTTTTAGCTCATAAAGAAACACCGGGGCTGGGCGATAAGGTTGAAACTAAAAAGTCTGACTGGATTCTCAGTTTTAACTCCAAGAGCAAGCAGGGTACTGCTGATTCTGCATGGGCCGTTCAAAAAGATGGTGGTCAATTTGATCAGTTTACCGGAGCAACGATTACACCTCGTGCAGTGGTCAATGCGGTGGGTCGTGCTTTAGACTATTTTGCGGCAAACCGTATATTTCTGCTGGAATTACCACCTGAGACGACACCACAAACCGTGGAGGTAACCAACTAATGGCAGCCGACTATAGAAAAATCACAATGGATGGCCTGTGGGATAACAACCCAGCGTTAGTTCAGCTGTTGGGGCTATGCCCGCTGTTGGCCGTGACCGGGTCCGTGGTAAATGCTATAGGTTTGGGAATCGCGAGTACTTTGGTATTACTGGGTTCTAACCTGACGGTCTCTGCTTTCCGTAAATTTGTACCGGATTCGGTACGGTTGCCAATTTTCGTGATGATCATTGCCTCGTTCGTAACAGCGATTGAGCTGGTGATGAAAGCGTTCACCTACGAGTTGTACCTGATTCTGGGTATTTTTATTCCTCTGATCGTAACCAACTGTGCCATCATGGGCCGCGCGGATGCTTTTGCCTGTAAAAATCCGGTTAAGGAATCGCTGCTGGATGGATTAATGATGGGCGTTGGTTTTACCGCTGTTTTGGTGGTACTGGGCGCAATGCGAGAAGTGCTGGGCTCAGGTACGTTGTTCAGCGATATGAATCTGTTGTTCGGTCCAATCGCAGATGGCTGGAAAATAACTCTGGTGGAAGATTATACCGGCTTCCTGTTTGCTATTTTGCCTCCGGGTGCCTTCGTGGGCATGGGTTTTTTAATTGCTCTGAAGAATATCATTGATAGTCGAATGGAAGCACGACGAGCCGAATCTGCACCTGATCAGGGCACACCAAGGGAGCGCGTTCGGGTAACGGGATAAAACTGACCTTAAAAGTCAGGTATTAACACTGAATCAATTGTTTTCTACCCCCATTTCTATTAGTCTCAAGAGCTTTTCCTAATGTTTTTCGGAACTTAAAAAGGAAGTAGCTTTTGAGCACATCCGTCCCAGTAGTTATTTGTGATGATTCACGTCTGGCCCGCAAGCAGATGGCCTCTGCTTTGCGTGGATGGAACGTGGAAGTAACCTTTGCAGAGCATGGCCTGGAAGGCTTGGAAGCAATTCGGGCCGGGAAAGGGGATATTCTCTTTCTCGATCTGAATATGCCCATTATGGATGGCTACCAGGTTCTCGAAAGAATCCGAAGAGATGATCTGCCTGCAATGGTGATAGTGGTCTCGGGCGATGTCCAGCCAGAAGCACGGACGCGTGTTTTAGAGCTGGGAGCTTTGGAATTTATTAAAAAGCCTACCTCCCCGGAAATAATCTCAGATGTGTTGCATCGCTATGGCTTGCTGACTGAACTTGAGCATCCCTCAGAGCAGATTCATAACGATGAAGTACTCGAACTCCCTGATTACTATCAGGAGATTTCGAATGTGGCTATGGGGCAGGCAGGTGAAATGCTTGCTCGTCTATTAAATACCTTCGTTGACCTTCCGATACCTCAAGTGAGTTTGGTTACACCAAAAGAGGTCGAGTCGATTCTGCTTAATGCAACCAATAACGATTTTGATTTGGTAAGTCAGGGGTTTGTTGGTCCCAAATTAGCAGGTGAAGCGCTGCTGGTTATTAAGCGCAGCAATCTGGAAACCATTGCTAAGCTTATGGGTATGCAGGGGCAGATGGAACTACTTGAGGCAGAATTGGAAATGTCCCTGTCCAATGCTCTTATTGGCGCGTTTATTTCAGGGTTTGCCAAACAATTGGATTTCTCGTTAAGCCGTGCAACACCCATTTTTCTGCGTGATTATAAAGAGATGCCGGAGCAGAATTCGCAGTGGCAGAAAACTCTGATGATATCTATCGACTATCAACTTAAAGCGCATGATTTTCATTGTGAACTGTTAGTCGTGTTTACCGAAGATTCGCTCCCTCAACTTAAGGAAATGGCGAGATACTTTTCATGAATGGTTCGATCATTAACGAAATAGATGAACTGCACTGGACTCTGGGTCTGATACAGGATCTGGAAGTGGGTCTTGTCGTTGTTGATCGTGATAGCCATATCTGCCTGTGGAATGGTTTTATGGAAAATCATTCCGGTATTCCTTCAAGCAAGGCGATGAACCAAAACCTGTTTTCTCTATGTCCTGAACTCCCCAAACGCTGGTTAACCAAAAAAATGGAAGCCGTACTGCTTTTAAGCAATACCGCTTATATCTCCTGGGAGCAAAGGCCTTACCTGTTTGAGTTCAAAAGTCACCGCCCTATAACGGGTGACGCGCCTTTCATGTACCAGAATGTAACCCTGATCCCTCTTAGTTCACCGACGGGTCAGATTGATCACATTGGTATTTTGATTTATGACGTGACGGATACCGCCGTTGGTAAACAGGCATTGGAAGCAGCCAATGCACAGCTGCAATCCTACAGTCGAACTGATGGCCTTACGGGTTTATATAATCGAGCCTACTGGCAGGAATGCCTGGAAAAAGAATTCGATCGTTTTAATCGTTTACAGGAAGTGAGTTCGTTGGTGATGTTTGATATTGATCATTTCAAACGAGTAAATGATACATACGGACACCAAGCAGGAGATCTTGTTATCCAGACAATCGCGGATACGCTCAAAGCTCACGCGCGTAAAACGGATGTTGTGGGTCGTTATGGTGGCGAGGAGTACGGTGCAATTCTCGCAGGAACCAGTGGTGAAAATGCAATAATTTTTGCGGAACGGTTGCGTTCAGCAGTTGAGGCTACGGTGATGGAATATGCAGAGCATAAGCTCGCAGTCACCATCAGCTTAGGTATCTCTGAGATAAAGTATGATCATGATACTGCCTTAGAGTGGTTGGAAGAGGCAGATAAAGCACTGTATAAATCCAAACAGAGTGGACGTAACTGGGTCACCCTGTACGATGAAGACAACTGATACCGCATTCTTATAAGATCCTAGATGAATAAGCAGAAACGCCACGAAATCTTTACCCGTTTCCGGGACGATAATCCGCACCCAACAACCGAACTTGAGTACAGCAATCCATTTGAATTGCTCATAGCGGTTATTCTGTCTGCCCAAGCAACAGATGTCGGTGTGAATAAAGCCACCCGTAAGTTATATCCGGTAGCGAATACGCCTGAAGCTATTTATGCCTTAGGTGTGGATGGGCTTAAGGAATACATCAAAACCATTGGCCTGTTTAACGCTAAAGCAGAAAACGTGATCAAAACCTGTAAAGCTCTGGTTGAGAAACATAACTCAGTAGTACCGGACAATCGTGAAGATCTTGAGGCTCTGCCGGGTGTTGGCCGTAAAACAGCGAATGTTGTTTTGAATACTGCATTTGGGCAGCCAACCATGGCGGTTGATACGCATATTTACCGGGTTTCCAACCGCACGAAAATTGCGCCGGGCAAAAACGTAAATGATGTTGAACAAAAGCTTCTGCGCTTTATTCCTAAAGAGTTTCTGCAGGATGCTCATCACTGGTTAATCCTACATGGCCGTTACACTTGTGTGGCGCGTAAGCCCAAGTGTGGCTCATGCATGATTGAAGATCTGTGTGAATTTAAAGAAAAAACAGATTTTTAGTCAGTAAAGAAACAGCTCAGAGAAGCTGTTCCTTTCTTACGTAAGCCGAAAAATCATCAAACCCGCCAATGTGCTGATTATTGAGAATAATCTGCGGAACAGTTTTTCTTTGTGTGCGCTTAATCATCTCTGCTTTTAATTTGGGTTTACCGGTTACATCAAACTCCGTGTAGTCCCATCCCAGCGCCTTCAGTATTTTCTTAGCGCCAAGGCAATATGGGCAGTATCCCATGCTGTAAATTTCAATCTTAGGCATTTCATTACTCCTGATTCATCTGTTTTAAGAATGAGCGGTGGTAGAAACACCACCGCAGATTGAATTAGTTAATGTTATCGATGTCGTACCATGGAGTTGGGTTGATTGGGCAACGGAAACGCACACCATCCGTTGTTACCGTTACACGTGAAATACGTGTCTGACCCGGTTCCAGTGGGAACATGTCCAGACCTTCATGGGTTTTGAAGTTCTGAATCTGGAAGCCAACCAATTTGTTGGTTTTGTTGGTGATCACAAACTCGTATTCGCCTGCTTTCAGACCAGCCAGAGTTTCCTTAGCAGAGAAATGGCCGCCATGCTGATCCAGATGAATGACACGCACGCCATCCTCATTAGGTTCCAGAACTGCGGCGGTGCTGAATGGGGCAGCGACCAGTGCGGCTAGCAGTACAAATACGGAAGTGATTCGTTTGAAAATACTCATGTTTATCTCCTTGGATTGAATATGCCCCTTAACAGGCAACTGATTGTGGTGTTAACTTTATGGCTAATGAATAAAACGATGTATGCCTTGAGGTATTGAAAATATGTCAGATCGTATTTTTGTTAATACAGATGCGCTGGGTGAGCTGTTGCGCTGGTTCCGCCTTAAAGCGGAGGTATATATCCATGCGGATTTTCAGGGCTGCTGGGCTGTAGATACCTCTGGTGATAGAACAGTGCCTTTTCATCTGGTGCACAGGGGGAAGAGCTGGTTACACCTGCCGGGTGAGGAACCGCGCTTGTTATCTGCAGGAGATCTGGTGGTTTTCCCGCACGATGCGCAGCATTACCTGAGTAGTGAGAGTGAAAATCCGGATGAGTATCTGGTTAATCAGCCTAACGCTTCTGATGAGGAAGTTGGGGAAATAACCGGATTAACCTGTGGTCACTTTGAGTTTGGTAACAAGGCAAACTGGCCTTTATTGGATAGTCTTCCGCCTGCCATTGTTCTGGAATTAAGCGATACCAGTCGTTTGGCAAATACGCGCACGCTTATCCAGCTCTTGGTTTCTGAACTGGAACAGGCAGAACCGGGGTGTAAGGTTTCAGTGGATCATTTGGCCCATGTCTTATTTATTCATATCTTGCGTAGCCAGTTGGATAAAGGGTTACAGAATGGTCTGCTGAAAGCTTTATTCGATCCTAAGATCGGCAAAGCTTTATCATTGATTCATAACCAGATGGAAAAGAACTGGACGCTTGAATCTCTGGCTTTGGAAATCGGAATGAGCAGAGCGGTGTTTGCAACGGAGTTCAAACGTCTGACCGGCAATACGGCGATGGCGTATCTGACTGAGTGGCGAATGATGCGGGCAACCGAACTGTTACAAACAACCGAGCTGTCCATTGTGGATATATCCGAACAGTGTGGTTATCAGTCAGATGCCGCCTTTCGTAAGTCCTACAAAAAAATTATGGGATCTACCCCGGCAGAAGCACGCAGAAATAAGCAATAAACAGAGATAATTCTATATACTGAAGCGATAAGAATAAAAACTTAGACGGATATGAAGTACCTATCAGCTTCCCTGAAAACCAAAGTCCTGCTGCTCTCTATTGTGCCGCTCATATTAGTGACGGTAGCGATCACATTTATCAGTCTGAATCAGGCACATTCCCTGTCTGAACAAGAGATCAGTACCTTTGAAGAAAACCTGTTACGTTCAAAACGTCAGGAACTTGAGCATTATGTCGAGATGGCCAGTAATGCGATTGAGCATGTGGTGAGAAGTTCTTCACCCGGTGATGAACAGGCCGAAGCTGAGATCAAACGTATACTCAATGAACTTACCTACGGCGATGATGGCTACTTCTTTGTTTATGACCCTACAGGTGTAAACCTCGTTCATCCTATTCAACCTGAGCTGGTGGGTCAGGATCTGATCGAACTTCAGGACAGCAATGGCAAGTACGTGATCAGGGACCTTCTGGAAATTGCTGAAAAGGGCGGTGGCTTTTACCGGTATTTATGGCGAAAACCCTCCAAGGGCGATCTTGAGGATAAGCTCAGTTTTGTCGTGCAGATACCCAAATATAACTGGATGATGGGAACCGGCCTCTATATCGATGACATTGCCAAAGAGGTGGCGGCAATCCGCCTTAAAGTGACCCGTAATATCAGAAACACGTTCTTTACCGTCGTGGTGATCCTGGCAGGCACTGTAATTATTATTGCCCTGGTTGGGGTGGCAATTAATATGCACGCCTCCCAGTTAGCAGATGACCGCTTACGTGAGCTGGCTCACCGCCATGTGCAATTTCAGGTGGGGCAGAGACGAAACTTTGCCCGCGAGCTACATGATGGAATCAACCAACTGATGGTCTCGGTGAAATTCCGGTTAGAGCTGGCTCTGGAGAAATTCAATAAACAGGATGAAACAGCGGTAAACGATCTGGAAAAAGGCTGTGATGTTCTGAATATGGCTATTCAGGAAGTTCGCCGCGTCTCCCATGATTTGCGCCCCATTCAGCTGGATGATCTGGGATTGGAGTCGGCACTTTATAGTATGTGTAATGACTTCTCAGAGCGTACAAAGATCGGCATGAATGTCAGAATTGAGTTACCAGAACAAAGAATCCCTGATGACGTGGAGATCACCATCTATCGTATCGCTCAGGAAGCATTGACCAATATAGAAAAGCATGCGGACGCGGCAAATGTCGGTTTGCGGATCTGGAAAAGGGAGCGTTTTATCTGGGTTGAGATTTCTGATGATGGTAAAGGTTTTGTACCAGAGAATCAGGATTCCGGATTAGGACTTCTGAACATGCGGGAACGTACAGAGCTGATCAGTGGGCACTTTAGTATGCGCAGCCGACCCGGGGCAGGCACCCGGGTAAGAGCAGGGTTTGCAATCATTTAAGCAGTGAAGTGAAATAACAGAATGAATAATAAGATCAAAGTCCTTCTTGTTGATGATCACCCTCTGGTTCTGGATGGAATCAGTGCGCGCCTCGAGGGTGAACAAAGCCTCGAAGTTGTGGGCATGGCGAATGATGGTAAGCAGGCATTAGAGCAGGCAGAAAAGCTCAATCCAGATGTGGTGTTAATGGATATATCGATGCCAGTGATGACCGGATTTGAAGCTACAGAACACTTCAGGCAACAACAGCCAGAGGTCAAAGTACTTATCCTCAGCATGCACGATGACCGGGAATATATCCTCAAACTGATTAAATGCGGCGCATCGGGTTATGTACTTAAAGATGTATCCTCATCGGAACTGATAACGGCTATTGAAACCGTATACCGTGGCGGCACCTACTTCAGTTCAGGCGCTTCTCAGGCGTTGTTTAGTGAGTTAGGTCAGGAAACACCGCCCATCGCACCTCCTGAGGAAGAACCCCTTACCAATCGTGAAAAAGATGTTCTTAAGCTGCTTGCAGAAGGTAATAGCAATAAAGAGATTGCCCGCGAATTGGATATCTCAGTCCGTACCGTAGAAACCCACCGCCAGAATATCAAAGCTAAATTGGATATCCATACGGCTGCAGGCCTGGCCCGTTATGCGATAGAGCACCAGATTATCGATTAGGATTCAGTCGGTGAATTAACTTCAAAAAAGTTAATAAGAACTATTTACATTTAATTTTAGACAAATGATAATTGTTCTCATTAATGCCTTTGGAGTCTGATATGAATCTTCGAATCAAAAAAGAGTCACTGGAATTCCCATTGATCGCGTTGGTAGGTGTCGTGTTTCTGGGTGTTATGTTCTTTCCAATTACAGCTTAATACGTATTGAAACTTCCATATGATTGATATTTCTATAATCGGGAGTGTTATTTGAGCTAACCACTCAAATTTCTGACTTTAGAGTTAAAAGAAGCTGCGTTCCAGTAGCGGGCATTTGTAACTAAATAACCACAAAGTTTGTGTTGAAATATTTTACACAGTAGTCATTTTATACTGTGTATCTGTCGAGATTTCTGACATCTCCGCCTTCCGAAAAATCTTAAAAATTCATAACCTATTCTATTTTATCCATTAATAATTGTTGGTTGGTTTTTTGCAGATTGTTAAAAACCATTCAAATAAATGGATGGGATATGAGGGAGTCGATCATGAAACTTATTAAAATAATGTTTTTTCGGCACTGATGTCCTTCGCTGTAAGTGGGCATGCTGCCAGCCTGCTTGGACAAGCGCCTTCCGCAAACCAAATTTATACTGCTGATAACGGACTGGAGTGGGTTTACGCTGGTCCCTGTGCTGGTCTAGAACCAAGTTGTGGTGTTGTGAGTCTGCATAGCGGTTTTGATTTTGCCACCGAATTTCAGTGGATTGATAGCTTTGGTGATCTTAACGGTTTGATTGATGCTTTTAATTTGAATAGCTTCGATCAGGCTATGTGTGCAGCACCGCAGTTTAATACTGTTTATGACCATTGTGATGCGGGTGATGCTCTTCAAGGCTATATCTGGGGAGCTCCTGTAGGTATAGCTGCTTCATTACAGCATGCACTTAACTCTGCCGCAGAAACGTTCCTGGTTCGGGTCAGTGATGACCAACTTTCGCCAGTACCGTTACCTGCAGCTTTATGGCTGTTTGGTTCAGCCATGCTTGGGTTTGTAGGCTTTTCAAGGAAGAAGGGCATATCCTAGCAACCCCAAAAAAGGCTCCCGCGGGAGCTTTTTTTATATCTATAAAATATTTCCGCTTCTCTGTTATCGGTTCAATTTTTAAATTTATTTCGCTTCTGTATCTTTTGTTACATAACCCTGAAAGGGCTGGATGTAATCTGACTTCACAAACTAATTGTGAGGTCGAACTGATGAAAAAAATGAAGCTTTATCTGGATACGCATAACGTTGAAAACAACACGTTTCCTGATGATATTTCCTTGGAACAGTTTTCCGGTTTTTATGAACAGTACAAAGGAGCTTGTTCAGAAGAGGGTGTTGTACCTTTGAAAATTTTTGCCGGCGTGGAAGCCGGGCGCGCTTTTTGTCTGACTCTGGCAGAAAGTGAACTTGCAGTGGAAAGGGCTCATACCCGCGTAGGTTTACCTTTCGACAGTATCACCGAAGTTAAAAGTGTCACTCCGGGTGATCTGTTTTTTGCAGCATCCTGATTCCGGGGGTAGGTATGCTAAACCTTCAGGAAAAGAGTGGTTCAAACCCGGAACTGCAGCGTCGGTTTGAAATTAAACAGCTGGTGGTAACCTGTTTAATTCTGATTGCTGTCTTTTCTGGGATCAAACTTGGCATTTATGCGTTTCTACATAATGTACCTGAAGGTTTTTTCAGGGTTGAGAAGGTAAGCAAAAGTAACAGTAGTTCTCAGGGAACCCCTGATTACATTCTTAGTCCCCGAGTCTCAACGCCTGAAAAATACCTCTGGCAATCATTGCCTGGGGTAGCTCCTGCTCCTGTGGATAACCCTTTGACTCAAGCGAAAATAGATCTGGGTAAACAACTGTTCTTTGATAAAAACCTTTCAGCCGACCGCAGTCTATCCTGTGCATCCTGTCATGAGTTGGAGATGCATGCTGGTGGCGATGGCGCCAGAGTCTCTACCGGAATTATGGGGCAGAAGGGCGATAGGAATGCGCCCACCGTCTGGAATGCCGCCTTTCAAAAAAGGCTGTTCTGGGATGGCAGGGCTCGAAGTCTTGAGCAGCAAGCGGTACAGCCATTCCTGAATCCCATTGAAATGGGTATGAACTCTGAAGCTGAAATTGAAGCCCGGGTAAAAGAACAGCCGAGCTATACAGCACTTTTCGCCAAAGCATTCGACGGAAACACTGAAATCACCATCGATAAAATTGCTAAAGCGATTGCCAGTTATGAGCGGACATTGATCACGAATGATTCCCCTTACGATGAGTTTGTCAGAGGGGATAAAAGCGCACTCACATCAAAACAGCTCAGTGGCATGGCTTTGTTTGAAGAGGCTGGATGTATACATTGCCACTTCGGACCGAACTTCAGCGCCGCCAGTGTGTTTAACTCAGGTCTTGAGCTGAGGGTATTTCCGGGAAACCCTGATCAGATAGATTCAAATTATTCTTTTGCTCTTGATGGTGAGGAGACATCTGTATGGCGGGTTCCGTCATTAAGAAATGTGGCTTTAACAGGCCCATGGTTGCACAATGGGCAAGTGGATGACCTGAATGAAGTGGTGAGGATTATGTCGAAAGCGCAGCTGGGTAAATCTTCAAGTCGTACGTTTCAGTGGGCAGATAACAGATTGGGTGTAGTTGAAAACCCTGATCTGACTGAACAGCAGGTTGACGAGATCGTAGCCTTCTTAAAGGCTTTGAGTAGCAAAAGGTTGGTTCAGGCCTCACTCAATTAAATGACTCTGGCCATGGGTTTAAGCTTTGGTTGCTGCGTTGTATCTAAGGGATGTAAGAATGAGTACTCGATCACTGAACGACTACTTAGCGCTTTCGGAAGAAAGTTCAAAGATCCTTAAAGGCTCAATCCAGACCGTTCAGGTCGCTAAGAATGAAGTTCCTATTCATAAAGGGGATAAGGTCTCAGGAGCATATGTGGTTACCAGAGGCTGCCTGCGGGTTTTTACCTATACACCCAATGGCAACGAATCCACCTTTTATCTGATCAGCCCCGGCGAGACCTGCGTTTTTGCCATCAACTGCCTGTTTAACAAATTACTCTATCCTGCCTGGGTGGTTGCCGAAGAAGATACGGAGATTTGCGTCATTAAAGGCCAGGCCTTTAAACAGCTATTCTCCAAAGAACCCAGCATTCAGGATATGACCATAGCTGCACTCTCCTCGGCGGTATTTAAATTAATGACTGAAGTAGAGCATCTGCAGGGATGGAATCTGAGCCAGAGGCTCGTCAATTTACTTCTTAATCAGGCAAATGATGCAAATCAGGTACTGATGACACAGCAGGAAATGGCAGGGCGATTAGGAACGACGAGAGAAGTTGTAGCGAGAATCATGGGTGAAATGTCTGCAGAAGGCTGGATTAAAACCGGACGAGGAAAGGTTTCTATTCTTAATACTCATAAAATGGCCTGTAGCATTTCTGAATAGCTTTCTTTATCGCTATGGATCACAGAACTGAATTTTTTACTTTTAGGTATTGAAGAGATCAGGCCCAGCCGTATAATACACCGCACTTAATAGGACTATAGCTCAGTTGGTTAGAGCGCTACCTTGACATGGTAGAGGTCGGCAGTTCGAATCTGCCTAGTCCTACCAGACATAAAAGAAACCGCCTTCTGGCGGTTTTTTGTGTCTTGAATAAGCTGTTCGAACTGCCGAAGGCAGTCGAGCCGAGCGCAGCGAGACAGCAGCGCATGCCAATGCGCTGACCCGAAGGGTGAGCAGCTATGCTGCGAATAATCCGCCTAGTCCTACCAGATTAAATAAAAGAGCCTCCGCACTAGCGGGGGCTTTTTTATTTAATGGTATTATCTAGTCGATGAGAGCTGTCTCAGTTCGACAAGTTGCATGCAACTTGAGACGAGGCCTTTAGGCCGATGCCCCGAAGGGTGAGCAGCTATGCTGAGAATAATCCGCCTGTTCTTGTGTAGAGTTACCAGATACAAAAGTAACCGCCATCTGGCGGTTTTTTTGTAACTAGATTTTGCCCCTTACAAACCTAAACAACTCATCCTCAGGTAAAGGTTTGCTGAACAGATACCCTTGTCCGTAATCACAACCCAGTTCTTTAAGTAATTGGCACTGTTTCTCTGTTTCCACACCCTCGGCGATGGTTTTTAAACCGAGGTTGTTTGCCATCTGAATGATGGTTTTAACCAGAATATAACCATCATCCTGTTCTTCAATATCTCGGACAAAGGATTGATCAATTTTTAGGTAATCAAAAGGGTAATGTTTCAGATAACTCAGGGAGGAGAAACCGGTACCAAAGTCATCAAGAGCCAGTGTGAATCCCTGAGCTTTGATATTGTTTAGCTGCTCCAATGCCTGATCAGGGGACTCTATCATCAGGTTCTCAGTGATTTCTACACAGACCAGCTCAGGGGCAAGACCATGGCTTTTAACAAGTTCCTGAGGGTTAACTCTGTCATCATTACTAAAGTTAAACTCACCTGGAGATCGGTTCACGGTGACACCAATAGGGTTCTTAGACTCTCTGTTTAACTCTGCATTTAACTGGGAGAAAACCTGAATAGACCGGTTTAATATCAACTCACCCAATTTCTGTATCAGCCCTGTGGACTCAGCTATTGGAATAAATTCTACAGGAGGGACCTGACCCAACTGTTCATCATTCCACCTTGCCAGTGCTTCACAGTGATGAACAGACATATCTTTAAGGTTAATGATTGGCTGAAAATACGGTTCAATCTGTCCATCTGCAATGGCTTTAAACAGTCTGTTTTCGACTAAGTCGTGTCGACGTGCCTGGCCTTCAAATTCCTGACTGTAAAAGCTATAGCCACCACGGAAATGCTGCTTAGCATAGCGTAAGGCTTTGTGGGCATTACGCATTAGAGAATCCAGATCATCAGCATCTTCTCCTAATATGCTGATCCCCACTGAGCAGGATGGAAGGATATCACCTGAATCAGTCTGAACTTTTTCCTTAAACAACTGTAGGGTACGTTTAAGCTGTTTTTCCAGGCTGTGGAAACTGTTGTAACCCACCAACAACGCAAAATCATCTCCGCCTAAGCGAGCCAGTACATCACTGTCCCGGGTTTGGCTTTTCAGTTTCTCTCCAATGGTTTTAACAACCATATCCCCTGCGATATGCCCGTATGAGGAGTTCACCAGATTAAGGTTGTCGATATTCATGCGGATCAAAGCAATATGCTGGCTCGCTCTGTCAGCTATCGCTATTGCCTTATTTGCATGGTCATGAAACTCAAAGCTATTACTAAGACCGGTAAGGTAGTCATGGGTGGCCTGATGATAAAGTTGTTCCTGCAACTCTTTCTCTGAGCTTATGTCCCTGAAGCTGGCGATAAAGTTAGAGATCTCTCCCTGGTCGTCTTTGACCAGAGATATAGAACTCCACACAGGATAAGTTTCACCATTCTTGCGGCGATTCCATAACTCACCCTGCCACATGCCTTTGTGGGAAAGCTCCTGCCACATAGCGTTGTAAAAGGATTTCGGTTGCAGACCTGAATTCAGGATTCGAGGGTTTTTGCCAACTAGCTCCCCGCGGCTATAACCGCACATGCTTTCACAAGCGGAGTTAACTTCGAGAATATTGTTATCTGCATCGGAGACCAGTAGGCCTTCATTGGTATGTTCAAAAACCCGATGAGAAAGATCCAGTTGCCTATTTTTCTTTTGCAGAATTGTGATTTGTTTTTGCTGTTCACGCTCCCAAAGGACACGCTCTAATTCAGCTGAAGCGCGGAATGCGAAGAGATCAAAAATACTCAAAATATCTTCGCTGGCATGGTCTTTCTGCTTAAACAAAGCGACCAGCAAACCAATAGGCGTACCATCAGGATTTTTTAGGCTTTTTCCTACATAACCTTCCAGCCCTAGCTCAACCAACATTTCATCACGCGGGAATAGAGTAGCAATATCACGTGGATAAACGCAGATACCCCCACTGTAAACTTGGGAACAGGGGGTTCCCTCAAGTTCATAAGAAAGTTTTTCGCCTAACTTGCCTTCACACCATAAAGATACAGTCTCTGCTTTATGGTTGATAAGATCCAACTCACCGATCAAAACATAATCGGCATCAATCAACTGGGCTAAGCTGGTGGCTAAGACCTCAAAATATTGCTGGCCACTGTATTCATTAACAAGCTTTAATGCATCATCAATGGTTTGATCAAGTTTTAAACTCATACTACCAACATTGTTACTTAACTGAGTTCGTTCCTGAGCACGTTGTTTACACCATTCATCCCGATTGATGCGTTGCTGTATAAAGATGGTCCTTTGTACCAGACCGTCCGCCCTGTTTCATTGACTCAGAACAGCGCAGAATCATTTTTAACTTCTAAATTATAACTTCTAGGTTAGGAATCTATTCATAAGCCCTATCGCCCATAACAATTTTATTCTTTCCTTTGTCTTTAGCGATGTACATGAAGTTATCTGAGCAGATTAAAAGGTCGGTAGCTGCCTGAGCGTGGTCTGGGTAGATCGCGACACCAATGCTTGCAGATACCTGAACTTCAGTATTTGAAAGGCATACTGGTTTTGAGGCGGTATTAAGTAATTTGTGAGCGACTTTCATAGCCCCATTGGCATCAGTATTTTGCAGCACCCCAACAAATTCATCTCCCCCAATTCGAGCTATGGTGTCTTCATTCCTTACGCTGTTTTGAAACC
>JBMYLM010000026.1:0-38872 GCA_049596335.1 Neptuniibacter sp.
CCCTTAGAGGGGGCTCATGCAAAGCCACCTTCTTTAGAAGGTGGATCTTTACTTACGAATCAATGGCGGTATATGAGTTCAGCTCTTCAACCCTCTCTTCAAACTTATCAGGGTTCAGAGGGCGACTGTAAAAGAATCCCTGAGCATAATGGCAGCCTGTCTTACGGAGGAATTCCATTTGTTGAATGTTCTCAACACCCTCTGCTACTGAGATGTAGCCAAGGTTCAGGGCCAGGCCAATAATTGCCTGAGTGATCTGAATATCGTTAGTATCCGTCGGAATATCACCAATAAAAGAGCGGTCGATTTTGATCACATCCAATGGCAACCGCTTCATATAACTCATGGATGAGTAACCCACACCGAAGTCATCTACAGAGATTGAGTGCCCGGTGGCTTTCAGTGCGTTAAGGAAAGCAATATTGCGTTCCGTTTGATCCATAAGGTGACTTTCAGTAATTTCAATGTTGATTGAGCTGGCTTCAACACGCTCTTCTTCCAGGATTTTTTTGAAGTTTTCGATCAAGCTGTTGCGCTGGAATTGAATACTGGAAACATTAACCGACAAAGCCTGTACGCCGACCTTTCTTTCCTGCCAGTCTCTGAGCTGTTTACAGGCTTCCCTCATGACCCATAGTCCGATCTCATGAATGAGGCCGTTTTCTTCAGCGATTGAGATAAAATCAACAGGGCTAACAGTACCTAGCTTTGGGTGGTCCCAGCGAATCAAAGCTTCGGCATGACTTACCTTAGAGGTTCTCAAATTGATGATGGGCTGAAAAACGAGTCTGAATTGATTCTCTTGTAATGCTTGTCGTAAGGCAGATTCTACCTCTAACCGCTTTTCGGTTTTTTCGGAGAGCTCTTGAGTGTAGTAACGGAACTGATTACGACCAAGATCCTTGGCCTGATACATGGCAATATCGGCATGCTTTATCAGCGTGTGAATTTCATGGCTGTCGTCGGGATAGAGTGCAATACCAATACTGGCTGAGATCTGGAACTGATGCTCGCCAATTGTGAATGGTTTCTTCAGGGCATCAATCATATTTTGAGCAACAAAAGATGGGGACTGTTCATCCTCAAACGCTTCCATGACTAAAATGAATTCATCGCCACCAATTCGGGCCAGGGTATCTGTTTTTCGTACCCTTTGAGTCAAGACTCTACTGACAGAGCGAAGCAGTTCATCACCAATATGATGGCCCAATGAGTCATTTACATATTTAAAACGATCCAGATCGATAAACAGTACGGCAACTTTGCTGTTTTGACGATGCGCGATCTGGATAGCATGTTCAAGATGAGTGAGTAGTTGAGCACGGTTTGGAAGGCTGGTCAGCAGGTCATGACTTGCCATATGCTGGGCTGATGCTTTCTGTTCTTGCAGCTCTTTGTTGATATTAGCAAGTTCCTTATTCTTAGCTGCAATTTCGTGGCGATGCTGTGAAATTCTCCGATAGCGCACTAGTAGCAGAAGGAGTACTACGCCAAAGCCGATAACAATCTGCCAAACCGTTTTGTAATCTACCGCCTGCTCGTAGCGTACCCCAAGCCAGGTGTTTTTAATGCTTGTGTGTACTCTATCCGGAATACCTAAAACAACTTTGTCCAGAATTTCGACCAGAAGCGGTTCATCATTACGGGCCGCGATGCCAAAGCTCCAGTCATAATCGAACTTACCACTGATTTTAAGTGTGCCGGGATAACTGTTCTGAATCTGGTAGCTCAGTGTTGCTACAGAATCGAGAAAGCCCTGAATGTTACCAGCCTGCACATCTTGCAAACCATCGAGAATGCTATCGTATTCAATCAGGTTAATGCCCGGGTGCTGTTTTTTGATAGCAGCACCGGGTGAATAGCCGCGCATTATCCCAATCTGCCGACCAGTGAGTTCTGAGAAGTCGGAGAAAAATACCTCTTCAACCTGCGTTGCAAGCGCCAATGGTGCTGTCATGTGAGGAGTGGCAAAGTTTAGGAATTTTCGTCGTTCCGGTTTGTCGCTGGCCAGGGTAATAAAATCACATTTACGAGAACGAGCGAAGTTCAGTGTTTGAGTCCATGATTCCGTGGGCACTACATAAATAGGGATTTGTAACTGTTTTTCAAAATATTTCAGATAATCCGTGCTCATGCCCGAAGCTTTACCATTACGGAAACCCTCATAGGGGTACCAGGAGGGGTCAATACACGCTTTCAGTTCTTTTTTAGCGTTGAGGTATTTCTGCTCTTCAGTAGTAAAAATGCTGGTTTCGAGCTTAGCTCCAGGGAGAGTGGCATCAATCCATTTCTTGGCAATGGCCTTCTTTGACCCTTTATCCATATTCAACAGGACTTTATCGATGATGTCCCTGAGAATGGGTAAGTCCTGTCGAGCAGCCATATGCACATCATTAATGCCAAATTGAACCGCGAATACCGGCTTAAGACCCTGAATATTATTCTCTTTAAGGTAATGGCTTATTAGAGCTGTGCTTTCGATAATGGAATCGGCCTGTCCGGTTATTACAGCGTCAATCGCTTCTATGGTGCTGTTCACGATCAGGATATTTATCTGGGGATGATTTTCTCTCAGGTTCTCAAGGTAGGAATAGCCATTAGGTATGGCAATGGTTTTGCCGTACAGATCTGTGATGTTTTTAAGATCGTTTCTGCCGGTCAAAGCAAAGGCATAGTGTCTCAGGGTGACGTAATGAGATGTGAAATGCATCTGCTGTTCACGGCTTTCTGACTTATAGATCGCCGGTAACAGATCAATTCGTTGTTCAACCAACATGGTCAGCAACTCATTCCAGGTAAAGCCTTGGACAAGGTGCAACTCCAGCCCGGTCTTATCTTCAATAACTCTGAGGTAATCACTTGCCAGGCCGGTATGTTTGCCGTTAACGACGTAATCCACAGGAGGCCAGTCAACTTCAGCACCCACAACAATGGTTGGGTTGCTGTTTAGAAAGTCTAATTCTTCAGCGGTGAATTCAATATCAGAGTTTGCGTGTAGATATGGAGCGCATACAATCGCAAGAATGAACCAGAACAGTGGCCATAGTGAAAACGATCTTTCTGTCTTAAGAAAGTAGGGCATTTCAGTCCTTAGAATGACTTCCCAAAAGATACCGGATTCATCAATAGTACTGTAAAAACAGTGAAATACACACGTTGGTTGTTAAAAAAATGAACAGTTTTTGCCTCTGAATCTGTATTTATTTGTAGGGTGTGATTGCATCCAGTATTTCCGAGCCACTCGGATTGAATAATTTGGTCGAAAATAATGCCGAATCCAATCTGTGCACTTATACCTATAGGTACATAAAACGAACGATTCCTCACAAGCCCGATATAGGGCGCTTCCACAGCGATACCCATAAATAATCAACAAAGTTATGCACAGATTTCGGGGGTAACTTTAAACCTTATTTTTCTTCATAGGCTCTTTCGCTTAATAGCGGCAAGGCATTGCCGGATATTTCATATTGAAGCGGAAAGGCTTAGGTGGCTTTTATTTTAATATCTCAAGAATAATCTTAAGTTTTGTAAAGTAAGGTTAAGTTATGTAAACCAGGGTGAAAGAGTGTAAATATTTCAGCTTAGGTACAGCCATTGCAGTTTCCAGGGAGCTTATAAACGATCCTAATTAAAGGAGATCATTATGGAAATGAGTGGTGTACAACCTATGGGCCCACCTCCAGGCATGGGAGGGCAAAAGCCGCCTTCTGCTTCAGAGATGGCTCAGCACATGGTGGAGGCTGTGGAAAATGGTGACATCGATGCGGAAACTCTGGTCGAAAACCTGGAAAGCCGCTTTGGCGAAGATGCCAGTGCCGTGCTTGCTGAAGATGGTTCCATCGATGTTGAAGCATTAACCGAACTGCTGAGCAGCTTTGATCCTGCGAACCAAAGTGGCCAAGCGGGAGGGAGTGGTCAGGCGGGTGCAATGCCACCTCCACCGCCACCGGGTGGCATGATGTCCCAAGAGGAATTGCAGGCCAAACTCACCGAAGATTTTGGTGAAGATGCAGCTGCTGCCGTCTTTAATGAAGATGGTTCTCTGGACTTTGAAGCACTTAAAGAACTGCTGCAAAGTCAGAACAGTTCTGAAACAGGAACATTACTCAGCACCAGCGTGTAATTGCCTCCTGCCAGCAGGTCGGTAACCGGCCTGCTTCTTTCTTGATCAACCTTGAATACATTTCAGTCAAATGCAGGTGGTGGGGATAAAAATCGAGCAGATTTTGTAAGGCCAGCAATCTTGGGCTTCAGAGCAGATACTCATAAATAACTCACACACTTATCCACAGTTTTCGGGGGTAACTGTTTGGCAGCTCTTAAAGGCAGCTGGAGCATAGCGAAATGAATATATGTAGCAGCCTTTTAACCATGACCTTTTAACATTAAAGAAACTATTTCTAATCTCTGCATGTCTTAACAAGCTCAACTATGGTTAAGAACAACTTTGAAACAGGGAGAGAGAAATGCGTATATTCCTTTCGCTTTTATCCGGTTTACTGATCAGCGGGAGTGTTGCTGCAGAAGGAACTGTGCAAGTGAAAAGCCAGCACAGTGTTGCGATGACGGCAGATAAACTGGAAACGGTTCTGAATAATAAAGGGATGACGGTCTTCAATCGCATCAACCACAGTGCCGGTGCTGAGGGGGTTGGTATTGAACTTCGACCAACCGAGCTGATCATCTTTGGCAACCCTAAAGTGGGCTCGCCTTTGATGCTGTGCGCACAAGCAGCAGCGATTGATCTGCCACAGAAAGCTCTGATTCACGAAGATAAGAATGGGGATGTATGGCTAACCTACAACGACCCGGCTTATCTCAAAGGCAGACATAATATTGAAGGTTGTGATCAGGTCCTGCAGAAAGTATCCGGTGCTCTGGCTAAGTTCTCCAAAGTCGCCACTGAATAAAACAGAGCGGAATCAGGGGAGCACTACTTTCCGAATGGAGAACGACGTAGTGGTTTGATGCTTTCATCAGGCTGATAAGCTTCCACCGCTGCTCGTTTGTTTTTCTTCGGACCTGGCTTCTTACGGCCTTTTTTATTCCGGGTAGGTGCAGCTTCAGACTGCACCACTTTACCGTTTTCAATAAAAGGGACCGGACGAAGAGGGATTTTCTGTTTGATCAGCTTCCGGATGCGTTCCAGAAACTCTTTTTCAGATGAAGATACCAGAGATACCGCTTCACCGGTCTCACCCGCACGACCGGTACGGCCAATACGATGAACATAGTTTTCTGGCACGTTTGGCAGGTCATAATTCACAACGTGAGGAAGGGATTCTATATCGAGCCCACGCGCTGCAACATCTGTCGCCACCAGAATATCCAGCCTGCCATCTACAAAACGTTTATAAGTTTGATTGCGCTCGCGTTGTGACTTGTCTCCATGAATGCCTTCTGCATCCAACCCTTCTTTCTGAAGATATTCAACCAACTGATCCACCCGGTTCTTGGTGCGGGCAAATACCAGCGTCTGGCCCCATTCACCTTCTTTAATCAGGTAGCTGAGTACATCAGATTTATCACCGTTATCCACGGAATAGGCAAACTGCTTTACTTGCTGTGACGCTGAGTTACGCGGAGCGACCCGGACCTTTTTCGGGTCGTTCAGATAGAACTCCGCCAACACCTCAATGCTTTCATCCAGCGTTGCAGAGAACAGAAGAGTTTGGCGTGGCTCCGCAGCAAATTCCATGATCTGTTTTATCGGTTCAATAAAACCGAGATCGAGCATGCGGTCTGCTTCGTCCAGCACCAGATATTCCAGACTGTCTAGGTTAATGGCTTTCTGTTGCAACAGGTCAATCAAACGTCCAGGTGTGGCCACCAGAATATCGGCGCCGCGTTTGAGCTTGCGTACCTGATTATCTAACCGGACACCGCCAAACACCGAGATCACACGCATATTCAGAGCGCGACCGTATTCAAAGGTATTGTCCGCTACCTGAATGGCAAGCTCGCGAGTGGGTGCCAAAATTAATGCGCGGATCTCATGATAACTGCCTTCAGCAGGCGTTTTACTGAGTTTCTCGATAATCGGCAGTGCAAAACTGGCAGTCTTCCCTGTACCTGTCTGCGCCTCAGCGAGAAGGTCCACCCCTTCCAGAACCAGCGGAATCGCTTTCTCCTGAATAGGAGTCGGTTGTTTATAACCCAGCTCCTGCAGAGTAAATTGCAGCTCAGGGCACAACGCCAGATCGGAAAAAGAAGTTTTGGAAGAATCGGAGGACATGTAAAAGCTCTAAATATCATTAAGGCGGGTATTCTATCTTAAACAAGTTTAAGCAGCACGCTACCTCCTTCCAATAGAAGGAGATAGCTACGAGACGCTTCGCTTGCTAGTGGCTAGAACGCGGCGAAGCCGCTGCTAGGGAAACCCCAATTATCGTCATTCCTGCGAAGGCAGGAATCTCGTTTGTTTCTCGCAGCTACGAAGTAGCGTTCTAGCCCCTAGTAGGCGTAGCCGTGCTAGCCACTGGAGCGTAGCGACTACGAAGCCGCTGCTAGAATAAGCCTAAATATCGTCATTCCTGCGAAGGCAGGAATCCTGTTTGTTTCTCGCAGCTACGAAGTAGTGTCCTTGCAGCCGCAAAGCGGCGTTCTCGTAACTCGTAGCTGACAATCAGCGTGCTAATAGTGAGTAAGATCGTATAAATCATCCGGTGAGCACGAGATCTCACCATGAGGATTATTTTTCATCAGCGACTTAAACTGCTCACGTTTCAGATGGATCAGGTTGCGATGGTCACCGGCTTCAACATACAGGTCTTCATCATCCGTCAGGGAATCATCCCAGATCACATCCAGACCATAAGCCTGTCCAATTGCGGGTACGGCACCTATTTCACAATCACCAAAAATACGCCCGATCTCCGCCTCGCTCGCAAGTTCAGTTCTGCAGCCGGTAATCTGCTCAATCTGAGTCAGCATCACTTTATTCATCGCAGGTATAGCCGCCAGCATATAGTGATTGTGGTCGTGCAGAAGCACGGCTTTGATCACCTGTTTCATTGGCACGGCAGAATACAAAGCAGATTCACAGGCGGTGGTAGATGGGCTGTGGCTCACAGTATCGTAATCACAAGATTTATTGTGTAGATAACTGTCCAGAGTAGCTGTAACAGACATAATTCAGACCCTCCAGAAATGTGGTGATTACAGTGTAGTTCTGAACCGAAAATCCCAACTTGAAAACGGTGCATGTAAAACAGCACGCTTCGCTTACTAGAACGGCTGCGCCTGCTAGTGCCTAGAACGCCGCGTTGCGGCTGCTAGGAAAAGCTGGACCTTGAAGCGAATAGGGTACCGGAAAGCATTTTAAGTTATCGGTGCCGCTTCGTTGATATAAAAAATTATAGAACCCGAAGGATTACTACATAAAAAGTTGAAGCCTGCAGTTTTCGCAACTAATACTGATAAGGAAATCTATTCCTGAGTATTCAGTGATACCTATGAAGAACAGGCAAAAGACCCAACTCTATTCTTTGCTGTTGTTGTTTCTATGCATCAGCAGTCAGCTGTTTTGTGACAAGAAAGCAAATGCTTCTGAAGTTATTGAAGTTATATCACTGACTGAGCAGGTTACCTTTGTTTCAGCCCGACCTAAGAGTCATACCACCACCCAATGGCTCATATTGATCTATTCAGAAGCTTTTCGTCGATTAGGCATTGATTTTAAGTTTGTTGAAGTGCCTGTCGCCAGGGCGAGTGCCTATTCAAATAGCGGAAGGGTCGGTGGGGAATTAAGCCGCATTTATAACTACAGTGATTACTATAACAATATGGTCAGGGTAGAAGAGCCGAATTACAGCGATCGATTCGCCGTCTTTTCCAGTCAAGAACACCCACTAATGACAGGTTGGGAGAGCTTGCGTAATACAGGCTACCGAGTTGAATACAGAAGAGGCATTGCGCGCTGTAAGGAAAAATTATCGGAGGTGGTTCCACCCACTCAACTGGCTGTGGCAGATTCAATTCATGAGGGAATATCAAAACTCTTTGCTAAAAGGTTTGATGTTTATATCGATGTTGAAGGCAGTGTAGATGAATACCTGCGTTCGCAAAAATTCCAGGACATTGCATCAGGTAGAACAATCTACAAAGTCGGGGTTATGGAAGAACTCACCGCTCATGCGTTCCTCCATAAGCGCCATAAAGCATTAGTGAAACCCCTTTCAACTGTCCTCAGACAGATGAAAGAGGAAGGGCTATTTAAGCTTTTTGGTGAACAGGTGAAAGCCTATCGGGAATGATTTCAAAAGCACGCTCCGCTTGAAAAGCACGCTCTCGCTACGAGAACGGCTGCGCCTGCTAGTGGCGAGAACGCCGCGTCGCGTCTGCTCGGTAAAACCTGTATATCGTCATTCCTGCGAAAGCAGGAATCTGGTTTTATCTCGTAGCTACGTCCTCGCCACTCGTAGCGGCAAAGCCGCGTGCTCTTATAGTTGATATCAACCCAAGACAAGTGCACACTTGTGCAAATTAAGACCAAGGTGGTCGTGGATTATATGCGTCAGAGGGAATGACGATGGAAGGTATTCTGTCTAGTTTGTGGCCGCTATTTGTGGTGGTTATTGTTCTTGGCCTTGCTGTGGCCGTTTTAAAACCAAGGGCCACTATCAGCAGTGTTGCTGAGCTGGGTTATCGCAAAAAGAAAACCCTGTTTACTGAAGCGGAACGCTCGTTTCTGGGAGTACTGGATCAGTGTATCGATCCGGCTCAGTACCGGGTATTTGGCAAAGTGCGAGTGGCGGATATTGTTGAGCCGAACTTGACTAGAAACCGCAGCGAATGGCAAAAAGCCTTTAACGCCATCAGTGCTAAACACTTCGATTATGTGATCTGTTCCACTGACACCCTGCAACCCCTCTGTGTGATCGAGCTGGACGACAAAAGCCACAGCCAGAAAAAACGCCAGAAGCGGGATCAGCTACTCGAAAGCATCTGTTTTGGTGTCGAGTTGCCGTTAATCCGCGTGCCTGCGAAAAGGTCTTATAAGTTGGATGAAGTGAAGAAGATGCTTTCTCAAGCACGCTTCGCGACCTCCTCAGGCGTCGCTCTCGCAGCTGCTAGAACGGCTACGCCTACGGGTGGCGAGAATGTTACTTCGCAACTGCTAGCAAAAGATAAGAAAACAGAGTTGTCTGAATCTGATGGCTTAAAGTTAGATGAAGTTCAGGTGGCTGAGATTGGTGGATCGGTTAGGTGAAAAGCTTCCTTTTTACTGGCTATTGCAGAGAGAAAGGACTGTCTGTTATCGCATTCGGCTATAGATTCCAATCTGCGCTGGAATGATGAAGGTGAGACTAGAATAACGTTATAAAAAGCCCAGAACAATGTCTGGGCTTTTTGTCTGTTCGCTTTTCCTTGCCACTCGCAGCGGCGAAGCTGCGTTCTAGTAGTGAAGCGACCCGAGCAGCGTGCTAGCCACGGAAAACCTCGTTTCAACACTCTTAGATCCCAGCCTTCGCTGGAATGACGAGGGCGAAGGTGGAATGACCAAGGTGTTGCTGGAATGACGAGGTTTTTTATAGAGCTTCGATCTTCCCATACTGCTCTTTCAGCTTATCGAATGCTGCTTGCGAACCGGCCAGTTTCTCACGCTCTTTTGCGATCACTGCGTCAGGGGCATTGGATACGAATTTTTCGTTACCCAGCTTACCTTCAACACGGCCGATCTCTTTCTGCAGTTTATCCAGTTCTTTCTGCAGACGAGCCAGTTCGGCGTCTTTGTTGATCAGGCCTGCCATTGGTACCAGTACTTCCATATCGCCAACCAGCTGAGTGGCAGCCATTGGTGCTTCGTCACCAGCGTTAAGCCAGGTGATGCTGCTCAGGGAAGCAAGCTTGGACAGGAAGGTACGGTTGGCTTCCAGACGTTGTTGATCCAGTTCGCCGCCGTTCTGGAACAGCACGTCCAGTTCTTTAGCAGGGGAGATGCCCATCTCACCTCGGATGTTACGTACGCCGGTGATCACACCCTGTAGCCATTCGATTTCGGCTTCTGCGTCGGTGTCGATCTTGTCGTTGTTCGAAACCGGGTAAGCCTGAGTCATGATGGTGTTGCCTTCAACACCGGCCAGACCTTTCACCTGCTGCCAGATCTCTTCTGTGATGTACGGCATGATTGGGTGAGCCAGACGCAGGGTCGTTTCCAGTACGCGAACCAGTGTACGACGAGTGCCGCGTTTAGCTGCTTCGGATGCGTCTTCGTCCCACAGTACCGGCTTGGACAGCTCAAGGTACCATGCGCAGTAGTCGTTCCAGATGAAGTCGTACAGGGTCTTGGACGCCATATCGAAACGGTATTCGTCGAAGTGTTTAACCACTTCTGCTTCTACCGCTTGCAGGCTGCTGGCGATCCAGCGGTCTGCCAGAGACAGTTCAACATCTCCGCCGCTCTGGCCGCAGTCTTCACCTTCGGTGTTCATCAGCACGTAACGTGCAGCGTTCCAGATCTTGTTACAGAAGTTACGGTAACCTTCCAGACGCTTCATATCCCAGTTGATGTCACGGCCAGTTGAGGCCAGTGCAGCAAGGGTGAAACGCAGGGCGTCCGTACCGTGTGCCTGAATACCTTCCGGGAACTCTTTCTTGGTACGTTTGCCGATCTTCTCAGCCAGTTGTGGCTGCATCATGTTGCCACAACGCTTTTCCAGTAGCTGATCCAGTTCGATACCGTCGATCATGTCCAGTGGGTCCAGTACGTTACCTTTGGACTTGGACATCTTGTCGCCGTTTTCGTCACGGATCAGACCGGTAACGTAAACGGTTTTGAACGGAACCTGTGGTTTGCCGTCTTCATCTTTCATGAAGTGCATGGTCATCATGATCATGCGCGCCACCCAGAAGAATATGATGTCGAAACCGGTTACCAGAACATCCGTTGGGTGGAACGTCTGCAGGCGCTGGGTGTTTTCAGGCCAGCCCAGGGTGCCGAATGTCCACAGCGCGGAGCTGAACCATGTGTCCAGAACGTCATCGTCCTGACGCAGTTCCAGATCTAACGGCAGGCTGTACTTCTCACGCGCCGCGTCTTTGTCCTGAGCTACGTAGACATTGCCTTCGTTATCGTAGAAGGCTGGGATACGGTGACCCCACCACAGCTGACGGGAGATACACCAGTCCTGAATGTCGCGCATCCAGGCGTTGTACATGTTCTCGTACTGTTGCGGTACAAATTTGATATCGCCTTTTTCTACCGCTTCAACTGCGGGTTTTGCCAGCGTTTTAGCATCGGCAAACCACTGGTCAGTCAGCATTGGCTCGATCACCACGCCGCCACGGTCGCCGTAAGGCACGGTCATGTCATTTTCTTCGATCTTAACCAGCAGACCTGCTTCCTCGAAGTCTGCAACGATTGCTTTACGTGCAGCAAAACGCTCCATGCCACGGTATTTTTCCGGGATGTTGGTGTCGATGTCGTTGTTTGGTGTACCGTCGGTGTTAAAGCCTTCACCTTCTTCGCGGATATCTGCGTTGTAGGTCAGGACGTTGATCATTGGCAGACCGCAACGTTTACCGACTTCGTTATCATTGAAGTCGTGCGCAGGGGTGATTTTTACGCAACCGGTACCTTTTTCCATATCGGCGTGTTCGTCGCCAACGATAGGAATGTGACGGCCAACGAATGGCAGGATGATCTCTTTGCCGATCAGATCTTTGTAGCGCTCATCTTCCGGGTTTACTGCAACGCCAGTATCACCCAGCATAGTTTCAGGACGAGTAGTACCAACTACGATGTGGTCTTCGCCAGCTGCAGTTTTAACGCCATCAGCCAGTGGGTAACGCAGGTACCACATCTTGCCTTTGACTTCTTTGTTCTCAACTTCCAGATCAGAGATCGCGGTGTGTAGTTTAGGGTCCCAGTTAACCAGACGCTTACCACGGTAAACTAAGCCTTCGTCATACAGACGGATAAACACTTCCTGTACCGCATGGTAGAAACCGGAGTCCATAGTGAAGCGCTCGTTCGCCCAATCTACGGAGTTACCCAGACGACGCATCTGGCGGGTAATGGTACCGCCAGATTCTTCTTTCCACTCCCAGATCTTTTCGATAAAGGCATCACGGCCCAGATCATGGCGAGTCTGCTGTTTCTCAGCAGCCAGTTTACGCTCAACGACCATCTGGGTAGCGATACCCGCATGGTCAGTACCAACCTGCCACAGAGTATTCTTACCCTGCATGCGCTTGTAACGAGTCAGAGCATCCATGATTGTGTGCTGGAAAGCGTGACCCATGTGCAGGCTACCGGTGACGTTCGGTGGCGGAATCATGATGCAGTAAGAGTCACCTTCGCCCTGAGGTGCGAAGTAGTTGTTGTCTTCCCAGGTTTTGTACCAGGATTTCTCAATTTCGTGCGGCTGGTAAGTAGTATCCATTGCGCTTCTTTTGGCTAAAACTTTTTCGATTGATTGGCAGCCCTGATGTATTGGGGATGCTCGATAAGACCGCGCATTATACAGGGTATGAGCACGCTTCGCTACGAGAACGGCTCCGCCTACGAGGAGCTAGAACGCGGCAAAGCCGCTGCTAGGAAAAGCGTAAAATCACTGCTTTTAGGTTTTTGATTTTTCTCGTAGCTACGAAGTAGCGTGCTCGCCCCTAGCAGGCGAAGCCGTCCTAGCCACTGGAGCGTAGCGAACCACGTTCTAGTCACTCGTAGCCGCCTTGCGGCGTGCTTATTCACGTAGTGAATTGAGTAAAGCACCGAGCATTTTTTGAATCTCTTTAATTTCATCTAACCAGACAGGTGCATTTTTTGATGATATAAACCCCACCCGGCTCCCTATCTGGATCTGGGTTTTAAGCTCAGCCGCAGAACCGCGGGCATACAGGAGAAATTGCCGTTTCTCTTTTTGGGAGCCGCGCTCAAAACCTTCGGCTATATTGCTTGGAATAGACAAGCCACTTCGGGTTATCTGATCTTTAAACCCGTAATCGCGACAATTGGCCAGCTGCATGTAAAGTTCACAGCTAAGTCGGCAGGCTCGTTTCCATACATCAAGACTTTCATAACTCATAAACACCTCCGTGTGAGTCGCTAGTAGCGAGAACGTAACTCCGTTACTGCTAGAACGCAGCTTCGCTGCTGCGAGTAAAGCACAAAATTACCACTGCCCGTCAGCTTTTCCTAGCAGTCGCGAAGCGACGTTCTAGTCCCTAGTAGGCGTAGCCGTCCTAGTAGCTTCCGCTTCGCGGAAAGCGTGCTTAAACATGAAACAGTGTTATGCCACACGCGGTTTTTTACCCTGTGAAGATCCGGCAACTGAACTGGCTTTGGGGGAGCCTTATGAGGTGCTGGATACGGTGGGAAGGATGCTTCCCAGTTTATTGTTAGAAAAAGGTGCCCGTGACTATCTGAAACGGGTGTTTGTACCTGATTGGCCTTACGTAAATATCCCGGAAGATCTCTGGCCTCAGGCGTGCCTTTACTACACGCGTTTGGGTTTTATCGTATCGGGTTATGTGAACCAGATAGGGCAGCCTACTTGTCATTCTCTTCCGGCGAATCTGGCCCGGCCTTTGTGCAAAATTTCGTCGCTGATGCAGCGGCCGCCCATCCTCAGTTATGACGGTTATGCGCTCTATAACTGGCGGCGGTTTGATCTGAAAAAGCCGGTTGAACTGGGCAATATTGATACCCTACAGAACTTTGTGCATCTCTATGATGAACACTGGTTTATTCTGGTACATGTGGATATAGAAGCGAAGGCGGCCCGGATACTGGATGCTATTGTCAGCCTTGATGGTGAAGTCGGTGCAATGGAGGTCAATGCGGCTTTAACCGAGATTGCTGATGCGATGACGGGCATTATTCAGGTGTTACAACGCATTCCTGAAAAGATGTCTGATGAACTGTACTTCTCTAAATTCCGGCCTTACATCGGGCAATTTAGAGAGGTGGTGTATCAAGGCGTGAATATGGATGCGATCAGCTTCCGTGGCGAAACCGGTGCGCAGAGTTCGATAATGCCTTTGCTAACCGAATTTATGAAAATTCCTCATCAGGATAATAAGCTGACCCGCCACCTATACGATATGCGCCAGTATATGCCTGCTGAACACCGGATTATTCTAGAGCAAGTTAGGGCGATGCCGGATATTAAACTGCTGGCAAATACGGAAAAATTCGATTCCGTATTAGAACTGATGGCTTGCTTCCGCGAGGTGCATTACCACTGGGCGATTAAATACATCGCGCGGCGCAGTAATGATCAACAGGGCACCGGCGGCACGCCTTATATTCGCTGGCTCAAGTTCCTGATTGAAGAAACGAGGGGACACAAAAAAGCCGGAGGCGCTGGAACCAACGTTGCGTAGGTTCCTGCGAGCACGCTGCCGCTTAGCGGCAGCTACGAGACGCTTCGCTTGCTAGTGGCTAGAACGCGGCAAAGCCTTGGTTTTTAGGTTTTGATTTTTCTCGTAGCTACGAAGTAGCGTACTAGCGACTCGTAGGAGCAGCCGTCCTAGCCACGAGGGTGCTCCTGTATTTCGAGGCGGACGGATTTTTTAGATAAAATTGATATAAACTAGCTGACTAGATTTAAACGGAGGAAAATCTACGATGTTTGGTTGTTCTGCTCATGAAGTTGTTTCCCGATTGCGCATTATTAGAAGTAATCGTGACTGTTTTACCCGCTATTTTTTTCTAGTATTTATCATTGCTTGGGGCAATCAAATACAGGCTAATACTACGGATGCTGCTATCAATAGTAAGAAAACAAATATTGAGCTAGTGGCTGAGATTTATGAGCATGACAGTTATAGGGTATTTATCAATAATGCTGCTGAGACAGCGGCAGAAGCTTATAGCTCAGATTTAAAAGGGAAATTCGATAAGAGATTTAATATGGATGTACCTCAAGAGTACGTAGATGTTGCGAAAGATTGTTACCTTGGGTTTGCGTCTTATAAAAACTTGCTTCCAGAACTCTCCTCTATGTATGCCGAAAGTCTTTCGCGCGCTGAAATTGAAGCGTTAGTTGAAGAAAAAAGTTCTATTGTTGGTCAATTATTAAAAGATAGTTCTGCTATAAGCGAGGATAGTAGGGCAAAGCTTCATACTGCATTGAAAGATTTCATTTTAGCTGAAAAGAGAAAGTGCTTTATTAAGTTTAAACAAGTGGTTAGGCCTTATTATAAGTCAGTCCTTGAGGGCCGAAAGGCTAATGAAAAGTAGCTGATTTTACAGCTCTTTGGTAATGGCTCCATTCACTCTAATCCTTTCAGAAAAGAGGAGCTTACTTTTTCCTCATGTCGTGCATGTCTATTAGGGTGTTGTGATCTTTGTAGAGCTTATAGTTCTTGCGGGTAGAGGTGAGGACGTCCTCTGTTTGAACAACGACTTCTATGATTCGGTCGAACCCAAGCGCATCTTCCGGAATATCCAGATTGAGGTTTACGAATACGTCTTTGTGATCCGGACGTTGGTCATCCCAGCCGATTTTTACTTTGGCTGGGAGGTCTTCATTGGTGAGGCTGTGTGGGATGAAGGATTCCGGCTGGAATTCCCAGAGCTGCTGATCAATACGTTTGGCTTCAGCTTCGTTTGCAGTCTGGATATAGATCTGATGGCCGAGGCCGAGAATCTTATCCACAAGACGACACAGAAAGCGACCCCGGGCATCGGGATCGCTGGAAGGTAAAACGTAAAAATCAGCTTTGCTGGTCATGGCTTCCAGGCCTGAGCCTTATTCCTCTTCAGTTGCCTGGTTCAGCAGGTACTGAGTTAGCATAGGTACACAACGGCCGGTTGAGCCTTTGTCTTTACCGCCGCTGTTCCAAGCAACGCCAGCAATATCCAGGTGTGCCCAACGGTATTCTTTAGTGAAGCGAGACAGGAAGCATGCAGCGGTAATTGTGCCGCCCGGACGACCGCCGATGTTGGCGATGTCTGCAAAGTTGGAATCCAGTTGTTCCTGGAATTCGTCCCACAGCGGTAGCTGCCAGCCTTTATCTGCTGCTTGCTCACCAGCTTCTAACAGTTCTGCTGCAAGTTCGTCGTTATTAGACAGTACGCCTGTTGCGTGGTGACCCAGTGCGATGATGCAGGCGCCGGTCAGAGTAGCGATATCGACAACTGATGCTGGTTCAAATTTACCTGCATAGGTCAGGGCGTCACACAGCACAAGGCGGCCTTCAGCATCGGTATTCAGGATCTCTACAGTCTGGCCGGACATAGTGGTAACAATATCGCCAGGCTTAGTTGCATGGCCGCTTGGCATATTCTCAGCGGCTGCGACGATACCTACAACGTTGATTGGCAGAGCCATTTCACAAATCGCGGTCATGGCACCGAATACACTCGCTGCACCACACATGTCGAACTTCATTTCGTCCATGCCTGCGCCTGGTTTCAGGGAGATGCCGCCGGTATCGAAGGTAATGCCTTTACCTACCAGTACGTGAGGTTTATCACCTTCCTCGCCGCCTTTGTATTCCATAACAATCAGTTTGGATGGCTCTTCACTGCCGTTACCCACAGATAGCAGGCAGTGCATGCCCAGGTCGGCCATCTCTTCTTCATCAACGATGGTTGTGGTCAGGCTTTCGAATTCGTCATCCAATTCAAGAGCCTGTTCCGCCAGATAGGTCGGCGTACAGAAGTTGCCTGGCAGGTTGCCAAGATCACGCGCAATGCTGGTGCCGTTTACGATGGCTGTGCCGTCCATCAGAGCGGTTTCTGCTACTTCAGAGTCTTCTTCAGTTGCCAGGATGGAGATCTGTTCCAGTTTTAGTGGATCAGCTTTTTTGCTTTTTGTCTCATCGTAGGTGTAAAGCTCGTTACCTGACCATTCAACCAGATGACGCACCTGACGGTACTTATCTTCATCATCGGTAGGCTTGATGTCGATTGCCAGAGTCAGGCTGCTTACGCCCGTACTTTTTGCAACACTCATAATCGCTTTAACCGCTTTACGGTAGTTGCGGTTGTTGCGATCAGCTTCTTTGCCGAAACCAATAAGCAGTACACGTTTTGCCGCTAACCCAGGCACTTTGTGCAACAGCAGTGTCTGGCCGTTTTTACCGGTGATATCGCCGCCTTCCAGAATTTCACTGATGTGTCCGGAGCTGGCTTCATCAGCAATTTTTGCTGCTGGAGACAGAGTTGTATCTGCTTCTACTGCCAGAACAAGGCATTCAGTTTCCAGTGAAGTAATGTCACCACTTACAATTTCGAAATCCATGTTAGCTCCAATATGCGGCTTACTGCCGTACTAAAACGAGACAAAGGTGGCGGATTTAAGGATAATGCCGGTACTTTTTATGACGCAATGTGAAATCAGAGTACAGGTTTGCTTTGGTTGATCCGCACTAAAGCCGAATAATATAAACGATTTTTAGTTTGGTAACAGGTCTGGCTGGTAAATAGAGTGATCGTTTTTCGCTATCTGGCAAGGGAAGTGATGTTAGGCATGCTGGCAGTAAGCTCAATACTGCTTGTCATCATCATGAGTGGCCGTTTTGTAAAATATCTTACCCGAGCTGCGTCCGGAGAAATGTCCCCGGATGTTGTGTTCACCGTTCTTATGTACCGGGTGCCCAGTTTTCTTGAGGTGATTCTGCCGCTTGGGCTTTTCCTCGGTTTCCTTCTTGGTTATGGCCGGCTCTATCTTGAGAGCGAGATGACGGTGCTTGAAGCCTGTGGCATGAGCCGCAAACGCTTGCTTGGCTATTCTATGGGACCTGCATTATTTGTCGCGATTATCGTGGGTGTGCTGGGCATCTATGTGACGCCATACAGTGGTGGCCAGGCCAACAAAATTGCCGATGAGCAAGAAAGTAGCAGTGAGTTTGAAACGCTGACCCCTGGACGTTTCCATAAACAGAAAACTGGCAGTAGGGTCACTTACACTGACTCGATAGAGGGTGAAGGCCACTTAGGGATGGTCTTTATTGCTGACCAGAATAAAAGTACCAAGCGCATGCAGATCACCATGGCAGAAGCGGGAACCACTCATTTTGATGAAGAGCTGGATCAGCGTTTTCTGGTATTGGAAAAAGGTTATCGTTATGAAGGTGATCCGGGCAAAGGTGATTATATAGAGCTGGGCTTTGAACGATACGGTACTGAGATAGAGAAAAAGAATCAGGCGATTCGAGTGGATGATGTTGAAACGCTGCCTACTTCTTATCTGATTCAATCTGATAAACCTCAGCATCAGGCGCAGTTGCACTGGCGTTTATCATTGCCGGTGCTGGCAATTGTTGTGACTATGCTGGCTGTCCCGTTGAGCCGGGTTAATCCCAGGCAGGGGCGATATGCTCGTCTTGCGCCATCAATCGTGTTGTACCTAACCTACCTCTCAATATTGAGTACGGTAACCAGTGATGTGGGAAAAGGGGATGTAGGCCCATGGGCTATTTGGTTTGTGCATTTGCTCTTTACTTTATTTGCTTTGAATCTGCTGATTTTTGGTGATTTCTGGAGTCGTGTTTATAACCGTATCCCACCATTAAAAGTTAAACGGCCTGGGAAGAAGTCAGTATGAGGCTGCTGGATTTTTATATTGCCCGCCATGTTATTGGCAGTTTTCTTGTGGTGCTTTTAGTAATCGTTGGTCTGGATATGATCTTTGCTCTGATCGAGGAGATGAAGGACATACGCAACGACTACGATTTTGCCGCGGCGGTTGAATTTATCATGATGACCGGCCCGCGCCGTTTATATGATTACACACCCCTGTCGAGTTTGATTGGTTGTTTGATCGGCCTTGGTTTATTGGCATCCAGTTCTGAACTCACGGTAATGCGTGCCGCGGGTATTTCCACTATGCAGATTATTACGTCTGTGATGAAACCGGTGGCTGCAATCATCATCGGTACCATGCTGATTGGTGAGTATGTTGTTCCGGTTTCTGAGCCTAAAGCGCAAAGTGATCGTCAGGTGAAAATTACCGGTGGTGGCCGCCTTAATGATGCCAGCCGGGTCTGGCACCGTGATGAGATGACTTTTATTCATATCAATGCGGTGAGCAGTGATGGTTCAATCCGTGGTGTGACCCGATATGAATTTAACGATGACCTGACTCTGGCTCGATCCAGTTTTGCACGCTCGGGCCATTATGAGAGTGGTCTATGGGAGCTGAGAAAGATCGAAGAAACCCGTTTCCCAGAGAGTGGAGTAGAGGGAATAGACGCTCAAAGCCTGCAAACCGGCACTATTAAAAAAGAACGTTGGCAAAGTGGCTTAACGCCTGAACTGCTTAAGGTGGTCATGGTTAAACCGGATCATCTCTCGATCGCTGGATTGTTTGATTACAGTAATTATCTCGATGATCAGGGTCTTGCCTCTGCGCAATACAGAGTGGCGCTATGGAAAAAAATTCTACTGCCTTTTGCCATTCTGGGACTGGTGTTGATTGCCGTATCGTTTATTTTTGGTCCACTTCGAAGTGTAACGGTTGGCCAGCGACTGGTAACCGGGGTGGTTATTGGTCTGGCATTTAAGCTTACGCAGGATGTTTTAGGTCCAACCAGTTCAGTGTTTGGTTTTGCGCCATTACTGGCGGTTTGTTTCCCTATTCTGATCTGTTTTGGCTTCGGTTTCTGGCTGTTACGCAAAGCTCGCTAGCATTGAGTAATGATGAATCGGTTTTTTCGAACTGTTTTTCAAATTAATGCGAATTTTATTAAATATGTGTATCGGCTAATCTAAGCAACATACGCAGATTAACTCCCCCATTAAGTGATCTGCTTTATGCTACCGCTCCCCGGTAGTAGGCTCTTGATACACAGCACTGTTTTGACCCCGGCTTGCCGGGGTTTTTTTATGTATAAAATAACTATGTCTGCATAAAACCTGATGAATTACAGGGATTGCAGGGCGCGATGGTTGATTCGGGAGACGTGCTGCTATATTGTTTCGCTATCTTTAACTTAATTAAGTCTGCCGTGATGCCATTTGCTACAGCAATCTTAAAAAATAATGGAGCAATTGATCGTTTCCCATGTACGGGTGAACGATGGCGATGGCGTGTCTGAAATACCGGCAGGCACTCATGTGGCAGAGTCTATCTCTAAGCCTTTTTTCAGCTTAAGTTTTCGCTGAATTTTCAAAGAAACCTCTCCCTGGTTGTCTGCTCAGAACGTCTGAATTGTTTTGTTATTTTTTTATCGGCATTGTGAGAAACCATCATGACACCTGAACAGTTTGCGGGACTGGCCGCAGAAAACTACAACCGAATTCCTGTTACCAGAGAAGTGTTGGCGGATTTAGATACTCCGCTATCTACCTACAAAAAACTGGCGAACGCTCCCTATAGCTACCTGCTTGAGTCTGTGGAGGGTGGTGAGAAATGGGGGCGTTATTCCATCATCGGTTTGCCATGTCGCATCATCCTGAAAGTGTTTGGTGATCAGGTCATCATCACAGAAGATGGTAAAGAGATCGAAAACCTGACCGTTGAAGATCCTCTGGAATTTGTTGAGCAGTTCCAGCAACGTTACCGGGTACCTGAACTGGAAGGGCTACCGCGTTTTAATGGTGGTCTGGTCGGTTACTTCGGGTATGACTGTGTGCGTTATGTTGAAAAGCGTTTAAAAGATAGCTGCCCGGAAGATGTGATCGGCACACCGGATATTCTGCTGATGGTTTCCGATGAGGTGGTGGTGTTCGATAACCTTGCCGGTAAATTGATTCTGATTACTCATGCAGATCCTGCTGAAGCCAGTGCTCTGTCTGAGGCGGAAACTCGCCTGGATCAGTTGGTGGAAAAGCTGCGAGTAGCAACACCTTACGATGCGTCTTCTGAGAATAATCGTGAGGTTTCTGAAACTGAATTTAAGTCCAGCTACGGTGAGCAGGCGTATATGGATTCAGTTGAGAAGATCAAAGAGTATGTTCTGGATGGCGACATTATGCAGTGCGTTATTTCGCAGCGTATGTCGATTCCATTCACCAGCAAACCGCTTGATCTTTATCGCGCCCTGAGATGTCTGAATCCATCTCCCTATATGTATGTTCTGAATCTGGAAGATTTCCATGTGGTGGGCTCTTCACCAGAGATTCTGGCGCGTGTAGAAGATGATGTGGTGACTGTTCGCCCAATTGCGGGCACTCGTAAGCGTGGTAAAACTGCAGAAGAGGATCTGGCAATGGAAACAGAGTTGCTGGATGATCCGAAAGAGATTGCAGAACATTTGATGCTGATTGATCTGGGCCGTAATGATGTGGGTCGTGTGGCAGAGATCGGAGCGGTTGAGCTGACGGATAAGATGATCGTGGAACGCTATTCCCACGTGATGCATATCGTTTCCAACGTAAATGGCAAGCTGAAGCCGGATGTCAGTACTATGGATGTGCTTAGAGCCACTCTTCCGGCAGGTACTCTGAGCGGTGCACCAAAAGTGCGGGCAATGGAAATAATTGATGAGCTGGAACCAGTGAAACGCGGCGTATATGGCGGTGCGGTGGGTTACCTCTCATGGAATGGCAATATGGATACCGCGATTGCGATCCGTACTGCTGTGATTAAAGATGATGTCCTGCACATTCAGGCAGGCGCAGGTATTGTGGCTGACTCCATTCCGCGGTTGGAATGGAAAGAGACCATGAATAAAGGGCGCGCTGTGTTCAGCGCTGTGGCGATGGTTGAGAAGGGGTTGGATAACCTATGATGATCTCAGCTCAAACTAGCGCATCGATTATATCTGCGATGAAAGGTTCTGAATTATGTTGTTAATGATTGATAACTACGACTCGTTTACCTACAACGTGGTGCAGTATCTGGGTGAGCTCGGTGCCGATGTCCGCGTTTACCGTAACGATGAGATTACCATTGAGGAGATTGAAGCGCTCAATCCAGATCAGTTGGTGGTCTCTCCTGGCCCTTGTACTCCAAATGAAGCCGGTATTTCGGTCGCTGCTATAAAACACTTTGCAGGCAAACTGCCGATTCTGGGTATCTGTCTGGGGCATCAGAGTATTGGCCAGGCGTTTGGCGGCGACATTGTGCGTGCCAAGCAAGTTATGCATGGCAAGCTCTCTCCTGTATATCATGAGGGTAAAGGTGTGTTTGCCGGGCTGAATAATCCAGTAGAAGTAACCCGCTATCACTCTCTGGTGATTGACCAGAAAACTATTCCTGATTGTCTGGAAATTACTTCATGGACTCAGGATGAAAACGGCAATATTGATGAAATTATGGGTGTGCGCCATAAAGAACTGGATATTGAAGGTGTTCAGTTCCACCCGGAATCAATTCTGACCGAACAGGGCCATGAACTACTGGCTAACTTCCTGAAACGCAGCTAAAGGGCCTGTTAGCACTAAATGGAAATGCCACGTTGCTGCCCCAATTTGGGCTAGGCAAGGCACGAGGAGAGAAGTTTGGTTATTCCAAATGAACGACAAGTAACGCCGTGTAGCCCAAATTGGGGCGCAACCCGGAGGGCCGGTGCTATTTTTTCACGATTCTGCGTTGTATTTCACTTATGTACAACGAGTACACTGCGATCAATACGCCTTGTCTCGTAAAAAAATAGCCTCCGGCGTGACTTTTCAATTAGTGTTAACAGGCCCTCAAAAGAACAGGATTCAAAATGGACATTAAACAAGCATTGGCATCAGTCGTAGACGGTAACAACCTGACTGAGGCAGAAATGAAGCAGGTGATGAATCAGATCATGACGGGCAACGCGACAGATGCTCAGATTGGTGGGTTGCTGATTGCACTGCGAATGAAAGGTGAAACTGTTGATGAAATCACGGGTGCTGCGGACGCTATGCGTGAGCTGGCAACTCCGGTATCGATTTCTGCTGCTCAGGCTGTGGATATTGTCGGCACGGGTGGTGATGGTGCGAATCTGTTCAATGTTTCCAGCGCTTGTTCATTTGTGGTTGCAGCAGCTGGCGGCAACGTTGCGAAGCATGGTAACCGTTCTGTTTCTTCAAGCTCTGGCTCTGCGGATCTGCTGGAAACGGCAGGTGTAAATCTGGCGCTCAACCCTGAACAGGTCGGTCAGTGCATTGATCAGGTAGGTGTTGGCTTTATGTTCGCGCCTCAGCACCACAGTGCGATGAAGTATGCAATCGGCCCGCGTAAAGAGATGGCGCTGCGTACTCTGTTTAATATCCTCGGTCCTCTTACTAACCCGGCAGGTGCAAAACACTATCTTCTGGGTGTGTTTGATAAGGCTTTGTGTAAGCCAATGGCTGAGGCGTTAAAATCTCTGGGTGCGGTTCATGCATTGGTTGTACATGCGGCTGAAGGTCTGGATGAGATAAGTCTGGCTGGGGAAACCTTCGTTGCTGAACTAAAAGGTGGCGAGGTGACTGAATACACTATCACTGCTGAAGATGCCGGTCTGGAGAAACAGTCTCTGGATGGTTTGCAGGTAAACAGTTCTGCTGAAAGTTTTGCATTGATAGAGTCTGCATTCGCAGGTGAGCATGCCAAAGCTATTGATATGATTGCGCTAAACTCAGGCGCAGCCTTGTACGCTGCTGATCTGGCGGGCTCTCTGAAAGAGGGTGTTGCTAAAGCAAAAGAGACGATTCTTTCTGGCGGTGCTGCAGCAAAAGTTAAAGAGCTGGCTGAATTCAGTCAGGCTTTTAAAGGTTAAGCTTTTTAGGTTAAGTAATGTCTGATACACCGACTATTCTGAAAAAAATTCTGGCGCGTAAAGCTGAAGAAGTGGCAGAGCGTCAGCCAAAGGTTTCGATTGCAGACCTTAAAGGTAAGATTGCTGATCAGCAGGGCAGTGCTTTTGATCCACGTGGTTTTGCAGCCAATATGGCAAAAGCGATTGCGGAAGGCCGTTCAGCTGTTATAGCGGAAGCAAAAAAACACAGCCCATCTAAAGGCTTGCTGCGGGATCCGTTTCTGCCAGCTGAAATTGCTAAATCCTATGAGATGGGTGGTGCAAGCTGCTTATCTGTTCTTACCGATAAAGACTATTTCCACGGTTCTGAAGAGTATCTGATGGAAGCCCGGGCAGCCTGTTCACTGCCAATTATTCGTAAAGACTTTATCATCGATCCGTATCAGGTCTATGAAGCGCGTGCGATTGGTGCTGACTGTATTCTGCTTATTGTATCGGCATTGGAAGATCAGCAGATGGCAGATCTGAATGGTTTGGCCGTTGAGCTGGGCATGGATGTGCTGATTGAAGTGCATGGCGCTGATGAGCTGGAGCGTGCTTTGCCGCTGAAGAACAAGCTGGTGGGTATTAATAACCGTAACCTGCACACCTTTGAAGTGACTCTGAACAACACCTACGATCTGTTGTCCTCTATTCCAGATGATCGCATTGTTGTGACAGAGAGCGGTATTCACTCCCGCGAAGATGTACAGGCGATGCGTGAACATAATGTTCACAGCTTCCTGGTTGGCGAAGCGTTTATGCGTGCAGCGGATCCAGGTCAGAAATTAAAAGAATTGTTTGAATAAGGTAATAACTCCATGGGTATGAGTGCCAAAGTAAAGTGGGATGGTGATGTGCGTTTTCAGGGCACTACCGGTTCTGGCTTTGACGTAATGATTGACGGCGAACTGCAGCAGGGGCCTCGTCCGATGGAGCTGATGCTGCTCGGTCTGGGGGGATGCACCAGCTATGATGTTGTCGGTATTTTGAAGAAAACCCGTCAGGATGTTGTTGATTGTGTCGCAGAGATTGATGCAGAGCGTGCCGATGAGGTGCCTTCTGTGTTCACTAAGATCCATGTGAAGTTCGTGGTATCTGGTCGTGACCTGAATCCTAAAAAAGTTGAGCGTGCGGTGAAACTGTCCGCTGAACAATACTGCTCAGCATCCCTGATGCTGGAAAAAGGCGGTGTTGAGATCACTCACAGCTACGAAATTGTAGAAGTAGAGTAATCTCTGCTTTCTCTTCTTAAAAGATTCCTAATTAGAGTGGCTTTAATAGTCACTCAATCCATTTCATAACTTGCAACCCCCTTGCAAGGTGCGTAGAATTACGCGTCCTTTGGAAAACTATTTCCAATCTCCTTGCCTCAGGCCGCAGTGGTCCGGAGGCTATTAACCCGTAAGGAGCTACAATGCGTCATTATGAAATCGTCTTTCTGGTTCACCCGAACCAGAGTGAGCAGGTTCCAGCGATGGTTGAGCGTTACACTACCCTGATCGAGGGTGCTGAAGGCACAATCCACCGTTTGGAAGACTGGGGTCGTCGTCAACTGGCTTACCCAATCAACAACGCTCACAAAGCACACTATGTCCTGATGAACATCGAATGTGGTCAGGAAACTCTGGATGAGCTGGAAGGCCTGTTCCGTTACAACGATGCAGTTCTGCGTAACATGGTAATTCGCCGTAAAGCAGCGATCACTGAGATCTCTCCAATTAAAGCAGCTGAATCTCGCGAAGAGCGTAAGCCTCGTCGTGAAGAAAAGCCTGCTGAAAAACCAGCTGAAGAAGCAGCTCCTAAAGCTGAAGCTTCTGAAGAAGCTGCTGAATAATCTGAATTCTGAGGAGAGATACAATGGCTCGTTTTTTCCGCCGTCGTAAGTTCTGCCGTTTTACGGCTGAAGGTGTTCAGGAGATCGATTACAAAGATCTGGACACTCTGAAAGGTTACATCACTGAAACTGGCAAAATCGTACCTAGTCGTATCACTGGTACTAAAGCGCGTTACCAGCGTCAGCTGGCTACTGCTATCAAGCGTGCTCGTTTCGTTGCACTGCTGCCTTACACTGATAGCCATCAGTAAGAGGTAGTCGAGTCGTGCGAGCCTTGGCTGAATATATCATGCGAGGCCGCAAACAAGCGGCTCTTGTGGCGGTTATTGCCGCCTTGCTGCCACTGTTTTACTGGGTAAGTGCAGCAGCCGTTGCGTTGATTACTTTAAGAAAAGGTCAGCGTGATGGTGCAGGACTTCTGTTATGGGCAATTTTGCCTGCGGGAGTCTGGGCATACAGTGTGTCCGACCCGACACCACTGGCCGTGATTGCAGGTACCTATCTGCTGGCGGTTGCTTTAAGGGAAACTGTTTCCTGGTCAAAAGTGCTGATGTTGGCGTTGCCAATTGGAGCTGTGGCTGGGGTGGGTATGGAATTCGTACTCGGCGGTTATCTTGGCGAAGTGATCGATCAGACTGAAAAATTTTTGATTCAGTCAGCAGGTCAGGGCTCTCAAGAGGTAAGCCTCGATAAAGAGATGCTGCGGCAGCTAATGTTGGGTGGTTTAGCATCAGTTCATACGCTGATGATGGTAGTCAGTTTATTGCTGGCGCGTTCCTGGCAAGCGGGATTGTTTAATCCCGGAGGGTTTAAGCAAGAGTTTCATGCTTTGAAGCTTCCGCTACCTTACACAGGCGCATTACTGGCAATTGCTCTGGTTTGCTATCAGTTAGATTTGGAGCTGATGCGTTGGTTACCACTGTTGCTATTACCCTGGATCATTGCGGGTGTCGCATTGGTTCATGGCAGTTTGGCAAAACGTGATTTGGGCAAGCCCTGGTTGATCGGTTTTTACTGTTCAATGTTATTTATGGGGCAATTTGTGATTTCGCTGTTGGTGTTTGTGGCTGTTATCGACAGTCTTGTTGATTTCAGATCGCGAATTCCAGCGAAGAACTAGTACTGCAAATATTGCAGAACAAATGAGGTTTACGAGATGGAAGTTATTCTGCTCGAGAAAATTGGTAAGCTGGGTAACCTCGGTGACAAAGTTTCCGTGAAAAGCGGTTTCGGTCGTAACTACCTGGTACCGCAGGGCAAAGCTGTTCCTGCAACTGAAGCTAACGTTGCTAAATTTGAAGAGCGTCGCGCTGAACTAGAAGCGGCTGCTGCTGAGAAACTGGCAACTGCAACTGCACGTGCTGAAGGTCTGAACGAGAAAGAAGTTACTATCACTGCTAAGTGTGGCGATGAAGGTAAACTGTTCGGTTCTATCGGTACTCGTGACATTGCTGACGCGATTACTGCTGCTGGCGCTGAAGTCAGCAAAAGCGAAGTTCGTCTGCCAGAGGGCGCTCTGCGTTCTATCGGTGAGTTCGATATCGCTATTCAGCTGCACCCAGAAGTAACAGCTACAGTTAAACTGGCTGTAGTAGGCGAGTAATCCCCTACTTACAATCAGAACTGTACTGTAAAGAAAGCACTGCGTAGAATACTGCGCAGTGCTTTTTTGTTTTTAGGCTTTAGAAAGCGTTATGGAACCTATTCAACTCACAGATGCTGATCTGGAAAAGATCAAAACTCCCCCTCACTCAATGGAAGCTGAGCAATCAGTTCTGGGCGGATTGATGCTCGACAATAATGCCTGGGACACCGTCTCAGAAGTTGTTGTTGAAGATAATTTTTACCGCCAGGGGCATCGAAAAATATTCCGTACTATGACCAAGCTGGTCAATGATGGAAGTCCGATTGATGTTGTAACACTCTCGGAAGAGTTGGACCGTATCGCTGAACTGGAATCAGCCGGTGGTCTGGATTATCTGGTTGAGCTGGCGAAGAATACTCCGAGTGCCTCAAACATCCGTGCTTATTCAGAGATCGTTCGTGACCGTGCACTACTGAGGCAGATGATTAACGCGGCAAATGAAATTGCCGACAATGCATTCCATCCGGATGGCCGCAGCTCAGAAGATGTTCTGAACGATGCGGAACAAAAAATATTTTCCATTGCTGAGAACCGACCTAATCAGGGTGGTCCTGAAGGGGTAAACGTTCTGCTAAAGAAAGCAGTGGATCGTATTGATACCCTGTTTAACAGCGATGGTGACCTTACCGGTGTCACAACCGGCTTCGATGACCTGGATAAGAAAACAGCAGGTCTTCAACCATCAGATCTGGTTATTGTTGCTGCCCGTCCATCGATGGGTAAAACCACCTTTGCTATGAACCTGGTTGAAAATGCGCTGATGTCGACTAATAGACCGGTTCTGGTGTTCAGTCTTGAGATGCCTGCTGACCAGTTGGTAACTCGTATGCTGTCTTCCCTGGGGCGCATCGACCAGACCCGTGTACGTACCGGTATGCTGGAAGAAGAGGACTGGCCGAAGCTGACCACGGCTGTAAACATGATGCGCGATAAGCCGCTGTTTATTGATGATCAGGCCGGTATCAGCCCTAACGAAATGCGTACCCGTGCACGCCGTATTGTGCGTGAGCATGGTGACCTGGCATTAATCATGGTCGACTACCTGCAGTTGATGCAGATGAAAGGCTCCAATATTGAAAGTCGAACCCAGGAAATTTCTGAGATTTCACGCTCCCTTAAGGCATTAGCCAAAGAACTGGAGTGTCCGGTTGTGGCTCTGTCACAGCTTAACCGATCACTTGAGCAGCGCCCCAATAAGCGCCCGGTAAACTCCGACCTTCGTGAATCTGGTGCGATTGAGCAGGATGCCGACGTCATCATGTTTATCTATCGTGATGAAGTGTATAACGAAGATTCGGAACACAAAGGTGTGGCTGAGATCATCATTGGTAAACAACGTAACGGCCCAATTGGTACCAGCCGTCTTGCCTTTATCGGTAAGTACACCAAGTTCGAGAATCTGGCGCCGGATGTCTACTCACAATATGTGGGTATGGATGACTGATCTGAATTGATCGAATAATTTCATGCGTACTCGTTTCCCCTAAAAGCATTCTGGAGAAGTAATTACCAGGTAATCTCATAATGCTTTTATCTCTACTCTCAGCAGGTCTGAACTGACATAATTAATTTCCTGTATGCACCATTGTGAGTATTGTTCATTAATCTCATGGACAGAGTGATTGAAAATAGAGAAAATCATGGTGGTTTTAAGTCCCTAACTGTAGGGTATATAAGATAAAAAGCGTTGTTACATCCATTCTTGAAGATGGTTTGATGGGATAATAAACCTATGAAATTGCTTGCGGTATTGTTATTACCCTTATTGGGTAGTCTTGTGCCACTGTATGCTAGTCGCTTCAGTCGAAATATTTGTACATCATTAACCGCCATAGCACCTGCTATCGCTTTAGGAATTGTCCTTTCTTTAAGCCCCCAGCTCCTTGATGGTGAAGCGTTTGCTCATTCAGTGCCATGGGTTCCTGCGGCTGGGTTGGAGTTATCAGTAAGACTCGACGGTTTAGCTTTCCTCTTCCTGTTGCTCATCTTAGGCATTGGCCTTCTGATTATCCTTTACGCCCGTTATTACCTCTCGGAAAAAGATTCGATGGGGCGCTTCTTCTCCTATCTGATGCTGTTTATGACCGCCATGGTGGGTATTGTTGCTTCCGGTAATCTGATTCAGATGTGGTTTTTCTGGGAGCTCACCAGTATCAGCTCTTTCCTGCTGATTAGTTTTTGGTCACATCGTACCGATGCGCGTAAAGGTGCCCGTATGGCCTTAACGGTCACAGGTGCTGGAGGTTTGGCGCTTCTGGCAGGTGTGATTCTGATTGGTAAAGTTGTGGGTAGCTATGACCTTCAGGAGGTCTTAGACAGCGGCAACCTGCTTAGAGAATCGGCTGAGTACCCCTACATACTGACATTAGTGCTCTTGGGTGCGTTTACTAAGTCTGCTCAGTTCCCATTCCATTTCTGGTTGCCAAATGCGATGGCGGCACCAACCCCTGTGAGTGCTTACTTACACTCAGCGACCATGGTAAAAGCCGGTATTTTCCTCATGGCGCGTTTCTACCCTGTGTTGTCAGGAACCGATATGTGGTTTTTGATCGTCAGCATCACGGGGCTTTGTACGTTGTTGGTGGGGGCTTACATTGCCCTGTTTAAACATGACTTAAAGGGGTTGTTAGCGTATTCGACCATCAGTCATCTTGGCTTGATTACCCTGTTGTTAGGTCTGGATACACAGATGGCAGCGGTTGCTGCGATTTTCCACATCATCAACCATGCGACCTTCAAAGCTTCGTTGTTCATGGCTGCGGGTATCATTGATCATGAGGCGGGTTCGCGCGACATGCGTCAGTTGAATGGCCTCTGGAAATATATGCCTTACACGGCAACCCTGGCGATCATTGCTGCCTTGTCGATGGCCGGAGTACCGCTACTGAATGGTTTCTTATCTAAAGAAATGTTCTTTATGGAGACTTTAGATCAGGCCACACTGGGTTCACTTTCCTGGGCTATTCCTGTTCTGGCTACGATTGGTGCGGCATTCTCGGTTGCTTACTCGTTGCGCTTTATCCACGATGTATTCTTTAACGGTGAGCCTCATAATTTACCGAAAACCCCTCATGAACCACCTCGCTACATGAAGCTGCCGGTTGAAGTGCTTGTAGTTATCTGTGTGGCGGTTGGTGTTGCCCCTTATATTGTCGTAACAGACCTACTGAATGCGGCTTCATTTGCTACTTTGCAAAAGGATCTGCCCGAATTCAGCCTTTCAATCTGGCATGGGTTTAACATTCCGTTGCTGATGAGCGTGTTGGCGATGCTGGGCGGTTTTATTATTTACTATAACCGTAAAAAATTGTTCCAGTTTCAGGGGCAGTTCCCAGAACCAGATTCAAAGTTGGTGTTTGAAAGCTGGGTGCAGAAATCAGTCACGCTCACTCAAAAAATTCATCAATGGATATCCAATGGTTCGTTACAGCGTTATTTATCCATTTTCCTGTTCATGGTCATTGTCGTTTCCATTGCCCCGTTGATGCAATTGCAGGAAACTGCAGGGTTCCGACCTCAAATACCTCTTGATTATGCATCGGGTACATTGGCGGTGTTGCTGATGTTGTCAGCCTTTGCAACGATTATCTGGCACAGACAGCGATTGATCTCTCTTTTGATGTTGTCGGTAGTGGGATTGATCGTGTCGGTTGCTTTTACTCGCTTTTCCGCGCCAGACCTTGCGCTTACTCAGCTTGCCGTTGAGGTAGTGACTGTAATCCTGCTAATGCTTGCGCTGTTCTTCTTGCCTAAGAAAACACCGAAAGAATCCTCCCCAAGACGTTTGGTGAGGGATATCAGCATTTCCGCAATTGTCGGTGGTATTGTCGCGACCGTTAACTACGCTCTCATGACACGTCCGCTTTATTCAATCTCAGATTTCTTTGTCGCGAACAGTAAAACCGGTGGCGGTGGTACCAACGTGGTAAACGTTATCTTGGTTGATTTCCGAGGTTTTGATACTTTCGGCGAGATTACCGTATTGGGAATTGCAGCTTTAGGTATTTATAAGCTGATTGTACGTATGCGCCTCTCGATGCCGTCCAGAGATGAATTTGGGCGCCCATGGAGCCTGGATTCTCACCCAATGGTGTTGTCGACTATCTCGCAAATGCTATTACCACTGGCGATTTTGGTCTCGGTGTATATTTTCCTTCGCGGACATAACGAGCCTGGAGGTGGGTTCATCGCAGGACTTATAACCGCTGTAGCGATTATTCAACAGTACATTGCGAACGGTGTTGAATGGATGAAAGAGCATATTCGTCTGAAATACCAGGCTTTGATTGGCTCAGGTTTGGTGATTGCATTCCTGACCGGTGCCGGAAGCTTTATGTTCGATCGCCCATTCCTGACATCATGGTTTGAGTACTTTAAGTGGCCTTGGGTTGGTAAGTTTGAATTGGCCAGCGCCATGCTCTTTGATCTAGGGGTTTATCTAACAGTAGTTGGGGCAACCATGATGATTCTGGCGAATCTGGGTAAGCTAACAACGCCTGAACGTGTCGATATTAGTGAGTTGGAGAAACTGTAATGGAATTAATCTATGCATTATGCGTGGGCGTATTAACGACCTGCGGTTTGTTTCTAACTCTTCGAGGTCGCACCTTTCCCGTTGTAATGGGGCTCACAATGCTCTCTTATGCGGTGAACCTATTCCTGTTTTCTACGGGTCGATTGGTTGTTAATGGTGCGGCTATTCTGGGAACGACGGAAAATTTCGCCGATCCATTACCACAGGCCTTGGTACTCACGGCTATCGTAATCGGCTTTGCTATGACCGCTTATGCCGTGATTTTGGCAATGAGGGCGCGTGCCGATTTGGGTAATGACCATGTAGATGGTCGTGACAAAGCATTGGATATGCAGGATGAGGAGAATCTGAAGTGATGCAGCACCTGCCTATTTTACCGGTTTTACTTCCAATGCTGACTGCGGCACTGATGTTACTGCCGCCATTTTCAACAACGCTCAATCGGCAGAAAATTATTTCGTTTATCGGTTTGGCTCTGACTCTACTGGTTGCTATTCAGCTTATTTTCAATGCAAGCACCGGGGAAATAAGCATTTATCAATTGGGCAATTGGCAGGCTCCATTCGGAATCGTATTGATTGCTGATCGTTTATCGAGCCTGATGATCGTGCTGACCATGGTCCTTGCTTTTGGGGCGCTTCTATACGGAACTGCCGGCGATGAAAGGACCGGTATGTTCTTTTACCCGCTGTTTATGTTCCAGCTCATGGGGATTAACGGCGCATTTCTGACAGGTGATCTATTTAACCTATTCGTTTTCTTTGAAGTGTTGTTGCTGGCGTCATATTCACTGGTAGTTCATGGTGGTGGTAAACAAAAGACCCTAGCCAGTGTGCATTATGTGACCCTTAACCTTGTTGGTTCTGCATTATTCCTTTTTGCTTTGGGTATCTTGTACGGGGTACTGGGTACTCTGAATATTGCTGATATGGCAGTTAAAATACGCATGCTTTCAGGTGCCGATAAGTTGCTCGCGGAAGTAGGTGGGATGATGCTGTTGCTTGTGTTTGGCTTGAAATCGGCCATGTTCCCACTCCATTTCTGGTTAGCGAAAACCTATTCAAATGTTAGCGCACCCGTAGCGGCTTTGTTTGCCATCATGACCAAGGTTGGGATCTACAGTATCTTAAGAGTCTTCACGGTGATGTTTGGTGATAATGCCGGTGAACTGGCAAACCTCGCAGAGCCATGGTTGTGGCCTATCGCAATACTCACTTTAGCCATGGGTGCTGTGAGTGCCCTTGCGAGTAAGACTTTGCGCATACTGGTCTCTAACTTAGTGATTGTGTCGGTTGGTACACTTTTATGTGCCCTGGCCATCAATACGCCTGAATCCGCCTCTGCTGCACTTTATTATCTAATTCACTCTACGCTGATTACGGGTGCTATGTACCTGCTGGCGGATGCGATTTCGGAACAACGAGGTAAAATTTCTGATCGGTTCGCGCGTTCTCGTCGGATGTGTCAGTCGTTACCGTTGGGAATTGCATTTGCTATCGCGGCAGTGACAATGATTGGCTTGCCGCCTTTCTCTGGGTTCCTCGGCAAAGTGATGATTTTGCAAACAGCTGTAGAACCTTATGAAATCGCCTGGACCTGGTCTGCTATTTTGATCGCTAGTCTGATTGGGGTTGTAGCGATGTCCCGTGGAGGCTCCACTTTATTTTGGCGTTTAAGGGGTGAACCTACTACCTGCGAGTTATTGCCAAAAGTGAAGCTTGTTGCCGTGTTCTTCTTGCTACTTCTGTCACCTCTTTTAGTGATTTTTGGTGGTTATGTCACCGAATACACAATGGATACCGCACAGCAAATTTACCAGCAGGCTGAAAACCCTCAGATGCTATTGCCAATATCTGTTGGGAACGGAGGTTAAGACGATGCGCTTTCTTTTTCCAATGCCATTTCAAAGCTTTGTGTTATTTGTTGTATGGCTGCTTTTAAGTGAATCCATTGCGCCTGGACATATTGTGTTGGCGACCATTTTGGCTATAGGTATCCCCCAAATGTTAAGGGGGGTGCAAGTCAACAGTATGGCAATACAGAAACCGTTCCTTGCCGTTCTCTATGCGATAAAAGTTTTTGGCGATATTGTATTTGCAAACTTTGAAGTTGCCGTTCAGGTACTGGGCCCTTCAAGGAATTTAAAACCTGGTTTTTTTGCGATTCCCCTGGATTTAAAAGGCGAGTTTCCAATCACGATTCTCGCCAGCACTATTTGCCTAACGCCCGGTACTGTAAGTGCTGAAGTATCCAGCGATCAAAAGTGGCTTTATGTGCATGCGCTTAATTTAGTGGATGAAGCGGCGACCATTGAGGGAATAAAAACACGTTATGAAAAACCGTTGAAGGAGATTTTCGGATGTTAATGATGTCTCTCATAACTGCGACGGCCATGGTTGTCATTGCTATGTGTCTGAACCTATTCACGCTTTTCAAAGGTCCTGATCAGCCTGATCGTATCCTTGCTGTGGATACTATGTATATCAACAGCATTGCTTTGATCTTGTTGTTTGGGCTCATCATGGGTACTTCGCTCTATTTTGAAGCCGCTTTGCTGATTGCTATGTTGGGTTTCGTGAGTACAGCAGCATTGTGTAAATACGTATTGCGCGGCGATATTATTGAGTAGGGATTAAATATGAATGTTTATGTAGAGCTAATAGTGTCTGCGCTGCTCATCATGGGTGGACTATTTGTTTTGTTAGGCTCGATCGGTTTATTGAAATTGCCCGATTTTTATATGCGTTTGCATACACCGACCAAGGCGACGACGCTCGGGATGGGAGCGCTTTTAGTGGCTTCAATGATCATTACATCCGTGCGAAATGGCGGACTGAGCGCACACGAATTATTGATTTCGATTTTTCTTTTTATCACTGCACCAGTGAGTGCCATGATGCTGGCTAAGACGGCGTTGCATCTACAGGTCAAGATCGCTGAAAACAGTCGTAATCCTGAGTTGGCTGATACAGCTAAGCATCAAGAGCACCCAGCTCAGAGTGAAAAAACAGAGGGTTAATATTGATGCCCTTTAGGGCTAGGTGTTTTTAACAACCTTATCTGTAAAAGCTTCTGGGATGGTAGTGACTTTGCGCTGCTCATAATCGAAGAACACAATACCTGTTTTTGCATGCGCGACTTCTACTGCCGTTTTCTTATTACTGATTAAGTAATAAATATCACAGCCATATTTATTGAAATCCTCGAGCGCAATATCAATCTGAAGCAAGTCACCATGGAAGGCTTCTGCTTTGTAGACGATGGCTGAATCAGTCATGATCAGACCGAGGCCTTCGATGTCCAGTTCCGCATAATGATAATGATTGAGGAAACGGACTCGGGCTTCGTGAATAATCGCCAGCATGGCGTCATTGCTCAGGTGCCCTCCGTAATTGATGTCGCTAATTCTTACAGGCAAATCTGTGGAAAAAATATAATTTTCCGGCATATCAATTTTTATTCTGGCCATTGTTACCCCCTGTAAGCCATGACTGATTCCACCATACCTGTGGTGAGATGTTCGAGATCTTCATTATTCATTACGTAAGGAGGCATTACATATACGAGTTTGCCAAATGGCCTGATCCAGAGTCCGCGCTCAATAAACAGTTTCTGGATCTCAGTTGTATGCACAGCTTCCTTCATTTCGATAACACCGATGGCACCCAGGCAGCGAACATCTGCTACTGAATTAAGTGTACTTGCTGCCTGTAATCCGTCCTTTAGACCTTTTTCTATTCTGAGTACATTGGCTTGCCAGTCATTTTTCTGCAGCAGTTCCAGGCTTTTATTCGCTATAGCACAGGCCAGTGGGTTGCCCATAAAGGTGGGGCCGTGCATAAAGCAACCGGCACCGCCTTGAGAGATGGTTTCACCAATATGAGACGTCGTCAGTGTTGCGGCCAGGGTCATATAACCACCGGTCAAAGCTTTGCCTACACACAGGATGTCCGGGGTAATGTTCGCGTGTTCACAAGCAAACAGTTTTCCGCTGCGCCCAAAGCCGGTTGCAATCTCATCTGCGATCAATAAAACATTATGCTCATCACATAGTTTCTTTGCCGTTTTCAGAAACTCGGGTGAGTAAAAACGCATACCTCCTGCGCCCTGTACAACAGGTTCCAGGATCAGTGCAGCGATATGGTTGTGATTCTTCTCCAGCAGGGAACATAGCTCTGAGATGTCTTCTGGATTCCATTCTGCATCAAAAGCCGTTTGTGGTGCTGGTGCAAAGAAATGTTTTGGTAGAACATCGGTAAATATTTCATGCATGCCGGTGACCGGATCACACACTGACATAGCGCCAAAGGTATCACCGTGGTAGCCGTTGCGTACTGTTAGCAGTCTGTTTTTTCCAGGTTTCCCAGCAGCATGCCAGTACTGTAGTGCCATCTTTATGGCGACTTCTACCGCTACGGAACCAGAATCTGCGAGGAACACTTTATCCAGTGATTCTGGCGTCATCTCCACGAGTTTGCGACACAGCTCAATTGCGGGTTCATGGGTTAGCCCACCAAACATAACATGAGACATCTTATCGATTTGCTCATGTGCTGCTTGATTAAGCTCAGGGTGGTTATACCCATGAATTACTGACCACCAGGAGGCCATGCCATCAATCAATTCACGCCCGTCGGATAATTTAATCCTGACACCTGATGCCGATTCCACAGGATACATAGGTGGAGGGTTAATCATGGATGAATATGGGTGCCAGATATGTTGCTGATCAAAAGCGATCTGTTCAGGCGTTGTCATTCGAGGGAATTCCTTTGGGCGTAGTTAGCTAACTGATATTTTTAATTAACCTGCTGATAAAAGAAAGCTTTGACCAAAGTTTTAGGGAACCAATTGATATTAATGTGTTCTATTAACCAGAGATTGAGCGCGGGAATAAAAAAGAAAACTTTTTTGAAACTTTATTCACAACCCTCAGTCACAGAACGCATGAGCAGTGACAGGCTCAATAAATCGTAAGCAAATTAAAAAAATTTAGATTGGGGTAAATCCAAATGGCTAATAATTCTACTGTAAAACCTATGGTTGCTGCTGTTGGTGCAGCGTTCATCGCTGGCATGGCTACTGCACCAGTTGCAACTGCGGCGGAGAACCCATTTGCTGCGACTGAACTGTCTTCTGGATACAGCCAGCAGGTTGCTATGAACGAAGGTAAGTGCGGTGAAGGTAAGTGCGGCGGCAAAAAAGCTGAAGGCGAAGGTAAGTGCGGTGAAGGCAAGTGCGGCGGTAAAAAAGCTGAAGGCGAAGGCAAATGCGGTGAAGGCAAATGTGGTGGTTCTAAAACGTCTTCAGAAGGTAAATGTGGTGAAGGTAAATGCGGTGGTTCTAAATAACCTCCACTATGCTTCCTAGTAGCAAAACCCTGGCCCTGCTATGCGGGGCCTTTTTCTTCATTCCTGAGGTGAATTATGGATAACAAATCTTATCCCGTAACTGGAGCTGGATTCGGATACAGACGTTGTATGAGTGAAACATTGAAAGATGTCGATCCTTCCTCGTTCGATTTTCTGGAAATAGCGCCTGAAAACTGGATAGGTTTGGGTGGGCGCTTTGGTAAGTCTTTCCGACGTTACACGGAGCAGTTCCCGTTCATGGCTCACGGACTTTCCCTTTCGATTGGTGGTCCAACCCCTTTGGATATGGAGTTCCTGAAAAACCTTAAAGCATTCATCTCTGAACATAATATCAGGGGCTATTCTGAGCATCTCAGTTATTGCTCTGATGATGGTCATCTATATGACTTGATGCCGATACCATTTACAGAAGATGCTGTGAAATATGTCGCTGAACGTATCCGTACCGTTCAGGATATTCTTGAGCAACGCATCGCGATGGAAAATGTGTCGTTTTATGCCGCTCCTGGCGCCGAGATGACAGAGTTAGAATTTCTCCTCGCGGTATTAGAAGAAGCAGACTGCGACCTGTTGCTGGATGTAAATAATATTTATGTGAACAGCATCAATCACGGATACAACGCCGAAGAATTCTTAAGCGCTATGCCTGCTGAACGTATTATGTATGTGCACATAGCCGGTCATTACAACGAGGCCGAAGACCTGATTGTGGATACTCATGGCGCCGATGTGATTGATCCAGTTTGGAATCTGCTGCAAAAAGCCTATGACCAGTTTGGTGCTCTGCCCACTCTGTTGGAACGTGACTTTAATATCCCGCCAATGCCTGAGTTACTTAAAGAAGTTGAGCAGATCCGTTTTTACCAGAATCAGTGGAAAATGAGCCATGCACAAACAGTTGCCTGATTTTCAGCAGCTGCAATATCAGTTTGCAGCTCATATCCGTAACCCGGAAAGAAATGAAATTCCCTCTGATATTGAAGATCGGAGAATGGCTATCTATCGGGATCTTTTCTTTAACAATGTGAAAGGGTTTCTGGAAGGTATTTTCCCGGTTTTCAGAAAGATCAGTTCTGATGATTACTGGTTGCATTTAGCGCGTGATTTTTTTGATAAGCACCACTGCCATACTCCGTATTTTCTGGAGATTGGCCAGGAGTTTCTGGAATACATCAATAATGAACGTGAACCATCTGAGCAAGATCCCGCGTTCATGAAGGAGCTGCTGCATTATGAATGGGTTGAACTGGCTTTGGATGCATCCGAAGTCGAGTTACCTATGGATAATGTTGACGCCAATGGTGATTTATTAGCGGGGCACCCGGCTCAATCCCCTTTGGCCTGGTTGCTTTCCTATCAATTCCCGGTTCATTGCATTCGCCCGGACTATCAACCTGAAGTGCCTTCAGAAACACCTACCTTCCTGATTGCATATCGTGATCGTGAAGACGAAGTGAATTTTATGGAAGTGAATTCGGTGACTGGCCGCTTGCTTTATTTGCTCTCTGAAGATGCTTCTATGAGTGGTGAAACAGCGTTGAAACAAATCGCAGAAGAGATGCAACATCCTGATCCTGAACAAGTTATTCAAGGCGGCTTAAATACTATGGAACATTTGCGCGCTAAGGGAATCATACTAGGTACAACTCAATAATTCTTATGCCTGATTTAATTATCAGGCTTTTACCAAGGGTGAAACAATGGCAAATGCAGTGATCAATTTTGCTAACCGTTTACAGGATGTGCTGAACAGCACCCGATGCGCAGATGGCATAGCGCCTCTGTTGTTACGTCTCTATCTGGCTCCGGTATTTTTACAGGCGGGATGGAATAAACTTTCTCATTTTGAAGATACAGCCGCTTGGTTTGGTAACCCGGAGTGGGGCTTA
>JBMYLM010000027.1:0-38143 GCA_049596335.1 Neptuniibacter sp.
CTCCCCATACACCAGAAATCACCATAACTCTAACTGATGTGAATATGCCAAAAATGGACGGTATTACCTTTTGTGCAGAACTTCGCAAGCTGCCTGCGTATAAGTTTACCCCAGTGCTTGTATTAACCACTGAAAGCTCTCCTGAGATGAAGCAAAGAGGTAAATCTGCAGGGGCAACAGGTTGGTTGGTGAAACCATTCAATCCTGAAAAACTCATGAGTACCATTAAACGTGTAATTCGGTAGTAAATTGATATGAGTATTGATCTGTCCCAGTTTGTTGCAACTTTCCTGGAAGAAAGTTACGAAGGTCTGGAGGTAATGGAATCCAGCCTGTTAAATTTGGATTCTGCTGATGAGGAAACGATCAATACTATCTTCAGAGCAGCGCATTCCATTAAAGGTGGTTCAGGAACCTTTGGGTTTGCAGAAGTAGCTGATTTTACTCACATTGTCGAAACGCTACTCGATGCCCTGCGCAGTGGTCAGCAGGAAGTTACGCCTGATCTGATTAATCTTCTACTGGAATCAGTGGATTGCATCAAAGCTTTGCTGGAAGCCTCTCAGGATGGACCAGAAGCGGATGCGGCAATGATCCAAAATGTACATGATCGGTTAGAACAAGCACTCTCTGGTGAAGCGCCAGCTACTTCTGAACCAGCGACTGCTGCACCGGTAGCAGTAGAACCTGCTACTGTTCCTGAAGAACCTGAGCCAGTTGGTTCAGTGGATGCACAAGGCAATGCCTGGAATATCTCCTTTGTTCCCAATGCTGATCTCCTGCAGGCAGGTCATGAACCTGCGTTTATGTTTGAAGCGCTTGCAGAACTGGGTGAGCTCACCGCTAAACCACTGTTTGATAAACTTCCGCAATTGTCTGCACTCAACCCTGAAGAGATTTATCTGAGTTGGGAACTGCTATTAGTCAGCGAGTGTGATGAGTCTGAAATCCAGGAAATTTTTGAGTGGGTCGAGGACGAATGCAAACTGGAAATCACGCGTGGCACTTCGGATTCGGCACAATCGGTCAGCTCTTCGTCGGTGGACAGTGATCAGGGTTGGCAGATTAAGTTTGTAACCGATGAAAGTTTTCTGGCTACAGGCAATGAACCCAGCTTTATGTTTGAAGCCTTGACTGATCTGGGTGAACTGACGGCTAAACCCAATCTGGCAAAACTGCCCGACTTTAAGAAACTGGACCCGGAAAAACTCTATCTGGATTGGGATCTGACACTCAAATCAGCCTGCTCTGAAGAAGAGGTGACCGAGATATTTGAGTGGGTTGAGGATGTTTCGTCACTGGAAATCGCACCTTTAGCAGCAGTATCTGAGCCCGCTGCTGCGGTTGAACCAGAACCAGAAATTACGGAAGAAGATGTTCCAGTTCAGTCTGCAGCAGAACCTGAAGTTGCAACGGTTACTCCTCAGGAAGCTTCTTCAACAACACCGGTAACACCTGCGCCACCAGAACCTTCAGCGCCTCCAGCTGCTGCAAAACCGGCAGCAAAAGCGTCGGCGGCAACCCCTAAAAAAGCGGCCTCTAAACCTGCAGCGGAAAGCAGTTCTATCCGTGTAGATACGGATAAAATTGATGCGTTGATTAACCGTGTAGGTGAGCTGGTAATCACCCAGGCTATGTTAGGGCAGGTGGGAGATGAACTCGCTGAAATAGTGTCTGGTTCGGAGCTGGAAAGATTACAGACCGGCTTGGATCAACTTGAACGAAATACACGTGACCTGCAGGAAGATGTGATGCGGGTACGTATGCTGCCCATCAGTTTCGTATTCAACCGCTTTCCGCGCCTTGTACATGATGTCAGTGGCAAGCTTGGTAAGAAGGTTGAGCTGGTAATTACCGGTGAGAATACCGAAATCGATAAAACGGTTATGGAGAAGTTAGGTGACCCGATGGTTCACCTGATCAGAAACTCGCTTGATCATGGCCTTGAAACACCAGAAGAAAGGCTTGCCGCAGGTAAGAGCGAAGTTGGTAAAGTCCAGTTGGATGCTTACCACCAGGGTGGCTACATCATTATCGATATTATTGATGATGGCCGTGGCGTGAACACGCAGAAAGTTTACGAAAAGGCTCTGGCTAACGGACTGATTACAGCCGACCAACAGCTCTCCGATGACGAAATCAACGAACTTATCTTCAGGCCTGGATTCTCCACAGCGGACGCTGTGAGTGATCTATCGGGTCGTGGTGTCGGAATGGACGTTGTACGTCGAAATATTGAATCTCTTGGCGGTTACGTTCAGGTTAAATCTGAACCCGGATTTGGTTCAAAATTCAGTGTCAGTCTGCCACTGACTCTGGCCATTCTTGATGGACAGCTTATCCGCGTAGATCAGGAAACCTACATTATTCCGCTGATTTCCATTGTTGAAACCATACTTGCTGATAAGAACACCATGAGTTCTATCGCGGGTGAGGACAAACTACTGCATTTCAGGGATGAGTATATCCCTCTGATACATCTGCGCTCCCTGTTCAAACTTCCTCCGGAATCAGATCAAAGCGATAGCCTGATTGCCATCGTCGAAAATGGCGGTCAAAAAGTAGGTCTGGTTGTGGATGAGCTATATGGGCAGCAGCAGGTAGTCATCAAAAGCCTTGAGGTTAACTTCAAACGCATTGAGGGCTTTGCCGGAGCAACCATTCTGGGTGATGGTAGTGTAGCGCTGATTCTGGATATTGCCGGCTTAATGAAATTGGGTCTGGATCAGGAAGCAGCGGCAGCGGCTAAAAAACGTAATGAGATATTCAATAACAGTCAGGGAGCCATTGCATAATGGGTGATGATGCTCAAGGACAGGAAAATATTCTTGGAATGAATTCAGGCGGTCAGCAGTTTCTTAGCTTTCTGCTCAACGGTGAAGAATACGGTATAGATATTCTCAAGGTACAGGAACTCAGAGGCTGGACGCCAGTGACTAAAGTGCCTGATATGCCGGAGTATCTGAAAGGTGTGCTAAACCTCAGGGGAGCGATTATTCCTATCGTCGACCTCAGAGAACGTTTTGGTTTAGCAAAGCAGGAATACGGTCCCACTACGGTAGTGATTGTTGTAAAGGTTGTGAGTGGGGACTCAGAACGAATCATGGGCATCATCGTTGATGCTGTGGCAGAGACATACAATCTTGATCCGGATGAAATCCAGCCAGCGCCGCAAATGGGAGGCGTAATAAACTCCGAATACATCACGGGCTTGGTTGCTCAAGGCGAAAAAATGGTGGTTCTGATGGATGTAGATGAACTTATGAATTCAGGTGAACTGGCGGTGGATCAGCCAGAAGCCAGTGATGCAAAAGCATAGGGTGCGGAGGAAAAAGAATGAAAATCAATGAGCCGGTTACAGACCGAGAAGTAAAGCTCAGAGATGGCCAGGAACTTGTTACAAAAACAGATCTAAAAGGCACCATCACCTATGTGAATCCTGCGTTTGTTGAAGTCAGTGGTTTTAGTAGTGAAGAACTTGTTGGTCAAAACCACAACATTGTGCGCCATCCTGATATGCCACCTGCTGCATTTAAAGACCTTTGGGAAACGCTCAAACTGGGGCGCCCATGGTCCAGGCTGGTTAAAAACCGCTGTAAGAACGGTGATTATTACTGGGTAAAGGCTAACGTTACCCCGATTTTTGTCGGTGGCGAAGTTGTTGAATACATGTCTGTGCGAACGCGCCCTTCTGAACAGGAAATTCAGGAAGCGACTCAACTCTATGCAAAATTGCGTCATGGAGAGGCTTCCCTGCCGTCGCCTGATTCTGTGCAGAAAAGTGATTTAACCGCTCAACTGACAAAGTTTGCGATCATTGCAGCACTGTCAGCAGTTGTCATTGACGCAGGGTTATTTTTTTCCGGAGCGCCAGAGGCTACTTTGCTGATTGGTCCACTGTTGGCTTTCCTGATTATGGCATTTGGTGCCTTTAGCTGTTTGAACAATAAAGTCATCAAGCCGATTAATCAGATTAAACGTGAGATGCGTGCTATCAGTGAGGGCGAATATCTGGCAGATATTCCACTGGATAAGCCCGGCGAAATGGGAAGCCTGAATCGCGCAGTAAAAATGCTGGCGGTTAAACTGGGTTATGAAGTCAACGATGCTAAAACAGCAGCCTCATCTGCTTTACGGGTTAAAGTGGCGTTAGATAGCGTGACTTCTAATGTCATGATGGCAGATAACAATGGCGACATTGTTTACTGTAATGATGCTGTATTGGAGATGATGCGTAATGCTCAGGCCGACATTCGTGAGCAACTCCCTGACTTTGATGCTGATAAAATTGTTGGCTCCAATTTTGATGTTTTCCATACAAATCCTGCACACCAGCGCACTATGCTGGAGAAACTCAACGACACATACAAAGGTCAAATCAAAGTCGGTGTACGCAGTTTTGATCTGACAGCAAATCCGGTTGTTGATGATTCTGGTACACGCCTGGGTACTGTTGTTGAGTGGGTGGATGTGACTGATCAGTTAAACGCTCAGGATCAGATCCAGCAACTCATCGAAGAAGCGACTCAGGGTGAGTTGGATCAACGATTAGACGTCGAGCTTTACAACGGATTTATGCGCAATGTTGCATCCGGAGTGAATCAGATGTTGGATGCGGTGGTTGATCCGTTACGTGAAGTGAAGCGAGTTCTCGGTGCACTTGCTGAAGGTGATCTTACTCAGAGCATGTCTGGAGACTTCCGGGGAGAATTTGCTGAACTTAACGCTTCCCTCAACAGTTCAATACAAACGCTTAACTCGATGATGGGTGAAATCAGAGCGGCAGGACACAGTATTACGACGGGTGCTACTGAAATTTCCAGCGGTAACAATACCTTGAGTTCACGTACCGAGTCCCAGGCGGCAAGTCTACAAGAAACTGCTGCAAGCATGGAGCAGATGACCAGTACGGTTAAGCAAAATGCAGAAAATGCTTCTCAGGCGAGTAAACAAGCCAGTGACGCTCAGGAACTGGCATCCCGTGGTGGCGAGATTTCCAACAAAGTTGTGACCTCCATGGCTGCGATACGTCAGAGCTCAACCAAGATTGCGGAAATCATCGGTGTTATCGATGAAATCGCTTTCCAGACCAACCTGTTGGCACTTAACGCGGCCGTTGAGGCGGCTCGTGCCGGTGAGCAGGGTCGCGGTTTTGCGGTTGTAGCGGCTGAGGTACGTAATCTTGCTCAACGAAGTGCCAGCGCTGCTAAAGAAATCAAAGAGTTGATCAATGACAGTGTTGAGAAGGTTGAAGAAGGCGGCATGTTTGTTGATGAGTCCGGTAAAGCACTTATTGAGATCATGGAAGCGATTAACAGTGTCTCAGGCATAATCAGCGAGTTTGCTTCTGCCAGCCGTGAACAGGCGATTGGTATTGAGCAGGTGAACATCGCCATCGGTCAGATGGATGAAGGCACTCAGCAAAATGCGGCACTGGTAGAGGAAGTGGCTGCAGCATCCGCTTCGATGGAAGACCAGGCGCGTCAGCTGCAACAGTTAACAGACAAGTTCACTGTTGATGGTTATCAGTCTGGCAGCACAGAACCATCAACTGGCATTAGCAGCCTGAGAACAATGGCGGCATCTATTGAATCCAGTGCTCCTGTTGCACCAGCAGTGCCTGTTACCCATAGACCTAAACCGAGCCTTCCACCGCAGCCAATTGTGTCTTTGAATGGAAGTGATGATGAATGGGAAGAATTTTAAGGTTTTCCTGAAGAACCGGTAACAAGAAGTGTTTTAAGGAAACCTAAGAGGTCAGTGGATGGTAGATAACCCTGCTAGAGATCGCGAGTTTACATTTACCAAAGCGCACTTTGATAAAGTGCGTGGTGAATTGTATGACTACGCGGGTATTGTACTGGCAGATTCGAAGCTGGATATGGCGTATAACCGTTTGGTCAGGCGCTTACGTGACTTAAGAATCAATAGCTTTGATGAATACTTTCAGCATCTTGAGCGTGAGCCGCTTGAGTTCACTCAATTTGTAAATGCCTTAACGACCAATCTAACCGCCTTCTACCGCGAACGCCATCATTTCGATTTTGTTGAAAAGGAAATAATCCGAGATCTTAAAGCACGTAATATTCATAAATTGCGTGCCTGGTCCGCCGGCTGCTCTCTGGGCGAAGAACCCTACAGTCTGGCTATGACCATCCGTGATGCCGGTGTTGATCCAGCAAGTTGGGATGTGAAAATTCTTGCTACGGATATCGATTCAAAGGTCCTTGCCAGTGCGCAATCCGGTGTTTATGCCATGGACCGAGTCAAAGCACTGGAAACACAGCTGATTCATCGCTGGTTCTTAAAAGGTAAGGGCCGCAATGAAGGAATGGTCAAAGTACGACCAGAACTTCAGGAGATGATTAAATTCGGGCACCTCAACCTCATGAGTGACTGGCCAATTGATGGTCCTTTAGATTTTATCTTTTGCCGCAACGTAATGATCTATTTCGATCAACCTACCCAGTTGAAACTACTGAATAAAATGGCAGACCTTTTGAAACCAGACGGTTATCTGTTTGTCGGCCATTCAGAGGCATTGGCCAGACACGCCAGCCGTTTTGAACTGGTGGGTAAAACCATCTATCGCAAGGTCGGTGGATGAATATGAATGAAGTTTTACCTCCGGTTGCCTTAAGAGGCTTTGAGCAGTTTCGGCCTTTTTGGGAGCCACGTTGGAATAAGTATGCGGTTAAGGTAGCACCTGGGCAGTTCTATGTATCGAACAGCGATATGGTGATAACCACTGTGCTCGGTTCATGTATCTCTGCTTGTATTCATGATCCAGTGACAAAGTTTGGTGGCCTGAACCACTTTATGTTGCCAAGCAGTGGTGGCAGTGAGGATATGAATCGTTCCATGCGATATGGTTTTTTTGCAATGGAGCAATTGATCAACGAATTGATGAAATTTGGCTGCAATCGTGATCGCCTGGAGATTAAATTAACCGGGGGTGGCGATATGATGGGTTCTGGTTTTAATCAGATCGGCCAGCAGAATATTGATTTTATCTTGCAGTATCTGAAGGATGAGGGGCTTAAGCTCCTTTCTTCTGACCTGGGTGGTGACAGAGCCCGTAAGGTTGCTTATTTCCCTCTGGAGGGAAGAATGCTAGTTAACAAACTTGATCATCGTGAAGATCAACGTCTTATCGAGGAAGAGCGTACTTTCCGAGTGGATGTGGATTCCCATCTGGATGACTCTGACGTAGAGCTGTTCTAAAAGGATAAAGCCGAGAATGGAAAAACATAAGGTATTGATTGTCGATGATTCCGCAGTAGTCAGGAAAGTCCTGTTCGAGCTTCTGTCTTCCGATCCGGAAATTGAAGTCGTAGATACCGCTGTGGACCCTTACGATGCTAGGGATAAAATTAAGCAGCATCGCCCTGATGTTCTGACGCTGGATATTGAAATGCCAAAAATGGATGGCATTACCTTTCTGCGAAACCTCATGAAGCTGAATCCAATGCCCGTGGTAATGCTATCTACCCTGACGCATAAGGGTGCTGATGCAACCCTGCAGGCACTGGAACTGGGTGCGGTGGATTTTATGCCGAAGCCAACCATGTCACAGTCGGACTCTGCTCTGAAAATGTTTCAGGATGAGCTGAGGCAGAAGGTTAAAATGGCATCGGCTTCGGCCAAAAAGATTAAGTTCATACGCCCAGTTGGGGAGCATGTAGCTAAGCCAATTTTAACGGCACCTGCTGCTGTTAACGGCAGTGGTATCGAGGTTATTGCAATCGGTGCGTCCACAGGGGGCACTGAGGCACTGAGAGATGTGCTTGAAGTTTTACCTGCGAATCTTCCTCCTATCATTGTTACCCAACATATTCCAGCAAGTTTCAGTGAACGTTTTGCCAATAGATTGAACACACAGTGCGCTTTGTCAGTGAAACAAGCTGAAGAGGGTGATATTTTGAAGCCGGGACATGTGTATATCGCGCCGGGTTCTTATCACCTCAGGGTTAAAAAGCAAGCTAATTTACTCACCGCGGTTCTGGATGACAGGGAACCGGTGAATCGGCATAAACCCTCTGTGGAGGTTATGTTCGACTCATTGACAGATGCAGGCGTTGCTAAAGCTGTTAGCATTATGCTTACTGGTATGGGCGATGATGGTGCAGTAGCAATGAAGCGTTTGAATGATCATGGCTATCATACAATTGCCCAGGATGAGCAAACCAGTCTGGTTTGGGGGATGCCCGGAATGGCTGTTAAGCACGGTGGCGTACAGGAAGTCCTGGCTTTAAATAAAATATCTGAAAGATTGGTCCAACTACTGTCGGGCAAATAATTTGTAAGGGTTGTAAATATGGTCCAGAAAAATGGAATCTTAGCCGTAGCTTTAGTCGCAACGTTGGTGCTTACGGTTGCACAGTTTCTTGAAATCAGCCAGATCGTTTCATTTATCTCATTAGCTGCACTGTTTGCGTCTTTAGGCGGCTTATTTTTTGTCAAAGAATCAACGGCTCCTGAAACAGTTGTTGAATCAACCCAATCAGGTACACAGGTTCCAGAGTTAAAAGCGGCACTAAATCAGGTTTCAGAAACTCTGGTGCATGATGCTGTCGTGGTAAATCAGGAAATCTCCCGGGTGGACGGCTTGATTAAAGAAGCTGTGGCACTGATGAGTACCAGTTTCCATGATATGCATGACCTGGCAAACCGCCAGATTCAACTGACCTCTGAGATTATTTCCCAGACTCATGACGGCGATGATCCGGTTGATTCTGATGCCCCATCTTTCAATGTCCAAAGCTTTATTCGCGAGACCGGAAATACTCTGGATCAGTTCATCTCTATTATGGTGGACGTAAGTAAGAACAGTCTGGAAACCGTTCATCATATCGACGATATGGTTGAGAAACTGGACGGCATCTTTGGACTGATTGAGAACGTTGAAGGTCTGGCGAGTCAGACTAACCTGCTGGCATTAAACGCCAGTATTGAGGCTGCACGTGCCGGCGAAGCGGGTCGTGGCTTTGCTGTGGTAGCAGATGAGGTAAGAACCCTCTCCATCAACTCAGCAGCATTGAATAATCAGATTCGTGAAGAGATTGGTCTGGCAAAAGAAACCATTGAAATACTGCGTAAGACCGTAGGCAGCATGGCTTCTACAGATATGAGTGACACCATCGGTACTAAAGAGAAGATGGGTACCATGCTGGAACATATGTCTTCTATGAACAACTTCCTGAATGAGAAAGTTGTTGAGATCTCTCATGTGGGTGATCAGTTAAATGGGGTTGTAGACACAGCGGTAAGATCTCTGCAATTCGAAGATATTTCCTCGCAGGCTTTGGGTTCTATGGAGCACAACGTTAACTCATTGAACGAGATTTCCAGTCTGCTTTCCGGCGTTGTAGATAGCCAAAACCAGATTGATGTTCAAGCTGCAGACAGATGTACCGAACGGTGTAAGACCCTTAAGGCTGAAGCTCAGACCCGGAATGAAACGAGAACAGTATCGCAAAACGACATGGATGAAGGTGAAGTCGAACTGTTTTGATCGCGGCTAAAACTAGATTAAACCTATTAAGAGTAAAAATATGACAGTTTCCACAGTAGTAGCTGATGATGGTAAAACCGTAAATGTTGTTGTTACCAGTCAGTTTGATTATTCACTTCATCAGTCTTTCCGTGACGCTTATCGCAATGTTGATAAGCCTGGGGTCACATTCCGGGTAGACCTTTCTAAGTCAACTTACATGGACAGTTCAGCGTTGGGTATGATTCTTCTTTTGAAAGAGCATGCAGATAAACTGGGTGGCCGTGTGATTATTTCCAGACCTAATGAGTCCGTTTTGAAAATTCTCACAATCGCAAATTTCGATAAGTTCGTGACTATTGAGAAGTAAAGAATGACGGTTTTGCACGATTCGGGTTATTCCGAAAAACTAGTCCTGATTGCCGATGATATGCGCCTGAACCGTGAGATTCTGGGGCAGATGGTTCAGGAGCTGGGTATGAAGGTTGCGCATGCAAATGATGGCCTTGAAGCGGTAGAACAGTATAAAAACCTCGAGCCTGACCTTGTCCTTATGGATATTAATATGCCCGGTCAGGACGGTGTCGCAGCAACCCGGCAGATTAAAGAGCTGGCGGGTGATCGATTTGTTCCAATCATTTTCGTTTCTGGTGCTGAAGGTCAGGATGTAATCCGTCAAGCAATCGATGCAGGTGGTGATGATTACATACAGCGGCCATTTCCTTTTGAGTTGCTCGAAGGAAAGATTGTTGCCCTGTTGCGTATATCTAACCTGTACGGCCAGGTTGCACATCTGAACCGCTTAAGGGCGCGTGAAGAGGAAGTTGCGGAACAGCTGTTCAGTGGCGCTGTTTTATCCGGCAACGTAGCACAAGATCAAATCCGTATTCACAAGCAGGCCGCAGAAACCTTCAGTGGTGATGTCCAGTTAAGTGCGTTCCGCCCTAATGGTGACCTGAATGTATTGCTGGGTGACTTTACAGGTCATGGTTTGACCTCCACTGTGGGTGCTTTACCACTATCCGAAACATTCAGGGCGATGACGGCCAAAGGCTATGATGCGGAAGAAATCATTGTTCAGATAAACCGGAAACTGCATTCTTTATTACCAACCGGTATGTTCCTGGCGACCGGTATTGTTACCTTAGGCCTGGATGGCAGTGCGAAAATATGGAACGGCGGTTTGCCAGATATCATGATCGTATCTGATGGTCATGTGCGTTCTCGTGTTACTTCGAATCACCCGCCGCTGGGTATTCTTCGAAATATTTCTGATCTGCATTTTGAGCACCATAAGCTTGAGCCGGAAGATCATATCCTGCTGCTCAGTGATGGTGTACTTGAGGCCGAAAGTGCCAGCGGAGATATGTTTGGCGAACAACGGTTGCTGAATACAATAGGTGAGCAGGTTTATGAAAAAGATACCAATCTGGTGGATCTGATTCTTTCCGGCCTGAGTATCTTTGTAGGTGACCACCCGCAGAAAGATGATATCTCTTTGATTGATATCCCAGGCGAGATTGTCGTGGAGCAGCAAGAGAAGGTAATGGCGACATCAGGTGCAGAACCTGTAGTGCTGGAACCTACTGAGCTGGATATCTGGAACTGGAGCATTGAGTTGCAGGGCAAAAGCCTTGGGCGTATTAACCCGGTGGCCCTGGCATTGAGCCGCTTACAGGAATTTGAAGGTAATGGGGACCATTGGCACAATGTCTTCAGTGTCCTGACCGAACTGTTTGTTAATGCTCTGGATCATGGTGTCCTTAAACTGGAGTCCAGTCTTAAGTCGACCCCTGAAGGTTTTGCCGAGTATTTTAGCGAACGTGAAAAACGTTTGGAGAAACTGACCTCAGGTACTGTTGCATTGTATATGCAACACACGCGTATGCAGAATGGTGGCCGCCTGATGGTACAGATTGAAGACAGTGGTGAGGGCTTTGACTACGAAAGCTGGTCTCGTTCGAACCAAGCTCAGGAAGCCAATATGTTTTCCGGTCGAGGTATAGCTCTGGTAAAAGAGCTTTGTGAAAGTGTTCGTTATGACAACGGCGGTTCTAAGGTAGAAATCATCTATTCCTACTCTTCCTGAGGTGATTTTTTTGGGCAATAAGGAGAAACTCCCTATTGCCGTCACCCCCTTTAATCGGGCTTTCCAGATAGTCGATCGTTTCTAAACCCAAAGCCTCGCAACACTGTATCACCAGTTCTTTGACCTGAGTGTAGAGGCTTTCGTCTCTGACAATGCCACCGCGGCCTATGCCTGACTTACCCACTTCAAATTGAGGTTTTACCAAAGAGAGCAGGTAACCCTGTTCACGAATCAGTGGGGTTAAAGACGGTAAAATTTTGGTCTGCGAGATAAATGAAACATCCATGACTGCCAGATCAAATCCAGTCCCTTCAGTATGAGCATTAAGAGTATCTGAGGGAAGGTCCCGGGCATTCATACCTTCATAGCAAACCACCCTTGGATCTTCCCTGAGAGAGGGAGCCAACTGGTCGTGGCCTACTTCAATACCCACCACTTTGGCAGCACCATTTTGCAATAAGCAATCGGTAAAGCCACCGGTGGACTGGCCTACATCAATGGCTGTCATGTCTGTTATGTCTAATTCTAAATGTTCCAGAGCACCTAAAAGTTTTAGTGCGCCACGAGAAACAAACTGATCAGCAGGATCTTCAGCAACCTTGATCTCTGTGTCGGATTCAAGTTTAAGCCCCGGCTTAGTGGCTAACTGCCAGCGGCCCTTTTCATGAATCTCTACTTTTTGGTTTTTGATCAGATTCTGAGCCTGAGTTCTGGATCGAACCAGGCCTTTTTCAACCATTAACAGATCAAGACGTTGCATAAAAATACCTTAGCAGTGAAGAGAGAATTATACGCAATCGCTTGTCAGCGGTGTACACTAACTGCAAACGAACTGATCTGTTTATCTCTTACGGTTTTAAGGAAAAACATGAATAAAAGTATTATCGCAACAGAAAACGCGCCTTCTGCAATCGGAACCTACTCTCAGGCTGTTCGTGTGGGCAGCACAGTATATATGTCCGGTCAGATCCCGCTGGTTCCTGAAACAATGGAGCTGATTACCGAATCGTTTGAAGCACAGGCAGAGCAGGTATTCAAAAACCTGCAGGCAGTGGCTGAAGCTGCAGGTGGTACTTTAGCTGATGTGGTTAAGGTGACTATTCTGCTGTCCGATATGGATTATTTCGCGCAGGTTAACGAGGTGATGGCGCGCTACTTCTCTGAGCCATATCCAGCCCGAGCGGCCTTTGCGGTAAAGCAGATTCCTAAAGGTGCGGATATCGAAGTGGAAGCCATTATGGTGACCAGCGAGTAAGTGCAGTATTAACCCGGGCACAAACAAAAAGGACAAGCGATTGCTTGTCCTTTTTACTCTGTATTAGCGCTGAACTTAACTTTCTTTGTTCTTCGGCTTTCTCGGTGGCTTGTTGCGGTTGCCAGAAGGTTTTCTTCTACCTTTCTTAGGCGCTCTTCCACCTTTGCCGTTTTCATCGCCGCTGAGTTTTCTCAGGTTAAGGCGTTGTCCACACACCACCGCTTTGCTCAGTTGTTGCATGACCGATTTCGGCATGCCCGCTGGTAGATCAACCGTTGCGCAGTCATCAAAAATATCGATGGTACCGATAAAGTTAGCATCAAGGCCCGCTTCGTTGGCGATAGCGCCCACGATGTTTTTCGGTGCTACGCCATGTTCATAACCCACCCGGATCATATAACGAGCCATATCCACTTCAGGATTATCTTTCAGTGGTTTAGCTTTAGATGACATACCTTTAGGCTGGCGACGGTCATTGCTATCTGAATTTCTTTCACGGCGCGGTGGTCTTGGCTCTTCTTTCATCAACAGTGGTGTTTCACCCTGCAATAAGTGAGCAAGTGCCGCAGCAACCATCAACGGATCTGCATCATGTTCCTGCTGATATTCAGTCAGAAGGTTTTTATAAAAATCCAGATCCTGGCTATCGATTGTCTGCGTGATACGGTCAACAAAACGTTGTACACGTTTTTCGTTGATATCGTCAGTTGAAGGAAGCTGCATCGCTTCGATCTTCTGACGTGTAGCGCGCTCAATCGCTTTCAGCATGCGCTGTTCACGTGGTGACACAAACAGAATCGCTTCACCTTCACGGCCAGCACGGCCAGTACGACCAATACGGTGAATGTAAGATTCAGTGTCGTAAGGAATATCGTAGTTCACAACGTGGCTAATACGTTCAACATCCAGACCACGGGCAACAACATCGGTTGCGATCAGAATATCAATCTTACCGCCTTTCAGCTTATCGATTGTGCGTTCACGCAGCTGTTGGGAGATATCGCCATTGAGTGCTTCACAGGCATATCCACGCGCTGACAGCTTTTCAGCCAGTTCAACGGTTGCAGATTTAGTCCGCACAAAGATCAGCATGGCATCAAAAGCCTGCATCTCAAGAATACGGGTTAAACCGTCCAGCTTCTGATGACCTGATAAACGCAGGTACTTCTGAGTGATGGTTGTTGCCGTCGCTGTTTTCGCTTTGATGCGTACTTCAGCAGGATCAGTCAGGTGTTCCGCTGCAACTGTTTTGATCTGAGCTGGCATAGTGGCTGAGAACAGTGCAATCTGGCGATCAGATGGGGAGTTTTCCAGTACCCATTTAACATCGTCGATGAAACCCATACGCAGCATTTCGTCGGCTTCATCCAGAACCAGAGCTTGCAGGTTATCCAGCTTCAGAGTGCCGCGACGCATATGGTCCATTACGCGGCCTGGAGTACCTACAACAACCTGAGCGCCACGTTTTAACTGACGCAACTGGGCGTCATATGGCTGACCACCGTAAATAGGCAGTACATGGAAGTCTTTCAGCTTACGCGCGTATGTCTGGCAAGCTTCAGCCACCTGAATGGCAAGCTCACGTGTAGGCGCCAGAATCAGCAGCTGGGTGTCACGTTTCTTCAGATTTAATCTTGAAAGCAGAGGAAGTGAGAATGCAGCAGTTTTACCTGTACCCGTCTGAGCGATACCCAGAAGGTCTCTTCCTTCTAACAGATGTGGAATACTGGCCGCCTGAATCGGGGATGGAGTTTCGTAGCCGATCTCATCGAGTACTTCTAAAACGGGAGTAGCGAGGCCTAGTTCAGCAAATGACAGCTGATCATCTGAATTCATGTGTACGTGATTACCTATCTGGAATAGGGCAGTGCTGTATCGCCTTTGATACAGGAGTTGTCTGCGCCGGTGGGAAAGCGGGCATTATACACGTCATACCACGGTGAACAAGAAGTGAACACCTTTTTTTACAGATTTGTAATATCTGGAATCAGAACTGAAAAAGCATTCAACCCAGCCAGAATCAGCCTTCCAGAATATTGGCGAGCAGCTTTTTAACTGTTGCGGGTTCGAAGGGTTTATCGGTCATCGCATTTACACCTGCCTTGGCCACATTGCTTAAATGTGCCTGATTCGCTTCACTGGAAACCATCAGGATTGGCAAGTGTGAATAGTCGGAAGAGGAACGAATCGTCTTGGCCAGTTCCAGTCCGTTCACCTCGGGCATGTTGTAGTCCGTAATGATCAGATCAAAACCCTCAGGTAATAAGGTAATGGCTTCAGAACCATCAGCGGCTTCAGTGATGTGCTCAATGCTGAGATTTTCCAGAACTTTACGAATCACTTTTCGTGCCATACGGCTGTCGTCAACGAGGAGAACTCTTAAAGAGGTCACGTCGTAGTACTCAAGCTCCAGATCATCAGAGGAGAGAAGATCCAGAGTTGAATTAAGAGCAGTTACAAGATGTTGGTGCCCAAAGGGTTTTGGCAGTATTGCAACGACTCCGGATTGTTTGAATTGGTCCAGTTCACTATGGCGGGTTTCACTGGAAATCAGCATGAAAGGAAGGTCGCTCGTTTCCGGGTTGGCTCTTATGCCGCTGAGCAGATCCATTGCTGAACCATCCGGGAAATAAAGAGCGCTGATCACCAGATCGGGTTTGATGGTAGCGATACGTTTTTGGGCTTCTTCTACCGAACTGGCTTCATCAATGTTTTCTACTTGTTCTTCACACAGCTCATTACGGATAATTTTTCTCTGCACAGCAGAAGGTTCAACCAGCAAAATATTGAGATCAGACGAAACAAGTTCAGACATAAAGAGTACCAGCCATTGTTTACTCACCAATATACATTCAATGCCTTTTGACGCAAGTGACTTAGACTAAGGTTCATAACAGTCTAAGCTTCAATATCTACTGAAGTAGATATTTACTCTTGATTTTAAAACACTTAAACACACAGACGCTGTCTAAAAACTTGTCTAGAATGACAAAATCACGCCCACTGAAGGAAGCCTTATGAAACAACTTCTGGTATCTCTGTTAATACTGCTGAGCACCTCTTCAGTGGCTGAAACTTCGCTGTGGAAAGTCAGTAAGGGCGGTAGTTATCTCTATCTGGCTGGCACTGTGCATTTGTTATCGGCAAAAGATCTGCCGTTTCCAACTGCATTTGACCGAGCGTATGAAGATGCAGACTTACTGGCCTTTGAAACAGATATTTCACAGCTGGATGACCCAGCTATCCAGTTCAGGCTTATGTCTTCTCTGGCTTACACCGACGGTACTTTTCTCAATCAGAAAATCTCAAGCAAACTCTATCAGCAGTTAAATGATTATCTGCGAAGTCGTGGATTAATGCCGAATATGTTTCTGAGTATGAAACCCTCTGGTGTCATGATGACGATGTTATCCATAGAATTTAAACGTTTGGGAATCACTCAGGAGGGGGCAGACAGCTTTTATTTCCGTCGTGCGCAAAGGGAAGGCAAAGCCGTTGTGAGCCTGGAATCTGTTTCCGATCACCTGAGTTTTATCGCGAATATGGGGGAGGGCAACGAAGAGATGTTCCTGCAACAAACCCTTGATGATGTTTATCAGATAGAACCCATGATGGATGAGATAGTTAGCAGCTGGAAAAGGGGGGATGGTCAGGCTTTGGAAAAACTGGTGGTAGAGGACATGAGGATCAATTATCCAAGACTGTATAAATCTCTGTTAGTTGATCGTAACCTGAATTGGTTACCCATCCTGAAACAGATGTCGAAAACTCAGGAAGTCGAGATGGTTCTCGTCGGCGCTGCTCACGTTGTAGGCCGTGATGGTTTACTCAATATGTTGCAACAACAGGGTTTTACTATTCAGAAAATGTAAAAAGGTACAGAAACGACGCTATGTTAGGAACGCGTGTAATCTTGCTGGGAATGAACCAGTTTCCAGGAGAAAGCCAGAATCAAAACGAAGCTGAAGTGATTGCGGTGGCTAATCATGAAATCCCGATGTTTTGGTTACTGCTATTTGCTGCTTCAGATATTCAGTTAATTGAAACTCAGGGCGTGGCTCAGGATGCTCTGGAGAGCACGACCACAAAAAACTATCCTATTCTGATTGCTCGTAAAGCGAATGCACTTGAGCAGCTTATCGCTCGGAAAGACGTGCTTACTTCTGCTATTTCCGACAGTGATGCCCAACTCATGGAACGCTGGCTCAACTATCTTCATCAAACAGAGTTTCCTGTTTTAGCGATGGATACCTACGAGCTTTGGAACAACATGGATGATCCCGCACAGCTGTATCCTGATCTTGAAAGTCTGCTCAATGTTCTGAGTGATTCATTGGATGACGGTGGCAAAACCGCAGAAGTTGCTTTTGATCAGATTAAGCAAACCGGAAAATGGCAAGCGAACAACTCTATTGCGTTAGCGGGATTTGGTTGGTGAAAAAAAACCGCCGCAGTAAGAGGCTGCTATGGGTAAAACCTGTGCAGCATTCGCGACGGTGTTCAGGAAGGTTGTAAACAGTATAACCAAAAATGATCAGGAGTGACTAGGGAACCTACGAATAAGTCCTGTTGGCGCTCTGGCTCCTGTGATGGTTCACAATCAAGGAAGTACTTTGAGTAATGTCAGGACCTTGCAAGAAGGACTGACACCGAGTGTGGATAATCCCAGAAGCCCCGGGGCAAGAGCTGAAACCTGCATCTGCTGCGTTGCAGCTCTTGTTAAGGACTAAGGCCATTAACGGCGAACTGCGCCTTGCATCTACAGCCTTCAGGTCTTGCAGAGCACTAACAGGACTTGTTCGTAGGTTCCATCGCCGCTAAGCGGTCACCCAGATCACTTCAGCATCTTCTTCACTGGTGGAAACCAGTGCGTGGCCCATCTCGCAATCGTAGTAAGCGGAGTCGCCGGAAAACAGCTCAATAGGCTCATAAAATTCTGTGTAAAGAGAGACCGCTCCCCTCAGAACAAACAGAAACTCTTCTCCTTCATGACGTACCCAGTCGGAATACTCCTGGAAGCTTCTGGCTCTGACTGTTGTCCTGTATGGGATCATTTTCTTCGTACTTAACTGCGTAGCCAGCAATTCGTGTTCATAGGTTGGAGTCGGGTACGGCTGACCTTCGCCACCACGTGTGATATCTCTGCGGCCACCTGCGCCAGCGGTACTTCTTGGGGCCGTAAATAGCTGTGGCATATCGATGCCCAAGCCTTTGACCAGTTTGTTTACCGCACTGAAGGTCGGAGAAATCTGCTCGTTTTCAATTTTTGACAGAGTGGAACGCGCAAGACCTGTTAGCTTGCTAGCTTCTTCAAGAGTCAGGTTCTGGCTCAGTCGGATCTCTTTAACCCGTTTTCCTAATTGCATGGGCTCAACGGTAGCTTCACTGATACCGTTACGCTGAATGCCCAGCTTTTCTTTTTCCTCTCTTAGAAAATGCGGTTCGTCCGACATTGATGAACTCCTGATCGTTTGCTCTGTAACACAGTATACATGCTTGCAGTTCAGTAATTTAGTAGCAGTAAGATTAATTCTTAATGCTGATTCTAGTCTTCATGGATCAATTGCTGAATCCTGGATCTGATCCTCAAGGCTCGTTCTGCTGTGGTAGGGTGAGAAATGGACTGACCATGAGTTATTGTCGATGGGTGAAGCCTGGCCATCTGTCGCCATACCTCATCCATTCCTTGTATCGGGTATCCTGCGTTATGCATTAAACGCAGAGCTTCCAGGTCAGCTTCAGTTTCAAAAGACTGACTGTAGAGATTAGCTCCAATGCCAGTTGCTAGCAGTGGCGATGGAAAACCAGCACCGGTAAGCACCAGGTCAATAACCGCACCAACCGCACCATTGGTTAGTTTTTTTGGGATATGATCCAGGGTGTTATGGGCAAGTTCGTGAGCAATGATAAAGGCCAGTTGCTCATCCTTTTGCAGAAACCGCATCAGGCCCGCGGTGATGATGATCTGGCTGCCGTCGGCATAGCCATTCACTGCATCGGAGGCGCTTAACACTACGGCATAGTCACAGATAAGTTCAGGCGATAACGTCACAGACAGAGATTCACCCTCACGTAACAACTGCATTTCAACATCATCGCCTTCAGCCATCGCAGCATTAAGTTGCTTTATGGCATGAGCAGTCTTGTTATCAGGGATGTTCTCATGGTTGATCATTTTGATCTGATCACCGGGCAAAAGTTTATCTTTAGAAGGGCCTGAATCCAGTACATTCAGAATCTGAACATATTCAGATTTGCCATAAAGTTCTTTTGCTGCAGTTAGCTGTTCTTTGGGGTATTCGTTGCTTTTGTGCAGAAAAATACCTGCGCTGTAGCGTGTGCGTTTACCGCAATCATTCACTGAATGTTTTAACAATGGGCGAGCCACTTCTGCCAGGCGTTTATTCAGATCAGACTGATATTTAAACGCCTGTTGAAATTGTATATCGCGCTCTTGTTGCAGGCTTTGTTTGGGCAGTTCCTCAATGGTTATATCAGGTGTTGCGCAGGCTGCTAGAAACAATGCAGATGCCGCAACAGATAATGTCCTTGAGAGTCGCGAAAGCATAAGCAAAAGGGTTCCGGTTCTTAAAGAATCTCAGGGAACGGGAAGTCGTCTTCCATCATTCTCGGGTGTTGAGTGACATTGATGGCGTGCTCTAAATCAGATCCCTCGCGCATGGCATTGATCAGAACCGATAACACAAAAGTAATGGTGTAATACTCATGATGATCGCTGAGGAAAGGCAGGCTGATATCTTCATGGGCCATTTTATTCAATCGGGCAGCCAACTGAGCCGCTTCAGCTTCATCGAATCCCTCATCGAGATCATGTATCAGACCATAAATCTCATTGGGTAGTTGTTCGTAGAAGTAGTTATCAATTTTAAGGATTAGTTTGACCAGAACCGCATGCTCTTTGTCTTCGCTCAAAAATGGCAAAGTAATTTTCTCATTCAGACGTTGAGCAATGGCCACTTTCTCTTCATTACTAAGACGATGACGGGCAGAACGTTTAGCGAAGAAATCTTTCAAGATTTTTTCATGCTGTTTATCGCTGATAGAAATACTTGTCATCAATAATTCTCTTCAATTGTTACTGCTGTAAATAATCAGATTTTAGGCTAGTTTAAGGGCTGCGGATAGTGTCGTATCCATGGCCAGTTTCATAATTATTATGATCTTAGGCATTATCTGGATGTTGATTGCTCCCAGAATCGATATGCCAGCTTGATATACTGTTAAGGCTTTAACTTAATGAAAAATATAGTCGTTTTTTGTGGCTCTAAAATGGGCAATGATCCCGGGCTTGCGAGTTTGACAACAGAGTTTGGCAAGACATTGGCCAAACAAGGATACGCTCTGGTTTATGGTGGAGCGAACTCCGGTTTGATGGGAGTGCTCGCCGACACTGTTTTGCAACATGATGGGACAGTGATTGGCATTATGCCAGCAGTGTTAGAGAGGCAGGAGCGGGTACATCCAAGCTTAAGCCAGTTAATCGAAGTGCCTGATATGGCGGCACGAAAAACCACAATGGTGGAAACCGGAGATGCTTTTGTCGCTTTGCCGGGTGGCACTGGTACTCTGGATGAACTATTCGAAGCATTTACCTTGTCTCAGATTGGTGAACATCACAAACCCTGCGCAGTTTTGAATCTTAAGGGCTACTTTGACCCACTCCTGACGTTCTTAAAGCAGGCCTGCGATGAGGGATTTCTTCACCCTGACTATTTTGACATGCTGATCGTTGATGATGATCCTGAGTGTTTGTTAGAAAAGCTCATTCACTTTCAGCATCCCCATCTCAAGTAATTGTTATATAAATTGGATATTATATAAGAAAATAATTTATTAGAATTTTTGCATAAACTGTAATTCTTAAACTACCCTTCTGACAGTGTTGTCAGTGGTTGATGACAAATTGTCAGCTGCAAAGAATAAGAATGATGTGTGCGCGACTCATACAGCTCTTATAGAGCGCACACTTAAAATAGGCTAAGAATTGAACAGTTTAGTAAATATCTCAGCAGACCTGTCAGCAGTTCTGGAGGCAGTACCGCAGCCAGCCGCAGTTCTGTCATCTGATTACAAAATACTCGCGACCAATCGTGCCTATTCTGATCATCATCAGATCCCTGAATCTGATGTTCCACCTTTTTGTTATCAAGTCAGCCATGGTTATCACCGTCCCTGTGATGAATGCGGTGAGTTGTGCCCCCTGAAAAAATGTCAGGAGACCGGTCAAAGGCAACGAGTGCTGCACCTGCATCAAACTTCTAAAGGCCGGGAGCATGTTGATGTTGAGATGAGTCCTCTGACCTTAATGGATGGGCAGACTTACTACCTTGAAATAATGCACAGGGTGAAGGTGGCTCAGGCCCATCCTGAGGGGCAGGGATTGATCGGGTGCTCTGATGCATTCAATCAAATGTTGGCTCTGATACAGCGAGCCGGCCCTGGCGAGATCAGCGTTTTATTGTTGGGCGAGTCCGGTTCAGGTAAAGAACTGGCGGCAAAAGCCATCCATAACCTCAGCAGCCGAATGAATAAACCCTTTGTGACGGTGGAGTGTTCAGGTCTCAGTGAAACCCTTTTTGAGAGTGAAATGTTTGGACATGAAAAAGGTGCTTTCACTGGCGCAATTAATAAGAAAGAGGGGTTGGTTTCCGCGGCACGTGGTGGCACTCTGTTTCTTGATGAAATTGGCGATGTGCCTCTGTCTCTTCAGGTTAAGCTGCTGCGTTTAATAGAAACCGGAACTTATCGTACTGTGGGTGGGGTTGAACTCAGACAGGCGGATTTCAGATTAGTGTGTGCTACCCACAAAAACCTTCGGCAGTTGGTTGATGAAGGCAAGTTCCGTCGGGATCTCTATTACCGAATTTCTGCTTTCCCCATAGAGCTGCCTTCACTGAGAGAGCGCAAAGAAGATATCCCTCTATTAACCACCGCGTTGTTAAACCGTATCACAGATGATGCGGCAGTCGGTCTGAGTCAGGAAGCGATTACAGCACTCAAGAGCTATGCCTTTCCGGGGAATATCCGGGAGTTGAGAAATATTCTGGAACGGGCGGTGTTACTCACAGATAACAACCAAATAGGCATAGAGCATCTGCCTGCGGAATGCAGGAGAGATACGCTGATGGTCAGTGATACGGGTTCAGTGGAACCAATGAAAATAGTGCCATTGGCAGAGCTTGAGAATCATTACCTGGCGAATGTGAGAGAAAAATTTACAGGGAACAATCGGGAATTAGCAGAAAAACTGGGTGTCAGTGAACGCACCCTGTATCGCAAATTGAGTAGTTTATAAGTGTTGATATGGCGAAAAATTATTATCAGAAAATTCAATATGAGCTTTTACTATATTAGCTATATACGATGGTCGAATTCTTGTATATTCTAAAAATATATATAGTTATTTCTAATAATAATATTAAGAAACCAGCCTAAGACTTCGCCATGTGGAGGCATGCATGTCCAATATCATCAAAGGTCCGAGCACCCGCGAATTGATGGAACAAATGGCCCGGGAATCCGAGCATTTGTCGATCAATGATCGTCGCGATTTTTTGCGTAAAGGTGTCGCAGCGGCTGCAGGGATGGCAGCAACAACAATTGCAGGCACTTCTGTTGCAAGTGAGATTAATAAAGCGAACCTGCCGCCTAATGAACCAGCTTGGGGTAAGCAGCTTGGTCACGGTGTAGTAGAACATCCTTATGGCTCGCCTTCACAATATGAAAAGCATGTAGTACGAAGAACGGTGCCGTGGTTGACGGCGGATTCGATTGCTTCCATCTCTATGACGCCACTGCAGGATATGCAGGGCATCATCACCCCAAATGGTCTGGTGTTTGAGCGTTACCACGGTGGTGTACCGCAGATAAAACCGGACGAGCACCGTCTGATTATTCACGGTCTGGTTGAGCGCCCAATCATTTTCACAATGGAAGACCTGATGCGTTTTCCATCGGTTTCACAGATCAAGTTTATCGAGTGTCCAGCCAACGGCGGTATGGAGTGGAAAGGTGCTCAGATGGAAGCACTGCAGTTCACTCACGGTATGCTGAGCTGTTGCGAATGGACCGGCGTGCCGCTGAAAGTCTTATTGGACGAAGTCGGTGTTAAACCGGAAGGTAAGTGGATTCTGGCAGAAGGTGCTGACGGTTCACACATGAGTCGTTCAATTCCAATTGAAAAAGCACTGGATGACACGCTGGTGGTTTATGCGCAGAATGGTGAAATGCTGCGCCCAGAGCAGGGATACCCTGTGCGTCTTTTGAACCCTGGTTGGGAAGGTAATACCTCGGTTAAATGGCTGCGTCGTCTCGAGATCGGAGATAAGCCTTGGTATCACCGCGAAGAAACCTCCAAATATACGGATCTGATGCCGGATGGCCGTGCACGTAAATTTACCTTTGTGCAGGAAACCAATTCCGTTATCACTTCACCATGCCCTGAGAAACCTCTGGTTCAGAAAGGCTTCCTGGAGATTGAAGGTCTGGCCTGGTCAGGTCGTGGGAAGATCAAACAAGTTGATGTTTCCTTCGATGGCGGCGTGAACTGGGTATCTGCAAAACTGAAGGGTCTGGTTCTGGATAAAGCTCTTACCCGATTCAGCCTGGTAACTAAGTGGGATGGACAGCCTTGGTTGCTGCAGTCTCGTGCAATCGATGAGACGGGCTATGTACAGCCAACATTGTCTCAGCTACGTGAAGTGCGTGGCGGCAACTCTATCTACCACAAAAACTCTATCCACACCTGGAAAGTTGCGTCTACAGGGGAGGTTACCAATGTTCAGATCACTTGATAGCAAACTGCTGAAAAAATCCCTGTTGGCTCTGGGTTTGGGTGCAGCATTAACCCTGACCGGCACTGCTCAGGCAGGCCAATATGGAATTGGTGCAACTGCCACACCAGAAGAGATTGCTGGCTGGGATATTGATATCCGCCCAGACGGTAAAGGCTTACCTGCAGGAGAGGGTACAGTTGAAGCAGGTGAAGCGCTGTATGAACAGTTCTGCGCGACTTGTCACGGACTGTTTGGTGAAGGTGAAGGCCGCTGGCCGGTTCTGGCGGGTGGCCAAGATACCCTGACAGAAGAGCGTCCGACTAAAACGGTAGGCTCATACTGGCCTTATGCGTCTACACTGTATGACTATATTCGTCGGGCGATGCCATTTACTGCACCGCGTTCATTGTCGGATCAGCAGGTATATGACATCACGGCTTATGTTCTGTATCTGAATGAGATCATCGAAGAAGACTTTGTTCTGACAAAAGATAATCTGGCTTCCATTAAGATGCCGAATGAAGAGAACTTCTTTGTTGACCCTCGTCCGGATGTGAAGAATGCGCGTTGTATGAAAAACTGTGCTGATCCTAAGAAACTGAAAATTGCAGGCACTCTGAGAGGGATCACTCCAGTAGGTCATTTTGTAGAGGGCGCGGATGCTCCGGCGGCTTCACACGATGCACAGATGGAACAGGAACAGCATAAAGAGAAAGCACGTAAGGCTGCACTTAAAGGTGAAACTCTGGCGGCTCATGGTGGTTCTGCTAAAGCAGCACTGTCTGAAATGGCCGCTGCAGGTAAAGCAACCTATGACGGTGCCTGCAAGGTTTGTCATGGATCGGGTCTGACGGGGTCTCCGAAGTTTGGAGATGCGGATGTCTGGGCACCACGAATCCAGAAAGGCATGCCAAAACTGGTACAAAATGCGATCAAAGGTTTCACCGGTGATACGGGTGTAATGCCCCCTAAAGGAGGCAGGGTAGACCTTAGTGACAAACAGGTTGAAGAGGCCGTTGCTTACATGGTTGAATCTAGCCAGTAAGTTATTAGTTTATAGTTGGCGGTTATAAAGTAACCGCCTTCGCCCTTTAAGGGCATCCATAAAAATAAAAAATACTGTCGTAAGACGGAACTCCGGAGGAGAAAAAATGCGGAAGCTGACCACAGCCCTGTGCTCCGCTGGTCTGATAGCTATGTTTTCAGCCGCACCTGCTGTAGCTGACAACCATGCAGACCAGATTGCCATGGGTAAAGCAGTCTATATGGGTAAATCCCGTGGTAACTGTATCTCCTGTCATGCGATCGATGATCCAGACGCTAACCTGGCAGGAAACCAAGGCCCACCGACCATCGCAATGAAGCAGCGTTTTCCAGACAAACGTAAGTTACGTGCCCAGATTTGGGATGCTTCAAAAAATAATCCGCTGACAATCATGCCGCCACTCGGCAAGCACTGGATTTTGTCAGAAGAAGAAATTGACGCTGTTGTAGAGTACATCTACCAGTTCTGATCCCCCGCAGAGGGTGAACGTAAGAGGTAAAGAGAATGAGCATGAATCGTCGTTCAGTTGTAAAAGCTATCGCAGCAGGCGGTGCACTGATAGGTGCAAGTGTCCTGATGCCACGTATAGCACTCGCCGCATGGAGCGAAAAGGCATTTAAAGCCCAAGATCAGGCTACGGCTATGAATGAACTTCTGGGTGGTACACCAGAAGAGAGCGCAGAAGTAACCCTAAAAGCACCTGATATCGCAGAAAACGGTGCGGTTGTGCCAGTAACTGTTCGCTCTACGTTGGCGAATGTTGAGAGCATGAGTATTTTTGTTGAAAACAACCCAACTCCATTGGTTGTTGAATTCATGGTTCCTGCCGGTACAGAAGCTGACGTTGCAACACGTCTGCGTATGGGCAAAACCTCAAAAGTGACTGCTGTAGTTAAAGCAGATGGCAAACTTTACAGTGCCTCTAAAGAGGTGAAAGTAACCATCGGTGGTTGTGGCGGTTAATCCGGAATTGAGCCGAAGAAGAGGTAAGAATCATGGCTAAAGGTATTATTAAAGTTAAAGCAAAAGCCGCAGGCGACAAAACTAAAGTCAAACTGATGGCGAAACACATCATGGAAACAGGTCTTCGCACAGACAAGAAGACGGGTGAAAAAATTCCAGAGATGTACCTGAAAGAACTGAAAGTAATGCACGGTGGTAAAGAAGTATTTGCTGCCAACATGGGTACAGCGGTTTCTAAAAACCCATACTTCGCATTCAACTTTGCAGGCGGCGCTAAAGGTGACGAGCTGACAATGACCTGGGTTGAAAGTACAGGTAAAACTGCGACGGAAACAGCCAAGATCAAATAAACAGCATGCTCAATTGCTGGATGTGTTTCGGGGTGAGAAGAATGAAAATAATAAAAACATTAGCACTGGGTCTCACAGTTGCAGCGGCAACTCAGCTGACCCATGCTGCCGACTCAGGATTTGATCTTAAAACGGTTGATCCTGAAGCAGATAGAATGGCTTTGCAGAAGTACTATAAGGACCGCTTCCCTAAAGCTGAATTTTCAGATTACGTGAACGGTATTTATGCCGTTGATGCTGCTTCTCGTGAGCAGTGGGTAGAGCTTGAAGAGTTCCCTCCTTATGAATTTGATGTAGAGAAAGGTGAAGAGCTTTTCAATACGCCTTTTGCAAACGGTAAGGGCTATGCGGATTGCTTTGAAAACGGAGGTATTGGTATTCGCCAGAACTATCCGTACTGGAGCAAAGAGGAAGGCACGGTAAAAACGCTTGAGCAGGAAATTAACGAGTGCCGTGAAAAGAATGGTGAAGAACCATTGAGGTGGGGCAAGGGCGAAATTGCTCAGGTTTCTGCTTACATGGCATGGACTTCAAGGGATAAAGTCTTCGACATAAAAATCCCTGAAGGTGATCAAGATGCTATGGCTGCCTATCTGGAAGGCAAAAAGTTCTTCTATACCAAGCGTGGTCAACTGAACCTTTCTTGTGCTAACTGCCACCTACAGGGTTCCAATGTCTTTATCCGAGCGGACCTGCCATCACCAATGATGGGGCATGTAACTCATTTCCCGGTGTTCCGTTCAAAATGGGGTGAGTTAGGTACACTGCACCGTCGTTACAGTGGTTGCCACAAAGATTCCCGTTCTAAGCCGCTAAAACCGCAGCATGAGACATTCCGTAATCTGGAGTATTTCCAGACTTACATGTCGAATGGTCTGGTCGTAAATGGCCCGGGCGCACGTAAATAATGGAGGGTAGCAAAATGAAGAAAACACTATTGATCGCTGCCCTGGCACTGGCGCCAACCTTTGCTGCAGCAGAATCCTTTCAGGAAGCCTTTGAAATGAACCGTGCGATGTACGGTCCGGATCATGTGTTTACCTGGAATGGCAATCAGTACCACACTAACCACGAAGAAGAGATGGAAGCCCGCGTTAAAGCTACAAAAGCGAATGCCGAAGATCTTCTGGCAAAAGCGATGGCTAAAAACAAAGAAGTTGGCGAGCTGGGTTTTGAGTGGAAGCTGACTAAAGGCATTCTCAAGGATGCTCAGAAGGCTATCGATGCAGGTGAATATCAGAAAGCGCTGGACCTGGCTGCACAGGCTAAGTACCACGCGCGTATTGGTATTCAGCAGTATCACTATGCTGAGAAAAACTGGCATCTGGCTGTACCTCAGTAAGAGGTCAGTTCATGTCTGAAAGTGCCTGTTAACGTTTGAGACGTACAGGCATTTTTTTTTACTCCAAGACAGAATATTAGGGTGAATTAATATGTCGATGTCTCGCCGGGAGTTTGCCCGTCTACTGGGCATGGCCGGAGCAGCGGGAGTGCTGCCGGTTACAGGTTTTGCTGCTAAAAAGCAGCCGGGCGATCTTTATGAAGTGCCTAAAAGTGGCAACGTTCGTTTGCTGCATATGACAGACTGCCATGCGCAGTTACTGCCAGTTTATTTTCGCGAACCTAACGTAAATCTGGGTGTGGGAACTGCGTTTGGCAAAGCCCCGCATCTGGTGGGCGACAAATTACTGAATCATTTCGGTATTGCCCCAAATTCACTGGAAGCTCATGCCTTTACCTATCTGAACTTTGGTGAAGCTGCGAATAAATACGGCAAGGTCGGTGGCTTTGCGCACCTTAAAACACTTGTTAATCGCATGCGCGAAAGCTTTGGTGCTGAGAATACTTTGCTGCTGGATGGTGGCGATACCTGGCAGGGTTCAGGTACGGCATTTAAAACCCGCGGCATGGATATGGTTAAGGCAACCAATGAGCTGGGTGTGGATATCATGACCGGTCATTGGGAATTTACCTATCATCAGGAAGAGATTCTCAACAACATCAAAGCCTTCAACGGTGAGTTCCTGGCAAACAATATTTTTGCTACGGAAGATGCCTTGTTTGATGGTGCTGATGAATATGTATTTGATGAAGATACAGGTCATGTATTCAAGCCTTACACCATTAAAGAGTTAGGTGGGGCGCGAATTGCCGTCATTGGACAGGCTTTCCCACGTACTAAAATTGCCAACCCGGCGCGATTTATTCCAGACTGGACCTTTGATATCTACGACAGCGAAATGCAGGAACTGGTAGACCAGATTCGTGCGGAAGAAAAAGTGGATGCTGTGGTTGTGATCTCCCATAACGGTATGGATGTTGATATCGCAATGGCATCCCGGGTGTCGGGTATCGACGTGATCCTTGGCGGTCATACCCACGATGGCATGCCACAGCCGACCATCGTTAAGAATAATGCCGGTCAGACGCTGGTGTGTAATGTGGGTTCCAACGGTAAATTCCTGGGTGTCATGGATCTGGATATCCGCAATGGCAAGGTTCAGGGCTATAACTACCGTCTGCTACCTGTATTCTCTGAGATCTTGCCGGCAGATCCAGCCATGGCAAAACTGATTCAGGAAATACGTGCGCCATACACCGATTGGTTAAGTGAAGAGTTAGCGGTTGCGGATGAAGTGATGTTCCGTCGCGGTAACTTCAACGGTACCTTTGATCAGGTGATCTGTGATGCCTTAATGGCGGTGAACAACGCAGAGATATCCTTGTCGCCAGGCTTCCGTTGGGGTACTTCAGTCCTTGAAGGGCAGAAGGTTACCATGGAGCATGTTCTGGATCAGACCTGCCTCACCTATCCGGAAACTTATGTACGTCCAATGACAGGTGCGGATCTGAAACTGATTCTGGAAGATGTCGCAGACAACATCTTTAACCCAGAACCTTATCTGCAATCGGGTGGTGATATGGTTAGGGTAGGTGGCTTCGATTATATCTGTGATCCATTGCAGCCAATTGGTAAGCGTATCACTGAGATGACGCTTAATAATGGCGAGAAGATCGAGGCGAGCAAAACCTACATGGTATCCGGTTGGGCTACGGTAGGTTCTCAGTCCGAAGGCCCTATCATCTGGGATGTGGTTGCTGAGTACTTAAGGGATAAGCAGGTTGCTCGTATCGAGAAACTGAATACGCCTGTGCTTAAGAATGTTGCTGATAACCCAGGCATAGCAGCGTACCCAAAAGCGTAGCAACAAAAAACTTTTAAAAGGGGGCCTTAATGGCCCCTTTTTGTTTGGTCTGGGTTTATGTAAAAATACCTGCCTGATTTTTAAATGACCGAGAGGTTTCTGGTGAAACTACGAATTTTGTTTCTGCTTGCGACATTGATGCTGACGGCATGTAATTCAACAGGTGTGAAATCTGAAGCACCAGAACCTGCAGCTGAAAATACACCGGAAACGGCTGTAAAACCGGAACGCCAGGTCACGACAAAACCGATGCAACCTCAGGGTGCTGAACCGGTTCAGAAACAATCGGATATGGCTGCCCTGAATGGTCGTTTGACTGCAGTGCAGGAGCAACTTTTCCAACTTAAGACACAAGCGGCTGAGATGCAGCAGCAGAATCAAGCGCTGTTTATCCATATCCAGAGCATTAAAGATGCTCTGATGGCGAATCAATCCGCAGCCACAGAAGAACCTGCCCAGAAACAGATCGATGTTGAAGCTTTCAATGGAGTGCTGGACCAACTCACACTGGTTGCAAATCAGTTGGGCAATAGCGTTCAGGATGGTCAGTTTAAAATTACCTCAGCTTACACCTCAAAAGGCCAGTGGGTGCTGATCAGATATGACCGATTTACTGGTCAGAGTTGGCTGGCAGATCAGGGGCGATGGAACCTGCTCGAAGAAAGTGGGGCTACAGGACCCTCTGATTACGAAGTTGTGGTACTGCGTGCAGATAACGATGTTAAGGGATACGTTGCTGCCAGACTCGACAAAATTAATGGTGATACCTGGTGGTTGAAACAAGACATCTGGCAGCCATTTGTAACCAACTAAGAACGCCCTTTTAGAAAGATGCTTGTGAAAGAAATAAGCTTGTGAAAGAAATAAACAAACCCTCGGTTGATCAACTGATCGAACTGTTCAATCAGTTATTTCTCCCAGACTACAATACTGTTCTCGTTCGTGGTGATGACGAACCGATCTACTTGCCCGAGGATGATCAGAACCCCCATAACCGAGTAGTTTTTGCACATGGGTTTTATGCCAGCGCATTGCATGAGATTGCCCATTGGTGCGTAGCCGGTTCTGAACGACGAAAGCTGGTGGACTTTGGTTACTGGTATAAACCCGATGGCCGCACAGCTCAGGAACAAGCTGAATTTGAGAAAGTCGAGATAAAACCGCAGGCCTATGAATGGATTATGTCGGTTGCATCCGGACATAAATTCCATTTCAGCGCAGACAACCTCTCATCAGATCTGGGCGCAAGTGATCAGTTCAAAGGGAATGTCTATGCAACAGTACAAAAACTACTGGAGAAGGGTATGCCTGACAGGCTATCGCAATTAGTGAAGGTGTTGTTACACGCCAGCGGAAAAGAAAAGTTGAGTGCAGGAGACTTCACACTATAAACCAAGTGATCCTATTAAAGGATCACTAAAACCTTATTGATTCACTTAGGGAACCTGCGAACAAGTCGTGTTTGCGCTCTGGCTTATGTGATGGTTCACAATCAAGGAAGTACTTTGCAGTAATGTCTGGACCTTTCAAAAAGTACTGACACGGAGTGTGGATCATCACAAAAGCCCCGGAGGGCAAGCCCTGTAGACTGTATCTGCTGTGTTGCAGCTCTTGTTAAGGGCTACGGCCATTAACGGCGAACTGCGCCTTACATTTACAGCCTTCAGGGCTTGCATAGCGCTAACAGGACTTGTTCTCAGGTTCCTTAATTGTTTGATATCAATCAAATCGTCTTGAAAAAGTAACTTTCTAGCATTTTGTCTATGATTTAATAACCGCCATTACTCAACGGCGAACAGTTATTCGAATTGTGGAAAATACTTTTGTAGTCACAGCGGTCATTGTCTCCAATATTTATGCGACGATGAAAATTTGTCGCAGACTTACCCTTACTGCCAGTAATGCAAAAGCGCTTGCTCTGCAGGCGGGCGACTCGGCGGCTGGTTTCCGTCCACTCACCGACTTCATTAACCGTTATGCCAGCATCACCACCTCATCCTCCACATTAATCAATGAAATGGCATGTGAGCTGAGTCGTATTGCGACCGAAAAAGATAAGACCGATCGTGTGTTGGAGCATCTTGATAAGGTTTATATTAATGCTCATGACTCTCCCTACCTGAACAGCATGGATGTTGCCCGGCGCAGAGCGCAGCAGCATCAGCAGGAGCTACACGACTCCTACATCAATCTGCTGAGTAATCTTCATGCTGAACTGGACAGTATGTCAGGGGAGCTACGCTCGGCCAATATTGTAGTCACCATGTCCCGTATTGAAGCGCTGCAGGCTACCAGCATCCATCAGAATGCTTTGAATAATGTAGCGGATAATGTTGAGAGTGTTACAGGAGCGATTAAAGAGCTGATCGCTGACGCTCTGCGCCTGGTCATTAAACTGAAGAAACAGCCCGATGAAAACACACAAGCTTTTTGAAAATGACACCCATACTTGGTTTATGTTTGGGCGCGATCCGCACAAGCCCGACAAAATAATCGATACAAACCAGTATATGGTGGTGACTAAAGACAATGCGCTACTCATGGATCCAGGTGGTATGGAGCTGTTCTCATCTATGCTCACCACTATTATAAAAAGTGTTCCGATTGAAAGGATAACCCATGTTTTTGCCTCTCATCAGGACCCGGATATTATTTCTTCGCTGGGTTTATGGGATCAGGTGCTGGAAAACGCAACACTCCATTCCCCATGGCTGTGGGAAGGCTTTATCCGTCATTTTGGTATGCAAAGCATCACCTACAGCCCAATACCGGATGAAGGGGATAGACTTACCTTAGATGGCGTTCATCTGGACTTTATTCCTGCACACTACCTTCACTCATCGGGCAATTTTAACGTGTTTGATCCAGCCTCAGGCATTCTGATGTCAGGTGATATTGGTGCTGCTCTTGAAGCCGATGATGCCCCCCTTGAGGTAGATGACTTTGAAGCGCATATCCCTAAGATGAAATTATTCCACCAACGCTGGATGCCTTCGAATGAGGCCAAACTGGATTGGGTGAGAAGGGTCCGGGAACTGGATGTGAAGATGATGTGCCCTCAGCATGGACGCATTTTTAAAGGTGAAAATGTAAATAAGTTTCTGGATTGGTTTGAGGATCTGGAAGTGGGTGTATTGAATAAAAATTAGAGAGGACGCTGAGCGAAGCTCAGCTACGAGTAGCGAGAACGCCTTCGGCTGCTAGTGGCGAGGAAAAGCTTTGTAGTCCGGAAGAGCAGAATAAATCTACTCTGAGCCCATTTGTTCGTAACGCTAAGCTAACGGGCACGAATGCGGTGCGAAAATGGCGAAGCCTCGCCGCGTTTGTGTCCCAGCATGGCACGAAGTGACATGCGTGTTAAGCACCTTGTTATGTGGCATTCTCGAAACAACCTTGGTTTCATAACGCTGAACAATAAACACAATCACCCGTTTCCTTATCCAAGTACATTTCCATTTTGTGGTGGGGGTCATTGTCTTTAACAAAAAGAAGTCTTTTCGTTTCATGATGATTAGATACAAACCGCTTTACTAGCAGGACATTAACTTTTCCCGCTTGAGGCCATGAATCACTAATGGAAGAAACTGAGTTTCCAGATTTCACTTCTCTTTCTACAACAGATTTGAGTTCTGAATGAAGCTTTTCAAGCATATTTTCCTCCATGACACATAACAGCTAAATATATGTCAGATTGACGTAATTAATTGCGTCAATTTGACATATATCTCTGGAAAATGAATTTCGGAAAATCTGTGTAACGATTTTTTTGCATCTGTTATCCCTAACTGAGGATTTCTCCACCCTGGAGAAATACGTCAAATTGACGTTGTATCCAGAACAGTAGCAAATCCTTTTGTTCACTTCTACCGTGCTTTGTGCAGACTGGATACCGCAGGATTCTTTCCCCTAGGGCGATCAATTTTTTAAGTGTGTATTAGCGGTTGAAGGCAATAATTTAATTTCTAATCTTCCTGATACTGCTAATATCATCATGTACCAGATGGATATTATCTAACTAAAATAAACCGGGTAGGGCTTAATAAGGATGTTGCTGCTATGTAAGGCAGTGAACTACTAATATGATGATTCATCGTATTTCACCCAAATACTTCAATTTTCTTTTGCTGCTTACTTTTGTGAGTGCTCAAAACTTGTGGGCGGGGCAAACCATCACCTATCCGGTGTACTTTGGTGATGTTGAGCGTGTGCAGATGCATATTGATGTACTCAAGCTGGCTTTGGCGCACTCTGATAATGAATATGACGTGAAGCCGCATAAAACTGCGGAAGTCAGCCCTTCCCGTGCTGAGAAAATGGTCTCCAGAGGTGAGTTGGATGTTATGTGGGCGGCAAGCGATAGTTTGCGTGAAAGCCGGGTGAGTATTGTGCCGGTGCCTTTGGATTATGGGTTACTGGGTTTTCGGTTATTAATCATTCTGGAAGAGAATCAGGCTGTTTTTGCAGAGGTTAACCGTTTATCCGATTTGCAGAAGTTCCAGCCGCTTCAGGTGAATGAGTGGGTCGATACTTATATTCTATTAAATGCTGGTTTTGATGTGCATCTGGGTAATTATGAGAACTTACCTAAAATGCTGGCGGCTAATCGGGGGGATTTTTTGCCTCGTTCTATTCGTGAAATCCGTTTTGATATGGAGCGCTGGTCTGACGTGGCCGACTTTGTGGTGGATCAGCGTTCGTTGTTGATCTATAAACAAGGAGATTTCTTTTTTGTTAATAAACAAAATCATCAATTACGTCAGGACCTGAAAGTAGGACTTGAGCGCATATATGAAAACGGCAAGCTTAAAGCGTTCCTGTCTGATTTTATGCGTGAGCAGGGCGTTGATATTGAAAAAGAAATTAACCAACGCGTGTCGTTTCGTTTAAACAATCCATACCTGACGGATGCGGTTAAGGCGATTGATGATAAATATTTCAATGTCTTTTCGATGAGTCCCGGAACTGAGTAAAAAGCAGATATGTCAGCTAAACCCTTGTTGAGTATTTTGAAACCGATAATCGCTTATGCAATGTGTCTTACCTTTATGCTGACGGCGACCACTGCAGCGGCGGGTAAAACAATTACTTACTCAATACCTGATGGTGGTGTGGAACGTATCGGCTTTAATATCAAAGTCCTCAAGCTCGCACTTAAATATTCTGGAAGTACCTACAGTCTTCAGGCCTCACCGCAAAGAAATGTTGATCAGGTCCGGGCTGAAAAGCTCGTTGAAAACGGCGAGCTGGACTTAATGTGGAGTGCCAGTGACAGCTTACGGGAGAGCCGATTGCGCCTGGTGCCTATTCCATTTGATTATGGTTTACTGGGATACCGCGTTTTAATTATTCCCACCAAAGATCAACTGAAATATCAGTCAGTGAATCGTTTGAGCGACCTGAAACAGTTTCGACCCCTGCAGGGGGCTGGCTGGGTTGATTCCTATATATTAAGAGACGCTGGATTCGACGTTGTATTAGGCGACTATTCAGAGTTGCCAGAGCAATTAAACAAGGGCTACGGTGACTTCATTCCCCGTTCTATCCGGGAAGTAAAAGACGACTATACGCATTGGAGTGAGACGGCAGATATATCCATTGATCAGCGTATTGTGCTGATCTACAAACAGGGTGATTTCTTCTATATAAACCCTGATAACAGCGAGCTGTATAAGGACCTGATGTTAGGCTTAACCCGGATTTATGATAACGGAGAGTTGATTAAGCTGATCACCCGTCATTTCAGTGAGCGGGGCATCGACCTGAGAAGCGAGATTAAAAACCGCGTTTCATTCCGGTTAGATAATCCCTATCAATCCGAAACAGTTAAATCCATTGATGATCGGTTTTTTAATATTTACTTCGAGTGAATAAAAGCAACGCTTGAAGAAAAAGCCCGGCAGAAGGGCAATGCTGTTCACTTAAAGGGTTTATGGGTCATTCCCGCGAAGGCGGGAATCCATGGTTTTGGGATTTTTCATAGTGGATCCCTGCTTTCGCAGGGATGACTTCATCGATAAATTGTCTTAAATGAACAGCATTGCGGCAGAAGGGGGCGAACCGGGCTTTCGAAAAAGGTGTTTAGTGATGATGGTGATGGGAATGTGCCATCACTTTTTTCACAGGTACTGTCAGTTGCTGGCTGCTGCCGTCAGAGAACTTCACTTCCAGATCAACCATATCTCCTGCTGCAATCTCTTTGTTCAGGCCGATCAGCATTACGTGATAGCCACCCGGTTCCAGAGAAGCGTTGCCATTGGCTGAGATAGAAATCAGTTCAACCTGGCGCATTTTCATTACGCCATCTTCACTGATGTGGTTATGCAACTCTACGTTTTCAGCAATGCTGGAGCTGGCTGAAACCAGAGAGACCGCTTCGGCACTTTCATTTTTCAGCTGCATGAAAGCGGCAGTATTGGTCTGACCCGGAGGTACTGCACGAACATAAGGGCTCTCTACAGTTACTTCGGCCAGTGCGAACATTGAAACACTCAGAAGTGAAAGTACAGCGGCAGATCTCTTAAGAAACTTGCTCATATCTAATCCTTGTTTATAAAAGTTGTTCTATCTCGGTAACGATTTGACCCGGACTCATGGCATGGGGCAGGATCTTGGCGATCTGGCCTTCCTGATCTATCAGATAAATGCGCGATGAGTGGTCGATTGCGTAACCCAGAGCGGAGTCTTTTAACTCCACCTTGCGGTAAAAAGCACCGTACTGTTTGACTATTTTGTCGATGTTTTCGCGGTCAGAGGTGCCACCATGAAAATTAGGATGGAAGAAACCAGCGTACTTGGAGAGCTTTTCCAAGGTATCCCGTTCCGGGTCTACGCTCATGAAAATGCCGTGGACATTCTTCTGGTCTTCAGCGGAAAGTTTATTCATACCCTGAGAAGCAACCGCGAGGGCCGTAGGACAAACATCCGGGCAGGAGGCGTAACCGATAAAAAACAGTACAACCTTGCCGCGAAAGTCTTCCAGAGTTAATGGTCCCTGGCTTGAAGTCAGGGCGAAGTCACCACCGATTTTTTCGCCCAGAGCTATGCGTTGTTCAACGGGTTGCGGGCGGAAATAGAAAGCAATGGCCACGCCGATCAGCATGCATGCGGTCAGTAACAGTAGATTTCTTAACGTTTTCACAGTGCATCCTCGATCACTTATCTGGCTATAAATTCAAAATCAGCCTGAGTTTTTTGGCCGCCTTTTTCCAATACAACGGAACTGACCCAAACCATCTCGCCAGTGGTACAAACAGCCAGAGTCACTTCTCCCTGCCAGCGATTTGGGTCATCAGCAACAGGCATCAGCATGACCTGATTCAGTCCCATAAACATCTCTTTACCTTTCAGGTCCAGCATCACCTGATCGGCTTGTATATTGTTCAGCGTCACTTCAAATAACATGGGTGTTGCAGAGCGAATCGTCTCACTTTTTATCTCAAGTGCGATTTCGTGCTGATCCAGCTTTGCTACACATTCGCCATTGTTAAGGCTGCAATCCGGATTTATGAGCTTTAATGCAGACACCTGATTGTCTGTCTGAATTAAACCCGGTAAATAGAGTACAAGTCCCAGGCCTATTAGTACCGCTGCAATCGAAATAAACGGTAAAACAGCTTTTTTTTGCGGTTCTGGTTTGGTCATAAATAGCTATCCGGCAGAGACAATATTTTACGGGTTTGGGTCACCCTTTAAGAAGTGACAAATTGTCGCACAGTTTGGTCGTGGTTCGCAGGTTTGTCGGTGTTAGCCCTGCTGCTTTTTATGCAGTTTATGGATGGCAGGTAACTGCGAAATCAACATACCCATCAGCATTAGCGTACAGCCTATGAGTCCTGCATTACTGAATTGTTCATTCAGTATCAGCCAACCACCAAATGCGGCTGCTACCGCTTCAAGGCTCATGATGATTGCGGCGTGAGCCGGAGCGGCGTGTTTCTGTGCAAATATCTGCAAAGTATAGGCAATGCCCACTGATATGATGCCCGCATAGGCAATAGCCACCCACGAAAGAGTTATGTTGCCAATAACAAAGCTATCGCTTTCAATTGTTAGGGCAACCATGGCGCTTAGCACTGCACACACCAGAAACTGGGCAATCGCTAAACGCAGGTTATCCAGCTTAGGTGCTAATTTAGCGATCAATAAAACGTGAATGGCCCAGCATGCAGCGCCTAATAACTCCAGAATATCGCCAAAATTAACACGGCTCAGATCCTGAAAACTGAGTAAGTAGAGCCCAACAACCGCCAGGAAGCCTCCAAGCCAGGTATTTATTGAGGTGTGCTCACGAAGAAAGATCCCAAAAACAGGTACCAGGATAATGTACAAGCCGGTGATAAACCCTGCATTACCGGCAGTGGTGTAAACCAACCCCGCTTGTTGGAAAGAAGCACCTGCGAAAAGCACCAGGCCCGCAATGCCTCCGTATTTCAGTATTGCCAGATTTGAATGATCTGAGGGCGGCTTAAGAAAGAGTAACAACGGCAGAAGTGAGATAGCACCCAGTAAAAAACGACAAGCATTAAAACCAAATGGACCCAGGTGCTCCAGCCCTAAGCGCTGTGCCACAAAAGCAAAACCCCAGATGATGGCTACTAAAAGAAGCATCAGGTCAGCTTGTACAGTGGAACGCTTCATTTTGGGGTTTCCGGCAGGGCTTTGATTTGCAATGGATATTACCATTAGCTTGGCCGAAATACCTCTGGGTTATGTTTGAGTGGGGAAGGGGAGCTCTCTTCGCACCAAAGGGGAAAAGGGGTAAAGAAATTAATTTAATCTTTTATTGGTAACGGTGTTGCAAATCATTATCAATAACATTAATATCGTACTCGCTCATAATTGATAGGCAATGGCGACCTCACCTCACTCAACATTGCCGCTTTGATACTGGATTCTATGCTCACAGAAAAAGGTATCTGCATAGGTTTTCCCCCTCGAAAATCTGTG
>JBMYLM010000028.1:0-37523 GCA_049596335.1 Neptuniibacter sp.
GCCAAAGAAAAGTGCTCCCTGAGTTTCCCCTGTGTTATCACTTTTCATGATCGAACTGCTGGAAAGAAGGAGGCTGCCTTTTTCTGTGGCGTAGATACCTTTGACATCACCTTCTTCAAAAGCTGAGTAAATGTCAGATTGGGTAGTGATTTGATTCTTTGACGTCAGTGAAAAATTAGAAACATCGAGTATATCCGGATTGCCAAGACGCGAGATTATTTTCCCCTGTTTATTGACAATGATTAACAGGTCCACACCTGCAGTATCAAGAGATTCGGGGATTAAATTTGAGGTTTCATATTCTTCATTCTGAGCGATAGAGTATTCGTAGGTGTCATCCCAGTGTCCCCAGTCTGCAGCCAAGATGCTGAGTTTATTGAGCTCAGATTGGATGGTGTTTTTGACTCTTTGAATATCTTCTTGCTTTTGTTGTTGCTCGATTAATTCCACCTGGGGTAACGCTATAAACTTCACAACCAAAGCGACTCCGCCCATTAATATCAGGATAAAGATGAACTCTATAAGGATAAGCTTGTGTGACAATTTCAACGGTTTTAATCCTCTGTACAACAGGCTCAAAGGGAATGTATCAATGAGTATAGTCTACAAAAGATTAGTGGTAGCTAATTTATGATTGGGTTTGTATTCGGGGTGGAATTTCGGTACATCGACCATGAAATGCAGAAACGAAAAAGGGGAACCGATGGTTCCCCTTCAAAGAAAAGATATTTTATCTAATCAGATTTTAACAACTTCAGCTTTCTTAGACTTGAAGCCGTCTTCGATCTCAGAGTTCTTCAGCGTGATTACGCCTTTGCCTTTGATCTTCAGACCGGATTTCTTGCCTTTGTCGTTCTCTTCCGTCTCAGAATTCTCGATCAGAGCAGCAACCATGCCGTCGTTTTTCGATTCCAGAACGATACCCTTACCATCGTTCTTTTTAGACTTAACAGAAGAGATCAGAGAGTTCAGGTTACCGTTGTCTTCTTCAGTGACCTTGAAACCATCGTCAGTATTACCTTTCGCAGACGAATCAATGATTGTGATCTGAATGTCACCGTCATTTTCTTCGTCGAAGTCCAGACCTTCATCCAGATTGTCGTTGATCGTTACTGACTGAAGAATAGCCTGGATACCGCCATTACCTGCTTCGTCGATGTCGAAGCCATCGTCAAAGTCGATACCGAACTCATAAACTTCAACCGTACCGTCTTTGTAAAGCTCTACTTCGCGCTCAAAGCATTTGTCGTCTGGAGAACCTGTGATTTCAGCAGGTACTTTGCTTGCAGCAAACTCACCCTGTTTGAACTCAGCTTCAACAGGTGATGGCAGCAAAGGTTGCAGAAGATCTTTCTGGCAGTAGCCGCCGTTATCCGAGAAATCCACATTGCTCACGTTAACTACTACATTACCGTTCTGGCCTTCGTCCAGCTCAACGCCGTCTGCGCCTACTTTAGTGAAGCTTGAGTTGTGGGCTGTGAAGTGGATGTCACCTTCGTTACGCTCATCAACGCGCAGGCCATCGCCATCCACACGGCCAAAACCAACGTTGTGAACTTTAACGTTATAAGCATTTACTGCGATTGTTGCGGCAGAACCGCCGCCTTCACCACCTGAGCCTGCACCACAGTTTTTTGCAATATCGCAGTCAGACACGTGGATACCGTGGCCAGCAACGCCGCTCACTTCTACGTTGTTTAGGTTTACAGTCAGGGTGCCGGTCTGGTCTTTACGTACGTTAACAAAGATACCTTTACCCGCTGCACCGTTTTTGTCGCCACGGTTCTGGATGCTGAAGCCGTCAGGGCCTTCGAATTTCAGGCCGCTGATGTTCAGGTCTGCGCCTTGAGTGATCGCCAGCAGGTCGATGTTTTTGTCAGTCTCAATTGTCTGGCCGTTACCATAAATAGAGACTGGAGCCATACCGTTGTATGCCAGAGTAGATGTGATTTCGATCTCTTCTTTCGTTGTAACGAGGATACTGTCTGCTTTACCAGTTGCAACTGCTTCCAAAGCAGCACGCATAGAACCTTCACCGCTGTCTTTACCATTGGTCACCTGAATAGGTGCAGCGTAAGCAGTTGTTGTTAATAGAGCAGCACCAACAGATACAGCCAGCGCTTTCAGAGTGTGTGAACCTTGCAGCATAGACATGGGGGATACCTTCCAGAAGCCATATATATTTAAAGGCCCATTACGCTAGCTTTACAAGGTGAAGGTTTGGTGACAAATTCGAGACATTTCTTTGACATCTGGGATGGTGTATAGCGTATTAAGATAAGCCCAACATTATAGAAAGTTCGGAAATCAATGTAGGAATGCAGAAAAATGGGCTTTAGCTGGACGAAATTTTAGTCTCAAAATTGCTTTTTCCTAAAACTGAACCGAGACTTAGCTAACAAATATAAAAATAACGTAAGGAGCTTCTGAGTGATTAAATGGTCAATATTATTGTTGTTTTGGCTCTCCCCTCTTGGATATTCACAAACGATTTTTGTTTCACCCTTGGAAAACCAGCCTGTAATTGATGGTAGCGATGCTGACTGGCTTTCTGTTCCTGGCGTTACAATTGCCGTAAAACCGGTAAACCCTACTTATTCAAGTGAGACCACAGAGGTGCTTTTAAAAGCCGGCCATTTTGACGGCGAGGTTTTTTTCTATCTGAGATGGAGGGACTACTCCGAAAATTTGGTTCATAAGGCCTGGGTGTGGGATGAATCAAAAAAGCGTTATGTAATGGGCCCAGAGCGCGAAGATCGACTGGCGATGCAATTTGAAATGGAAGGTGAATACAGCACTGACTGGGCTAATGCCAACGATTTTAAAGCTGACATGTGGCATTGGAAGTCTTCCCGCAGTAATCCCCTTGGCTTGGTGCATGATAAATTTACCGTACTTAGCCAGAACAAGTTGTTACGTGCCGCTGCATTGCCAGCAGCAGATGGCAGTAAAAGATACGTTTTAAGAAAAAGCGATGCCGGCGAGCCTCTGTACAGAACAATGCGTTTCGGTAAGAAAAAGCAGGAAGTGATGCCGAAATATGAGCTGTTGGTCGCGCAAGGGTCAATGGCAGATATTCAGGCGAAAGGCATTTGGAAAGATGGTAACTGGCAACTGGAATTGCGTCGCAAATTATCAACTGGCCATGATGATGTTCAGTTTGAATTAGGTAACAGTTACCTCGGAGGGATTGCTGTCTTTAACGCTTCCGATAATGATGACCACCTTATCTCAGAGACATTGCAATTCCAGTTTTAGCCCTACAGTTCTTGATTAACAGGCGTTTAGTTTCATGAAGTGGAACCGCGTAAGTAATATCACAGCTGAAATGAAGCGTCTGGCTTTCCTGATCGCTTTTCTTATTGCGCTTCTTATCGGCCTGACATGGCAAGAAACAGATAGTCTGGGTGTAGAAATCAGTCAGCAATTGAAAGAAGAAGAGCTTTTCCTCCAAGAAGTGCAACAAGAACTTTCTTCCCATGTGAATCTGGATTCCTCTCTCAACGATATTGCTATTCATACCAGCAAGTTTTTTCTGGAATTTGAATTAATTACATTGGACCCGGAAAGAGATCTGGAAGGTATTCAGAATCATCTCTCAGTTCTGGATCAGCTTCGGCAAGCTTTGATGGAGATGGAGATGGAGATGGAGATGGAGATGGAGGTCAACATTTCCGAACTTCTCGAATATCTGATGGTGTTGCAGAGCGTTGGAGATGAACTGCTCTCAATCACTTCCACAACGGATCGTTTCCAGCTTTATCGTGACAATATTCTCTTAGTAAAAGATATTGAAAGTTACATCACTGACAGACGCAACAAATCATTACAGCATTCTTACGACATGAAGTTGAAAGTTGCTGATCTCCAACAAACCGTAGCAAAAACACGCGATAGGTTAACTGAATTGGTTTTCAGGCACAGTTTGACCATGGGTGTTGCTATGCTGCTGGGCTTTGTTATCGCAATCATGTTCATGAAGCATGTTTTCTCGATTTTCAAAGAACGGTTTGAGTTATTAGAGAGCTACGCCATTGATATTGGCCAGGGGAATTATCAAAAGCCTCCTTTTTCTAGTAAGGACTTTACCGGAAGGCTGGCAGTTCGTATGGGCTTGATGTCGAGAACTATCCGGGGGGCTTTTAACAAGCTTCATGAATCCCGGGAAGAGGTTGAGGAACTGGCGTACTACGACAATCTAACGGGTCTCGAGAACCGGCTGTTATTTCATGAAAACCTTGAAAATTCTGCAGTGGCCGCACGCCGATATGATGAGAAATTTGCTTTGGCGTACCTGGATATCGATTATTTTAAAGAAATAAATGATACCCATGGGCATGGAGTAGGGGATGCTGTTCTAGTAGAAATTGCTGTTCGCTTGCGTAGGGTTCTCAGGCAGGATGATCATATAGCGAGATTAGGAGGGGATGAGTTTGCAATCCTGATGCGTTGTGATGGTATGGATATCTCAAAACTTATGGAACGTATACTGCAGCTACTGCAGGAACGGATAGTTTTACCAGATGTAACTGTAAAACTTTCTGCCAGCATCGGTGTCGCTATTTTGGGTGAAGATGCGGACAATTCCTGTGATCTGATGCGTTTTGCGGACATGGCCTTGTACAAATCTAAACGCAGTGGCCGCAATAGTTATCATTTCTTTTCTGAGAAGCTTGAAAGAAAGCTATTTGAAAAACGGCAGCTGCTCACCGAGCTGGAGAGTGCAATTGAAAATGATCAATTAGAACTCCATTACCAGCCTCAATATGAAATGAAAAGCAGAAGAATTGTCGGCGTTGAAGCTTTAATCCGCTGGCGCTTGCCGGATGGTGAATACAGATACCCAGATCAATTTATCCCGCTAGCGGAAGAAGGAGATCATATTCTCTCCCTTGGTGAATGGATCATTAAACGCGCCTGCCAGGATGGAAGGAGACTGTTGGATATGGCGGGTTCGCTAACCATCGCGATCAACCTATCCAGTAAGCAGTTTAAAGATCCTAAGCTTAAGGATATGGTTGTCCAATACTGTAAGCAGTATCAGATCCCACACCATTGCATTGAACTTGAAATTACAGAAAGTTTATTGCTATCGAATATGGATGAGGCTGTAAGCATGTTGAGTAAGCTTCGTATGGAAGGTTTCAACATATCTCTGGATGATTTTGGTACCGGTTTTTCATCTAATTTCTACCTTAAGAGCATTCCGGTTACAGGCATCAAAATAGACCGTTTATTTACAGCAGGCATTCCATTTGAAAAGAAAGATACGGCCATTGTTGAGACGACCATTGATCTAGCGACTCGCCTCGATTTGAAAGTGATTGCTGAAGGTGTTGAAACTGAAGAACAGTTTAACTATCTCCGCGAATTTGGTTGTGAGATCGCACAGGGTTACCTGCTAAACAAACCCCTTCCTTTACCTGTATTAATTGATCAGATTACTGCCATCAGAAATTGTGAACTGGCTCAAACCTGAGCTGGCAGCAAATCTGTACCTCCCTACTCCTGATGCTTATATTAAATAACTTATTGTTTTTAATGGCTTTGTGTCTGATTAGCTCGGCTAAATCTGTATGACGTGCTTTATATTTGGGTAGAAGAAGTAATTGATATAGTTATGTTATATTATATCAATTAAGTTGAGGTGAAATTATGAACGCTGCAGAAGTCAGAGAGAACGATCTGGGCTACACAGGGAAGAGTAGCGAAAGCAATTTTGTTGAAGGCGCAGTTCCGGATGTATTACCCAGCATTTACGACGAACAAATCAATATCGTTGTATTGCGACGGAACTTAGCTGAACAGGTTAAACAGTATTGTCAGGAACTGGTTGACCAACATCCTAACTTTCAATTGCGTTCGGTAATCAATAACGAACGAGCCATAGAATCTCTGAAGTCCCTGTTGCCCGAGCTGGAAGGGAAATCCAAGTTTGTTCAGGATCTGGCTCTGCTACTGGATATGTACAGTTGCCTGTTCGACCTTTAAGAAGTGGGCTTGAGGCTGCAGGTGTTGGGTAGAGCGATGTGCCCTCGATTCCATACCGATAAGCTTGGCTGCCGTTTAGTTACGACGTATAAAGGCCCAGGGTCTGAATGGCTTCCAAATGATGTTCTGGATCGTACCAAGCTGGGTGCCGGTAATCAGGGCCTGAGCGATGATGTTTCCGGTCTTTACACTGATGATGAGTCTATCCAGCAGGTTAACGAAGGGGATGTGTTGCTGCTGAAAGGCGATGGGTGGTATGGCAATGAAGGCGCAGGGGCAGTGCACCGCTCGCCAGCGGTGAGCGCATCTGAGAAGCGTGTTGTTGTGACTATGGATTTTGCTTAGGTTTAAGGGGGCTCAGGGAAGGGGTTTTAGATCATTTGTATAATGTAAAACTCCCACTCAGATTGATGTAATAAACTCAGGCCAACACTCTAATTACCCAGGATTAATGTGATGTCGATTGGAAAAATCCGAGTTATCTACTGTAGTTCAGTGACAACATCACTCGATAAAGATGAATTCATTGATCTAGTCCGCACCTCAGTAGCAAATAATAAGAAGTTACATCTAACCGGTATTCTGCTTTTTGATGCGCATTATTTCTTTCAGGTTTTGGAAGGGGATCAGGGCGACGTTAACTCGTTACTTAATACAATTAAAAAAGATGAGCGCCATAAAGATATCCAAACCATCAGTAGCCGACCTATTGCTACTCGCCTGTTCCCAAAATGGAGTATGGAACTGATAGATCCAACCAATGATTTCTTTCAGGAAACTTATGGTGGGAATTTTAATCCGTATGAATTTTCAGATCAGGAAGCCTTAGACTGCGCTACCAATGCTAAGGCATGGCGAATGAGGCGTTTGAAGGAGGTTTCTTGATGGTTATCTTATGAGACATTGTCTTTAATAAATAACAGCATACCTAATATATATCACTAATTTGCGGTGGATTGGTTTTTTTTTGCAGGAAGCTTAATACACAATTTGGGGGACAACGTTCGCTCCCATGGGCAGTTATGAATCGAATGGCATCGGTTAACTTGATTGTTTTAAGGTCTTCGTTCTGACAGCAGTCTTTATACTTAACACCTTCACTTCCACATCCACACAATTCATCGTTGTTGAGTTCAGTAATCCGCTCATATGGTTCGTGGACGGCTTGCTGCCCGGGCCAGTATCTAAATTCCTTAAGAAATAGATGGCGAACTGCCCAAAGGCTGTATAGATCAAGCAGTGAGACTATTGAGTCACCAGCGACCCATGTACCATCAGAAGGTTCAAAAGCGCAAATTGATCCATCTGGAAAGTTTGTATGCCGAGGCCCTATCCAGCTTATTGAGTTCCAAAACCCCCAGCCTTTCACGGGTAAATAGGGAGAAAAGGGAATGCATACGGCAAACGTTGCCGTTGAGGATATATTGTCTAATAACTGACTTGACGTTATTAGCCAGACACCTTCCTCATTTTCCCAAATCTCAGTATTTGGGTAAGTATTTTTTACATTCCCAAGATCAGCTAAATAAAGGTTCTGAAGTTTTGGGCTGATGATCGATGTGGCTTGACTGGGCGTCCACACTCTTCTGGGCGTCCTTTGCCATCTTTGGGGCCTTGGCCGTGTTGTGGTTGAGGGTCTTTGCGGTTGCTGTTGTGGGTATTCATCTTGTTGCTCCTGGCCTTTAAAATGAGTGGTTTTGATGGAGTTGCAGGGCCGGACTACGCCATCAATAAAAACGGATGGAAAGATCTTCCTATCGAGTCCATGACCGATAGCTTCAAGCTGTTTTTTTGCAGTGAAATTCAAAGATTTTCTCCAAATGTTTTTCAAGATTATTAATTAACTGCCGATTAACAAGTGTTAATTGGCGGGTTAATTTCTGTTAATATCCGATTAATGATCATGCTTGTCAACAAGTGGAAATAAAAAAATTAACCATAGTGAATTTTGTATGCAAACAAAAAGAGAACAGGCAGCGGTAATAAGTAGAAATATCAAAGAGTTGAGAAAGACTAGAGGCTGGAATCAAGCTCAGCTAGCGGCAGAAGCAAAGATCAGTGCTGCTGCTTTAAGTAAAATAGAGCAGGGAGAGCAGAGGGTTCCTACTATTGTCGTTCTAAGAAAGATTGCAGGTGCTCTTTGTGTAGAAATACATGACATAACAGGTGAGAAGCCTCAGCAACTAGAAGATCGTGATGAAAAAACTATGGCATTTTTTAGGAAATTCGGTGTTATGGATGATTTGGATCCAGAAGACCAACAACGGCTACTAGATATGGCAAAAAGGCTAAAGGACACTTCACAGAAATGAACGAAGAGAGGCAAGGAGCCGAAGAGGCAGAAGGACTGCTAGAGAGTTTAGTAGGATTTGATTCTCTTCCAATAAAACCGGAAGAGGTTGCTGAAGAGCTTAACGATAAAAATTTTGAGTTAATTTATGAAAAACAACCATTTAATTCTGAAAAATTACTAGGAAAAGCAATAGGGAATACTCGAAAAGCCATAATTTATATTAATCAAAATATTGAGGATCGGGGGCGGTCAAACTTTACAGCTGCTCATGAAATCGGACATGTTTGCCTCCATATCATGCCAGGAGACTATGAGGAGTTTTCCTGCGGAACACAGCAACTATACAATCCATATAATGACCCAGTTGAGAAGCAAGCAAATGGTTTTGCATCTGGACTTCTCATGCCTAGAGTATTGCTTAAAGAGATTAGTGATGGTGATATAAATTGGCAAAACATAGATAGAATCAAAAAAACTTGTTTAGCTTCGTATGAGGCAACCTTCAGAAGGATGATTAGTCTCTAGAGAAAGATCCTGCGGCTTTGGTAATCCATAAAGATGGTAACTTCAGGCGTTTTGTTGCTTCTGATAGTTTCGATGCTTTTATTCTCAAGGACAGAATGTCATGGGATCAGCTTTCTCTATGTACTGACATATCACATGAAGAGTTTCCCTTAGATTTCGATGAAGTTGACGCCAGTGAATGGGTTAATCCTCGAATTGGTACAGAGAAACTACACATTATTTACGCAAGCTCAATCAGGTTTAAAGATGGGTATACATACACTCTGCTTAGATATGATGATGGCTGCCTAGAGTACTGAATTTTTTAAGAAATAGTCTTCTATAACTTCCATAGCATTCGCTTTAGATATTGTTCATCCATCTATAGTGAAAGTTTAGATTAAGGGGGGCTTTTCTTTTAGAGGCGGAATGATCTTAATTTCCTTTTTGGAAATTAAGCCCCTCTCTTTTGAGAGGGCTGCGCAAGCTAGGCTTGCTTGTCCAAAATGCTTCTGTGGGCGCATTTTGTCGAACCACATCAGCGCTTCTCATCCAGCCTTCGGGTACAAATAAAAAAGCCCCGCTTTGTAAGCGAGGCTGTTTTATTTGGTGCCCGGAGGCGGAATCGAACCACCGACACGAGGATTTTCAATCCTCTGCTCTACCGACTGAGCTATCCGGGCGAAAACTGTTTCTGAGTTAGGTCTTAGGACTAAAAAGCCCCGTTTGAGAACGAGGCTTCAAATTGGACCTTTAAGTGGTGCCCGGAGGCGGAATCGAACCACCGACACGAGGATTTTCAATCCTCTGCTCTACCGACTGAGCTATCCGGGCAACTCAGGTGGCGCGTATTAAACCGTCTTAGCCTAAAACTGTCAACCACTTGTTACAAAAAACTATTTTGAAGGCGGTACGTAGCCTTCTGCTTTCTCGTAATCACCGCCATCCATGAATTTTTCCATTTCGGATTGCAGAAATTCGCGAGTGGATGGGTCCATCATGCTCAGGTGTTTTTCGTTGATGATCATCGTCTGGTGATCAGTCCATTCTTTCCAGGCCTTTTTGGAGACAGTGTCATAGATCTCCTGACCTTTTGGGCCCGGGTAAGGCGGGCGGTCCAGACCTTCAAGTTCTTCTTTGTATTTGCGGCAAAGTACCGTGCGGCTCATGGTGTTGCTCCAAAAAAGGTTACGAGTCGGCCAGTTGTTGCAGCAGCTTTTTGACTGGGGCTGCGAGGCCGACGTTTTCAGGTTGCTCTATGTTATACCAGAGCAGGGCTTTTCCTTCCATGACAGAGTCTGTAGGGGTATTCACCCTTGCTTTCACTGGGGTTATATCCAGATGGAAGTGGCTGAAGGTATGACGCATGGGTTCCAGTATCTGCAAACTGCTTTCTTCCAGTTCCAAACCCGTTTCGTTGAGGGTGTCGCGCAGGTCTGAAACCTCCGGGAAACCCCATAGCCCTCCCCAGATACCTGTAGCGGGTCTCTGGTAGAGTAAAACCTCTTTTTCTGAGTGCTGATGCAGGATAAGCATGTAGGTGTGTTTAACCGGTTTCTCTTTTTTCGGCTTAGGCGCCGGCAATTGATCGGTTTTACCCAGTTCAAAGGCTTTACAGCTTTGTTGTAAAGGGCAGAGCAGACAGCTGGGTTTACTTCGGGTGCAGAGCGTTGCTCCTAGGTCCATCATGGCCTGTGTGTATTCACCTACTCGCTGATGGGGAGTGTTGGCTTCGGCATAGCTCCAGAGCTGCTTCTGGTTTGCTGTGGTGCCGGGCCAGCCTTCAATTGCATAGAAACGGGCCAGCACCCGTTTTACATTGCCATCCAGGATAGGTGCCCATTTGCCGGTGCTGATTGAAAGTACTGCGCCTGCGGTTGAACGACCGATGCCAGGCAACTCCTCCAGTTCCAAAACGGATTCAGGAAAAATACCGTTGTATTCCTGACTGACGATTTTCGCTGCTTTATGCAGATTGCGGGCGCGGGCGTAATAGCCCAGACCGGTCCACAGGTGCAGAACTTCATCCTGCTCGGCTTCAGCGAGGATTTCTACCGTTGGGAAGCGTTCCATGAACCGCTGATAATAGGGGATCACCGTTGCAACCTGCGTTTGTTGCAACATGATCTCTGAAATCCAGGTGTTATAGGCGGTTTTGTTTTCCTGCCAGGGCAGGTCGTGGCGGCCGTGCTGGTCAAACCATGTCAGCACGGCGCTTGAGAATTGCTCGGGTGTCATCTGGAATTAAAACAACCCTTTCAGTTTGTCACCCAGTTTGTCTTTAAGCTTTTCTTCCACTTTTTCTTTAGCTTTAGTTTCTACCTTTTCTTTTACTTTGTTTTTCAAAGCGTCGGTAATAAAGCTGAAGTCAGGTTTACACAGTTTCGCCGGGTCAGTGTCGAAACCGCCTTTACAATCCACAGGGATCTCTACGCCTTCCAGTGAGTCAGGGAATGAGCAGGTTTCTTTAAACAGGTTCTTCTCAACCATAAACCCAAGGCGGTAATCCAATAGCTGCTTCGGAAGGTTTACTGTGCCTTTGCCACTCAGCGCCATGGCGTCCAGAGCCGCTTTAAGGTCGTTGTTTTTAACTACACCGTTGGTGATCTTGGCTGTAGCGCCCATATTGGCAAATGGTGTTGAACGGTCTACCTCCTGAGTATCCACTCCCATGGATTTGATGCTGTTCATGCCCTGGCAAACCGTGTGTGCCATATCGATGCCATGGACTTCGCCGTCTTTCATATTGACCTTGGCATTACCGGTAACGCTGTTTACAAAGTCATGAACAGAGTTGCCGCGCAGTGTCAGATTGGATGATGAACTCAGTGTACCCGTTAGTTTGTCTACCTGAGCTGCTGCCTGCAGAACTTCGCCAACCTGAATGCCTGTGATGTTTTTCTTGGTTGTGATCAGAGGCGTTTTCTTGCGAACATCGACTGTGACATTGTTACGGACACTACCACCATAAAGGTCGACATCAATTTTGCTGGCCTTAATCAAACCACCATGAGCGTTAACCTGAAGCGCGATATTGCTCATATCCAGATTAGAAACGTGTAACTGCTTAAGGCCAAACGTTGCATCCAGCTCCAGAGCTTTTAGCGCATCAACTGGAAGAATCGGATCTTTTGGATAACCTTTAGTTTGAGCTTTTTGGGTTTTTGCTTCCTCTTCGGATGCTGGTGGCATATAACGATCAGCATTGAGTTTATCGCCTTGCAGGTTCAGCGCGATATTGCCGTTTGCCATGTTGAAAGCAGCGGAGCCGTTAAAGGTTGTATCATCCAGTTTCAGTGTCAGATTTTTTGCCGTTACTGTATTCGCCGGGCCTTCCAGAACGACGTTTGCGCTGATGGCTGAGAGTGCTTTTGGATCGGTTGTTTCTACAGCCGCCTGACCAACGGCCTGCAGAAGTTTGTTCAGATCAAACTGAGCGATATCCAGCTTGCCGCTGATCTCGGGAGCTGCAAAGTTTTTCACCTGCAGATTACCGCTGGCAGCCAGATCCGCTAAGGATAGCTTCAGGTTACTGATTTCTGCCGATTGCGCCAACAGGTCCGCTGCGATGTCTGCCTGAGTGCTCAGAGATAACGTGTTTCCACCTACTGGCTTTCCGCTGATGGTCAGATCGCTTTTCAGACCTTTGATTTTGTACTGCTGTTTTTCCAGATCCAGGAAAAACTCTGCGTCCAGTTTAGCTGTGGCTTTAACCTGTTCTTCACCTTTCACAGTTTGTACTGCATTGAAACTCAGTTCAGCAGGGAAGAAGGCATTCGTCACCACCTGACCAGAAGTCATATTGAATTCGGTCAGGCGTGCTTCAGAATCAGTGGTTTTGTCTGTGTAAGTAATATTGCCGTTTGTGATCTGGATACTATCTATATCCAAAGCCAGTTCACTTTTTTCAGAACGGTCCGATGATATTTCTTGAGACTCAGAATCGTCTTTGCCTTTCTGGGTGCTGACCTCAGCGGCCCAGTTTGCCGAGCCGTCTTTCTCTTTCACCAGATTCAGCATCAGGCCGTCTACAACGACACTCTGCATCTCTACCTTGCCAGAGAATAATGCAGGCAGACGTACTGAAATCTGTGCCTGATTCAAACTGGCAAGATCTGCTTTGCCCGGGAACTTAACATCAATTTTATTAACTTCCAGCCCTAACCAGGGGAAGACCGACCAACCGATATCACCGTTGATCTTTAACTCAACGCCGCCATTTTCTAATGCTGCGTTTTCAATCTCGGGTTTGTATTCGTTCGGGTCAAAAAATGCACCCAGAATGGCTCCGCCCGCTGCAACCACTACGACTAACAGGATGGCAATCCCGGCGACAATTTTTAGCAAACCTTTCATCGATCTCTCCTTGGTCAGGTTGAATGACGAAGCATAAACGGAATTAATTAAGTTTCAATGTAAATCATTGTACGAGAAAGTAAATTCAAGAACAGACGCGGTTTTTCCCCTGATGTTTCGCTTTATAAAGGGCGATGTCAGCATGTTTCATCAACATGCGTTCAGATTCATCACTACGCATTTCGCTGACTCCAAAGCTGGCGGTAATGTGCAGGCTTTTATTGCCTGACAACGGAACGCTTATTTTGGTTAATGCTTTTCTGTGGCGTTCCGCCATGACCAAGGCTTCTTCGGTATTGGTTTCTGGAAGAATGATCAGGAACTCTTCGCCCCCATAACGACAAAGTATGTCATTCGCCCGGGAGTTATCCGCGAGGCAGGCTGCAGTGGCGATAAGAATATTATCTCCGGTCTCATGACCAAAGGTGTCGTTAATCGATTTGAAGTTATCCAGATCGATCAGCATTACAGTCAATGGAGTATTTTTTCGATGAGTGTGTTGAACCCTTTTTCTGAGTTGTCGGGTGCCTTCTCTGCGGTTGTAAATGCCGGTCAGGTCATCGTAAGACGCTAAATGCTGTAGCTTGCTTTCTAGGGTCTTTTGCTCAGTGATATCAATCGCCGCACCGATAATGCCGGCAACCTCATTGTTTTCATCAAAGAAGGTGGATTTATGGAATTTTACGTGCTGGGTGTCCTGCCCTGACCGGGTGATATGAGTTTCATAGATTTGTTCACCAGGATTGTCGATCAGTTCCTTGTCGGATTTATCAAAGATTGTTGCTGCTTCATGTTCAAATACGCTGAACACATTTTTACCGATAATCTCTTCGCGTTTTACATCGGCATAGTCTTCATAAGCTTTGTTGCAGCCCAGATATAACCCATTTTTATCTTTGTAATAGATTGGAAATGGCAGGGCGTTGATCACCAGAAGCAATGCCCGGTGATTACCCTGAAGTAGTTGTTGTAAGGTGATCTGGTCCATCTGCGTACTTCTTACTTGCTGCAGTATTTAAAAGATAGTGCACCTGACGCTTATTTGCCTCTTTAGAGTGTTTCTTAGAAGTGCATGGTTGTTGGGATGGATGTATAATCTCGGCTCAGTTTTAACTAGCGGGAGATAACCATGGCGGAGCGTAAAGCCAAGGTAAGCCGAGATACATTAGAAACGCAGATCACTGTATCTGTAAACATTGATGGTACGGGCCGGTTCAAGGCCGAAACCGGTGTGCCTTTTTTAGAGCACATGATGGAGCAGATCTCCCGCCACGGTCTGATTGATCTGGATATTCAGGCGAATGGTGATACTCACATTGATGATCACCACACTGTGGAAGATATCGGTATCACAATGGGACAGGCGTTCCGCGAAGCAGTCGGCGATCGTAAAGGCATCATGCGTTACGGCCACGCGTATTGCCCGCTGGATGAGGCACTGTCGCGTGTAGTAATCGACTTTTCAGGACGTCCAGGTCTGGAAATGGATGTTGAATTTACTCGTGCAAGTATTGGCAAACTGGATACCCAGCTGTTCTGGGAATTTTTCCAGGGCTTTGTTAACCATGCGGGTGTAACGCTGCACATCGATAACCTGAAAGGCTTTAACGCTCACCACCAGGCTGAGACGATCTTTAAAGCATTTGGGCGCGCACTGCGAAATGCATTAGAAATTGATGCACGTGCAGCGAATGTAATGCCATCTACAAAAGGGTGTTTGTAATCGATGTCGACGGTAGCAGTAATCGACTATGGCATGGGCAACCTGCACTCGGTATCAAAAGCGCTTGAGTTTGTTGAACCGGGTGTAGAAGTTCGTGTTACCTCGGACCCGGCACTGGTAGCCAGTGCCGACCGCGTTATCCTGCCGGGTGTAGGCGCTATGCGTGATTGCATGGCGGAAATGCTCAAGGCTGGAGTGGATAAAGAAGTAACGGACGCGATCAATTCAGGCAAACCGTTCCTGGGTATCTGTGTGGGCATGCAGGCGTTGTTGGAATCTTCTGAAGAAAACAACGGTGTGGATTGTCTGTCTCATTTCAAAGGGCAGGTGAAATACTTCGGGGATGACCTTCAGGAAGAGGGCGAACGCCTGAAAGTTCCACATATGGGCTGGAACGAAGTTGCGCAGATGACCGATCACCCTCTGTGGAATGAGATCGAAGACGGCAGCCGTTTCTACTTCGTACACAGCTATTATGTTCAGGCTGAGGACCGCGATCTGGTTTCTGGTGTATGCCGTTATGGCAACCAGTTTGATGTCGCTTTGGCTCGCGATAATGTCTTTGCGGTGCAGTTCCACCCTGAGAAAAGCTCCAAGGCGGGTCTGCAATTATTGAAAAACTTCCTTAACTGGGACGGTAAGATCTGATGGCTCTGGCAAAACGAATTATCCCATGTCTGGATGTTGAAAATGGCCGCGTTGTAAAAGGCGTGAAGTTTGTTGATATTCGCGATGCGGGTGACCCGGTTGAAGTGGCTAAGCGTTACGACGAGCAGGGCGCAGATGAAATTACCTTCCTGGATATCACCGCTACTCACGAAGGTCGTGACACGATGGTGCATACGGTTGAACGTATGGCTTCACAGGTGTTTATCCCACTGACAGTGGGTGGTGGCATCCGTACCTGTGACGATATCCGTACCATGCTGAATGCAGGTGCCGATAAAGTATCCATCAACTCCGCTGCAGTATTTAACCCTGAGTTCGTTAAAGAGGCTGCAGAACGTTTTGGTTCACAGTGCATTGTTGTGGCTATCGACGCGAAGAAAGTCTCTGAAGAGGGTGAAGAAAACCGCTGGGAGATCTTTACTCATGGCGGCCGTAAACCAACCGGTATTGATGCGGTTGAGTGGGCGAAAAAGATGGTTGAACTGGGCGCTGGTGAAATCCTGCTGACCTCTATGGATCAGGACGGTGTGAAAAACGGCTACGATCTGGAAGTGACCCGTGCAATCAGTGAAGCGGTGAATGTTCCGGTTATCGCATCGGGTGGTGTTGGTAATCTGGACCATCTGGTTGAAGGTTGTATCGAAGGCAAGGCGGATGCTGTGTTGGCGGCTTCAATCTTCCACTTCAATGAATACACTGTGCCACAGGCGAAAGAATATATGCGGGACAAAGGCATCGAAGTCAGACTTTGATCTTGTTTCTCAACATTAAAAACCCTGCTCGGCGGGGTTTTTTTATGCCTGTTGGTCAAGATCATTGAATTGCAGGGATGAATAAGACTAAAGTGGTTATCTTCTGCACAGAAACATCAAGGATGGTTTTATGCGTTTGCTCACAGGCTGCGTTGCGTTATTGCTAAGTTCAGTTTTATCCGCGGATACCCTTGTGGTGGTAAAACCGCTATCAGAGCTGATCATCAATACAACTCATTCTGCTCCTGCTCAGGTCATCAATGAACAGCATGTCTCTTTGAGTGCGCGTATCTCGGCAACCGTTGAAAATATTCATGTTCAGGTTGGGGATAACGTAGAGTCCGGTCAGTTGTTGGTTTCGTTGGAATGCAGAGATTACAAACTAGCGCACCAACAAGCTGTGAGTGCACTCAGAAGTGTTCAGGCGCAGATCCGCTTAGCTTCTCAACAGTTGGCCCGTGCGGAAAAACTCCTTAAACAGAAAAATGCTTCTATTGAGCTGCGGGATCAACGCAAGGCTGAATTGGATAGTCTTATCGCTCAGCGCTTAGGTGCGAATGCCAGTGTCGAGACTGCTCAATTGGCCGTAGATCGTTGCGAAGTTAAAGCGCCGTTTGCTGGTGTGGTTACAGCGAAAATAATCAGTACCGGTAGCCTTGTGAACCCGGGAGCGGCTTTACTCAACCTGTTATCCCTATCTGGGCAGGAAGTAAGTGCAGATCTCTCTGCTGAGCAGGTAACGAGTTTGCCTGACGCGCAGAAGATTTATTTCCAGCACAATGACCAGACATACCCTCTTTCCATCCGCTCGGTGATCCCATTGCTGGAGAACCGTGCCCGAACTCAGCAGGTACGTCTGAGTTTTACCGATAAAAAAGCCCTATCAGGAAGCAGCGGGCGTTTGAATTGGCTGGATGATACCGGCCGTCTCCCATCCCGTTTTATTGTGTCTCGTAACGGCCAACTGGGATTGATGAGTGTTATGGATGGCAAAGCCAGATTTGTGGTTTTGCCTGATGCGATTGAAGGCCAGGCGGTAAAAGTGGATATGCCGATGGATAGCCAGATCATTATTGAAGGTCAGCATGCCGTCGAGCAGGATGAACCTGTAACAATCGCTGAAAAAGGATAATCAGCAGCCATGTTAACGCGCTTATTCAACAACCATGTCCTTGCTAACCTGACCTTTGTGTTGGTGCTGGTGATTGGTTTCCTGAGCTATAACCTTTTGCCGCGGCAGCAGGACCCGACCATTAACTTCAACTGGGTTGTTGTTACTACAGTACTGCCGGGTGCCAGCGCTGAAGATATTGAAAAGCGTGTTACCGATCCTCTCGAAGATGCAATCCAGAATATTTCAGATATTAAATTTGCTTCTTCTAACAGCCGTGAAGCGGTTTCCAGTTTGTTGATCCGGTTTGAAGATATTGATGACCGGACGTTCGATAAACGCATCAATGACCTGCGCCGTGAAATACAGAATGTAGAAGATGAATTACCGGCAAATGCAATTGATCCGGTCATTCTGGAGATCACCAGTGCCAATGCCTTTCCCAGCGTAACCGTCGCTGTTACTTCGCTCGATGATGATGAGAATCTGCGTATTCAGGCGCGTAATGTTGAGGAGGATCTGGAGCGACTGGCTGGCATCGATCGAGTCGATCCGGTGGGTCTGGATGACCCGGAACTGCAGATTAATTTTGATCCTGCGGTGATGCAGGCCTTGTCGCTATCCCCCACTCAACTGGCCGATACTGTAGCTGTCTGGTTTCAGGATATCTCTGCGGGCAGCGTGGATGTAGGTGGCGATTCCTGGCTCGTTCGTTTGGTTGGGCGTAATGCTGATCCTGATCTGGTTAAGCAGATGCCTTTGATCGGCCAGCAGGGTGAAGAGATTACTCTGAGTCGTATCGCTGATGTTCAGCAAGCACGGAAAAAGGCTTCTCAGGACGCGGTGATTGATGGCCAGCCAGCCATTGTATTGGCGGTGATGAAGAAAGAAAACGCCAATACCATCGAGCTGGTGGAACGGGTTAAAGAATACATGGATCAGCGTAACGAGCTGGCCCAGGCAACCGGTGTGAAGCTGGTGCTGGTGGACGACCAGACCATCCCGACCCGGGAAGCGATTCAGTTGATGCAGAATAATGCCTTGATTGGGCTGCTGTTGGTGCTGCTGGTTGCCTGGTTATTTCTGGGTGCGCATATCGCCTTTCTTACGGCTATTGGCATCCCGTTTATTCTCGCGGGCACCTTCTGGGTGTTGTGGGGAATGGGCGAAACGCTCAACGTAACGGTGCTTCTGGGTGTCGTCATCGTATTGGGGATGCTGGTGGATGATGCGGTGGTTGTGGTGGAGGCTATCTACCATCGATTGCAGCTTGGGCAACCTATTTACGATGCCACCATGGCCTCTTTACAGGAAGTCGGACGACCCGTGACAAGTGCGGTTCTGACCACAATGGCAGCCTTTCTGCCACTGATGCTGCTGCCGGGAATTCTGGGTGACTTTATGCGCGTCATTCCCATGGTGGTCACCATTGCTCTGGCGATCTCTTTGATTGAAGCCTTTTGGATGCTGCCTGTGCATGTCAGTGTTGCCCGGGTAAGGTTTGATAATCCGGGCCGAATGCAGCGCTTCCGAGTTCGTATGACCCATAAGATCCAGATCACCTATGTGCGTATCCTGATTAAAGCTATGCGTCGTCCGGTAATTACCTTCAGCCTGATTGGGACCCTGTTTATAAGCTCAATGGGGGCTCTTGGCGCTGGACTGATCAAAGTTGATTTCTTTGCCGCAGATCCACTGAGGTTATTCTATGTGAATTTGGAAATGGCTCCACAAACGCCTTTGTCGTCGACTTTGGATAAGGTTAAAGAGATGGAGCAACTGATCCGAAAACATCTGAAAGAGGAAGATGTCAGGGCCGTTGTGGGTTATGCAGGCCAGCAGTTTACTGAAATAGAACCCATGTTTGGTGATCAGTATGGTCAGGTACTGGTAGGCCTTAAGCCGAAAACTGATGATAACCGTTCAGTGGATGAGCTGCTGGCAGCTGTTCGTGAAGATGCATTATCTCTGCCTGGGCCGGTTAATGTCTCCTTCCTGCGATTGGCCGGAGGCCCACCTGTATCGAAGCCGATCAGTATTAAAGTACGTGGTGACGAGTACGAAGAGATTCGTGATGCCGCAGACGCTCTGGAAGAATATCTGCGTTCAGTGCCAGAGATCACAGACATAGCCGATGATGCCGGTGGTGGCAGAATGACTCTGTCGCTTAAACCAAACTATGATGCGATTACGCAAGCAGGCCTTAATCCTGTCGAAGTGATTCGTACCACACAATTGTTGGTGGATGGTGAGATCGTTGCCGATATGCAACATGAAGGTGAAAAGCTGGAAATCCGGGTGCGGGCAAAACCTCAGGAGTTTACCGATATTGATCAGTTGCTGGAATTTAAACTACCTATACCTTCAGGTGGTCAGATTCCTCTGGAGCAATTGGTAAGCTTTGAGCGGGAACAGGCTCTCGGGAATATCCGCCACTACAACTTCCGCCGGGCGATTACCGTCGAAGCCGATATTCTGCCGGATACCATCGATACGGTAACCGCTAATGATCTGGTGATTTCCCACTGGAATAACAATCTGCAATCCCAGTTCCCTAATCTGGATCTGGATTTCTCGGGCGAACTGGATGATATTCAGGAGAGCATGGATGCCATCGGCATTCTGTTTCTGTTTGGTGTGGGGCTGATGTATCTGATTCTGGGTACCCAGTTCTCCAGCTATTTCCAGCCATTTATGATTCTGATGACTATTCCTATGGCCTTTACCGGTGTAGTAATGGGTTTGCTGGTTACTCAGAATCCACTGAGTTTGTTCACAATGTACGGTGTGGTTGCTCTGGCGGGAATTGCAGTAAATGCTGCGATTGTGTTGATATCTGCTGGGAACCAGCGTCTTGAAAAAGGTATGTCGGTTAAACATGCCACGCTTTATGCTGCGCGTCGCAGGGTTATACCGATTATTATCACGTCACTGACTACCATTGCCGGCTTGTTCTCTCTGGCAACCGGTCTGGGTGGGCACTCCCTTATCTGGGGGCCCGTGGCAACGGCGATAGTCAGTGGTCTGGCATTCTCTACTGTGCTGACACTGATTTTGATTCCGATGCTGTACCGGATCTTTATGCAGTGGTCTGGAAAAGCCGGAGCAAGCGAGCTTACTGAAGCAGAGTAACTAAGGTCTCCAGGGGCTCTGGGCGGTGGAATAGATATCCCTGCCCATATTGGCTGCCCAGGTTTTGCAGGTATTTTTTCTGCTCTTCTGTTTCAATACCTTCGGAAATAGTTTGTAGCTTCATGGAGTTACCCAGAGCCAGAATAGTTTCAATGACCTGATGCTTGTTACTCGGGTCAGAAACAAAGCTACGGTCAATTTTCAGCCCATCAATCGGGAGCTTATGAAGATAACCCAGCGAAGAGTACCCCGTGCCAAAGTCGTCAATCCAGATATCCACTCCGGTCTCTTTCCATTCGGATAAAGTTTCGTAACAAGAATCAATGTTTTCCATCATGCTGGTTTCGGTAATCTCAATGTGTAAACAATGATTCGGAATATCATGGTGGCGCAGAAGTTCGGTGATCTTTTTACACAGCCCTTTATTCTTGAGCACCGCGCCAGAAATGTTTACCGATAGCTTAAAGTTTTTATCAATTGGGTAGATATTGGTGACCAGATCTTTACAGGCTTGTTCCAGTACCCAAAGGGTCATAGACGCAAGCAACTGTGACTTTTCAATGAGTGGGATAAATTGGTCTTGAGGGATCATTCCCTTCTTAGGGTGATTCCAGCGTAGCAAGGCTTCGGCGCCAATGATCTCAGAATTCTCAAGACTGACGATGGGTTGATAGGTCAGGAACAGTTGATCATCGTTTGAATCAAGAGCATCACGGATGCCACTGGTGATCTGAATTTTTTCCAGCACCTCTGAATTCATATCAGACTCGTAAAAACGGTGGCGGTTTCGGCCGGAATGTTTGGCTGAATACATAGCAATATCCGCTTGTTTCATGAGTTCGGTAATATTATCGGCTTTCTCTGGATAGTGGGTGATCCCAACGCTGGCAGAGATATGGTGACGCTCATCTTTGATTACAAAGGCCTGAGCCAGAACTTCCTCAATATGACGGGCAATTACTGATAGGCATTCCGGTTCGGAAAAGCAGGGAACAATCAGTACAAATTCATCGCCACCTAGTCTGGATAGAAGCAGCTTCTCAGGAATTGGCAGATCGATTAACTGAGTTACTTCCTTAAGCAAAGAGCTTAATCGCTCTGCAACATCCCGTAAGAGTTGGTCACCTACATCATGTCCGGCAAAATCATTCACTTGTTTAAAGTGGTCCAGATCGATAAACAGTAGAGCGACCTTATGATCGTGGGCTGCTGCCCAGTTGATCATAGTCTCCAATTCTTCATTAAACATTCTTCGGTTTGGCAGGAGTGTCAGGGGGTCAAGATAAGCAAGCTCTTCAATCTGTTTTTGCGAAGCTGTTACCGAATCTTTCATCTTCTGCAGGGCGTTACCAAGGACTCCGAATTCATCCTTACGAGCCAGCTTAAACTGAACCGCCTTGTTGCCTTCGGCATACTGATAGCAACGGTCAACCAGGGTTTGAATGGGTAGAAACAGGTTACGGGAGAATAAAAACACGAGCAGAGTCGTAATTGCCAGCAACAGAGATATGGCAATAAAGGTATAGAAAAGGATGCTGGAGCGGAGCTCCGAAGCCTCAGTTTCAAACTGTTGATTCAGGAGATCTACTTCTTTTTTTACATCTTCAAAATCTAGCCCAACCCTGAAGACAGCAAGGGTTGTTTTGCCTACGACTACCGGAGCAGCAACATGAAGACGAAGTTCAGATTGCCTGCTGGTAAAGTCGGAGAAACTTTCCAGAGAATAAGGCAGAAGGCTCGTGATCGCCTGGTTGTAGGTTTGAATCTCTGGAGTGCCATCATGAATGATGCGGCCTTCCAGATCATGCACGTAGGTATAGGTAATATGCCCTTCAAGCTTGAGAGGCTCCAGAATTTCCTGGATAGCACTGAAATCCTGATGATAGATCGGGCCATCCAGATTGGAAGCGAGTGTTGTCGCCATGACCTCAGCGTCGTGAATTTTTTCAGTTTCTATCAATCGAGAGATGTGTTGTTTCCCTGCTACAACAGACTCTTCTGAATAACGTTCCAGGAAATACAGATTCACCAGAAGCACCACGCAACCTACCACAGCGGTGGTGATGGCAAGTGTGGTGCCGTAACGTTTGGCGATTGAAGATCTCATTCAGAGAAGGCCTTCCTGTATGAGTATATTTCCTCTAACAGCTCTGGCAGCTCAGCAATAGGTTCTTCAAAACCAGTGGTTTTCTCATAGCGTTTCATAACATCACGATCATCATCGTAATCAAGACTGAGGAGGAAATCTTTCAGGGCGCTGCGGATTTCCGGCTCAAGTGTGGGGCTGACCAATTCGAGCGCTCTTGGATAAAGGTCGGTGCGATAAATGATCCTTAGATCAGATTTCAAAGACTCAGGTACCCTTTTAGGATTATCCCAATCGCCATTATTTAACGCGCCGGCTTCAACCAGTTTTTTGTGAACCCACAATAAATTGTTCTTTTCATTACGGCTGAAAGCAAAATTAATATGTTCTGGTTCCAGATCCGAACGGGTACTTTCAATTGGGTTAAATTCAAAGCCCTGCTTTTCCAAAACCATTCTCGGGAGAAAATAGCTACTAAAGGAATCGGCGTGTTCAAAAGCAATACGTTTACCGACCAGATCCCCCAACGACCGTATGCCCGAATCCTTGTGGGTGTAAATAAAGGTTTGATAACGCTGCTGGCGTGATTTCCATTTCATCAGCAGTGGTATGGCTCCGGCTTCATGCACCATGACTGCCGCAGAGTAGGGAGTTTCCGTTACCCAGTGAACTTCTCCGGCCTTAACTGCTTTCACTAAAGAATCAATGTCTTCAAACAGCTCTACTCGGCCTTCGGTTATACCTACTGAACTTAAGGATTCAGCGGCATATTCCACCATGGGGCGCAGTTGTTTCAGGTCTTTTTTGGGGCGGTCACTGAGTTGGGCAATAACCAGTGTTTGTGATAAAGCAGGTTGAATGCTGATTAAGGAAAACAGCAATGCAACCAGGCAGGTTTTGAGTGTTAATCGTTTCAAAGAACTTCTCCCTTACCGAACCGAAGTGCGCGTCCGTCTGCAATGCATGGTTTGAGTCGTTTAGGAACTCTCCAAAGAGCTGACCAGAAACTAGAGCTCAGTATACAAAAGGTAGTTTTTTCAGTTGATTAGAACTTGGTGCTGGTGAAATTATAGACGCTTAAGCAGGAAGAGGGGATAGATTTAATACAATTTATTCAGGGGAAGCAGTAAAGGATACAGGGGTGACAGTGCCACCCCTTATCACGGGCTTAGGTCAGATCAATTACCTGATCAACCAGCTTTCTGATGCCTGATGCAGCTTCAGTGATCGACCCTGCCAGCATATATGCCGGTGTGGTGACAATTTTGCGTTCCTGATCAATCACAATTTCACTTACCCCACAGCTTTCGTGGTTACCGCCCATCGCTTCAATTGCGGCGGCTGTATCAGCGTCATTACCAATAGTACAGGTTGCACCTTCACCAAAGATCAGCGGTGTCATCGCAGGAGCGATACAGATCAGACCTACGGGTTTACCGGCTTTATGGATCGCCTGGGTAAAGCTCAAAACATCTGCGTTCACCTGAGACTCAGGACCTTTTACTGCAAAGTCAGAGAGGTTTTTTGCTGCACCAAAACCGCCTGGAATGATGAGGGCATCGTAGTCTTCAGCATTGGCTGTCGCCAGATCGATAATCTCTCCACGGGCCAGACGTGCAGCTTCCACAAGTACATTGCGGGTTTCGTTTTCGGCAACTTCCCCCGTTAGGTGATTGATTACATGCATCTGGTCAATATTGGGAGCCATGCACTGATAATCCACACCACGCTCAGCCAACTGCAACAGAGTCAAAACAGACTCATAAATCTCTGCACCGTCAAATACGCCACAACCGGATAGAATTACCGCGATCTTTTTCATCTTTTCTGGTTCCTCAATATGATGTTTGTCATACCCAATTAGGCCAAGATTACGATAAGATTTACATTAATACTATGATGTATACGAATAGCAGGTGCTTTATGCTTGTCTGTCATCTGCATGTCATCATTTTTATGTCCAATTCACCTCTGCATCTTTAAGGAAACTACCGTGTCCTTTAACAACAGCCAGCGTTTTTACCCTGAAACCCGCATGCGTCGTATGCGTGCTAATGACTTCTCACGTCGTCTTATGCGCGAGAGCGTGCTTACCCCTGATGATCTGATCTATCCGGTTTTTGTCATTGAGGGTGAAAACGAGACGGAACGGGTTGCGTCCATGCCGGGTGTTGAACGCATGAGTATCGACCTGCTGGTTAAAGAAGCTAAAGAACTCGCTTCTTTGGGTGTGCCTGCAATGGCTCTGTTCCCGGTTACCCCTATGGATGCCAAATCCGAGTTTGCAGAAGAATCCTACAACCCTGATGGACTTGCGCAGCGTGCTGTTAAAGCGATCAAAGACGCCTGCCCGGAAATGGGGATTATGACGGATGTCGCTCTGGACCCATTCACCACCCACGGTCAGGACGGCATTATCAATGAAGAGGGTTATGTGCTGAATGATCGCACGGTGGATACCCTGATCAAACAGGCGCTGTCTCACGCAGAAGCGGGTGCGGATATTGTAGCCCCAAGCGATATGATGGACGGTCGTATCGGCGGTATTCGTGATGAGCTGGAAAGCAATGGTTTCGTGAATACCCTGATCATGGCCTATTCTGCTAAGTATGCGAGTGCTTACTATGGGCCGTTTCGTGATGCTGTAGGGTCTGCTGCAAACATTGGTAAGGGCAACAAATTTAGTTACCAGATGGACCCGGCGAACAGTGATGAAGCCTTGCATGAGGTTGCGCTGGATCTGGCCGAAGGCGCCGATATGGTAATGGTAAAACCGGGTATGCCTTATCTGGATATCGTGCGTAGGGTAAAAGACGAATTAAAAGCGCCAACTTATGTTTACCAGGTAAGTGGAGAGTATGCGATGCATGTGGCTGCTTATCAGAATGGTTGGCTGGACGAACAAAGTGTGACACTGGAATCTCTGCTGGCATTTAAACGTGCCGGAGCCGATGGCGTTTTGACCTATTTTGCGAAACGTGTTGCACAGTGGATGAATGATTAATCGGTGTGATCTGTCACCCGAAAAGGAATTGATTGAGGTTGAGTCGAGATGGTTGAAGTAGTTGAACAGAATGAAGCAGCAGCGGCGCTCATTGAAAGTCGTGAGACAGTTGCTATTACCGAACAGGAAGTGGAAGAGACGCCTGTCGACCTCAAGGCACCAGAACTCTATATCAACCGTGAACTCAGCCATCTGCAGTTCAATATCCGTGTACTGGAACAGGCGCTTGAAGAAGGCCATCCACTGCTTGAACGTTTGATGTTCCTGCTGATCTTCTCCAGTAACCTGGATGAGTTCTTTGAGATCCGTGTTGCTGAGCAGATGACTCAGCTGAAATACGGCCGTGAAGCCGTGGGTCCGGATGCGATGCATCCACGTACGGTGCTGGAAAAGATCAGTGATATCTGTCATCTCACGGTAGATCGCCAGTATAAAATTCTGAACGAGACGATTTTCCCGGAACTGGAAAAAGAGAACATTCACTTTATCCGCCGTCGTTTGTGGACCCCGGAACAGCGTGAATGGGTACAGACCTATTTCCAGGAAAAAGTGGTTCCGGTTATCAGCCCCGTTGGACTGGACCCATCCCACCCATTCCCGCGTTTGGTGAACAAAAGCCTTAACTTCATTGTTGAGCTGGATGGTAAAGATGCTTTTGGCCGTGAAACCGGCATGGCTATTATCCCAGCACCGCGTTCACTGCCGCGTCTGATCCGCCTGCCGGATGAACTTTGTGATGGTGGTGATAACCTGATCTTCCTGTCTTCCATTATCCATGAATTTGCGGATGAGCTATTCCCAGGTATGACGGTAGAGGGCTGTTATCAGTTCCGTATTACCCGTAATGCGGACATGACCTTTGACGTGGAAGAGGTTGAAGACCTGGCAAATACCCTGCGTGGTGAGCTGCATTCACGTAAATACGGTGATGCGGTGCGTTTGGAAGTGGATCAGCGCACGCCTGAACCATTGATTGAATTCCTGCAAAAAGAATACAAGCTGGATGAATCACAGACCTATCGGGTTGATGGTCCGGTAAACCTGACCCGTCTTATGGCCGTGCGTGATCTGGTTGAGCATAATGACCTGCGCTGGAAACCTTTCTCACCGGGTGTGCCGGGTAAACTGAAGGGTGACAATATCTTTGAATCCCTGAAGGCAGGTGATCAGTTACTGCTGCACCCATTCCAGTCATTCACACCGGTAGTGGACCTGTTGCGTCAGGCGGCTAAAGATCCCGATGTAGTGGCAATCAAACAAACCCTGTACCGTACTGGTGTTAAATCAGACATTGTAAATGCTCTGGTGGAAGCGGCCCGTAACGGTATTGAGGTAACGGTTGTTATCGAGCTGCGTGCACGTTTCGATGAAGAAAGTAACCTGCATTTGGCCGCCCGTCTTCAGGAAGCCGGATGTCTGGTTGTGTACGGAGTGGTGGGTTATAAGTGTCACGCCAAAGCGATGCTGATTGTACGTGAAGAAGGGAATCAACTGGTCCGTTATTCACATCTGGGTACCGGTAACTATCATTCAGGTACAGCGCGCCTCTATTCCGATTACAGCTTCCTGACTTCTGATCAGGAAGTGGGTGAAGATGTTCATAAAGTCTTCCAGCAGCTGACCGGTATGGGCAAGATCCAGAAACTGAAGAAGCTTTACAACGCACCATTCACACTGCACGCGAAAATGATTGAGCTGATCCGCCGTGAAGCGCGCTTAGCTAAATCAGGTAAGCCTGGTCATATCATGGTTAAGGTCAATGGCCTGACTGAACCGAAGATGATTCGTGCCCTCTACGAAGCCGCAGCGGCAGGTGTGAAGGTTGAGCTGATCATCCGGGGTATGTGCCGTTTACGTCCTGGTATTGAAGGCTTGTCTGAGAATATCCATGTGCGTTCAATCATCGGCCGCTTCCTTGAGCATACTCGTGTTTATTACTTCGGTAATAACGGCAAACCTGATGTGTTCTGTGCCAGTGCCGACTGGATGGAACGCAACATGCTCAACCGTGTGGAAACAGGTTTCCAGGTATTTGGTAAGCATGCTGAGCGTTTGAAACGTGAGCTGGACTACTATATGCAGGACAACTGCCAGAGCTGGGAACTACAGGCGGACGGCAGCTATATCCAGAACAAACCTGCCGAAGGTGAAGAAGTCTTCTCTGCGCAGCAGGCGTTATTGGATGAGTTCGCTAAGTAAGCCAATTCTTATAAAAAAGGGCCTTATGGCCCTTTTTTATTGCTCTTGAATCAATGTTCCCTAATCAAAGCTCCTTAAGCAACTCTGCGTAGCCATCCTGATAGCTGCAGAATTGCATTACATAACCACTATCGCGAAGGCGTTGGTTGGAACAGCGTTTGCTGCCTGCACGACGGCTATGGGTTTCAGAAAGAATGGGAGTATCCATCTGGGCAGAAAGCCAATGGGTAACTTCGTACATCGTTGCAGGGGTATCATCCGTAGCCAGATAGATCTGTTCGATACTCTCTCCTTCCAGCACCTTTGCAATTAAATGTTCGAGTACGCCGGCACAGTCATCCCTGTGAATGCGGTTACTGAACTGGTCTGGTGATTCGGGGGCAACATCGCCGCGTTTCACTCTTTTTAGCAGGTGGTTCCGCCCCGGGCCATAAATGCCACTGAAACGCACGACCGTTGCAGGCACATTGCTGGCGAGTACCTGTTGTTCTGCCTGACGCATAATGCGGCCACTGAATCCGGTGGGTTCGCAAGGACTGTTTTCATCGACCCAACTGCTGTCGTTCTGGTGATACACGCTGGTACTGGAGGTAAAAAAGATATGTTTCGGTGTGGCTGGTAGTGCTGCCAACAGGTTCTTAAAGCCTTCTACATAGGCTTGCTGATAACCCGGCTCATCATGCTGACTTGCGGCGACACTGTAGACCAGAATGTCGCATTGGATTTGTTCAGCCACAGCGGTGGTCAGTGCGTCTATTTGAGACAGATCAGTGCTTATTCCTTGGATGCCTGATGGAAGCTGGTTTATATTACGACGCAGGCCTACAACATTATGATCTTTTTTTAGCAACCGTTGTCCAAGAGCACTGCCGACGTCACCGCACCCGGCGATCAGGATAGTAGATTGTTGCATAAAGCCTCCGGTCTGAAACTGAGCTGCATAATAACAAAGGATTTGCCTTCATGACCCTTACAGAATTGCGTTACATCGTTACCCTGGCACGTGAACAGCATTTTGGTCATGCGGCGGAAAAGTGTTTTGTCAGCCAGCCAACGCTTTCTATTGCTGTAAAGAAACTTGAAGAAGAGTTGGGAGTGGCGCTGTTTGAGCGTAGCAAGAACTCGGTTCGGGTAACACCTGTAGGAGATAAGGTTGTTCAGCAAGCGCAACGGGTATTAGAGCAGGCGGACACCATCAAAGATCTGGCGCTGGAAGGCAAAGATCAGTTGAAATCACCGCTGCGAGTAGGCGCTATCTACACCATCGGCCCTTATTTGTTTCCGCATCTGGTTTCTAAAGTGCAGGAACTGGCTCCGGATATGCCGCTGTATATCGAAGAGAATTTTACCGAGAACCTGCGAGTTAAAATCCGCAATGGTGAACTGGATGCAGTCATTCTGGCATTGCCATTCCATGAACCGGATATCCTGACCCGCCCTCTGTATGAAGAAGACTTTGAAATGCTGATGCCAGCAGGACATCCGTGGAGTAAGTACAAAGAGATTAACAGTGAAGAGCTGCCAAATACGCCTTTGCTGCTGCTCGGTGAGGGCCACTGTTTCAGGGATCAGGTACTCGAATCCTGCCCAACGTTGACACAGGCATTGCACGATCAGCAAACCATCACTGAAGGCAGCTCTCTGGAAACCATTCGTATGATGGTTGGCTCAGGCCTGGGTTGTTCTGTATTACCGCAGTCGGCCGTATATGGGCCAATGCGCTCTGAAATGGTTGTAACGCGCCCATTCCAGAAACCTTCGCCTAAACGCACAGTGGGTGTTGCCTGGCGTGCGAGTTTCCCGCGGCCACAGGCAATTGATATCCTGATTGACGCGATTGCGAGTTTTGATCCTGCGGGGGGGCAATGACCGCAATTCTGGCTGAAATCAGTGTCAGTGAACTCAAAGGTGTCGGTGCAGCTCTGGAAAAGAAACTGCATAACCTGGGTATTTATAATCTTCAGGATCTGCTTTTCCATCTTCCATTAAGGTATCAGGACCGGACTCGAGTCGTTCCAATGGGCTCTTTACGCCCGGGTGATGAATGCGTTGTGGAAGGTGAAGTGCAACTGGCGGATATCAGTAAAGGCCGTCGTAGAAGTCTTTTATGTCGGATTCAGGATGGTACTGGCAGCCTCACGCTGCGTTTTTTTCATTTCTCCGCAGCCCAGAAAAACAACCTTAAACCGGGTGTGAAGTTACGTTGTTTTGGCGAAGCCAGAACCGGCCCTAATGGGCTGGAAATCGTTCACCCTGAATACTCTAAGGTGGATTCAGAAGAGCTGACACCGGTTGAAGAAACCTTAACCCCGATCTACCCAACAACAGAAGGGTTGCATCAGGGGCGGCTACGAGCTTTGACGGAACAAGCCCTGGCTTATCTGGCCAGTGGTGCTATTCAGGAATTAATACCTGAGTCCTTACGGCAGGAGTGGAAATTCCCTGGCCTCGATGATGCCATTGCCTATCTTCATCGTCCTCCAGTCGATGCTGACCAACATCTTCTGCAGGAAGGTCTTCACCCAGCTCAAAGGCGTTTGGCCTTTGAAGAACTGTTGGCCCATCATCTTTCTCTGCTCAAACTCAGGCAGAAAACCCGTCAGAAAGGTGCTCCTGAGTTGACCGGTGAGGGGGATCTGATACAGCTGTTCCTGGAACAATTACCATTCCCGCTAACGGGCGCGCAACAACGGGTATCTGCGGAAGTGAAAGCGGATCTAATACAGCCTTATCCCATGCTGCGTTTAGTGCAGGGAGATGTGGGCTCCGGTAAAACTGTGGTTGCGGCACGGGCTGCACTGCAATCTGTAGAGAGTGGCTATCAGGCAGCGGTGATGGCACCAACTGAAATACTGGCCGAGCAGCATTACATTAATTTCAGTAACTGGCTGGAACCTTTGGGTATCAAGGTGGGTTGGCTTGCTGGAAAGCTTAAAGGCAAACAGAGGCAGGCTCAGCTGGATCTGATTCGGTCGGGTGAGGCACGAGTCGTTGTGGGTACCCATGCCCTGTTTCAGGAAGAAGTGGTCTTTTCTGATCTGGGGCTGGTGGTGATTGATGAACAGCATCGTTTTGGTGTGCATCAGCGCTTATCTTTGCGTGAGAAAGGTCGAAATGGTGAATTAGCCCCGCATCAGTTAATTATGACGGCAACCCCGATTCCCCGAACTCTGACAATGAGTGCCTATGCGGATCTGGATTGCTCAATTATTGATGAACTACCCCCAGGTCGAACGCCTGTTAGCACTGTCGTGATTGCCGATACTCGTCGAGAAGAAGTGGTACAGAGGGTACGCAGTGCCTGTGCGGATAAACGTCAGGTTTACTGGGTCTGTACTCTGATTGAGGAATCAGAGGCTTTGCAGTGTCAGGCCGCAGAAGTCACGGCGGAAGAGTTGAAAGAAGCTTTGCCTGAGCTAAAAGTAGGTCTGGTGCATGGTCGGATGAAACCGGCTGAAAAAGCCGAGATTATGCAGCAGTTTAAAAGTGCTGAACTGGATCTGCTGGTGGCGACCACGGTGATTGAGGTTGGGGTTGATGTGCCGAATGCCAGCGTCATGATTATTGAAAATCCGGAACGCCTTGGGTTGGCTCAACTGCATCAACTCAGAGGCCGTGTTGGGCGAGGTTCTGTAGAAAGCTTTTGTGTGCTGATGTACCACTCACCGCTGTCTAAACAAGGTACCGCTCGCCTTGCCGTGATGCGCGAGACCACAGATGGCTTTCGAATAGCGGAAAAAGACCTGGAGCTCCGAGGGCCCGGTGAAGTACTCGGCACCCGACAAACCGGGGTGATGCAGTTTAAAATGGCAGACCTGCAGAGAGACTCGGATCTGTTAACCCGTGTAAAGAGTATTGCAGGTCAGATGCAGCAATGGCCAGATCATATCGAGCCCCTTGTTCAGCGTTGGTTGGGACGGGGTGAAGATTATGGCAATGTATAAGTGCCTCAGTAGTATCATTAAAGAGAGAATGTTTTGATTCAACCGTCCGCTAACCAGCTAGAAATGATCCGTCAACAGTTAGGGCGTGAGCCTGTCGGTATGACAGGTATTGCTGTCCAGAATAAACACGGTGTGCCGCTTGTTCTAAAAATGGAACTGTTGATGGATAACAAACCCTTCCCGACTCTATACTGGTTATCCAGTAAAGAGCTCTATCAAGCTATTTCTGAGATTGAAACGGCGGGTGTGGTAAAGGATCTAGAAGCAGAATTGCAGATTGATGAAGCCCTAAGGGAAAGTCATCTGGCTGATCAGCAACGTTATGTGGATCTGCGTTGGGCTTCTGCTTCTGATGAGCAGAAGCTGAAGATCGAGGAATTAGGGTTTCTGCCGTTATATAGTCAGTATGGTATTGGTGGTATCTCCCAGTGGGATAAAATCCGCTGCCTGCATATGCAGTATGCTTATCATCTGGCAGAAGGTTCGACTATTGGCCGCCTATTGGATGAACGATTTGGTCTGGATTCAAAGCTGGAAAGCTTAAACATATAGGCATTGGGTAAAACATGACCCTTTCAAAGACAAAGTTACTAACAGCTGCTGTCGCATTGTCATTATCAACTAACCTTTACGCTCCTCCTGGCGGTGGCGGTGGCGGTGGCGGTGGCGGCTCATCTCCAATCGCTCTAAGTTGTAACACTGATTCTCCAGACCCCGCGAATATCAATGAACTTGTGCCTCAGGGTACGCACCCTGGTGGTATCAGGTTTATTGAGGTGATAGTGATGGAGGATGTTGCTGATATTACTGGTTGGCAGCTTTGTACTTCTGATAAAGGAAAAAGCCCTGACTGTTATTCGTTTGGCTCAGGCGATTTTATTCTGGGTGACCATGATGATGGTAATGATGACAACGGTATTACCAGTGTAACCGCGACTCAGTATTTCAGTAGCGAACAGACTTTGTCTTCTAACGAATGGGAAATCGCGCTTCTGGATAGTTCTGGCGATGTTTTGGATTATGTCCATTACTGTAATTCCGGTTGTACGCCTGCTTATTGGGATGTACCGGCTTCATGTTCCACAGGATTTGATGGCACGAAAGATAACTGGGGCCGAAACCCAGACGGCACTGGGGATTTTGAAAAGGACATCGAGCCGACACCGGGCACTAACAATAATGGAGGAGGTGGGGAGGCGACTCTGGCCTATTACCAGATAAGCCACAGTTCCCCTTCATTAACCTGTGAAGCGGCTGATATAACAATTACAGCGATTGATTCAGATGGTAATCAAATTGCCCCAAGTAGCGGGACAACGATCAACTTATCTGCTGAATTGGTATCCGGGAGCAGTGCCACAAATACCTTTGTTCCTTCGAGTTATACCTTTAATGGCTCAGAAAACAGTACTACTGTGCAGTTAATTCGTACAGTAGCCGGGACATTGGATATTGATGTTACAGATGGCTCGATAACGGATCAGGATGGGCAGGCAACTGATCCTGATATTGAATTCACCGATGTGGCGTTTAAGTTCTACGCCGATAATGTTGCAGATGACATCGGTACACAAATCGCTGGGAAAGATAATACTGTAGCTCCTGGAAATCAGGCTATCACGTTACGAGTAATCGAGTCGGACCCGAGTACAGGCCAGTGTGCAGCACTTAAACCGGCAACAGATGTTGCAGTAAGTTTTGGCTATGAGTGCGAAAACCCTGACTCGTGCTCAACGGGTAAGTTGCTTTCGGTTGATGGTATCTCGGTTAGTGGTTTCAACAATGGAGCAACACCGGAATATGATTCTGTGGATGTGGATTTCGATGCTACCGGTACGGCTACCCTGGTTCTCAATTATCAGGATGCCGGGCAAATTCAAGTTTACGCTTCCGCTGAGGTTGAAGTATCCGATGGCGGAGGTGAGACAGTAGCGGTTGTAGGAAGCAGTAATTCATTTGTTGTCAGACCGTTTGCTCTGCGTCTGGTTGATATTGAAGATAGTACAGGCAATAGCAACCCCGGAGGGGATGAAACTACTGGAAGTGGTTTTGTGTCTGCGGGTAGTGATTTTTTTGTAACAGTAGAGAGCTACCTCTACCAGCCGGCGGACGATTCTGATCAGGATGGCGCGCCTGATGCTGACGCGGTTCTTACCGATAATGACTTAACGCCGAACTTCTCTCAGCAGATAGACTTTGATATTACAGCCTATACCCCTGTAGGGCCTGATAATGAGGCAGGTGAACTGGAGGGAGAAAATCCTCTTCTGGCTTCAGAGTTCTCATCGGGTTCGGCTACAGCAACCTTGCAATATATCGAAGTGGGAAGTATAAGCCTTTCAGCCGATCCTATTGATTATTTAGGTTCGGGAGAAATCCTTACCATTCCTTCCGAAAAAATAGGCCGTTTTTATCCAGATTATTTTAGTATTTCAGGGCAAGGAATCACCGCAGCTTGTGTTCCTTTATCTGGAACGCACTTTACTTATATGCAGCAACCCTTTGAGGCCTTTGAATATCAGGTTGAAGCGAGAGCGGTGAATGGAGAAATAACGCATAAATATGATCTTGGGGAATACATAGTTGGGACGGCATCGATCACCTTGCAAGCTGAAGATGGTGATAACGGTGTTGACCTTAGTGGCCGGGTTTCAACCATAGAATCCTTATCAGGCTGGGACGCCGGTGTCATAGATCGAACGGCAAGTAATGCCCTTTCAGCTGTCACATTCTCGCGCCTTGGTGGCACTGTTTCCGGTTTGGAAGATGGTCCGTTTAACGCGGTACAGTTGGGGCTGAAGCTGGAGAATGAACCCGATAGCCGGGATTTTCAGGACTCAGATAAAAACATGAAAGCAGATAGTGCAGGAGCTTGCGGCTCTGCTTGTGATGCCGTTGAAGTAGGGAGTACTCAGGTTGTTCGTTACGGGCGTTTATTTATCCAATCTGCACACGGCCCAGAGAATCAAGATTTACCTGTTCCCTTTTCAGTTCAGTATTGGAATGGATCTAACTTCGTAACATCAACCGATGATAGTTGTACTGCAATTCCGCTTTCATCAATAGCCTTCGATGGAAACAGCATCGATACGGTCGGGAACCGAATTGTGACTGTGGGTGCGGGCACATCTACCGGTACATTAGGAATCAATGGGGTTAATGCACAGCTGACTTCGGGTGACTTTGCTTTGGAATTTTCGGCGCCCGGGGAAGGAAACACCGGATACTTCAGTCTGGGTGTTAGTAATGTCCCGAATTGGCTGCGTTATGACTGGGATCAGAATGGATCTGCGGATGATACCAATATGCCGGCCGCTTTGATCACCTTTGGCCGGGCTCGAGGTAATGACCGGATGATCTTCTGGCAGGAACGATATCAATAAATCGTTCTTACCAGTAACCAAAATTAAGACAATAAAAAAGCAGGCATAAGCCTGCTTTTTTATTGGAAACTGAAAGCTTACTGACCTGTCAGCTGCTTATATTTTTCCATAAGCTGTGCTTCAGTTTCTTCGTGATCCGGGTCTTTAGGGATACAGTCTACCGGGCAAACCTCAACACACTGAGGAGTATCGTAGTGACCTACACACTCAGTACATTTTGAAGGTTCAATTTCATAAATCTCATCACCCGGAGAGATTGCCTCATTTGGGCATTCCGGCTCGCATACATCACAGTTGATGCATTCGTCAGTAATAATCAATGCCATGATTGGCTACCTCACTCAATTTAAAACAGTTACTGGCCCAAGTGCTCACTAAGGGCTTCTGATACCGCCGGGTGGACAAATTTGCTCACGTCGCCACCTAAGCTTGATATCTCACGAATCAGCGTAGATGACACAAACGATAAATGTTCCGCCGGTGTCAGGAAAATACTTTCTACGTTAGGTGCCAGGTGTCGGTTCATTGCAGCGAGTTGGAACTCGTACTCAAAATCCGAAACGGCACGCAAACCCCGAAGAATAATATTTGCATTTTGCTCTTCCAGAAACTCGGCAAGCAGGCAATCAAAGCCTACAATTTCGACGTTTTCCAGATGCGCTGTTACCTTTTCTACCAAAGCGACCCGTGTTTCCAGTGGTAACAAAGGTTTCTTCTTTGGACTCTCTGCTATTGCGACCACAACTTTGTCAAAAAGTTTGGCTGCTCTTTCGATCAGATCCGAATGACCATTGGTGATTGGATCAAATGTTCCTGGATATACGGCAGTATTCATATTAGGTTCACAGCAGCTATTGTCTGATTAAGGCATATAGCTTTAACTAATTAGCATATTTGCAAGTGCGGCATGTTATCTGAATTGTATTTGCCACACAAATACTATAATGGAATGTGTTGATGTAAATCGGTTATAAAAAAATTAATTTTTATTACATATAACTATATATGTTTTGTGGTTATTACTTATGTTGCTGAGTGTGCGTATGAAGAACCTGTTCCTATTGGCGGTGGTGACGGTTTTCCTTTCCGGTTGTCAGACCCTGAAGAAAGTAGATCAAAGTCTGTATCAGGTTGCTGAATCGGTAAGTGAACGGGATCGTGTAACTGGCCAGCGTACTCTGAGCATGGCAAACAGGCAGACGCAGATTAAGCAGGGCAATGCTTACATTGAAGCGATTCTGGCCAAAGAGAAGAAAGAGAAACGACCAGTTAACGCGGCGCTGAACAAAAAACAGTACTACCGCCTGTTAAAAGTGTTCGATCGTATTCATCAGGTTTCCCATCTTAAACATGAGCGCTGGCAGCCCGTCCTGATCAAACGTGACAGCTTTAACGCATTTACAACCGGTGGTACTTACATTGTTGTTCATACCGAACTGATGGATATTCTTAAGGATGATTCTGAACTGGCCGCAGTGATCGGGCATGAGATTGCGCATACGGTTGCTAACCATGTATTTGAACGTCAGAGCCATGCCCAGATCAGTGCCTTGGCTGGGTCTAATTCAGCGCGTCGTTCCGGATATCAAGCGGCATTTACCCATGAGAGTGAAAGGGAGGCCGATAAAATAGGTATTCTTTATTCGGCACTTGCAGGTTATGACCCCATGGCTGCCAGCCGAATCTGGCAAAGGAAATATACTGAGCAGGGTAACGCCAGAGCGCTGTTTTTGCACAGTCACCCGGTGAACGCAGAACGTTATCAGGAGACTCTGGCCGCAGGTAAGGCCGTAAAGCAGTATTACCGCAAGGGGCAGATTAACCCTCGCTCAGCGCAAATACTCGATAACAATGTTCTGTGGAGAAAGAGCCAGCAACAGGCTGCAGCAGGCGAGGGTGGAGGTTTATCCGCGTTACTGGGTACGGCTCTGGGTGCTTATGTTCAGCATCAGGAAGCAAAATACGAAGAGCGGCGCCAGTTACAACAATCTCAGTTTGTTAAAGCGGTGGAAGGCGCTTTAAAACTGGAATCAGCCCGTAAAGTAGGTACACATGAACTGGAAACACGCTGGCGTTACAGAGCAAAAAGCCCGGCACTGTCTAACCTGGTGATGGGGCTTTATCTGAAGCGCAATAAAAAGCTGGAGCGTTACGTTGATCATGTAAAAGGTTATGTGAAGCCTGGCCAAACCTTTGTTGCACGATTCAAATTGCCGAAAGACCTCAAAGTTGATGATCTGAAGCAATATGAAGGCGGATACTATCTTGATGATGTGCAAGCAGCCCGGTAAGCGCTTGGTTTTAAAAGTGAATAGGCTATTCTAGGGCCTGTTAACACTAATTTCTTCGCCCCTGCTGGAGGCCATTTTTGTTCTC
>JBMYLM010000029.1:0-37011 GCA_049596335.1 Neptuniibacter sp.
TTGGCGAAGTTCGGACTCAACAGAACTTTTTCTTTTGAGCCTGTTATTTAACTCATGAGTGAAGTAACAATGGCGATTACGACCTGCTTTTTTAGATTCGTAGAGTGCAATGTCAGCAAACTTAATGAGGTTTGATACATCATTTCCATCATCTGGATACTTCGAAACCCCAATACTGATTGAAATAAAGATCTGTTTACCTTCGATCATGACAGGAGTTGAAACTTTATTAAGCAGTTCTAAAGAGAGCTTTTCGACTTCTTGGTCGTCCTCGAAAGTGTAAAAGACCAGGAATTCATCTCCCCCAATGTGGCAAATCTCTGCTATTTCCCGACACGAATGTTGTAACCGACTGGCCATAAGCGACAGAAGTTGGTCGCCAATTTGATGCCCGAAAGTATCGTTAACATTTTTAAAATTATCTATATCTATGTAGAGGACAGCTACTTTAGCTTTTGTAGTCCAGGCATCTTGTAACTTTGTGGTTAAGAATTCATTAGCCCTTCTCCGATTTGGCAGCCCAGTCAGAGGATCAAAGTTCGCCTGTTTATGGAGTTCTTCCTCAGCATGTTTTCGCTCAGTAATGTCCTGAACTACAGTGACATAGTGGGTTATTTCATCGTCTTGAGTTCTGATTTGGCTAATTGAAAAGGAGTACCAGTTTCCAGAAAATTCGTCCTGGCGATCGTTAAACCAACTGCCATTTATATGAATAGCGTCTTGTACCTTTTTCAGCTCATCCTTTAGCAAACTGTAGGGAGAGTATGAAATTATGCTGTGGCCAGGTGCCTTATCATGTGAGCTTGGTTTATTTGAGGAAAGCTCAAAGTTTTTATTTGCATACTCGATTTGCCAGTTGTTATCGGTAATAACTACGCTATTAGGACTTTGCTCAATTGCTCGCGAGAGTTTTTTTACTTTGCCTTCGGCTTTACTTTTTTCATCTGAGATTTTACGACCAATCGCTATAGAGAGGCGATATGCGAATAGTGCGATGATTAAAAACATCAGGAAGGCGATGCCCACAGGCCGCATGCGATCTAACCAAATTTGAGTCAAATCTGCAGAAGGTTCAGCATTAATTACAACAAGCTGATATTCAGCCAGATAGCTGACATTGGCTAATACATTTTTGTTCTCAATATTTAGCTGAAGTCCTTCATGTGATTTACCTTGTTCCAAATGATATTGAATTTTTTGAGCTGTTTCTGGCGTTAAGGACCATCCGAAAAGGTTGGATACTATTCCGGTAGGAAGCGGATAAGTTAGGCGTACTTTTCCCTGTTCCCCTAAAAGCCAGATTTTGTTTTTGTCTGAAGAAATAAAGTTCTTCATCAGGGAGTTTTTACCCTGAGTGTAAAAAAAGGCTGCAACAATGCCGACAGTTTGCTTATTGGTATCAAGAATTGGAACGTATAGTGGAAGGTACGATTTGCCAAGTAGACCTGATTTATATTGATAACCTATTTGAGCAGTCTTTAATGTAATTGCTTTGTTTAGAACATCAGGGTTGTATTTCGGTGCAGCCTCACTTATGTCGCCCTCAATTACCAGTGTATCGCCATGTTTATCGATAAATGCCAAAGCAGCGGCTTCTTCTGTTGTTGAAAGTAGGTAACTAAAAATCTGACTGATCTCAGCGGTAGAAGAGCTTTTTCCGAGTAGTGCCGGGTCAATGGTTCTTACAATGAGGCGAGTTTTTTGGTTGAAAAAATTCTGGCTATGTTCAATGAGGGATTTATTTTGTTGATGAAGCTTTGCTACTTCAGCAGACTTGATCTCTTGCCACATGAAAAAGGCAAATAAGCATAAGGCGGATAGCAGGACGACAGATAGTAATGTAAAAAGTATCTGGAGTGGTTTACTTCCATCATATGCTTTAATCATTTAGCACGACCTCTTCTCCTTCCTGGAGATTTGTGAGACTGGCGTGAGACCCAATAATCACGTCCAGAATAGCATTTTCATTCTCAATGAGGAAATAGCAATATTAGTAATTCCATATATGGCAATAAATACAGCCGTACATTAATAATTTAGAAAGACTATTTAAGGGGTGCTTTTTTTCTGTTCAATTGCGGTATGATTTGAATTAAATGAAAAAAGGCTGGCAAGGAGTGATAGTGGGTTCTTTGATTGATTGGTACCTTGATTTTTGGGATAACGCTCCAGGTGGAAAAATCGGGCGAGCTGTCATCACATTCTTGATTATTGTGGTTTTGGTTTCCGTTCCTCTAGGAGTCTACTGGAGTATGACTCCGGACCAGTTTGACCCGGTTGCTGAGGCAGAAACTGATGCTCAAGAGCAGACATTCGAGGTTTCTCCCGGATATACCACGGTTTATTCGTTGCATCGTTTGGTAGATACCCTGTTGCATAAGCCGGGTGGTTATATCAGTAATGATGTTACACCTCCGGGTATCTGGTTAGATAACATCAGTAATTGGGAATTCGGGGTGTTGGTTCAGGTACGTGACCTCTCCAGAGCGCTGAGAAAGGATTTCAGTCGTTCGCAATCCCAGTCTGTTGAAAACCCAGCTTTGATTAAAGCTGAGCCGCAGTTCCACTTTGATAACAACAGCTGGTTATTTCCGTCCAGTGAGTCCCAGTATAAAGAGGGGCTGGAATACTTAAGAAAGTATCATCTGGCGCTGGCGGATAAGAATCAGACAGAAGCACAGTTTTTTACCCGCGCCGATAACCTGAATAACTGGTTGGCAGATGTCCAGACTCGCCTTGGTAGCTTATCCCAACGCTTGAGTGCCAGTGTTGGTCAGAAACGCCTGAATACTGACCTGGCGGGTGACCCTGATGCCGAGCAATCCACAAAGACGACTCAGGACACGCTGGTAAAAACCCCCTGGTTAGAGATTGATGATGTCTTCTATGAGGCTCGTGGTTCGGCTTGGGCGTTGCTGCATATTCTTAAAGCAGTTGAACACGACTTCTCTGGTGTGCTTGACAAGAAAAATGCTAAGGTCAGTCTGCGCCAGATCATCCGTGAGCTGGAAGTAACTCAACAGACCTTGTGGAGTCCTATGGTTCTCAATGGAGGTGGTTTTGGCTTTTTTGCTAACCATTCGCTGGTAATGGCGAATTACATTTCCAGAGCAAACGCGGCGATTATCGACCTTCGAGAGCTGCTATCTAAAGGCTAAGTTTCAGGCTGAAGGGGTAAATATCCCCCTTTAGCCATTTACTGGCTACACTTAACTATGTAATTAGTGGTTGGAGTGTAGTTATGCCACGACGATTTATCCGACACCCCGCAAGTATTCCAATCCAGCTGGATTATTCTAGTCATTCAGATCGGCCTGAACCTCATATCGGCAAAACGAGAGATGTCAGTGCTGGTGGTCTCTCTTGTTACAGCGACAAGCTGCTATCTCCAGGGGATTTTGTCGAAGTTCGAATCTCAATTGAGGATAAACCATTCAAAACGATAGGGCATGTAATCTGGTGCCGCCGGAATAATGGTGGCTATCTTCTTGGGATAGGCTTTTCAGATATGGCAACAGCTTATGCTGTGAGAATGGTGGAGCAGATATGCCATATTGAAGAGTACAGGCTGAAGGTCAAGAATGAAGAGGGGAGAGAATTAAATTCCGAGGAGGCAGCTATGGAATGGATTAACATTCATGCGGCTGATTTTCATCAGAATGGTTATTAGCGCTTAGGCGCTCTATTGTTTTGTCACTTGTCTCAATTCCAAATCGTTAGCAATTTTCCAACTGTCACCCTCGTAGTTGAGTACTAACCTCTTCTTAATACGGGATTGGGAGCCTTTGGTATTAATCTGATCTAGCCAGAATTCAACTCTTACTGTTTTATGGTCAGTAGTCTCTAGATCCAACTTCGTTCGTTTTAGATGTAATAACTTGTCCTTCTGAAATTCAGAGGTAACCTTATCTCTCCAGATCTTACCTTCAACTATTTGATCAATATAACGGGTACTGTAAAAGGCTAAATACTCTTCTATATTCCGTTCTCTTCTTGCTTTTATCCAGTTGTCGATCATAAAAGGGATTTCATCAAGCAATTTAATATCAGGTTCGATTTTATATGCTTTCTGCACTGTAGTCTGGGTTAAGCTGTTGCTGTTTATTAGAGCTTCAGGTTCGTTAGTGGAGGGGAGAAGTTTTTCAGGTAAAGAGGAAGTTACCTTCTCTTTTGCCGTACCAAGGGATGGTGGGTTTATGACTGGGCTAGCCTCAACATCAGCGCTTTTATTTAATTCAGATTTAAAAATAGGCGCATCGTCGCTGTTACTCGTTTTTTCCTCAATGCCTGGTGATGGAATAATAATTGATTTCATTACGAAGCTGATCAGGAATACGAGTACTGAGGCGGCTCCAAGAAAGTAATATTTGGACTTGCTTGAATCCAAAGGGTGTTTGTCTTGCTCAAGCGACTGAAAGCGATCTTGATTAATTACAGCTTCATCAATTAAAGGATTAATCAAAGAGATCAGTTGATCAATTTTGCCTTTAGAGCGTTCGATAAGCTCAATGTCTGTACCCGTTTCAAATTGAGGGGTTGAGCAGTGCTTTAAACCCGCAAGATAATGAGTCAGCGCTTCCAGTTCTTCAGCTTTCAAGGCATGTAGAGGAACAATACTTTTGATCCAGTCATGGAAGTCGGTTTCATAAGTGTTTTTGGTATGTATAACCAGATAATCCGTACACACCACAATAACTTTAATGGCCCCAGCTGTTTTGGAGTTAGGATCGCAGAGCTTTCGCATGGCCTCAGAGGTGGCTGCGGATGAGTTGACGGCGGCTTCATCCATTACAACAAGGCAGTATTTGCCGGTGTTCCTGGCATTCATCAGTGCTGAAACCAGATCTTTCTTCAGTTTGGGTACATGCAATGCTTCTGCCATCAAACTATACAGTTGCCGCGGAGTATTAACCGCTGAAGTAAACGAAATGACCTCAATCCCTTTCTGCTGATAGATCTGCTTAATTTCTTCTATCAGAGTGCTTTTACCAGTGCGCTCAGCTCCTTGCAGGATGACAGCATTTTTATGTTCAAGGGTAGACTGGATCGCATCCAGAGCAGAATTGTAACTTTTGTGCCGGAATGGGTAAGCGGGAACGAATGCCTGGAACAGGGAGGCTTGCTCATTGTTATGTTTCTGGTCTGAACTTCCCTGAACCATAAATACCGGTTACCTGATTTATCAGATTAATTAATTCTCTGAATATAGAACGCAGCTCTTGGCTGGGCAATACAGCATTTAGGATGAGGATTGCCCGGCTAAGCTCTATTCAACTGGCGTCTTTAGGGTTTCCTGGTAGGGAGGCCAGCCCATTGGTTTTCCACCCAGAAGGTGAAGATGGATATGGTAGACAGTTTGACCACCGTGAGGATTACAGTTGAATACAGTGCGGTAGCCATCTTCATCGAAGCCCAGCTGTTTGGCAATCGTAGCGGCCGTTTTGACCATATGGCCTACCAGAGCTTCATCCTCGCCCTGAATATCGTTCAAGGTTGCGATATGTTTACGAGGAATGATGAGGGCATGTGTGGGTGCTTGTGGGCTGATGTCATTAAAAGCAATAACATGCTCATCTTCATAAATAATATCCGCTGGAATCTCTTTATTTATAATTGTACAGAACAGGCAGTCCATGGTGGTCCCTTGATGGCTAAATAACATATAGCTGAGAGTATAGCGGTACTCCCCTTATTGAAAAAAGTAGTATTGAAAAAAGCGGTATGGAACAGGCCCTAGATTAATTGTTCCATTTCTCCTTCGGTAAGAATCTCCGGGCAGTTATATGTCTTAGCGACTGTTCCATCCGGCATGACTGACTCAAGGCGGATATCAAACCCCCACAAACGATGGATATGTCGTAGAACCTCGTCAGTGGATTCTCCCAGCGGCTGCTGGTTATGCATGTAGTGACGAAGGGTCAGGCTGCGATCACCCCTGACATCGACGTTATAAACCTGGATATTGGGTTCACGATTGCCGAGATTATATTGGGATGAGAGATTCTCACGGACTTTTCGGTAACCAAGTTCATCATGAATGGAGGTGACCTCTAACGTTGGTCGACTGCTGTCATCCATAATGTTGAACAACTTAAGCTCGCGTATCAGTCTTGGTGACAGGAACTGTAGTATGAAACTCTCATCTTTATAGTTGCGCATCGCATCATCGAGAGTTTCCAGCCAGTCTTTGCCAGCAAACTCGGGGAACCATTCTCGATCTTCATCGGTTGGGGCTTCACAGATGCGGCGAATATCCTGCATCATGTTATAGCCCAGCGTATATGGGTTAATGCCATTAAAGTAAGGGCTGTCGAACGCTGGTTGGTACACAACGCTTGTGTGCGAATGCAGGAACTCCATCATAAAGCCATCATTGACCAAACCCTCGTTATGCATATGGTGAAGTAGGGTGTAATGCCAGAAACAGGCCCAGCCTTCGTTCATAACCTGAGTCTGTTTTTGCGGATAAAAATACTGAGCTATTTTCCGTACAATTCTTACGATCTCGCGTTGCCAGGGTTCCAGCAGGGGTGCGTTTTTTTCAATGAAATAAAGAATGTTCTCTTCGGGTTCCTTCGGAAAACATTCTACCGGAGGAGGTGCGCCGTCCTCTTTCTTTGGAATAGTGTTCCAGAGGTCATTCAAGTGGCGCTGAATATACTCTTCCCGCGATTTCTGGCGGTCTTTTTCCTCATCAGCAGTCAGTGGCTGAGGACGGACATATCGGTTAACACCATAGTTCATCAGAGCATGGCAGGAATCCAGCAGCTCTTCGACGGCATCTACGCCGTGTCTTTCTTCGCAGCGATGAATATAACTTTTCGCAAATAACAGGTAATCAATAATTGCGGAGGCATCGGTCCAGGTGCGGAACAGGTAGTTACCTTTAAAGAAAGAGTTGTGACCATAACAGGCATGCGCAATAACCAATGCCTGCATCGTCATTGTGTTCTCTTCCATTAGATAGGCAATACAAGGATCAGAGTTGATCACAATCTCATATGCCAAACCCATACGGCCCCGTTTATAGTTTTGTTCCGTATCTACAAACTGTTTACCGTAAGACCAATGGTTGTAATTCAGTGGCATACCAACAGATGAGTAGGCATCCATCATTTGTTCTGAGGTGATGACCTCAATCTGATTAGGGTAGGTATCCAGACCATATTCCTGAGCGATACGAGCAATCTCCTGATCGTATTTTTCTATCAGTTCAAAGGTCCATTCTGCTCCTGTGGAAATTGGGCTTTTTTTCTTCATGCAGCCCCCTCAACTTTTTTCTCAAACAGGCTTCTGAACACCGGGAATATATCCGAAGGCTCTCTAATCTGTTGCATGGCAAACTGTTCCGACCAGGTGGCATGGATCTTTTCATATTCGTGCCAGAGATTCTGATGAGGGCCGGTTGTGATCTCCACATAAGCGAAGTATTGAATTTTCTTGAGAAGAGAACTTTGCAGAATTTCGCTGCACTTTAGTGAATCCCCATCCCAGTTATCCCCATCAGACGCTTGTGCTACATAGATATTCCAGTCTGCTGGGGAGTAACGTTCATCAATGATTTTATCGCTTAGCTCAAGGGCGCTGGAAACAATCGTGCCGCCTGTTTCACGGGAATAGAAAAACTCCTGTTCATCCACTTCTTTGGCGTGAGTGTGGTGGCGTACAAAAACCACTTCGATTTGTTTGTAGTTTCGTTTCAGGAACAGGTAAAGCAGGATGAAAAAGCGTTTAGCCATATCTTTAACGCTTTGGGTCATGGAACCGGATACGTCCATAACACAGAACATGACCGCCTTGCTTGAAGGCACGGGGACCTTGATCATGTTGTTATATTTGATATCAAAATCATCCAGAAATGGGATGCGCTGGAGTTTTAACTGCAATTTTTCAATCCGGCTTTTTAACTCATCTATCTGGGACTGGATCGTCTCATCTGGCAGCTGCTGTTCCAGCTCCTCAACTTCTTGTTTAAGGCGTTTAATCTCTCTTCGATCTTTACCAGACAGAGCAATTCGGCGGGCATTAGCGGCACGTAACGAACGTACGACATGAATTTTGTCAGGACTGCCGGCATTGGTGAAACCCGCTCGACGAGTCTCAAATTGGGTGGCTTGTTTCAGCTGTTTTTTGACCAGATAGGGCAGTTCCAATCCTTCAAACATAAAGTCCAGAAACTCATCCTGATCAATCTGGAATGTGAAATCATCCTCCCCTTCACCCTGATTGCTGGCCTGACCCTGACCGGAGCCTCCGCCGCCTCCACCTGAAGGGCGCTGGAACTGATCACCCACAACAAAGTCTTTATTTCCCGGGAAAACCTTATTTCTGACACCGCCTTCACCATGATGAAAAACAGGCTCAGAAAGATCCCGACGTGGGATAGTAATCTTGCCGCCTTTATCGATCTCTTTGATGGATCGGCTGTTCACTGCATCTTCCACCGCATCTTTAATATGTTTCTTATAGCGGCGCAAAAAGCGTTGGCGATTAACCGTGCTTTTCTTTTTGGAGTTCAGGCGGCGATCAATGATGTAGCTCATACTTCATATCCCCGTGAGTGATACTTAACAAAGCGATGCTGAACAATGGGCCAGAGCTTGGCTGGCCCATTATTTATGAGCAGTTGCTACTGCGATTTCCTTACGCGGATATACCACTCTGAAAGCAACCGTACCTGTTTCTCTGTATAACCTCGTTTGATCATCCGTTTAACAAACTCACCATGCTTGGTTTGATCTTCGCTGGAAGCTTTGGCATTGAAGGAAATAACAGGTAACAGGTCTTCTGTGTTGGAGAACATTTTCTTCTCGATCACAGTACGCATCTTTTCATAGCCCATCCATGAAGGGTTTTTGCCGTTATTGTTGGCACGGGCACGAAGTACAAAATTTACAATCTCATGTCGGAAATCTTTAGGGTTACTGATACCGGCAGGTTTCTCGATCTTCTCAAGTTCCTCATTAATGGCCTGACGATCAAGGATGTCGCCAGTTTCCGGATCACGATATTCCTGATCCTGAATCCAGAAGTCGGCATATGTGACATAACGATCAAAGATGTTTTGACCGTACTCTGAATAAGATTCCAGATATGCAGTTTGAATCTCTTTACCCAGGAACTCGATGTATTTCGGAGCGATAAATTCTTTCAGATAACCAAGGTATCTTTCCTGAATTTCTGCAGGGAACTGCTGTTGCTCGATCTCTTTCTCAAGAACGTAAAGCAGGTGAACCGGGTTCGCTGCAACTTCGGACGGATCAAAGTTGAAAACCTTGGAAAGAATCTTGAAGGCAAAACGGGTTGATAAACCATCCATTGCTTCATCAACACCTGCGGAATCTTTATATTCCTGCAGGGATTTTGCCTTTGGATCTGTGTCTTTGAGGTTTTCACCGTTATAGACACGCATTTTTGAGAATAAGCTGGAATTTTCAGGCTCTTTCATGCGCGACAGAACCGTGAACTGAGCCAGCATATTCAAAGTGTCAGGTGCGCATGGAGATTTGTTCAGCGAGCTGTTCTCCAGCAGTTTCTCATAGATGTGAATCTCTTCAGTAACCCGGCAGCAATAAGGCACTTTGACAATATAAATTCGGTCAATAAAAGCCTCATTGGTTTTGTTGTTTTTGAATGTTTGCCACTCGGATTCGTTGGAGTGGGCCAGCAGAATACCGTCATAAGGGATCGCGCCCATACCTTCAGTGCTGTTGTAGTTTCCTTCCTGAGTGGCTGTTAGAAGAGGGTGCAGCACTTTGATCGGTGCTTTAAACATCTCAACAAATTCCATCAGACCCTGGTTGGCGCGACATAACGCACCGGAGAAGCTGTAAGCATCCGGATCATGCTGAGGAAAATCTTCTAGCTTACGAATATCCACCTTACCGACCAGGCTGGAAATATCCTGATTGTTTTCATCACCGGGTTCCGTTTTGGCGATACCTATCTGGTCCAGAATGGATGGATACAGTTTTACAACCTTGAACTTCGAAAGGTCACCACCGAATTCATGTAATCTTTTTGCAGCCCACGGTGACATGATGCCTTTCAGGTAGCGGCGGGGAATGCCATATTCTTCTTCCAGAATGACGCCATCTTCTTCTGGTTTAAACAGGCCCAGTGGCGATTCAAAAACGGGTGAATCTTTAATGGCATAGAACGGGATATGTTCCATCAGGTGTTTGAGTCTTTCCGCTAAGGAAGATTTACCGCCACCTACAGGGCCCAGCAGATAGAGGATCTGTTTTCGTTCTTCCAACCCCTGTGCTGCATGACGGAAGTAAGCAACGATATTCTCAATGGCATCTTCCATACCGTAAAACTCACTGAAAGCAGGGTAACGCTTAATCAGCTTGTTGGAGAAGATGCGGCTGAGTCGAGGGTCGGCAGAAGTATCGACCATTTCAGGCTCGCCAATTGCCTGGAGCATTCGCTCAGCGGCGTCGGCATAGGTTGATGGTTCCTGCTTACAGAGCTGAAGATACTCATCAAGAGTATATTCTTCCTGCTGTACAGAATCGTAACGGGCCTTGTAATGGTCAAAAATGCTCATACAGATCACCTTCCTGCTACTGATTTTAACGCTGCGTATTCAGATATTTTCCTACGCATATGAGGTAAGTGTAGTTCACAAAAACGCAGCTATGGGGTTAGACCATATATTTTTGTGTAAGTTTTGCTGAGTATTTAACTGACTGTTTTATAAGGATATGTTGGTTTTGTCAGGAATGACGGGTGTTTACAGGAAGGTTTAAGGTCAATGGGTTGTTTATAAAGTGATCAGGATGTTTTTAGATATTGATTGAGGTTATTAAGAAATACCCATAAAAAAGCCCTGATCAGGTCAGGGCTTTTTTTATGGCGTTTTTACTAACTATTTTGTTCACGAGCAATTGCGCGGTAAGCGATATCGGTACGGAAATAAGCATCTTTCCAGGATACCTGATCCAATAGTTCGTAAGCACGTTTTTGTGCTTCGGTAACACTATCACCCAGAGCGGTAACACAAAGAACGCGACCGCCTGCAGTGACTACATCTTCTCCATCCAGCTTTGTGCCTGCGTGGAAAATTTTAGTACCTTCAGGGCAGGTTTCAGGGAAGCTGATTACGTCACCTTTATCGTAAGAACCCGGGTAGCCTCCGGCAGCCATTACAACGCCTACAGATTTACGCTCATCCCACTCAGCAGTTGTCTGGTCCAGCTTTTTGTCCAGAGCAGCGTTACACATATCAACCAGGCTGGACTTCAGGCGTAGCATGATTGGCTGAGTTTCCGGATCACCAAAACGGCAGTTATATTCGATCACTTTTGGAGTGCCGTCTTCCTGAATCATCAGACCGGCATACAGGAAACCTGTATATTCGTTACCTTCCGCTTTCATGCCGTTCACTGTTGGCATGATCACTTCGTCCATAATGCGCTGGTCAATTTCTGGCGTTACAACCGGGGCAGGGGAGTATGCGCCCATACCGCCAGTATTCAGGCCTGTATCACCATTGCCAACACGCTTGTGGTCCTGGCTGGTTGCCATAGGCAGAACGTTGTCGCCATCTACGATTACGATGTAAGAGGCTTCTTCACCTTCCAGGAACTCTTCGATTACAACACGGCTACCAGCATCACCGAATGCATTGCCTGCCAGCATATCTTTGATGGCTTCTTCTGCATCTTCCAGCGTCATTGCAACAATAACACCTTTACCGGCAGCCAGGCCGTCGGCCTTAACCACAATTGGAGCGCCTTTTTCACGAACATAAGCCAGAGCAGGCTCAATTTCTGTGAAGTTCTCGTATTCCGCTGTTGGAATCTTGTGGCGATCCAGAAAGTCCTTAGTAAAGGCTTTAGAACCTTCCAGCTGAGCTGCACCTTCAGTTGGGCCAAAGATACGCAGACCTTCAGCCTGGAATTTATTAACAACGCCAGCAACCAGCGGAGCTTCCGGACCTACAATCGTTAGCTCAACACTGTTTTCTTTAGCGAATGTTGCCAGACCGTCCAGATCCATCACATCGATGGCAACGTTCTGCATTTTTTCTTCCTGAGCGGTTGCTGCGTTACCCGGAGCAACAAAGATCTGCTTAACTTTTTCATCTCGTGCAGCAGCCCATGCCAGTGCATGTTCACGACCGCCAGAACCAATAATCAGTACATTCATTTTCTAATCCTTTTTAGCAGAAAACCCCGCGCCTGATCTTTTAATCAAACCGGGGTTTTGGGCAATAAGCCATGCTTGCTTTTGGCCTGCAGGCTTATTGCAATCTAATTCTTAGTGACGGAAATGACGCATGCCAGTGAAGACCATAGCCATGCCATGCTCATCTGCTGCATCAATAACTTCCTGATCTCGCATGGAGCCACCAGGCTGGATAACAGCTTTAATACCTGCTGCTGCAGCTGAATCAATACCATCACGGAATGGGAAGAATGCGTCAGATGCCATAACGGAGCCTTTAACTTCCAGGCCTTCGTCAGCGGCTTTGATGCCAGCAATCTTAGCGCTGTATACACGGCTCATCTGACCCGCACCAATGCCAATAGTCTGGCCGTCTTTTGCGTACACAATCGCATTAGACTTGACGAACTTAGCAACTTCCCAGCAGAACAACAGATCACGGATTTCCTGTTCAGTTGGCTGAACTTTGGAAACAACTTTCAGTTCAGATACATCAACATGTCCAAGGTCACGGTCCTGAACCAGCAGACCGCCATTCACGCGCTTGTAGTCGAAGCCGTGTGCACGGTTCACTGACCATTCACCACATTCCAGCAAGCGTACATTTGGTTTGCCTGCAACAATGTCGGATGCTTCCTGAGTCACTTTAGGTGCGATGATGACTTCAACAAACTGACGCTCAACAATCGCTTTTGCCGTTGTGCCATCAAGCTCGCGGTTGAATGCAATGATTCCGCCGAAAGCAGAAGTTGGATCCGTCTGGAAAGCACGGTTGTAGGCTTCCAGAATGTTGTCGCCAATTGAAACGCCGCAAGGGTTTGCGTGTTTAACAATTACGCAAGCTGGATCTTTAAAGGATTTAACACATTCTAGTGCTGCATCAGTGTCTGCAACATTGTTGAAGGACAGTGCTTTACCCTGTAACTGACGAGCAGTAGAAACAGACGCTTCCGCCGGATCAGATTCAACATAAAATGCTGCACGTTGATGTGGGTTTTCACCGTAACGCATGTCCTGCGCTTTGATAAACTGTGTGTTAAATGTGCGCGGGAAGTCAGCAGGTTTCTCTTCTTCACCTTCAACAATCGCGCCCAGATAGTTTGCGATCATGCCATCATAGCCAGCCGTGTGTTCAAAGGCTTTTACTGCCAGATCGAAACGGGTTTTGTGAGTCAGACCCTTTTCGTTATCCAGTTCAGTAACAATGCTGTCGTAATCACTCGCATTCACAACGATGGCAACATCTTTGTGGTTTTTAGCAGCAGAACGAACCATTGTTGGACCGCCGATGTCGATGTTTTCGATCGCCATAGGCAGGTCGCAATCAGGACGTGCAATCGTTGCAGCAAATGGATATAGGTTTACTACAACCATATCGATTGGGTTGATGCCGTGCTCTGACATGATGCCGTCATCCTGACCGCGACGGCCAAGAATACCGCCATGAACTTTAGGGTGCAGGGTTTTAACACGGCCATCCATCATTTCAGGAAAACCGGTATAGTCAGAAACTTCAACTGCAGGAATGTCGTTTTCCTTCAGCAGTTTGTAGGTGCCACCAGTAGATAAAATCTCTACGCCACGAGCGTTCAGCGCCTGTGCAAATTCAACGATGCCTGATTTATCAGAAACGCTGATCAGAGCACGGCGAACAGGAGTGATGTTCTCAGCCATTATGTCTGGATTCCGAGTCTTGAATGGTTAGGAATTAAAGTAAGCCGTACTGCTTCAATTTCTTGCGCAGGGTGCCACGGTTCAGGCCAAGAAGCTGCGAAGCTTTGGTCTGATTATCTTTGGTGTAGTGCATAACTGTTTCAAACAGTGGCGCTTCAATTTCAGAAAGAACCATCTGGTAAACATCTGTTACAGGCTGACCGTCTAACTGACGGAAATAGCTGTTCAGAGATTGCTCCACGTTATCACGTAATGTCTGAGATGTAGCTTCTGCTGGGTTGGAAACGAGTGTAGGTTGTTTGATTTCTTTGTATTCCACAGTACTAAATATCCAATCTATTTCAGGCTGCCGCACTGGTTGATGAAGCATGATCGAAAAAATTTTCGATCGCAGCAGTCTGTTCTTCTGCTAGTTCAATAGTGTTAAATTGCTTGCGAAAGCTACTTCCATCAGGTCTGTTCTGCAGGTACCAGCCTACATGTTTGCGGGCAATACGTACCCCCATGTAGTCGCCATAGAATTGATGCAATTCCTGCAAATGACCTAATAATATCTCCCTAACCTCTTTCAGATCAGGAGGGGGCAGCATTGTACCGGTTCTTAAATAATGATCAATCTCCCGGAACAACCAGGGTTGCCCCTGAGCCGCCCGGCCAATCATTATTGCGGCACAACCTGTTTTCTCCAGCACCTGTTTTGCTTTTTCTGGCGAATCAATGTCACCATTAGCAAACACGGGTATTGAAACGGAACTGGCGATGTTCGCGATGGTTTCATATTCTGCTTCACCCTTATAACCACAGCTTCGGGTTCGGCCATGCACAGCGAGTGCTTTGATACCGGCATCTTCTGCGATTCTGGCGATGGTCAGACCGTTTTTGTTGGACTGATCCCAACCTGTGCGGATTTTTAGAGTAACCGGAACGTCAACTGCCGAAACAACGGCTTCGAGTATTTGTTGTACCAGAGGTTCGTCTTTCAGCAGGGCAGATCCTGCTGCTTTGTTGCAGACTTTTTTGGCTGGGCAGCCCATATTGATATCAATGATCTGGGCTCCACGTTCTACATTCATAGCAGCCGCGGCTGCCATCATTTCGGGGTCACCCCCGGCAATTTGAACGGAACGGGGTTCAGCTTCTCCGGCATGATTTAGTCGATAGGTCGATTTCCGGGATTTCCAGAGGCGAGTATCTGATGTGACCATCTCTGAGACGACCAGTCCTGCACCCATACGTTTGCACAACTGACGGAATGGACGGTCAGTTACGCCTGCCATCGGCGCCAGGATCAACTGGCTATCAATGGTGTAAGGTCCAATCTGGAACATAGTGCGCCTTAAAAAATAGTCAAAAAATACCCGCAACACCACGAATGGCGCTGTTGTCAGAATATTTAGGGAGGCGAACAATCATACTCCTTGGAGGCTTTTCCGCCAAGAAATTTTTGATGATTTTTTGAACAATTTGGCCTTGATTTTTTATTGTTCAGGCGCTAGAAGCTCAAGCTGATAATTGACCGCCCTGGAACCCGGTGACATGAGTTCCAGGGAAATCTGTATGGGTTGCTTGACAGGCATGGCTAATAAATCAACTTGTTCAGTATCCAGATATTCACTGGGTTGCAGGGTACGGTTTGCGACAATGCGACCTTTTAAGTCACTGAACTCAAGGTTGATGGCGGGAAAGGGTTGTTGAAATTCAGCCAGGTTATTCATAATGAGCCGGACTACGATAGCACCCTCGTAATCAGCATGAGGGGTCACCAGCATGCTCTGGTTTTCGATTTGATCCAGAGACAGTCGAGGTGAGATCTGACAGTCAATGTTCGAACAAGCCAGATCATACAAAGGTTGATATTCGGGGTATTCCCAATAAAGGGCATCTCGATTGAACCATGCTATCTGGATGACGATCGCAATGACTGCTAAAGCACTGGCGAATAACCAGCCATATGCGATGCGTTTTGGAACCAGTTCCGGAGCCTGAAGCGTGATAGGTTCGGCTGATATTTCGAGTGTTGGAATATCAGACTTACTCAGTGAAGACAAATAATCCAGAGAGTTGCCCCGGCTGAAATCCTCTTTCTTAGTTTCAGTTGGACCTTCAAAGTCAGGCTTTTCAGCTTGATGTTCTTCAGGGGACGGGCTGAGCTGTTGGCTGTGTGTGGGAGGTGTCAGGCTATTGAGTTGAGCATTGAATACGTGCAGGCAAGCTCCACAGCGAACCTGCCCGTTGGCTACTTTAAGTTGCCCTTCGTTAACTTTGAATTGAGTCAGACAGATAGGGCACTGTGTAACAATGCTCATTTCACCCATGTGATCAGCTGCGCTTAACTCCGTTAATTCTGATCCAGCCTTCCTCTTCAGCTACTTCATCCAGATCAAACCACTCTGAATAGGCTTCGCGAATTCCAGACTCTTGTGGTGCTAATAGGCCGGAAAGACAAATTTTGCCATCTGCTTTTACCAGAGCAGCCAAAGTAGGCGCCAGTTCAATTAAAGGTCCCGACAGGATGTTTGCAATTAATACATCGGCCTGCTCTGTGGGTGCTTTTTCTGGAAGGTAAACATGCAAAGCATCATCCGGGAGGTTATTGCGTTGCAAATTATCTTTAGTCGCTTGCAGAGCCTGTATATCTATATCAACACCAATTGCTTTTTCAGCACCCAGTAACAGACCTGCAATTCCAAGAATGCCAGAGCCGCAGCCATAATCGATAATGAACTGATTAGATAGTTCCTGCTTATCCAGCCATTTCAGGCATAAGGCTGTTGTGGGGTGTGTACCTGTTCCGAATGCTAGGCCAGGGTCAAGCATCAGGTTTACCGCTGAAGGGTCTGGGACGTCTCTCCAGCTAGGGCATACCCATAAACGAGAACCAAATTGCATAGGGTGGTAGCTCTCCATCCACTCCCGTTCCCAATCTTTATCTTCGAGAATTTCTGCTTTGATGGGTGGTTCAGGCAATTCAGGGAACAGTTGAGCATGACCCAGTTTGATGTACTGCAGGGTTTCAGCCAGTTTCAGATCCGCAGAGAATAAGCCAGTAATGGTGGTTTTGCTCCAAAGAGGGGTTGTTCCAAGGTCTGGTTCAAAGATGGGTTGGTCTTCTGAGTCTTCAAAGGTCACGGCTGCACAGCCGGCACTGAGGAGTAAGTCTTCGTAAGGCTCAGAATTCTCTGGAGTGGTTTGTATTTTTATTTGTAACCAGGGCATGCACGTTTTCCGTAACCGAGTGTAGGACGTTTAATAGTATCGGCTATAAAAATAACTATGAACAGATACTTCCACGTAAACACAAAAAAACCCGCCATAAGACGGGTTTTTGATCAATTAGTGAGCGATTACAGGCCGAGTTTCTTTTCCAGATAGTGGATGTTGACTCCACCTTCCTGAAATTTGGCATCACTCATAATATCCTGCTGTAGCGGGATATTGCTGCGGATACCATCAACCAGCATTTCGTCCAGAGCGATACTCATTCTGCGAAGAGCCGTTTCACGATCTTCTCCGTAGCTGATCAGCTTAGCAATCAGAGAATCATAGTGAGGTGGTACTGTGTAGCCGTTATAAAGATGTGAGTCTACACGGATACCATTACCGCCAGGTGCATGGAAATGCTTAATTGTTCCCGGGCTAGGCAGGAACGTTTTAGGATCTTCAGCATTGATGCGGCACTCAAAAGAGTGGCCTTGTACTTTGATATCTTCCTGCTTAAGAGACAGAGGCAATCCAGAAGCGATGCGCAGCTGTTCCTTAACGATGTCAACTCCGGTGATCATCTCAGTCACAGGATGCTCCACCTGTACACGAGTATTCATCTCGATGAAGTAGAAACCGCCGTTTTCGTACAGGAATTCAAAAGTACCTGCGCCGCGGTAGCCGATCTCGATGCAGGCATCAACACATGACTGCAATACCTGGGCACGAGCGTCTTCATCCAGATGAGGAGCTGGAGCTTCTTCAACTACTTTCTGGTGACGGCGTTGCATGGAGCAGTCACGGTCATACAGGTGAACTGCATTACCCTGACCATCAGCGAGTACCTGAACTTCTACGTGACGTGGGTTTTCCAGATATTTCTCCATGTAAACCGTATCATCACCAAACGCAGCAGCAGCTTCAGATTGAGTTACATGAATAGAATTGATCAACGCAGCTTCTGAGTGCACAACACGCATACCACGGCCACCGCCGCCTGCAGCAGCTTTAATGATAACCGGATAGCCGATGCGCTGAGCAATCTTGTGTACTTCTTCCGGTTCTTCCGGCAGAGCACCATCTGAACCAGGGACTGTAGGTACGCCAGCCTTTTTCATCGCTTCGATTGCAGAAACCTTGTCACCCATCAGGCGAATTGTCTCTGCTTTAGGACCGATAAATGTAAAGCCCGATTTCTCTACCTGCTCAGCAAAGTCAGCATTCTCGGCAAGGAATCCATAACCAGGGTGGATACCTACTGCATCCGTTACTTCTGCCGCGCTAATGATTGCAGGAATATTCAGGTAGCTTTTAGGTGAAGGTGCCGGGCCAATACATACAGCCTGATCGGCCAGGCGTACGTGCATCAGGTCACGGTCTGCCTGGGAGTGGATAGCAACAGTTTTGATATCCAGCTCTTTACAGGCACGAAGGATTCGAAGCGCAATCTCGCCTCGGTTCGCAATAACAACTTTATCAAGCATTAAATATGAATCCTTGCTTTGCGTTAGAGGCTTAAACGATAGTAACCAGCGGCTGGTCGAATTCTACAGGCTGGCCATCTTCAACCAGAATGGCTTCTACTACACCCGCTTTATCAGCTTCGATCTGGTTCATCATTTTCATTGCTTCAACGATGCAGATAACATCACCCGCTTTAACCGTCTGACCTACTTCAATAAATACCGGAGAGCTTGGAGACGGTGAACGGTAGAACGTGCCAACCATTGGCGATTTCACAACGTGGCCAGTCGTTTGCGGTGCTTCAGGAGCTGCTTCCACTGGTGCCGTCGCAGGTGCTGCCGCTACAGGTGCTGCTGCGACAGGCGCCGCTACAGGCGCTGCAACCACGCTGGAGCCGCGACTGATGCGTACAGATTCTTCACCTTCTTTGATTTCAATTTCGTTGATGTTGGATTCTTCCAACAGTTCAATCAGCTTTTTGACTTTGCGAATGTCCATTCTGATCTATGTCTCTCTAACAGTCAGTATAAGTTCAGTTATTCTGCAATCTTGCTAATAGCAGACTGCAATGCATATTCGTAACCCTTTGTGCCTAAACCGCAAATGACACCATCAGCCACATCAGAAAGATATGAGTGATGACGAAAACTCTCACGGGCATGCACGTTGGATAGGTGTACTTCTATAAAAGGGATATTCACACCCAGTAGTGCATCGCGCAAAGCTACGCTAGTATGCGTGAAAGCAGCAGGGTTGATGATGATGTAAGCGGTGTTGTCATTCTGAGCATGATGGATTCGTTCAATCAGTTCATACTCACGATTACTCTGAAGATGTTGTAGTTCATGCCCCATGGATTGAGTCAGAGCTTCCAGGTTGTTAACAATATCAGCCAGAGTCGCAGTACCGTAAACTTCAGGCTCACGTTTGCCTAAAAGGTTTAGGTTAGGACCGTTGAGAAGCAATATTTTGGCCATTGTCATTTCCCGAAAATTTCAGAGAACTGCTTATATTAGTTATCGTTTCAGCATAGTTTGCCGTTTTCTCTCTATGTTGTCTAGGAATATGCTGATTTTATGAATTTTGTCAGCAATATAGACGAAAATGCCCACATAATCCCTGCTGCCATTGCTTTTTGGGGTAGAAATTTTGCTTCTGCTAATAAAGCATGCCCTGTTTTGTATACTTTAGCTGCGTTTTTTCGCTCGATAGCTACAAGATTGTTGACGTTACTGTCTAAATTATGGATATTGCAATGCAGAATATAGGTGTTTTATCTGTAGAGATAGGGATGAAGAGATGATCAAGCGTGTCGTTTTTAATCAGAAGGGTGGAGTGGGTAAATCAAGTATCGCGGTGAATCTGGCCGCGATCAGTGCTTCGCAGGGTGTACCGACGCTTGTCATCGATCTGGATCCCCAGTGTAACTCCAGTCATTACCTGTTAGGTGAAGACTATATGGATGTTGAGCCAGATATCCGCGGCTTTTTTGAACAGACCTTAAGCTTTCAGTTAAAGCCAAATGGCCCTGAGCATTTTATCCACGAAACTCCATATGAGAATCTGCATGTTATGCCCGCAAATATGGAGCTGGGTGACCTGCAGGCTAAGCTGGAATCGAAACATAAAATCTACAAGCTGCGAGATGCTTTAGAGTCCCTTTCAGATACTTATCAAGCGGTTTACATAGACACACCACCGGCATTTAACTTTTACACCCTATCTGCTCTGGTAGCGTCAGATCGTTGCTTAATTCCTTTTGATTGTGATGAATTTGCACGTCAGGCTCTTTACAGTCTGTTAGCCAATGTTCATGAAACACGTGAAGATCACAATGATAAGCTTGAAGTAGAAGGCATCGTTGTTAATCAGTACCAACCTAGGGCAAGCTTGCCGCAGCGAATTGTTAACGAGCTGTTAGATGATGACTTACCGGTTCTGGAAACAAAAATATCTGCATCAGTGAAAATGAAAGAATCTCATGATGATGCATGTCCGTTGATCCATATGGCGCCGAAACACAAACTGACTCAACAGTTCCTAGATCTGCATAAGGAATTGCATAAATAACTGAAAGGCGGGTGAGGAGAGTTTAGTCTTCTAACTCTTCAGGCTTTCTCAGGCTTAGTATCCAGACGATCAGGAGAGGGATACTGATAGCCAGAATTATTATTTCTGCCATGTATGTTCCAGTTTGATTGGGGATCTTTGATTCTAATACGAACTGGGGCTTGGACAAGAGAAATTTATTCAACTATTTCAGAAATTTTTCACGTAAAAAGCCCAGTCTATAACTGGGCTTTTTGGTTTATATTCAGGGTTGTTCCAGACTAACAAACATTGGCGTTCGCATTTGATTTGCACGCCAGTGAATCTGATGCTGGGACAGCACTGCCTATCATTAATTTACCTTCATGGGGCCCTACAAATAGTTGAGTCGAACTTCTATGACCTTTATTGCTGACATACACAATGAATAATTGACCGGTCGGTTTAAGGTTCAACTTATAGGTTCTGCCATTTTCTACATAGGAAGGGTTTAGTCCTTTAGGCATTGGTTCAATGTAGATTCGACGAATTTGACGGCCCTTAAAGCCTGATTTGATATGTTTTTGTAGAGAAGCACGAGACTTTTTATCTACGCCCTGCCAATTAATGAGTTGAAAAATTCCTTCTGCATCACGGCTGGCAAAAGAGTTTAAGTACTTCTGAATAAGAAGACTGTTTTGATCTGCGATTGCTGAAACTGAAAATACGCTAATAAATAGTGAAATAATAAAATTACGGATCATTGGTACATCCTGTTTATTGTGGGGCCGCCCGTATTTAGTATACCTCAGCATTACCTTGCTGAAAGCTTAATTTATTTCATGAACAACTAAAAAACTTGTCGCAGTTGTTCTTCGAAACGATCATGGAGTTCTTCGAAATGACTGGCAAAAGGGATGCACATCCACTCAAATTCCAGATTTTTGATCTCACCGAGATCAAACGCCTGATCCTGACGGTCCAGCGCCTGTTGTAATCGTGACATCTGATATTCCATGCGCATAGCCTGGTCCTCTATAGGCGATGGAGCCGAGGTGGCAATTTCTAAACGGATGCACAAATTTCTGAGGCGCTGCTCTTGTTCGTGGATGATATTTTCCAGCTCTTCAGGTTCTTCTGAAAGCAGAAGCAGAGTGTTGAACCTATTGTTGATATCGTCATAAAGAGCGCTGTTATTTTCAGCTTCATCTTTCCATGCAGATATAACAGAGTTAATTGAGTCCTGATCATCGTCAAGCAGGGCATGTTCAAACTGATCACACAGTGCTGATTTGCGTGTCAGTGCAGTATAAGACTCATCCTGATATTTCAGCAGGCTGTGCTTCTGTGAATCTATGAACTGATTAATTCGATCCAGCCTAAGGGCAAAAGGTTTGACGAACTCACTGTTATTGCTCAGTTCTTTCAACAATTGGTCAGCCTGGGTTGCGCGTTGCTCAAGCATGGCGATACGCGGGATGGCTTCCAGATTGTTTTCCATATCAGAAAACAGCGCTTCAAGAACCTGGGTGGAATTTGCGTCGAACTTGGGTTTGTTCGCGTAGAAGCGTTCAAATACCTGGTTACAGTTGTCCCGGAATTGTGCCCATAGGCGCCTTTCCTGATTGCGCGGAGCTTGTCCCGTTTCTTTCCAGCGTCTCTGTAACTCTTTTATCTCTTCCGTTGTTTGCTGGGTGATTTCGGAGTTAAGGAACTCTTTAGATTGCTCTACTAATTCTTTCTTAATCCGGGCATTGCATTCACGGAAGTCTTTCAGCGGTGCTTCAAGCTGAGACAGCAGTTGGTCGAATTTGATTTGCAGTTTCTTACCCGGTGATCTGTCAACCGGTGAATAAGAGCGCCATTCTTGCTTAATATTTTTGACTTCCGTTTCGTATGCTTTCCAGTCACTGATAACCGCTTCTGGATTCGCGCAACGTTTTTCCAACTGTTCACAAAGTTGTTCACGCAACTCCAGGTTTTTAGAGCGTTCTTCTTTTTGTTCAGAGAAAAACTGATCGCAAGGAGCGTATGCCAGATCAGATGCTTGCTTAAAGCGTTTCCAGAGTTTTTGCGAATGGTTAGCGTCGGTGGCATCCAATGCTTTCCACTCTTTTTGAACTTTTCTAATCTTGCTGGCTCTTTCCTGGATAGGCAACTCAGAATCAATCAACGACTCCATGTCTGCACAAAGCGCTTCTTTTTTCGGTGTGACTGCATAAGATTGCCAATCTCTGATTTCCTGTAGGGAAGCACTCAGAGATTTCATTCTGCTTTCCAGAGCATGGGTGAGACTGCCGTTCATACGTTTACTAAGCTGCTCCGCACGTTTGATCTGTTTGTCAGCGGTACGTATCTCACCTTTTTGAATCGATGCTTCCAGCTCTTCAAGCAGGGCTTGCAGTTCAGAACGGAGTTTTTGGGAATGTTGATTCTGTTGTTGCTGATACTGATCAGCCTCTGCAACGGCTTCTTCCAGAGACAGTAATTCTGCGGGTTTGGCTTGGCCTTTAGGCCAGCTGAGTTTGTTAATAATCTGGCGTGCAGATTGAAGCTCAGCATTCTTATTGTCGTTCTCTGGTTCGGAAGTAAGCTTTTCGGTCAGCAGGCTGATCTGATCCAGTTGCTTCAGATAAATCTGGAAACAGTTGCTTAGATTCTCAAGTTGCGCCTTGGTTTTATCAAACTGAGCTTTCTCATCTTTCTGGGCCAGGGAGCTAAGCTTTTCCCAGGATGCGTTGAGCGCATTGAGAGTATTTTCCAGAAGTTGTATTTGAGAAGGATCTGGCAGCTGATTCAGAGAGGAAGATTTTAATTCAGAAAGTTCATGCAGAACCCGGTCTTTTTCCTGAATGGCGGCAGCTTTCTCAGCTGCAGCTTTGGCCGCAGCTTTTTCAGCAGCCTCGTTGTCAGCGATCGCTTTTTGACATTCCACGACACTCGCCTGATAGAGACTTTGCTGTTCCTTATTGGCTGAGGTGCAAAGCTCTTCCCATTCGGTTTGAAGAGCGGACAGTTTGGCAGGGAAAAGAGGGAAATATTCGGTCTGGCTATGTTGCTTCAGTGAATCCAGCAGTTTGCTCAACTGCTCTTGTCGCTGAGCTTCAAGTTTTTCCTGCTCTTTGATGTTTTGTAACTTGTCTTTGGTGATCTTATAAACGCCGTTGTCCTTGTTACGGGAAAACTTGTTTAACTGATCTAAAGCGTCGGGGCAGGTGATTTTTTCTGCCGCAAGTGCTCGTATAGAGGCTCTCTGGCTTTTTTCTGCAATCGTCAGCAGGCTGTGGTTATCGGTGAGTTGACTAAGCGCTTGCTCACGTAACTCTTTGTCATGACTGTTTAGAGCAATATGGGAAAGGAAGTTGTTTTCAGAAAGAGATTTCAGAACATTCAGCTTTTCTTCTGGATCTGGGCCATCATTACTCAGAAGAATTTTACTGATGTTGTGTAGCGCTTGTTCCCGGGTGATTTCAGAAGGATCGGTTTTACTGATTTTGATGAGCAAATTGAGATTGGTGAGCTTTTCGGTTGCGGCAACCCGAACGCGCTCATCGGTATCACTCAGAGCTAACTGGGATAGGATCTCAATCTTTTTTTCACTGACAGGGCGCATTTTAGCGACTGCTTTGATGCGTTTTTCTGCCTTTGGATGCTGCCACTTGGGTTTGAAAAAACTAGCTATCATAACTTCCTGAATCTTTCTTATTCTGAGCGCATATAAGATGAAACGCTCAATTACCGCATTCTAACCCAGAAATGTTTTTGTATCAGTGTTGACTTTGTAAGAAAAGCTCAGACCGTCGAAAAGCTCCCGGTGGTTTTTGTGCAGGCAGGGTTTCTTATGCCTGAGCGGTTAGGACGTTCGAAGCTCTACATCTCCGTCAACGTATACCCATTGCTCATTTTCACGGCGGAAATTAGATTTTTCGTATAATGTCCCGTTTTGGTCATCGGTTTCGAATTGGGCTTCGAACTCAACCATGCCTTCCTGATCGCTGCGGCCACCCAGATTTTTGCCGAGAATCGTCAGTCCGGTCCAGTTGGTGTACTTAACCTGTTCCGCAAGAATTTCGGCATCATCTTCGCCTCGTTTTTCCGGAGCGGTGGTATTGATCAGATAATCAATAGCGCCCATCGCAAATGCAGTGTATCTGGATCTCATCAATGCTTCAGCGGTTGGCGCACTCTTTTGGCCCGAGACAATAGGCTCGCAGCAATACTGGAATGGTTTTCCTGAACCGCATGGGCATTTCTTGTAGCTGCTTTCTTCTGCCTGTGACATGGATGAACCCTGAACTGTGAAATGTTAGTCTTTACGCTGCGAATTATTGCAATGCGATAACCATACAACCAGTTTATCTATCAGCTTCACTCAATTGCAAGGATACTTATGTCAAAGGCTCCCACCACTTTTTTTTGGCACGATTATGAAACCTTTGGTGCCAACCCTAAAAAAGACTGGCCGGTTCAGTTTGCAGGAGTTAGGACAGATGAACAGTTAAATATCATTGAAGAACCGGTGATGTTTTATTGCCGGCCAAGCGAGGATCAGTTACCTCACCCGGAAGCTTGTTTGATTACCGGTATTACTCCACAGCAAGCACTGCAGGAAGGTGAGAGCGAAGCCATTTTTTTTCACCGTATTCACGCCGAGCTCGCACGCCCGGGAACCTGTGGAGTAGGTTACAACAGCATTCGCTTCGATGATGAAGTAACACGATATGGCCTGTACCGAAACTTCTTTGACCCTTATGCCAGAGAGTGGCAAAACGGCTGCTCGCGCTGGGATATTATCGACATGCTGCGCTTAACCCGGGCGTTGAGACCAGATGGGATCAACTGGCCTAAATATGATGACGGCAGGCCGAGTCTGCGGTTGGAGGGTCTGACCGTTGCCAATGGAATCGAACATGGTAATGCTCATGATGCGATGTCTGATGTCTATGCAACGCTGGAAATGGCAAAACTCGTTCGAGAAAAACAGCCAAAGTTATTCAATTATGTATTGAATAACCGCTCTAAGCAGTCAGTTCAGGCGATGCTGGATCCGTTGAGCCATAAGCCGGTATTACACGTGTCTTCTCGCTATCCGGTTGAGCATGGAAATGCGGCAATCGTGGCCCCTTTAATGTCTCATCCGGTGAATAAAAATGGAGTGATCGTTTGGGACTTACGTTTTAGCCCTGAGCCGTTGCTTGAGCTTCCGGTGGAAGAGATCAGGCGCTTACTCTATACCCGCCATGATGAGCTTGCAGAAGATGATCCACGGATCGCGATGAAACAGATCCACATCAATAAATGCCCGATTGTTGCGCCAGCCGGGATGTTGAATACGGAAGAAGCAAAGCGTTTGCAGATTGATGGTGATGTCTGCCGGACTCATCTGCAGATGATCCGAAACATGCCTGGGTTGAAGGAAAAGCTGGCAGAGGTGTATCTCGAAAACCCATTTGAAGCAGAAAGTGACCCTGATCAGATGCTCTATAGTGGAGGATTTTTCTCTCCAGCCGATAAACAATCTATTGACCAAATCAGAAACTCAACGCCGGAGCAGCTAATGGAGCTGCAGTTGCCGTTTCAGGACAGTCGTCTGGAAGAGATGTTGCTGCGGTATAAGGCCCGCAATTTCTCAGAAACGCTGACATCTGAGGAACAGCAACGCTGGCAGGAATACCGCCGGGAGAAACTTCTGTCTGGTCAGAATGGTCATTTAAGTATGGAACATTTTTATCAGCGCCTTAATGAGCTGTATGCGCAATCTGAAGGCGATGAAAGCAAGCGTCATATTCTTGAGGAACTGGCGCTCTATGCTGAAGCAATTTATCCAATGGAAGAGTCGTTTGAAGATAGTTTTTAACTGGGGTGTTGCAACACTGCTGATGTGGTCAGGCACTGCTTTTTCTGAAGAAGCGGTGGAGAAACCTATTGAGTATCAAGTGACACCGGTAAAAGGCTATCTCTATGGGACTGTAGACGGTGAGTCTGCCTATAAAGACTGGCGCCGCGGAACCTTTGATAAGGAACGTATGGTCGAGGTCCAACCTAAGCAGCTTCCGAGTAAATTGCCAGAACCTGTTGTGATTCCCTTTGCCGAGCCGAAAGTGAACGAGGTGCCTGTCGGTAAGCCGAAAAAGCCACCATTGAAAGGCGAAGATAAGATTTTTGTTCAGATCGGTAAGGATGAAATCGAAGCGCGTTGTCTGATTCTGGGTGAAGGGTGTGAACTTCTGATTGAACCAGAGGAAGAGAAGGATTCGGTCTATTTCAAAGCCATCGAAAAGGCGAAGGAAAGACAAGCCGAGTTGCAATCAGGTATGGATGCTAAATCCCGAACGATTGTGCAGCCTTAAATACACCCCATATAGTTTCTCTAAAGAATTCAATACGGCCTGCCGAAAAGCTAGATAGGCGTATGTCACGGATAAAAGGCCATGCATTTGTAATACAAATTTAATGTGATTGTATATACGTAAATAATGTGTGTGTACTAGTATCAGATTCAACAATAAAAATAAAAGAGCAATATGGAATGTTCGGAAAACTTATCGCAAAAGTGATGGTGTCGAGGTATTCACATCAATGGAGTTCTTTCATTGATGAATTATTTGAACAGGAAGATTTTTTACCGCCACTGCACGCGCCAAATATACTCACCAGCCTTAAACCTGATCTGATCGCCATGCTTTCTGAAAGTCATATCCATGACTATTCATATAAGCAAAGGGAAGAGCTCGTTTTACACTCACTGCTGCACCTTTTATCTGGGAAAGTGAGTGAAGAAGAATATTCACCCTGGAATCCTGATCATCTTGAATATTCTGAGACCACAAGGCTTTACAACAAAGTTGAACAGTTGATTCAGAACAAAGGCTATCGGCTGCATCAATATCCCGATAAGTCTTCTGTAAAGTTTAAAAAGCTTCGTCAGGGTTACGAAGAAAACCGCAGGTTAGTCTGAAAAGGTCGTGATTCAGTGCCCTGGTCATTGGGCACTGAATATTCAGGTTCCTTATCCTCTATGCTTCCGGAACCGTGGCGGAGACCGCTTTTAACACCAGAGTCGCCTGGGCGCTTTTCTCAGTATTTACCACTCCCCCCAGTTTGTTGCCGAAGCTTTTCACAGTGAGGCGTCGTTTCTGCAGGTTGTGAAGTGTTGTTTCCAGATCTGTCAGGGCAACATTTTTGACTGCTTCAGCAAGTTGAGCCCGGGTATCAAAACTACGTTCACCCCAGTCCAGTTCGCGCCAGTAGCGTTTGGTGCGTGATGACAGCTTATTATCTTTTTTCAGGATTCTTGAAAGTACGCTGGACTTAAACCTATTCAGTTCTGTTTCGGTTAACGTCGGTAATTTGCTCTGCCACTCTGTTAGAAACAGATCGATATTGTTTTCTAATTCAGTGGCACTGGTATTCGGTGATTGGACAATAAATGCCATGCCCGGTGTTTTATTCATTTGAATTGGCGTGGCAAAGACAATGTAGCCCAGTTGCTTTTCTGTTCTCAGTTCATTGTAGAAAGGTGCCGATAAAAGCTCGGCGAGTACGGATATTTCAGCACGGGCTTTAGCCGAGTTGTTTTCACCCTGTAGCATCATGGTGATGGCTGCATCATTATGATCGACCTCTACAGTTTCGATCAGAGGCGCGTCCGTTGGAATCTGCGTAACTCGTATTGGTTCGAGTGTAGCACTCTCATCTTTGGCGAAAAGGGTTTTTACATTGTTCGCCATTGCAGTTGCATACTCTTGCGCAATATTGCCGTGAGCGATCGCTTTCAGGGCAGGTTGTTGCAACAGCTCGAGAGTATATGACTCAAGGTCTGCCAGTGTGACCTGTTTTGCCGCTGCAAGCTGACTTAACTTGTCATGTTGTGGCAAAAGCAGTTCATAAAGGCGGTTTATAGTCTGGTTGTAAGGTTTATCGTTGAAGCTGTTTTGCAGTTGTTCAATCTGGCGTTGCTTAAGAATATCAAAGCGCTTTTGGTCAAAATCAGGTTTGCTCAGTGCCGCCAATACCTGATCAAGCAGGAGGTTGAGTTTGTCGTTATATCCAGACAAACGAACACTGATGCCTTTCATGTGTGGGTAAATTTCAGTGCCCATGCCTGCTAGGTAAGCGTCATACAGTGTTTCGTTGAGCTGTTCCTGCACCAGTTGTGTATATAAAGAGTTGAGTACCCAGTTTTTTGCATTCTGGTTTGCCACAGGTGACTGGAGCGTAAAATAGAAATTGGCTCTGGGAACCCTGAATTCAGTGTCAAATTGGTACCAGAACTCAAAGCCTTGATCCTGAGTGGCTAACTCAGGTTTTTCAGTTTTTGTTTCCTCCAGCAATTCCAGGTTTTCTGCAATAAAGGGGTTTTGTGAGCGAATACTCAATTGCTCAGGTATGTCTGAAGCTTTGAGTTCGGCCAGCTGTTCTTTTGTAAACGTTTCTACTGCATAAGGCGTTTTGTAATAGGCCTCGATCTGATCGGTTTCCAGGCCTTTCGCTTTCAGGCTTAAGAAAAGGTTATCGGGCCTGATCTGCTTAAGGTAACTATTGATCAGCTTCGCATCGAAATCTTTAAAGGTGTAACTGGATGAAATGACTTTCTCAGTTGGGAAATACTGCATCTGCCTTGCCAGAGAACTGGTCAGATGAATAGGTTCAGACTTTTCCTGAAACAGAAACTCTATGGAACTGAGTTGTTTCTCTTCGTTGTAAAGTGCTTCCTGAATACCTTCTTGTTTAAGCAACTGGATATATTGGAACAGGGCCTTTGTTACTGAAAGGTAGTTTTCCAGACCTTGTTCAGTCAGCGAAACCATCACCATAAAACTGCCTTCATTCTCCAGATTGTGCCCGGGTGAAGCTGACAGAGATGTTACCCAGCCTTTTTCTTTCAGGTAAGAGAGCAGGCTACCCTGACCTTCATAGCCCACCAGACTACTGATGTAGTACAGAGGTTTCTGTTGCCACTTGCTACGGAATTCAGGTATCGGGAAAGTCAGAGTTAAAGAGCGGATATCCTTAACCGGTTCGATAAATAACTGCTGCGGAAGTTGACCTGGTTTGAACAGGGTTTCATCGTCGTGAAAGGGTTCTACGTTGCGGTTTTGAACCGCAGAAAACTTATCAATTGCCAGTTGTTTAAGTTCAGGCAAAGGTTCGCGGCCAAAGACGACCAGAGTCATAAGGTTGGCTGAGTAATAACGTTTGTAAAACTCGATCAGTTCATCACGGACTGTTGAACCTTCACGGTCTGCCAGTGTTTTCAGGCTACCCACTGAAAATTTATTGTGGCTGTGCGCAGTATTCATGACCTGTTTCGTCGCTGCGTAACCGCGGCGGTAATCGTCCCGGATCTTAGCCTGATATTCAGAGTGAACTGCATGGCGTTCGCGATCGACGTATTTTTCATCAAAACGGGGCGCAATAAAGAACTGTGCGAAACGATCTAATGCCGGCTCAAGAAATTCAGCGCTGACATCAAAGAAATAGTTGGTGTTTTCCTGTGCGGTGTAAGCGTTATGGCCGCCACCGTGAGAGCGGATGTAACTCTGATATTCATCTGCCTCTGGATATTTATCGGTACCCAGGAACAGCATATGTTCAAGAAAGTGAGCCAGCCCGGCACGATCTCTGGGATCAGCGCTGGAGCCAACGGCTACATTCATGGATGCTGCGGCTTTGTCAGCAGTTGGGTCTGAAATTAACAGTACCCGCAGCTGGTTATCCAGCGTGAGTGTGGCGTATTCTCTGGAATCATTTGGGCTTTTTTCTATATCTGCGTTGGCGGTTGAATGGAACGCGAATAACGCACTGATTAGGAATAGGGTTTGAAAAAAGCGAAAAGAAACAACTTGGAACATACCGGAATATCGCCTCAAAGTTCTATCTGGAAATAATTGGGACAAAGAATAGCCGCTGAGGTTCCCCTGGAAAAGGTCAGCCCCGTAACTTTTTCCGATTTAATTAATTGATACGTCTCATCTTTCATCCACTTAAGCCGATGTTACAATCAAAGGTGAATCTGTTCCCAGGAAAAGAACGATGAATAAAGATAAGGTAATTTTTGCATTTTTTATTGTACTGGCGCTTACGCTTAACTTTGGTTTTTTTCTGGGTGAGATTGATAACCCAGAACATCACAACGTATTCGAGTTTTTTGCTGCCATAACAGTCAGCCTTATCTGTACCGTCCTGAAATTTGGTGACCGAACCCATCTTGGGGCTTTGATGCTTGCTACCTCTCTGGTGGCGGATTTACAGCTGGTGATCGCGGCTTGTATCTGGGGTTATGCGGTTCAGGTCAGTGGGGTAGGTATGGACGCTTCCAATATGTCCAGCGTGGTTTCCCTGAGTGGTGGTGCGCTGCTGGCCAACATTATCTCGGTCATCCTGCTGGTGGTTGAATCTGCCATGCTGCGTCGTTAACAGACGGTTCCGATGAATAACATCCTCTATCTTCTGCTCAGGCGTTTACGGACGCCCCTGATCATACTGATTGTTGTTTATTCAATATCAGTGCTCGGATTTGTGCTGATTCCAGGGGAGGATGATCATGGCAATGTTTACCACATGGATTTTTTCCATGCGTTTTATTTTGTCTCATTTATGGGGTCCACCATCGGTTTTGGTGAAATACCTTATGCATTTACCCCTGCCCAGCGGATGTGGGCAATGTTTTCGATATACGCCACGGTTATTGCGTGGTTGTATGGCATCGGTACTTCATTAGCTCTGCTGCAGGAGCCTATGTTTGGGCGTATGTTACGGCGTCGTTCCTTCAAGGCTGCGGTAAAGCGTATTAATGAACCTTTTTACCTAATATGTGGTTACGGCGTCACAGGTAGTGTGATTGTCCGCCAGTTGGTAAGAAGAGATGTCAGGGTAGTAGTTCTGGATCACAAGAGTGATCGCATTGATGGTCTTGAGATGGATGAACTGTCTCTTCCGGTACCGGCCTTGTGCGCGGATGCCGCTTTACCCGATGTACTTGATGATGCCGGTTTACAACACCCCAATTGCATCGGTGTTATGGCGGTGACCGATACGGATCAAACCAATCTTTCCATCGCGATTGCCAGTAAGTTACTCTGTCCTGACCGCATGGTGATTAGCCGCACTGAATCAGATACCACCACAGCCAATCTCAACTCTTTTGGTACGGATCTGGTTGTAGACCCCTTCAAAACCTATGCTCAATACCTTTCTTTAGCCGCGCATGCGCCTTATATGCATCTGGTATATGACTGGATTCATAATCCGTTCCACCGGCCACTTTCCAGTGTTTATCAGAGAACAAAAGGGCGCTGGATTATCTGTGGTCATGGCCGCTTTGGACGGGCTTTATACAAGGCCTTTGATGAGAGTGATGTTGATCTGACGGTCGTTGATTTAGATGGCAGTAAGAATAAGGATCTACCACATCAGGTGACTGGGGTGGGGACCGAGGCAGTTACGCTTTCTGAAGCGGGTGTTATGGATGCAGTCGGGATTGTGGCGGGCACACCCAACGATGCTGACAATCTCTCGATCATCATGACGGCAAGGGAGATGAACCCGAAAATACTCACAGTGGTGCGTCAGAATATTCATGCGAATAAATTGGTTTACCATAACAGTCGTGCCGATTTTATTATGGAGCCGGGCCGAATTATCGCTAACCGAATTCTTGCCCATGTGAAATCCCCACTTGTTCCCATCTTTATTGATGAAATGTTAAAGATGCATGATGATGTCTGGGCGCATACTCTGATTAACCGTATGAGTAGTGTTGTGGGTGAAAACGAGTTGGACAGCTGGGCCTTCACGATCAATGAGGAGGAAACCCCGGCTTTGATGGAAGCATTTGAACAGGGAGAAGAGCTAAAACTCTCTTTATTCTTTAAAAACCCTCATAACCGCAATCGTAATTTGCATGCTTTTCCTCTCATGCTGCGACGTGAAGGCAATATTGATATGCTGCCTGGTGAGTTGGATCAGCTCCAGCCTGGTGATGAGATCCTCATTTGTGGCTTAAATAAAGCCAACCGCCGGATGCAGTGGACAGCGAACAACTACAATGTCCTGCAATACATCCTGACTGGCAATGACGCCAGTAATAGTTTACTTTCGCGGCTTCTGCAGAAAACTTAATCGAGGTGGTTTCTGGCTTACCTGCTTCTGACCCTGACGACACTGTTCTGGGCTTCTAACTTCGTTCTGGGGCGTGCTTTTTCACCGGAATTAACCCCGATCACACTCGCATTTGTTCGCTGGGCTGCGGCATTAACTCTGTTGTTACCTTTTGCCATTCCAACCATCTGGAAGCATCGTACCCTGATTCGTGAAAACTGGATGAGCCTGTTTATTCTGGGTGGCTTGAGTGTCGCAGGGTTTAATACGCTGGCCTATATAGGCTTGCAATCCACAACTGCAGTCAACGGCACATTGATGCAATCCACTATGCCAATCATGATTCTGTGCCTGAGTGCACTTTTCCTGCGGGAGATGGCAACACTAAAGCAGTGGCTGGGGGTTATAGTATCTCTGAGTGGGGTACTGCTGCTGATCTCTCAAGCGAAACTGGAGTTATTGTTGACGCTAGAATTCAACACCGGTGATCTTTGGATCATCACCGCGATGCTGGTCTGGGGGGTATACAGTATTGGTTTGCGGTGGAAACCCGCCGGCCTGACTCAGTTTGAGTTCCTACAAATTACTTTGATTGTTGGGGTAATTATTCTCTACCCATTAGCACTCTGGGAGCAGCAGTCCGCTCCAGCCATCCAATGGAGCAATGAGTTGTATATGCTGATTGCTTATCTGGCGGTTTTCCCCTCAATACTGGCTTACCTGTTCTGGAATTATGGGGTTGAGAAACTGGGCGCTCAAACCTCCGGATTATTCATCCATCTGGTGCCGTTATGGGGCATGATTCTGTCGGTAACTTTACTTGGAGAGCAAGTGCAGGCTTTCCATTTGGCAGGCATGGCATTAATATTTGTAGGTATCTATCTTGCGGTAATAGCGGATAGAGCTTAGGAACCTACGAACAAGTCCTGTTAGTGCTCTGCAAGTCCTGAAGCTTGTAGATGCAAGGCGCAGTTCGCAGTTAATGGCCGTAGCCCTTAACAAGAGCTGCAACACAGTAGGTGCAGGCTTCAGGGCTTGCCCTGCGGGGCTGCTGTGATGAATCACACTCGGTGTCAGTACATTTTGCAAGGTCAATACATTACTGCAATGTACTTCCTTGATTGTAAATCATCACAGAAGCCAGAGTGCCTACACGACTTATGCGTAGGTTCCATAACTACAAAAAATTAGAATCGGGCGGATAGATCGGATGCGAACATTTTTAGTCATGTTGATGACTGTTTTCATGATTACGATGCCAATGGCAGAACATGCTGAAGCGAAGAGACTGGGTGGTGGATTCTCGCTGGGCAAAAGTTTTTCTTCACCAAAAAAATCGACAGCACCTACTCAACAGAAAAAAGCGACAACAGATCAGACAAAACAAACTGCAGGTACAGCGACTAAGCGTGCGGGTATGGGCGGTTTAATGGCGGGCCTTTTGGCGGGTGGCATCTTTGGTGCATTACTGTTTGGCGGTGCGTTTGAAGGTATCCAGTTTATGGACCTGCTGTTGATTGCGGGACTTATTTTTGTGATCTACAAACTTATGTCTGGAAGAAAACCGCGTCAGGAGTCCTATGCGACTCAGGGTGCGCAGCAATACGAAATTAACCCTCATAACCAGCAACGTACAGCTGAGCCAGAACCGGCTCCTGAATATAAACCTATGCCTTCATTCAATTCCGGCTGGGGTGAAAGTCAGGAAGTGAAGTTGCCGGAATGGTTTAACAAAGAAGCGTTTCTGGAAGGTGCTCGTGAGCACTTCATGAAGTTGCAGCAAGCATGGGATAACTGTGATTGGGACTCAATCCAGAGCTATACCTCTGATGAACTGTTTCAGGTTCTTCAGGAGGAACGAGCGAAGTTACCTGAGCATCAGATCACAGAAGTGGTTTCGGTGATGTCGGAACTGCTGAACTTTATCGACAATAAAGATCATGTGATTGTTAGCATCAACTTCTATGGCTGGTTGAAAGAAGACTCAGAAGAAACCACAGAGTTTAATGAAACATGGCATCTGTCCCGGGATATGACCCAGGAGAATGCGGACTGGTTTATTGTGGGTATTCAGCAGAATTAAATACAGCATTGAATGAAAAAAGCCAAAGCAATTGCTTTGGCTTTTTTGTTTTTTAGAAAAGCACTTTCGACCAAGCCATTTGGGGGGTTAACAACTTGTTCGCTTTGTAAGCGAGTCAGGGCCTTTGTTTTGGCAAAGGCCCCAACACCCCAAAGCCAACCCCGCTTCTTGTCGGTCTTCGACCGATCCCCTGCGTTTCTCACTCACACCAGCGAGCTTGTAAACTCGGCGGCTCCGCCACCTCAAACAGAACAAGCTCTTTTATCTGGTGCAAGCTGCGATACTCGGCTGCGAAGAGGGGAATTAAAGTCCGTGCCGTATTTTAATCACTAGGGTGTGTGGAATGGGTTTGATAAGTGTTTAATAGTCCGTTATGTGCCAAAAGTAGACATTAGGTTATGCTTTAAAAACCAAGGTTAAACAAGGAAGATTAAGCATGGTAAATACATTAGGCATTATATTGATACTACTTGGCATGTTTCAGCTTGTGCTGTTCCTCATAGCGACAAGTAATGTCATTGAAGAAGAAAAAAACCGAATATTTAATACTTTGACGTTCGGTGTTGAAGATGAAGCTATTTTCAATGAAATGGGTAAATGGGCGTATAGAACATACAAGAAAAACCTTATTGTAATCATTCCCCTAATGATGCTTTTTATTTATCTATATTGGTTTTGATTCACCGATGGAAAAAATAATTTCTGCTTTGTGTCGCTTTACACTCCAAGATATAGCTTCACATGAACAATTAACTGCAAAGGGATTTGGAGATTTTATGAGTAAGCGGACAAACAAAGTTCATGAAGATGCTCTCAATGATTTTTCTACAATGCTGAGAAAACAAATAAAGGAAGATCTAAAATTTTGGGAAGCTCAAGATCCGATTCATGCTAAAGGTCGTGAAATGGCATATCGGGCTTGTTTAATAGAACTTCGTAATGCCCTTGCCGCAAATGGCCTCTGCCTAGGTGATGTTGGTCTCGGTGGTTATGATGTGCCAACAATAGAGCTGGATGATTGATTGTATTAGACTTCCGCCTTGTGTCGGTTGGTGGCTCTGATCAGATATACACACGCAAAGTGTGGTACCTAAAAATTAGAAACGGATGTCTTATGTATCAGGAAATTTTTGTTGGCACTTGGATTGTAGGAGTAGCCCTAACGCTAAAGGTACGTTTCAGGCTAAAAAAACTTCACCCTGATTTGTACATTAAATTATGCGGGAAAAATTGGATGGATAACTCACTGAGAACCTCTATCAGTTGGACATCGTTTGCTCTGAAAAAGTCTCATTGGTCTTCTATAAACGACCCCTTACTCCTCATGATCCCGAATAAACGTCCAGCTATCGCCCTCAGACATAGATTCAGCAAACCGATAACCTTCCAGATCAAAGCCCTTTAGCTGTTCCGGATCTTCAATCTGGTTCTCGATGATATAACGCGTCATCAAACCACGAGCTTTTTTCGCGTAGAAACTGATCATCTTGTATTGACCGTTTTTCCAGTCTTTAAACGCTGGGGTAATAATGCGGGCGTTCAGGCTTTTCTCTTTAGCCGCTTTGTAATACTCATTTGAGGCTAAGTTGATTAATACGGGTTCTTTGCCTTCGCTGAGCTCTGCATTGAGTTGGTCGCAGATAATATCGCCCCAGAATTCATACAGGTTCTTGCCGCGACTGTTAGCGAATTTGGTACCCATTTCCAGACGGTAAGGTTGCATCAGGTCCAGAGGTTTTAAGATGCCGTACAAACCGGAGAGAATTCGCAGGTGGTTTTGGGCAAACTGCAGTTGCTCTTCGGTGAGTGTCTCAGCATCCAGACCTGTGTAGACATCGCCTTTGAATGCCAGAACGGCTTGTTTTGCATTCTCAGTATTGAACTCTGGTGTCCAGGATTCGTAACGGGCAACGTTCAGGCTCGACAGTTTATCGCTCAGTTTCATTAGTTCAGCGATATCCTGAACAGACAGGTGTTTCAGCTCATCAATCAGCACCTGAGAATGTTCCAGGAACTGGGGTTGAGTGTAACTGCTGGTAGTGGGAGCAGTGTCGTAGTCCAGAGTTTTGGCGGGAGAAACAACAATCAGCATAGTAATAATCTTAAGTTATTAAACAGTTCAGCAGATGATACCGCTGACAGCGCGCACAAAAAAGGCCACGAAAACTATGGCCTTTATTGCTTTTGTCAATTTGATGGATTCAGTGGGGATTTAATGTCCCTAACTACTGCAATGCTGTTCACTTAAAGGGTTTATGGGTCATTCCCGCGAAGGCGGGAATCCA
>JBMYLM010000030.1:0-36453 GCA_049596335.1 Neptuniibacter sp.
TGGATTCCCGCCTTCGCGGGAATGACCCATAAACCTTTTAAGTGAACAGCATTGCGCATTTGCGGGCTTTTTCATCTCCGTCATTAACCTCTTTTAAATTCAGGGGCTAGAATTTAAGCAATAGGGAGATGAATATGAGTATACGAAGAGCCGCTGTAGCCGATCTGTTTTATCCGGGTGACCCCGTTGAGTTAGGAGGTCAGTTGAGCTCGATCTTTTCTCTCTTTAATAGCCTGCCGAAACAGAAAAGTGTCGCGGCCATTGTACCGCATGCGGGTTATATCTATTCCGGAGAGGCCGCGGCTCAGGCATATGCTCAGATAGATTTTTCAGAACTGGATTGTATTTTGCTGTTCGGGCCTGCTCACAGGGTCCCTTTAAAAGGTCTCGCACTACCTTCAGTTACTGAGTTTGAAACCCCGCTTGGCAACTACCCGCTGGCTAAAGGGTTGATCGAGCAGTTGGTCGCTGCGGATTTGGCCACAGTCGATGATTCGGCGCATCGTCAGGAACATTCGCTGGAAGTACAAATACCATTTTTACAGCATCTGGGAGTTGAGGTGCCTTTGATTCCTATCGTGGTCGGTTGGTCAAATCCTGACGAAGTTTCCAAATGTATTGAGTTTGTTTTATTACAGGCAAAAGCACTTATTCTGGTCAGTTCGGATCTTAGCCATTTTCACAGTTACGCCGAAGCACAGGAGATCGACCAAAATACCACCTATAGAATTCTTGATATGGAGACAGATATACAGCCAGAAGAAGCCTGTGGCTGCTACGCTCTGAATGGACTCCTATCCTGGCTAAAAGGGTCTGACAAAACGATTGAAGTGGTCAGTAAGTACAATTCAGGTGATACAGCCGGTGATAAAGACAGGGTGGTAGGTTATGCCTCATACATCGTTTACCAGTGATCAGAAGCAACAGCTTCTGGAATTAGCCCGAACCGCGATAGCGTCACACTTTGATCCTCGGAATTCGCAAAAGCCAGGACCAGAGGAATGGCTCGAGGGGCTCAGGGCAACCTTTGTGACTTTAAAGATCAACGGCAATTTACGTGGTTGTATCGGCAGCATTCATCCCGTGAGATCCTTAATGGAAGATCTCTGGCATAACGCCCAGGCGGCAGCTTTTCAGGACCCGCGTTTTCCTCCTTTGGATGAACAGGAGCTCGATCTAATCACCATTGAGTTGTCTGTTCTTACAGAGGTTCAACCTTTGAACGTATCTTCGGAAGCTGAATTGCTGGAAGTGCTGAGGCCCGGCATTGATGGTCTGATTATTGAAGATGGGCACCGTAAAGCAACGTTCCTTCCGGCGGTGTGGGATCAGCTTCCTGATCCACAACAGTTTTTGAATCAGTTGCGGCTTAAGGCTGGAATGCCTGATGGTTATTGGTCAGATACCATGCAGTGTTCGATCTATCAGGCTGAAAAAATAGTTTAGGGATATTCATGCCGAACTCACAACAGTTTATTGATTTTGTCATGGAAATGATGGCTTCTTCCGTTATTGCGAAGAAGATGTTTGGCGGCCACGGCCTGTTTCGTGAGAGCTTGATGTTCGCTCTGGTGGTGGATGACCAGTTGTATTTCAAAACAGATGAAGCATTAGCTGAACAATTCTGTAATTTAGATTTAACACGCTTTAGCTATAAAAAGCGCGGAGAAACCTGTTACATCAATTACTACCAAGCCCCGGAGGTCTGTTTCGACGACCCGGAAGAGATGCAACACTGGGCTGAGGCAGCTTTTAATGTGGCAAGAGTAGCAGCAAAATGAATTTATACGACCTCTCAGGCTCGGGAAAAGGTTCTGAAAAATTCGACCAGCTGTTCTCTATGGATGGCGTAACCGTTGAAAGAATTATCTCTCATGGTCAAAGTACTCCTGAAGGGGAGTGGTATGATCAGGATTGGGATGAATGGGTTCTTCTCATCTCCGGTAAAGCTGGGTTGTTGCTCGACACTTCTTCTGAAGTGATCGAACTACTTCCTGGTGATCATCTCTTACTACCTTCCCATCAAAAGCATCGCGTAGAGTGGACCGACCCGGATCAGCCGACTATATGGCTGGCGATTCACTTTAGTACGTCTCAGGGTGGTTCAAATGACGGTTAAGGATCGTATCAGCATTGAACAGGCAGACATCACGCAATTGGCCGTTGATGCCATAGTAAATGCTGCAAATAACTCCTTACTGGGAGGCGGTGGCGTTGATGGCGCCATTCATAGGGCTGCCGGGCCTGAGTTACTTGAAGAGTGCAGAGGTTTAGGCGGTTGTGAAACCGGATCTGCCCGTATAACCAGCGGTTACAAGCTGCCTGCACAGTGGGTGATACATACCGTAGGGCCTATCTGGTACGGCGGAGACGAGGGTGAAGCTGAGCAACTGGAAAGCTGCTATAAGCATTGCCTTCAGTTAGCGAAAGAAAACCAGATCAGTTCAATTGCTTTTCCAGCGATTAGTTGCGGAGTTTATGGCTATCCAGCCGACGAGGCAGTGAATATAGCTTTATCTACCGTTGCTGATCTATTGGTTGGAAATCAGGATATTAAAAAGGTTGTTTTCTGTACTTTCGGAGATGAGATGACATCACTCTATCAAAGTGCATACGCTGACCTGATAGAAACATGAAACAGCACGTTTTATCGCCAATTAATCCAGTAGCTGTACTCAATTCGGTTTGAATGGTTCAGAGTATGTTGGAACTGTTCACTGGGTTTAGCTTTACATTGTACCCCGGTGAATTCAGGTTCAGCCCAGCCGGTCATGCCTCCCATGTATTCGCGCTTATACCCCCAGCTTCCACAGGATAATACATTGTCATACTGCCGATCTCTCTCGCACACGACACAGGTTTCAAAGTTCACAGCTATATCCTGACCATCAACACCATAGGAATCTGAAACATAAGGTGTGTCGTAAATGGCTACCGTGGATGCTCTGACCGGTCGACCATTCCAGGGTTTGTCTTCATCATCTAAAGGGGTGTGATGCACCCCGTAGCCATGTTCGAGTGGGGCATTATCATAGAACGGGTCAAGGAAATGATCCGGAACATCAATCTGTACATGTTTTTCCCCGCTGAAGAGCCGGGCGTTGGTTTTGCGTATTTGAATCAGGCGATAGCGATCACAGTGGGCGATGTTCTGGCCTTTTAAGTGGCCGGCATCATTGTTGAAAAGGTGGATTTCCAGACCGACACCTGTGGCATCATCTTTAGGTATGTAGCTCGCATCGCTGCGCCCACTATGATACCACTCTTTGGAAAACACCAGATGACCAATGGGCTCCTTTTGGAAGGTTACGGGGCACACTTTACCCACCTCAAGGTCAGCGGCAAACACCGTTCCGGTGAAGCTGATTAAGAAACTGGCTATAGTTAAGTTCTCTTTCATCGGTCATCCTATCCGGTGAAATGTATATACAAAGTATAGTTTTTGAGGTTGCGTTAGCTGCTTATTTCGATGAAGTTTTTGTGACAAATAAAGAGAGGTGGATATGCAGGAATCTGGAAAAATTAATTACATCGAGCTTCCCGCTGCCGATTTTGAACAGGTTAAAAACTTTTATTCGACCCTGTTCGATTGGCAATTTACAGATTACGGGCCTGAATACACCGCCTTTTCAAACGCTGGCTTAGAAGGTGGTTTTTATCTGTCGGATAAACAAAGTCGTGCGGATGCTGGTAGCGCTTTAATCGTGCTTTATACCGATAATCTCGAAACCCAGAGAGAAAAGGTGCTCAGTGCTGGTGGGGAAATATCGGTCGATATTTTTTCATTCCCTGGGGGCCGAAGATTTCAGTTTCTTGACCCAAACGGCAATGAACTGGCTATCTGGTCCGATAAATAAATCTTTTCCTACGCATTCTTTTACTAATACCTATTTGTAAGAAAAAAACTGGTCACAAAATCATCATATTGATGTAAAATTTGGCCCCAATTTTTTTGACCCTGAATTGTTCAGGGTGCAATGCAGTTTTATACAGGTTTATTGAAAGAAGATGCATACAGTTGAGAAGATCGGCGGCACTTCCATGAGTCGCTTCGAGGAATTGATGGACACTATCCTGGTAGGTAAGCGTACTACCCAGGAGGAACTGTATAACCGAATTTTTGTGGTATCTGCATACGGCGGTATTACCAACTATCTTCTTGAGCACAAAAAAACCGGTGAGCCGGGTGTGTATGCGCGCTTCGCAAATGCTGAAAGTGAAGAAGCATGGGTTGAAGAGCTGAACAAAGTGCAGGCACGTATGGAAGAGATCAACGCTGATCTTTTCCGTGATGAAGAGTTTGAACGCACGGCTGCGGATGCTTTTGTAATCGAGCGTCTGAACGATGTTCGTGATTGCATGAAGAGCCTGCACCACCTGTGTACTTACGGTCACTTCCAGCTGGAAGAACACCTGATGAAAGTGCGTGAGATGCTGGCCTCTATCGGTGAAGCACACAGCGCTTACAACTCAGTACTGGCTCTGCGCAAGGCCGGTATCAATGCACGTTTTGTTGACCTGACTGGCTGGCATATGGATCAGCCTCTGCCATTTGAAGAGATGATCCAGCTGCAATTTGCGGATGTTGATATCGCGTCAGAGATGGTAATCGCAACGGGTTACACACACTGTGAAGAAGGTCTGATGAAAACCTTTGACCGTGGTTACAGTGAAATGACTTTCAGTATGATCGCGACCGTGACAGGCGCTGACGAAGCCATCATCCACAAAGAATATCACCTGAGTTCAGCTGACCCGATGCTGGTAGGTCCTGAGAATGTCGTGACTATTGGTTCTACTAACTACGATGTGGCCGATCAGCTGTCTAACCTGGGTATGGAAGCAATCCACCCTAAAGCGGCTAAAGGTCTGCGCCGTAATGGTGTGAAGCTGCGTGTTAAGAATGCGTTCGAACCTGAGCACGAAGGTACTGTGATCTGTCAGAACTACCACAGTGAAACACCACGTGTTGAGATTGTGGCGGGTCGTAAAGATGTGTTCGGTATCGAGATCTTTGATCAGGAGATGCTGGGTGATGCGGAATACGATATCGAGATCTCTAAGCTTCTGGCGCAGTTGAAGCTGTACGTCATCAACAAAGATGCTGATGCCAATAGTATTACCTACTATGTTGGCGGCTCTCGCAAGATGGTGAATCGTGCAGCCCGTCTGATGGAAGAGATGTACCCTGAAGGTCAGATTCGCCTGCATAACCTGGCCATCGTTTCTGCCATCGGTTCACACATGAAAGTGAAAGGCATTCTGGCACGTACAGTAACAGCCCTGGCTGAAGCGGGTATCAACGTGATGGCGCTTCACCAGTCTATCCGTCAGGTTGAGATGCAGTGTGTCGTTTCTGAAGATGAGTATGAAAAAGCGATCATTGCACTTCATGCTGCTCTGATCGAGAACGGCAATCAGGATGTAAATTCTGCCGCATAATTGCTGCTTGGTTACAAAAAAAGGCTCACTTATGTGAGCCTTTTTTATTGCAAAGTTCTGGGCCTAACGAGGTGATTTTTACTTACGAATGCCTTCGATATCCAGTTCCAGATAAACAGTTTCTGCGGCAGGTCCCAGATTGTAAGTCATGCCAAAGTCTTTAGGTTTGATCGCAGTAGTGCCAGAAAAGCCTGCTCTGTAGCCACCCCAAGGGTCCATGCCTTCACCCACTTTTACCACATCAATAGAGATCTCTTTTGAGGTGCCGTACAAGGTCAGCATACCTTTCATCACACCACCGTTTTCATTGGGTGTGAATGATGTGCTTTTAAAAGAAGCCATACCGAAAGTATCCGTGTTCAGATACTTTTCACCACGCAGATGTTTGTCACGTTCCGCATGGTTGGAGTCAATTGAACTGACATCAATTTCAACATTGACTGTTGCTGCAGCCGGATTATCGGAGTCGTAGCTGAAAGTGCCTTCAAATGTATTGAACCGGCCTTTTAACCAGCTGGTGCCCAGGTGCCCGGTTTTAAATTCAATTGAGGCGTGGGAGCCTTCGGTATCAATCACATAGTCGGCTGCGAATACAGGGCTAATGGCAAACAGAGATGCCATTGCGCAACCTTTAATAAATTTAGCCTTCATTCTCATCCTCTCTTATCGCTAACATGCGTTTGAGTGTTCGGTCTTTATCAATAAAGTGGTGTTTAAGCCCGGCTGCCGCATGCACAGCAGCCAGTGAAATCAGCAGGGTCGCAACGATAAAGTGAATCTCCCCGGCAATATCCTCCTGATGTTCAAATGCAAAAGGCAGGGCGGGTATATCGACCCAGTTAAATACAGAAATAGCAGAGCCATCTGCTGTGGAGATCAAAAAGCCAGAACAGAGGGTTATAGCAAGCAACAGTAACAACAGGTGATGGGCCATGGTTGCTGCGGTTTGGAGTAATCTGGGTTGAGGTAATGGTTTGGGGGATTTATCAAAAATCTTCCACAACACACGAAAAACAAAAAGCAAAGCCACCAGAATCCCAACACTCTTATGCCACATAGGCACTGTACGGTACGCGGGATCGTAGTAGTCCAGAGACTCTATATAGAGGCCTAAAGGGTACAAACCGATGATTGCAAAAGCCATCAGCCAATGCAGGATGACTGGAACCAGACCATAACTGCCATCCGAGTTAAAAAGTTTACGACTCACATCTACCACTCAAAAAATTGAATGCTTAATAAATCATCTTTATGCGGTAATTTCATCTGACTTTACCCAAATTTACACTCATAGTATTTGTGCAACGGGAAATGGATTCGGGGGGAAGAAGTATGTTTTGGTCGCGCGAAATACAGACCGGCACTCAGCCGGTCTGAGAATGACTCTGACACGCGTTACTGATAAGCCCCTTCCATCATCTGCATGGCTTCGTTGCTCCATCTGAGCGCTTCTGCATAAGAGCTGGCGTAGATCTCTCTGACTTCCATAGGCAGATCGACAACTTGATGACCTACCATGTAAAGGTTGACGGCATGTAAGAGTTTTCCGGCCTTGCCTTCATAAGAGGTAATGGCATCTTTAATCTCTTCCGAAACCGGGAGATGCGTCAGCAGGGTGCTTTGATCAATTTCAAGCAGCGCATCCAACATCGATAGAATGCCGCAAATGAAGGCCAGATCGTAATCCACTTCCTCAGTGCGATATGCCACAAACTCGCACATCCTTGCGGTGATAAGAATCTGCCTGACCAGTTCTGTTGGGCGATCGGCATTGCTGGAAAGGGCAAGCAGCGTCGCCCATTTATTAATTTCGTTCAGCCCCAGAGCAACCACTGCCTGAGTCAGACTTTCTATCTGGTTAGGTAGGTTGTACTTAGCGGAATTAACAATTTTCAGCAGCTTAAAGGTCAGCTGCGGGTCTCTGGCCATAATGTCTGCCAGAACATCCGGTGTTACATCATGATCCTGTAAGGCCGCCAGCAGGTGGATAACCACTGATTGGCTGGAAGAGAGTTTCTTACCTTCCACAATGGTTGGGTGCGCCAGGAAAGGCCCCTGGAAAAGTTTGAAACCCATCTCGCTGAGTTCTTCAAACTGCGCCTGATTCTCAAGGTTATCAGCCAAACAGGTAACCTTGTATCTGGAAAGGACTTTGAGGATTTCTTTGAGCTCAGGCTCTGATCGTTGTGAAACATCAATACGCACGATATCGGCTATCTGAAGCAGCGCTTCAGAATCTTCGCTGTAAACAAAGTCGTCCAGTACTAAGCGAAAACCAGCTTCCACATAAGTAGTCACTTTATCCAGCATATCTTCTGAAAGTTTGTTATGGCTCAGGTTGATGACTAGGTTATGCCGCGATAGGTTGGGCAGAGCACCGCTACGAATAAAGTTCTCTGATACATTCAGGAAAGCGGGCAGGGCTTTTAAAGCCCCTGAGTGGTATATGCTGGTGAAGTTGGTAATGAAAGCATTACATTCTTCCTGATCACCTGTCAGGAATTTCTCAATCCCGGTTTGTTGCTCAGACATATAAAGCAATTCGTAAGCAACAACATTGAGATGCTTATCAAAAATCGGCTGGCGTGCCAGACCGAGAGTGTCATTATTATTTTCCATTCTGGATATAACTTCCTGAAATCAGTTACTTTAAATCTAAGCACGTAACGTAGAGAGTGCAATAATGGATGACTTGAAAACAGTCGGCAAGTCCGTTTTTAGAGCTAGAAATATTATCGGTGCAAAGGGTAGAATGCTACTTTAGTATACATCTTACTGCTTTAGGCTCCAGCATGCGTAATCACGTATTGAGAAATGAAATCTCCCAGGAAGTTCACGCTAGACCTTTTCAAAAGCTCTATCCAGAAATGGGGGTGGTGCATGTAGCAGCCACCTGCCAGGACGATGAAAAGCAAGCTCTGCTGGATTACCTCCAAGAGATCATGCAGCAAAACAATATCCCTCTTCCAGATGACCCCTCCAGATTTTTCCACTCTTCAGGCGAAACCATGGCTGTGCGCTATGAGCCGCATAATGAGTTCTACACATTGACCCTCTATCAGTTGGATGAACGTTCAACGGATCGTTTACATACTTATTGGAAGAACTTTCCGGGTGCATTGCTTTGCTGCGTTGAAATTCTTTTTGAAGGCGAGGATGCCGGGGAGCCGAATCTGAAAGAATATTTCGGAGACCGGCAGGTATCAGCCTCATTTGTGATGGGTGGTGCAGCCCGGGTTGGTACTGATTTTTACCCGGCAGGGGAAGAGGGGCTGGTCCGTATTTTGGTTCAGAATGTATCTCTGAAAACCTTCCAGGCAGGACGGTTAATTCAACGCTTGTGTGAAATAGAAACCTACCGCCATACAGCGTTGCTCGCCTTGCCAGATGCAAAAAGAGTCATGCCACAGATTACCGAAATGGATAAGCAACTGGCACAAATCACCCATAAAATTGCTGAGAGTTCCAATTCTCAGGAGTTGTTGCAAGAATTGATGGTACTTGCCGCTAACGTAGAAGAACTGTCTGCTGAAACAGCGAACCGTTTTTCTGCGAGTGAGGCATATTTCACTGTACTTGATAACCGTATTACTGAGTTGCGCGAAGATCGTATCGAAGGTTTTCAAACCATGGCTCAGTTTGTCGAGCGAATGTTAGATCCAGCACGAAAAACCTGTCTCTCGGCAAACGCCCGGATTGAACGTTTATCCATCCGAATTGCGCGGGCAACTGAATTGATCAGGTCTCAGGTTGATCTATCTATCGAACAGCAAAACCAACAACATCTCACAGGCTTAAATGACCGCTCCCGGCGACAGCTTCGTTTACAGGCCAAGCTGGAAAGCTTCACCATCATTGTAGTGACCTACTATGCGTTTGATCTGGTTGAACGTTCGATCCGGAACACCGTGCCTGCAGAAGAGTTGAGGGATGACATCCTCTTATGGGTGAGCTTCTCAGTACCTTTAATCGCAGGGGTATTGTGGTGGTATGTAAGGCGCCTGCTTAAACATTATGGTGAAGATGACCTCTAAGGTTGTAATCTGTTTGCATCTTCATACAGCACTGGTATACTGCGCGCCTGCCTAGGACAGTGCTCCATGGCATAGCTCGAAAGAACGATGTTATGGTGACTCTGCTGGTCCTTCCGCAATGATAAACCGTGAACCTGGTCAGGCCCGGAAGGGAGCAGCCACAGCGGTGGATTCATGTGCCGGAATGTGGCTGGTGGAGTCACCCCCAGATTTCCATCCTGTTGTTAATACTAAGCTTCTCACCAATTGATATCGCGCTTTCAAAGCGTGTACCCCCTTATATTTTTAAGATCTGATCAAGCTTGTAATGCGTACCTAAATCAAAATGTTTAGGTGGCCTATGGACGATTTAGATTTTGATGAACTCAAGATAAATCCTGCAATTAATAACATCTCTGAAGCAACGTCGCTGGATATATACAGCCAGCAGCTTTCCCGTATTGATCTCTTAACGGCAGAAGAGGAGAGAGCTCTGGGTAAAAAAATTGGTGTTGAAATGTCAGCGATTATCAAGGGTATTTGCAGTTCGGCCTATGGTCTGGATGATCTTGCAACGGTTATTGAAAAATATCTGCAGACTTACCAGGGCAGTGATGGCTCTGCGACAAAGAGATGGAAATATGAAGTCGAGCCAGCGTATTTAGGAAATGTGGCAGCGACTCTGATTGATACGCTTTCTGTGATGCATTTTTTACATGAGGACAGTGCTGAGAAAAGAGGTATTGAAAGTAACCTGATCTCGCTTTTACAAAGCTTATCTCTGGGTCGCCAGCAACTGATAGAAATTGCTGAGAAGATCACTGAAGATTATCCTCATTTAAGAGCCCATCTGAACCGATACTACCACTACAGATCTGAGTTGATTGAGAAAAACCTGAGACTGGTTTATAGCGTGGCGGGCCGCTTCAGAGTCAGTGGAATCCATTATGAAGACCTGATTCAAGAAGGCAACGTTGGGCTACTCAAAGCGGCTGACAGATTCAATTTTGGCAAAGGTTTTAGGTTTTCAACTTATGGGTATTGGTGTATTCAGAATGTTTTGAAAACCGCGCTACAAAAGAAATATCACACTATTTCCCGTCCTAGTTATTTGCAGGAAAAGCTGAGTATTATCAAATCTGCGAGAACTCGTTACCTGAATGAACACGGTAAGCAGCCAGGAATTGAGGAGCTTTCAAAGCTATCCGGCATTCCCGTCGCAACGCTCGAGAAAATAGATTCATTTCCTGCACAACCCGTATCACTGAACCAGACTATCGGTAATGATGAGGGATCAGGGTCTTTATCGCTGGAAGCACAGTTATCAGATGAAAGCGTGTACACGGAGTCACTTACTGAGCAACAACTAAAGCGCAGGTTATTAGATAGAATCTGTCGCAGGCTTTCAGAACGAGAGTATCTGGTGTTAAAAATGCGTTTTGGCATTGATTGTCGAACTGAGCATACTCTGGAAGAAATCTCCCATCAGCTTAACGTCAGTGTCGAGCGCGTCAGGCAGTTACAGAAAAATGCACTAAATAAACTCCAGAATAACGATGGCCCGATGAGCTGATCCATGGAGGACTAATCGGAATCGATTTGCAGTATTTCGATTAACTCACCCCGTTTTAACAAGATAGCTTCTTGTTCGTCGGCACTTTTACGTTGCCAATTCTTTACCTGCATCGCAAGCCTTGGATTCGTCGCCAGCCAGGTTTGATTATCATGAACAAAGGCCCAATACAGGGTAGTGAAAGGGCAAGCATCTACACCACTGGCTTTGCTGGGTGAGTAGGGACAACCAGAGCAGTAATTCGACATCCGGTTGATATAGTTGCCGCTGGCGATGTAAGGCTTTGAGGCCAGTATTCCACCATCTGCAAACTGGCTCATACCAATAGTATTGGGTACTTCAACCCAGGCGACGGCATCCACAAACATAGCGAGGTACCAGCGGTGTACCTGCTGCGGGTCAACATTGCTAAGCAGAGCGAACAAACCCGTAACCATAAGACGCTGGATATGGTGACCGTAGCCGTGATCCAGTACCTGAGAAATACTTTGCTGCAGACACTTCATCTCTGTATCTGAAGTCCAGTAGAAATCGGGAAGGTTATTGTTGTGTTGCAATCCATTCATGCTGTCCCAGGTATCATGATGGGTCCAATACAACCCTCTAACGTATTCTCTCCAGCCAAGGACCTGCCTGATAAACCCTTCAACTGCGTTAAGGGGTGCTTTACCGTTCACATAGGCTTCAATGGTTTTCGCAATCACTTCAGCCGGGTTGAGCAGTTTCAGGTTTAGAGAGGATGCAAGCCATGAGTGGTAAAGAAAAGGTTCGTCTGTCCACATAGCATCCTGATAATCGCCAAAACGAACCAGGCGTTTTTCGATAAACAGATCCAGTGCTTTCAACGCATCATTTCTACAGACTGGCCAGGAGAAAGCGTCAAGGTTACCGGGAAGGTCTGGGAGGTATTGTTCGATATCAGCGATCACACCCCGGGTGATTTCATCCGCGGGAAAGGCTGGGTACATGCCTGATAGTTCAGGTCCTGAACGGGCAAACGCTTTTCGGTTTTCATGATCAAAGTTCCATTTCCCTCCCAGGGGCAGGCCCTCTTCATCCATCAAAAGGTTGCGTTTTTTGCGCATGTACCTGTACCAATATTCCATGCGGGGGTGTTTCAGCCGGCTTATCCATTGGCTGAATTCCCCGGTTTCAGAGAGAAAATGATGGTCAGGTAAAATGTCTAAAACGAAGTCATGAGAACCTGAAAGGTGGGTAAGTTGCTCTAATATACGGTTATCACCCGGTAAGACAGCACGCACTTTTTCAGGTTTACGCTGGTTTATTAAAGCGGTAACTGCAGACGCTATTGATACTTTTCTTTCGGCAATATTTGAATAGTGAACCGGATACCTTTTCTCTGTGAGTTCAGCGGCGAAGTGCCTCATTGCACTGAAAAATAGGGCGGTTCTCTGTTTTGAGGAAAGCTGGGATATGGATTCTTCCTCAACTTCAAAAAAGGCCACCAGATCTTTATCGGGATCAAAATCACGCCATATTTCGCTGTCATGGTTAAGCTGATCGCCAAGGATAAGACACAAATTTCGTACAGACGTCATCGCAGCCCTCATTACAGAAAACCGCTCAGTATTAAGGCTGAGCCTGCAATCGCAGACAGGTGGGTTCTCAGTAGCCAGAATGAGGACGAATAGGTATCTGTCAAAAAGCACTTTTCGTATAGCCAGAGGAGCAAGAATGAGAGCCCGGTAATATGAAAATTAAATGCGAAGGGAAACAGCAGCCAGCACCACGCCCAGAGCATCACAATGATGGATACCCAGGAGGTGTGTTTGGGTGAATCTTGCTGCAGTGATGCCATCCACAAAACGCCACCCAGAAAAGAAAATATCAGAGCCGCATAGCTAATTAACCATGTGTTGTAAGGGGTTCCGATTAAAGCAACACCTGCGGGAAGTGCCAGAAAAGGAATCAGGCCTGAGTACCCAAATACTTTGTGAGTGTTATCAATCTGTTTGGTCTGGAACATATTCGTTTTAGAAATTTTTAGTGTCGTGCCTCTGCTGGAGTGCAGCCTCTATTAGAGGTTTTACGCAGTATGCCGTCCTTTCGATCAATGATGCTCAGGTAAAAGAACTCCTTTACTAATCCAGTCTTTTTTCTCTTACGTAACGAATAGATCAAAGTTAAGGGAAGATAGATATGAACTGGATAATGCCATCCTCAGTAATGCTTGTTTTGGCCTGGTTATTACTGGCTTTTCCTGCGAAGGCAGATGAAACCGATGTACAAGCCTGCCCAGATAGCCTTAATTTTACATTCAAGCGTTTGGGCGAAGATCGTAATGAAAACCTTTGTGAGACCTACCAAGGAAAGCTCATATTGGTGGTGAATACTGCCAGCAAGTGTGCTTTTACACCTCAATATGATGGGTTGGAAAAGCTTTATCGCAGCTACAAAGACAGTGGGCTGGTGGTGTTGGGGTTTCCATCAAATGATTTTGCAGGTCAGGAGCCTGGCACAGAAAAACAGATCCTGAATTTTTGCAGGTTAACCTACAGCGTTGAATTTCCGATGTTTGAGAAAGTGCATGCTGCAAAAGCAACGGCTGATCCTTTCTATCATTCATTAGCAAAAATGGCGGGTGAGTATCCAGGATGGAATTTTCATAAGTATCTGATTGCGCCTGATGGTAGTCTGCTTGGTAGTTTTAAAAGCCATATCAAACCAGATGACCCAAGAATCAATCAGTTAATTAAAGAACACCTTCCTCATGGATGAGAATCGTAACCTCAAAGAAGTCGCCGTTCCTGCTTCCAGAGCTTCCAGGTTAGGCAAACTTGGAAGTCTGGCAGGCCGAATAGCGGGAAATCTGTTAATCGATAGCAGTAAAGAGATCGTTAAGGGGCGCAAACCCACGGTCAAAAAACTCCTGTTGAATGAGAAAAACATTAAACATCTGGCTGATCAGTTGGCGACCATGCGTGGTGCAGCCATGAAGGCCGGACAGATGCTTTCTATGGATACAGGAAGCATTCTCCCTCCTGAACTGGCTGCCATTCTGGATAGATTGAGGTCTGATGCGTTTATCATGCCTTCGCTTCAGCTCATAGAGGTACTAGAGAAAAATTGGGGAGCTCAGTGGCAAGAACAATTTGAGCGCTTTAGTTTTGAACCTATTGCGGCCGCTTCCATAGGGCAAGTCCACAAAGCCAGAACTCAATCGGGTTTAGAACTTGCGGTAAAAATTCAATATCCAGGGGTTAAGAAAAGCATAGATAGCGACATAGATAACGTTTTCTCGCTGCTACGAATGAGCGGTTTTATTCCTAAAGATGTCGACTTATCGCCACTTATTGATGAAGCCCGAACCCAACTAAAACGAGAGGCGGATTATTTTTCCGAAGGCCAACAAATTCGTGCTTACTCGGGGCATATGAACACCTTCAGTAAACGAGAAGAACTGTTATTGCCTGAGTACTACGAAGATTTCTCAACGGAAGAAATTCTGAGTATGAGCTTTGTATCAGGGCAGAGCTTAGAAAAACTTCAATACAGTTCACAGGAAGAGAGAAACAGGGTTATCAGTTTATTGATGGAGCTGTTTTTTGCTGAATTTCTGAAGTTTGGTTGTGTGCAAACGGACCCCAACATGGCCAACTATCTTTACAACATCGATTCCAAACAACTTGCATTGTTGGATTTCGGAGCAACACGTAATTTTTCAGAAAGCTTTCGAAAGCAATACCTGAACGCTTTATTGGCTGCAGTTGAATCGGATAAACCTCGTTTAACAGAGGCCCTATATGAGCTTGGTTTTTTTAATCAGGGGCTTGAAGTTAAAAACCTGGAACCAATTCTGAACATCTTTATTCTGGCCACAGAACCGTTGCGAGCGCTGGGCGCTTATGACTTCGCAGGATCTGACCTTTCATTAAGAATCAAAGAGAGAGGCATGGCGATAAGCAGTAGTTCCGATGCCTGGCACACACCGCCACCAGATGTTTTGTTTCTTCACCGAAAAATGGCGGGTCTATATTTGCTGGCTTCCCGTTTCAACGCTCGGGTTGATGTTGCTAACCTCTTCAAAGAATACGCGCAGATTTAATCGTTTATTCAGTGCTTTCCTCGTGATCATTACTCTGTAGCTTTGGGGTGACTTTAAAATTTTCGTTTATGGTGATCGGTTTATATTTATAGATCGTAACCAGTTTCATGAGCAGATTTGATAATTTCCCCGACTCAATTCAGGTTGCAGTGATCGGTGCCAGCGGTGGCATTGGTAGTGCCTTAATAAACCACCTACTCAGTGAGGAAAAGGTTACAAGAGTTTTCTCGCTATCTCGTTGCAGGCAGAAGCATGCCATATGCAATGAGAAGATTGTCCATGGCTATCTGGATCTGGAAGACGAGACCAGCCTGAGCCAGTTGGGTGATATCTTTTCCGGGGAAAAACTGGATCTTGTTCTGATTGCAACCGGGGTTTTGCACGGAGAGGGGTTTAAACCCGAGAAAAGCCTGAAAGATCTTAATATGGATAATCTTAACAAGCTGTTTGCCATCAATGCGTTTGCTCCTGCACTGATCGCCAGGCAGCTTCTACCTTGCCTGCCAAAATCAAGCCCGGCTGTTTTCGCCGCTATTTCGGCTAGAGTGGGCAGTATCAGCGATAACCGGTTGGGTGGTTGGTACAGCTATAGAGCAAGTAAAGCGGCTTTGAACATGCTGCTTAAAACTATCTCAATAGAATCGGCCAGAAGCCGACCTCAAGCGGTCATTTGTGGGCTGCATCCAGGCACCGTCGATACGGCTTTATCTGAACCTTTCCAACGTAATGTTCCAGCGGGCAAGTTGTTCAACCCTGAGAAATCAGCCGCATATTTGTTAGATGTTGTATCTGACCTAAAGCCAGAACACAGCGGCAAGGTATTTGACTGGGCTGGAAAAGAAATCCCAAGTTGAGAGGATAAAGCTTATAAAACCACGACATGAGAGATTTTATTTGCTGAATCTATTTATTTCGGAAAGGAGCAGCCACAGCGGTGGATTCATGTGCCGGAATGTGGCTGGTGGAGTCACCCCCAGATTTCTTTCTATTGATTTGCCTGTAGCTGCTTGCCTTTTATTCGATTACTCAGCCGTCTTTAATCGGCTAATTTTTGCTTCAGAATAATCCAGGTCAACTTTGATATGTTTATCGCAACATCGCCTACCACGCGATGACGGTACGATTCTTGAGTAAGCGATTTCAGAATCACTGTAGAATGCGCGAACATTTTTTCTGCGGTCCAGCTTACACTTACGCCTTTCTGTCCCTTCGTAATTTCCGAAGTGCAGGTCTCTGAACCACTCTTTTGCGTGCTCCATGGTTGGAAGCTTAGGGCTTACGACCTTCCTATTTTCTAACCAGAAGTAAACGAATTGATAATCTTGGAAGTCCTTTACAAGTGTGTACATCTTTTCGCTTCTCTTTGTTTAAAATCAAGTTCCTAATCTGATTTCAACCGGTTATCAGCATAGTAACAGTTAACATCATCAGATCTCTTATTGTTATTTCTCAGTTGTATTCGTTTGAGTGAAGCTTCGAGACTTTCAGTATAGACCAGCGATCATAAGCGAGAGGCATAAAGAAATATTTTCAAAGTGCCTGCGATTAAGCTGAAATTACATGCGATACAGAGGGTTTGTATTGTTTATTTAGAATGATTTTCTTTCATTAAATATTGCCTTTTTTTGGTGCGCTGTTATTTCTTGTAGGTTTCTTTGGTGCGTATAACCATATGAAAACAAAGGTGTTAATTCATGAATATGTATTCATTTATTCTCGTGATTACTATTTTTCTGCCGGCTTTACATCCTCTGTCGTAAATTTCTAACAGTCCCTTTCATTGGCACACATCTTGTTTGATTCTTGAATATATTTCATAACACAATCTTCGGGGGCAGGTTGTATGTCTACAGGTGAACAGACCACATCATTGGGCACAGCTACAAACTATCGACGTGCACTCAAGTACTGTCAGCATTATCAAAGTTTTGATGATGACCTGAGCAAGCTGAACCGGTTTTGGGATTCCATTTCGACCATTGGTTCCATTAATCAGGATCTGCTTCAGGGACATGGCACTCCATTGCTTGAGTCCATGCGTGAGACACGTAATAACTTTACGTCTTTGCAGGGGCGATTATTACAAAGCCTGATTGGAGAAACTGTTTCAAAAGCGACCAGCGAGCTGTCTTTCTTTGCTCAAAATACCATCGATATTCTGGTTAGAAACCTGTTTGAAAGAACCGCTGATGTAGGCTTTCTTGCAGTAGATGAAATTGTCAGGGAGTTCCTAAAAGGCTCCGATATCTCCGAACTTAATATGCGCCAGAGGTTGCAGGCATACGTCCAGAAATACAGTGTCTACGATGAAATATTGATTCTTGATAGGGATGGTAACCCTAAAGCCCAACTGAACCCTGACAACAACGTTGAGATCCCAGACAGGACTCTACTCAGGCAGATAGATCAGGCAGAAGACTATTTCGAACATTACGGATACACCAGTTTTTATCCTGATCGTTTCAAAAGTCACCTGTTTGCCAGCCGGGTTATGTCAGGGCAGGGAGAGTATCAGGAACATTTAGGTTATTTGGTGATGTTTTTCAGGTTTGAAGATGAACTGACCAGAATCTATCAGCAGATGCTTAAAGAGGGTGATTCAATCTCACTGGTATTGAGTGATCAAAAGAACACAGTGCTCACTTCAAGTAATACGGATCTGCTTGCAGTGGGTGAGCGGATTGATGACTTTGATGGAACCTTAGAAAGGCCGATCCTTCTTAATAACCGGGAATATCTGAGTATCTCTTTACCTTCAACTGGTTATCAGGGCTATATGGGGCTCGACTGGACGGCGACAGCTTTAATGCCAATAAGTGAGGCGATGGATGTTCAGTTCCAGAAGAAACGACAGAGTGCTTACAGCGAAGATATGGTTTTATCTCCAAACCTGAGTAAGATCTACCAGGAATCCCACAACATCAATCGTAAGCTGCGGATTGTGACCATAAATGGGAAGAGCCTGGCGGCCAGGTTGGAAGTGAGAACGTTTATCCCGATTCTGGAGAAAATTCAGGATGTTGGGAACGAGATGACGAGCATAATTTCCGACTCGATTGGTATGCTCAGCCAAACGGTAATGGGAGCGGTGTTAGCAGACTGCCGTTTATACTCAGCTTTGGCCATAGATATTATGGATCGTAACTTGTATGAACGGGCCAATGACTGTCGCTGGTGGGCTTTGACGCCAACTTTTATTGAGGAGTTAGATAAAGCAGTTCAGGGTGACAAGGCATCTAAACAAAAGCTGGAAAACACCCTCAAATACATCAATGAGCTATATACGGTTTACACAAACATCATTGTGTTTGGTCTAAATGGTCAAATCATTGCCTGTTCAGAGGATTCTGAGACTAATCCTTTGGCGGGAACCATGCTCTCTGATAAGGACCTGATCTCTTCTACAGCCAGACTTCCAAGCCCGCAGGCATATGCTGTTTCAGAGTTCATTGAAACGCCCGAATACTCTAATCGACATACCTATATTTACACTGCCGCTATACGAAACGATTCCGGCTTACCTACAGCGGGTGTGGGTGTTGTATTTGATTCAGAACCTGAGTTTAAAGCCATGCTGGAATCTGCTCTTCCTCGTGATAGCCATGGAACACCCGTGAAAGGTGCTGGAGGCTTATTCGTGACCCCAGATGGTTCAGTCATTAGCTCAACCTGCAGCGAGTTTGATGTGGGTGAAAAGCTTAATTTGCCTACAAGTATCAGTCGGCTTAGAAATGGTCAGAGCTATGAGGGGTTGGTAACTATTGGCGATCGTCAGCTGTTACTGGGAGCGACGGCTTCCTCCGGCTACAGGGATTACAAAACTACAGGGGAATATGAAAATCCCGTTATTGCTCTAATTTTTGTAGATCCGGAGAAAACAGCCTGATTGTTATTTAATGCCGGGTTAGCAGGAAGGCACCGGCACCGACCATAAGCGAACCGGCTCCTTGATTCATTCGCTTTACAGAACGTTCTGATTGCAGATATGTCCGGGCTTTACTGGCAAAAACTGCAATCATCATCAGTCCCAGCATCAGGGCGATTAAGGTCAATACTGATGCCAAGGCAATGTCATATGAATTCAGAGCAGTCAGATCCATAAACGTCGGTAAAAATGCGATATAGAACAGGATGACTTTGGGGTTGGATGCAGAAATCATGAAACCCTGAATAAATCCGGCAGCCATCATCTTTTTATTGGGCTTTTGTTGCACCATCTCGGTATCAATGGGTGTATTCCACATTTTCCAGCCAAGGTAGATCAGATAAGCTGCACCGACGATTCGGATAACCGTAAACAGGTCTCCCCAGCTTGCCGCAATTACCGCCAGGCCAAAGCATGCTGCGATCAGGTAGCAGATATCACTGATGGTCATACCTAAAGCCAGCATAAAGCAATCACCTGCACCTTTCGCAAGTGCGCGAGCCAGAATAGCCAGTACACCTGGACCAGGTGTAATTCCAAAAATAAAAATAGCTACAAAAAATGAAAGGGCGCTTTCAAATGTCATAAATAAAACTTTGTAAAAGTGGTGTTAAATGGTTTTTAGGTGCCGAGAAGATTAAGCACTAAACCTCGGCTGGCATTGGCCTGAGCCTGAATAGCAATACCGACTTCCTGCTGTATTAACGCATTTGCACGTTCAGAAATCGTTTGTGCGTAGTCGGTGTCACCGATTCTGGAAGCCGCTTCGGCCTCATTAAGGCTGCTCTCACTTAACCGATTGATGGTACTGTCTAATCGGTTCTGGGCAGCACCGAATTCACCGGAGACAGTGTTAATGAATTCCTGAGACTGGTCAAGAATATCCAAGGATTCAGCGGAGGTAATGTCCAGTGAGAAAAGGCCTAAGTCTTCAAGGCCTGACTCAACATTAAAGGTGCCGACTTGCTGGTTATCCTCAGCACCGGAACCGGTCTGCAGCTGTAATTCACCATCCTCAGTAAGAAGGGATTGACCATTAAAGGTCGCTTGCCCAAGCGAATCCCGAATGCCTTCAAGTAAGGCATCTGCCTGATTTTGCAGGGTCGCCCGATCCTGATCATTGAGAATGCCGTTTTGTGCCTGAATTGACAGTTCCCGAATCTGTTGCAGTGAATCGGTCACCTGGCTGATGCCACCTTCAGCAATCTGAATGGCCGAAACGCCATCAAGGCTGTTTCGGATCGCGGTGTTGTTACCAAGAATCTGACTCTGAAAATCAATCAGTACCTGCAAACCGGCAGGATCGACCGCAGCATTATTGATACGCTGGCCGGAAGTTAACTGTTTAGAATTCTCTTCAATCTGATTTTGAAGTTGATTGAATCCAGAAACGTTGTTTGAAATTGATGGGTTCAGATTAATGGTCATCGCAGACTCCTCTTGGTGCCTGAGAAATTATAGCTCGAATATCTGAGTTCTGGATGTTTTTTGTTCAAGTAAATGAGGGCGTAGTGTAAAAGGAGTGCAAAAAAAGGCGCATCAGATGCGCCGCCAAATCTTGCATTGGAATATACGGATGAGTGCCACCTGACACTCTTGCAGCCGTTGGTAAGAAGCGGACCTTCAGCCAGCGTCCATCATATTACTAATTCTTGTAGTGAAATACTCTCACTAAGTTGGATTTTTTCTACATCTATAGTCGTTATATCCAACCAAGCAGCTTCCACCATAGATAATCCAGCGGTAACAGAAGCATTACCGTCAGCAGTGAAAGAATCAGACAGATCTTTGCTGCATGATGCAATGGGATGCCAGCAATGGGCATGGCCATCATCAATGGCACAGACTGGTAAGTGAAAAGAATGGTTGAAAAGCCGAATACCTGTGTCATCAAAACGGCTTCCAGACTAAAGCCTGTGAGCTGACTGATCTGCTCTGCCAAGGGTGTCATTGTGGCAGGAATACCCGCGAGAGTTGCAACTACACCGGTAAACATGCCGGTGAGTGACAACGCGAAGAAATTCACCAGATCGTTTCCATAGCTAATTGGCAGCCAGTTCAATATCCGCTCGCCAAATACCAGACTAATCTCACTGTAGTTAATCAGGCTGGCAATACTCAACAGGCCCGCAACCACTAAAATAGAACTGATGTTTATCTTCTCGTTAAAGCTTTTCGAAGAAACCATACCTATTCCAGGGAACAGCAGGAATGTAGCAGCAGCCAGACCAATCCAAGCGGTTGAAATATGGTGGATCGAGTCGGTCATCCAGAAGGCCAATGTAGTCAGCATTACCAGCATTAACTGAATCTCGGTTTTACTCATTTGTGTTTTATCAGAGAGAGCTGCACTGCGCTTTGGGGTGTCAGGATAGAGCCAAAGGATGATGCCGATAATTAAAAGTGCTTTCAGAAAACCCAATACCGGGAAGTGCAATAACAGGTATTCCGCAAACATGGGTGTCCAGCCATGAATTGTCTCAGCCGAACCGATCATGATCATATTTGGGATGTTTGCCGGAAGAATGGCAAACGTTGGTAAATGACTGCCAAATGCTGCTGCCATCAACACTCCGATCTGGCCATTACTGCCTTTCTCAAAGCCACAGCTTTTAGCAATGGCGAGAGCGATCGGTATGAACAGTACAACCCTGCCTACAGAAGAGGGCATCACAAAGCCCAGGGCGACACCCATAAACACAATACCGGAAATAAGCTTGATGTAACTGCTGTCCAGATGACGGGTAAAGCGGTTGGAGATACGTTGCGCAAGGCCTGTTTCACTAATCGCGATACCGATCACCAGTCCTGAGAAAATTAACCAGCATGCGGTTGAACTCAGGCCTGAGAAAACAACCTCAGCAGGAGCAACGGCCATTAACATCGCCAGAACCATGATCAGGAGGGCACTGACGTATTCCGGCAGGGCTCCGGTCGCAAACAACACCATGCCGGACATAATCAGCAATGCGGTTAATGTCTGTTGTTGATTTAATAGCTCAACTGCCGGACTGAACAACAAAGCAGCGGAAAGCAACGGTATCAAAACTAATGCGATGATCTGGGAGCGATTAAGCAGAATCTTCATGGCGGGCTCCAGGTAAGTTAATGCTGGATGTTTTGCCAAGAGTAAATTATGTTTTAAGTCGATAAAATGACAAGAAATGTAGAATTTAAGACATTGTGGCCCATTTAGAAATAACACCGCGTAAGCATTACCGTTCTACACTCGGTACCCGGGTGGATGCCCGTTTACCGATTCTTGGATTACACAATCTGATTTCGGCTGAACTGGAGTTTGATTTTCATACTCACCCCAGAGGGCAGTTGGCGTATGCTTCTTCCGGTATCATCAAGGTCTATACCGACAATGGTTGCTGGATCGTACCGCCATCACAGGCAGTTTGGATTCCGGGTGAGATGAATCATTCGATTATTCCTGAAGTCAGAGCGGAAATAAGGCACCTGTTTATTGATCCTTCCTGCCTGGATAAATTCCCTACCCAGTGCAGTGTGGTAGAGGTTTCTCCACTTCTAAGGGAGCTGATATTGAGAGTGGCTGATTTTGGCGATAACTACGCAGAAAACAGCCCGGCCAGCCGTATCTGTGGTGTCATTCTGGATGAGATGCAAGCGCTTAAACCTTCACTGCTGCATCTGCCTTTAGCCGGTGACAGGCGCTTGCAACGGATCATGAAAGCCATGATCGAAAAGCCCGAAGCCGAAACGGGTTTATCACACTGGGCGGAATTTGTGGGAGCCAGCGAACGAACTCTGAGTCGCTTGTTCCATAAGGAAACGGGTATGTCGTTCCAACAATGGCGTAAACAGCTGCTGTTACACGAAGCGATTGATCTATTGGAGAAAGGGGAGTCGGTGTTGAATGTTGCACTGGAACTGGGTTACAGCAGCCCCAGTGCATTTGTGGCGATGTTCAGAAAAGCCTTAGGCACAACGCCGGGTCAGTATTTCAAAGAAGAGATTAGCTGACGTCCATCTTGAAAATATCTGGATGATTTTCAAGAGTCTCAATCAGTAGTTGCATCTCTTCTGCTGTGCCTACGGTGATACGAAGATAATTATCAATTCCAGGTTTGCTGAAATAACGCACCAGAATCTTTTTGCTACGCAAATAACCCATCAGCTCAGCGGCTTCCAGAAAACGGTGGCGACTGAACAGGAAATTGGTTTTAGATGGCAGGCTAATAAAGCCAAGCTCAGCCAGTCGATCAGCCGTCCATTCCCGGGTTTCAATGATCTTCTGCGTGGTTTCTTCGAAATACTCCACATCTTCAATTGCAGCTACTGAAGATTCAATCGCCAGCATATCCAGAGGATAAGAGTTGAAGCTGTTCTTAACCATCTCAAGACCTGTAATCAGATCTTCGTGACCAATGGCATAACCCACTCGCATACCGGCCAGAGAGCGGGATTTCGAGAAGGTCTGGATGACCAACAGGTTAGGGTACTTAGAGGTCAGTTCGATTGCAGACTGTGCCCCAAAATCTACATAAGCTTCATCCACAACCACGACCGATTCAGTATTCCGTTGCAGCAGTGTTTCGATCTCACTTAACTCAACAGCACGGCTGGTAGGTGCATTTGGGTTGGCAAAGATGATACCGCCGTTGTCCGCCGGGTAATCATCCAGATCAAGAACAAACTCTTCTTTCAAAGGGATTTTCTGGGACTGAATGTCATACAGGTCACAGTAAACAGGATAGAAACTGTAGGTGAATTCTGGCATCAACAGTGGCAGATCCTGACGGAAAAATGCCGCAAAGGTATGAGCAAGTACCTCATCAGAGCCATTCCCAACAAATACATTGTTACTGCCAACATTGAAATGCTTAGCAATCGCATCCTTCAACTGGCTGCAATCCGGATCTGAATACAGGCGCAGTCGCTCTGTATCAAACTCAGAAATAACCGCCGCAGCTTTTGGCGAAGGTGGGTATGGGTTTTCGTTGGTATTCAGTTTGGTGATGCCACTTTCTTTTGGCTGTTCACCAGGAACATAAGGCGTCAGACGCTGGATAGCGTCACTCCAGTATTTGCTCATTTTGGTATCCGATACAATCAATATTCGCGGTTTTAAAACCGGTCGAAAAGCATATCAGATATAGTGATTTTCAGTAAGTAATTCGAGCCGTAAGACTATTAGTTCAGTGAGTTTCGAGCTCTTTTACCTGAAAACGCTTGATGAAGGAGGCGGTGACTGTATCCATGGTATTTACATGGTTGTGGAACCAACTGATTAATGTGCCTGACAGGTAATTAAAAAGGTGCTCACAATCCCCGGTGGCATTCCAATGATCGAGCTGCCCCTGCATCTCCATAATCACTCGTTTGTGCTCGCCTTTATGGCAATCATAGGGAGGAAATCCATACTGAATCATCTCAATCTCTTCACGGGAGAAGTGTTCCACATGGTGATGAATCAGGCGGTTAAACGCATCGGTTATTTTTTCTGATTCTTTTGCTTTACTGAGCTGAATCAATTCGTTGATCAAGGTCACAGCGACTTGATGATCATCATTCATAAAGTCCAGAGCAACCTGTGGAATTGTGTCTGGGTTAAGGTGAGACATTCCCTATCCTCCGATTCATGGGCTAGAGACTATAACAACCTGTAGTTGGCATGGCTTTGACAGGGATCAAAACAAGTATCAAAAATACATTATTAGGAAGAAGTAATTTAGCTAAATAAAAAAGGAGGCATATAGCCTCCTTAATCATAAGATCAGTTTTGATTAGCCCTGGATCTGTATCTTACGGGGTTTCATGGCTTCCGGAATCTCCCGGATAAGATCAATGTGCAATAAGCCATTTTCCATAGATGCAGTAACGACTTTTACATGATCAGCCAATTGGAATCGGCGCTCAAAGTTACGAGCAGCAATTCCCTGATACAGATACTGGCGTTCCTGTGGCTGCTCTTGTTTCTGGCCAGTAACGATCAAAGAACCACTTTCACTTTGGATGTTCAGTTCATCGTTTTCAAATCCGGCAACGGCCATAGTAATTCGGTATTCGTTTTCGCCCAGTAGTTCGATGTTGTATGGGGGAAAAGACGGCTGGTTATCATTGCGGCTGGCGTTGTCGAGCATGTTTGCTAAACGATCAAAGCCAATTGCAGAACGGTACAGGGGAGAAAGATCAAATTCACGCATGGTGTATATCCTCATCAAGCAATATATCTAAATGTTAAGTAGCCCCTCTCTTGAGCGGGCAGTTAACCAGCCTCTCTTGAGCACTGGTTAAGGAAGGTGCGAAAAAATCTAAATTATTCGCACCTTCCTTAGCTAAATAGATAAGGTCTTATAAGGAGTTTTCAACACCTGATTTCGAAATTAATCTTCAGGGTCGACGTTAAAACGGTCAACGTCATTAGTGATGTCTACATCAACACTGTTGGTTGGAATTCGGTAATCGTGCACCCGTTCCCAGCCTTCGCTTTCAGGGGCGCGTTCCCAAACGGTACCGGCATTGTAGGTAACCAGATCCGTTAAGGATGGGTCCAGGCGGCACATTTTCTCAACCGGTACAGGCACCAGATTAGACAATTCGTCTTCCAGAAACTCTTCGGTTTCATATCCGGTAAACATGCGCCAGCCAGTATCATTGAGATGTTCTGGAACGGTTTTATACATAAAACGGATGGGCAGTTTTTCATCAAAACAAAGCTTGGAAACCAGGGCCAGAAAGCCATTTTTGGTCTGGTTAGTTTCATCTTCTTTGGTTTTTGGGCTATCTACGTCAACAGATTTCATATCTTTCCAGAGGTTCTTATGAGTGCCGGCTGATTTTAAACGCTGTACGTCAGGCAAGCCAGTCATTCTGATGTGAGACAAGCATTCTTTAGAATAAGAGAGTAGAATGCCGCGCTCTGCTTTTTTCTAAACCATATCAACCGCAGGAATATTTATGACTCAGGGTAAAAAATACAGCTACCAGATCACGCAACAGGATAATGAATGGTGTGCCGAAATTCTGCGTCAGGTGAGTTATAAAAAAACGGTTGTATCCAAGCGTCAGGAAAACTTTAAAACGGAAGATGAAGCTCAGGCCTGGGCGGAAAAAGAGCTGGAACAGTTTTTACAGCAGCAGGTTGAACGAAATAAACGTAAAGCCGAAAAGCGCAGCCAGCGTGAAGAAAAGCAGAACTGGGAGCAGGGGGAATAACCCCCACACCAGCTAAACTGGCGCGGGTGGTTAAAGTTTTGAACGCTTAGTTGAAGACTTTCTTCAGCAGATCAGTGGTCCGGGCGGCTGGGTTTTCACGGATTTTCTTTTCTTCCGCTGCCAGCATAGTAAATAAGCCGTTCAGTGCTTCTTCGGTAACATAGTTATCCAGATCAACATTCAGCTTATCACCCACGTATGGAATCTCTTTTGCTTCATCCGCTAATTCACCGTAATAGCGAGTCGCACCCACCTCATTCAGTGAGCTTTTAACACTCGGCTGGAACAGAGAACGCAGTTGGTCACTGGTTTTCTCTTTGAAATATTGAGTGGCTGCATCATCTGAACCTTCGTAAATCTTTTTAGCGTCCTCAAAACTCATCTGCTTAATCGCATCAACAATCAGAGCAGTGGCTTGTGGGGCAGCGTTTTCAGCTGCACGGTTCATACTCTCTTCAAACTGGTCGACCTGACTGCCAAGCCCGTATTTGCGCAGTAGTGATGCTGCGGTATCGATGGTGCCGGGCAATGGGATACGGATATTCGTGTTATCAAGATAACCACCCGGTTGGCTGATCTCTTCAATTGCACGTTTACTGCCAACTTCCAGAGCTTCTTTCAGGCCCTGAATCAGGGTATTGGTATCCAGGTTGGTGGTTTTGCCGGTTGTGCTGGAGCCACCCACCGCATCTATAACCTGTTTTTGAAGATCTTCATCCTGAACGGCTTCCTTAAGCAGATCACCCCAACCTGCGTGCAGAGGTGTTGCTAACAAAGGCGCGACTAATAATGCGGAGAAGAGCGTTTTTTTATTCATTGTTGATCATCCGTAAAGAACTGTTTCAGCGAGCATAACAAATAAGTATGGACCTAACCTTAACAACAGACAGGGAAGGCTATTTTAGATTTTCGTACCCGCTTAGGTGATCAGGCTTCGTCAGCGAACGCAAAACCACCACCGGCACGTTTTGCTTTATACATGGCAACATCTGAACGGCTCAGGAAGGAGTGGGCTTCAAGGTCAGGATAATTTTCCAGGCAGGCAACCCCAATACTCACGCCGAGTGGAAGCTGAATACCTTCATAGATAACGGGTTCCAGAATACGGTCGATGACTTTCTGGGTGAACTGCTTCAGATCAGCGGCGTTGTCGTATTCTTCTACCAGTATGATGAATTCGTCACCCCCCATACGGAATGCACTGTCCCCACCCCTGAAAGAGCTCTTTAACCGCTGACCAATTGCTTCCAGCACCCGGTCGCCAGCCGCATGACCGTATTGGTCATTAATCTGTTTAAAACCGTCCAGATCGATCATCAGTACGGCAAAGTTATGCTGATGCCTTTGTGCATGTTTAAAACGTTGTTGAAACGTTTCAAGGAACTGTAAGCGGTTGCCAAGGCCAGATAATGTGTCGGTTTTGGCGATGATATCCAGACGCTCGTTGGCTTCTTTTAGTTCCCGGGTTCTTTCTTCAACGCGTGTTTCCAGAACGCCAGCAAGTACCTGAAGTTCTTTGTTAGCTTTACGGTAAGAGGCCTGGCTGTTAGCCAGTCTGGTCATGATGCGGTTGAATACCCGGGCAACAAAGCCAATCTCATCTTTACGTTGGGTTATGTCTGAATCCGGAGGCGTGTGTTCCAGGTCCACTCCCTGAATATGCTCAATCAGTTGACCAATCGGTATGACGAGTTGGGTCCTGAGAAAATACATAATGACTAACATACCTGCCAGACTTGACCAGAAGCCGTAAAACAACATCTGTAACACCAGTTCTTGTACTTTTTGCAGTTCGTAACCGTGGTCAATAGAGATTACAACGGAAGTATCGATGCCTGATGGGTGTTGCAACGGAGTGCTGACAGTGTGCCGGTGAAAGAACTGGTCTTCATGTGAGTCATCATGATGATGTTCTCCTTCATGGACCGGCAAGCCTGCTGAGTAAAATGGGTTTTCCTCAGAATCAATCAGAGCAACGTAAGCAAAGGCTGCATTATCGCCAAGAATGTCCTCACAGAGTTTTTCGTAACCCAGTAGTTCATTTGGATAGAGCCCAAGTTCAAACAGTTTTTCTGTTTTAAACTTGAGCTGTTCAGCTGAGGCTTCAGCCTGCTGACGATAGAGCGTAGTGTAGTTTTCATAGACTTCTAACGAAAGAATAACCATGAGCAACACTAAAATAGCGGCCAGACCCGCTATGAAAAGCAGGAATATCTTTGCGCGCAGGGACTTAAACATTACCTTTCCCAGGCATAGTGTTTCTTAACCGTACTTTCGAGAAGTAGGTTCACATCAATGTCTATTCCGAGGGCTTTAGCTCTTGCGAAGCTCACCATAGGCTGGCCTTTGGTGCTGTGACTGATCTGGATAGCACCGGGAGATACTTGGTCATTTAGAATTTTTCTTGCCATCTGGCCTGCTATTAAACCTTGTTGATAGCCGGAAACGGCAACCACACACAACGTGCCGCGATCTACTCTGGATTCCCAGAACGAGAAATCGGGAAGCTTACTGTTAGCTGCTGTCCATTTCAGAATTGCTTCATAATCGACATCTTTACCGTCTTCACCCTGAATATTGAAAACTCCCAGAAGGGCGATGGCATCCACTTTATCCTGAAGGGAGGCGATCGTTTGTTTGTATTCATCCAGGGTATTGATCAGAATCCAGTCGGTAACTTCAACATCCGGTACATCTTTAAGGCTTGCCCTCATTCTGGACATTACGCCTTTCCAGGTAGGATCTTTATCAACGATGACCGCGAGTTTCTTAACCTTAGGTTGAATCTGCTGCAGGAATTTAAGCGTTGGAATGAAGTGTTCATATTCCATAACGCCGGTAACGTTTTTAGCTCCGAGAAAGCCATATTCAGAGGGATCACGATTTACGCCACTGAATACTATGGGTAAATCCGTACCTACATATTCTTCTGCGAGGTATTTTTGGGCATTGTCATCATTGGTATAAAGCAGGTCAGGCTTCCAGTCTGAGATAATCTGCCTGGCTTCTTCTGCCTTTTTAGAAATTGAGTCGGGATCACTGACGCGTTTGGTATCCAGCTCTACCACTTTGTACTCAACATTCAGATTACCCAAGCCGTCTTTGAAACCCTGAAACTGTTCCATATTCCATTTCCAGGATTGGTGGTAACTCATGACGTGGAGCACTCGGAACGCATCCGAATCAGCGAAAGCACCGCTCGGTAGACATAGAACTAAACCCAGAAAAACACGCGTAAGAAAGGATCTGTACTTCATGATTAATCTCAGAAACCGGTTATTTGTGAATAAAATATAGCACAGGTTTTTTAAGGCGAATCAGTACTTTAGGATTTGTTTATATAACTTGCGACTAGACTAAGGTCTATGGCTTTTCGAGTTAATAGTGGTACGTTTCTTAATCGTTACTCATGGTTTTGCGGGTCATCAGCCAGAGCATCAAAGCCGCGCCTAAACCGGAAGTACCCAGAACCATCGTCATGATCATAATCTGGTAACGCACAGCGACCAGTGGTGAAACACCAGAAAGGATCTGCCCAGTCATCATTCCGGGCAGGGCAACCAGACCTACCGCAAGCAGACTGTTTACCTGCGGAATCATTGCCGCATGGAAAGCCGTTAATCGGGCTTGCTCAGCGGACTGACCATTTTTAAGCTCAGAATGGTAACGTTCTGCAGCCAGACTAATGGCGTTCATAGTATTGGCAAAATACATTCCGGCGAGAGGGATCAGCAGCTGCGGTTGAAACCAGCTTTCAGCATTCAAAACAAAAATTATTGAGATAAACAGATGCAGAAAAACAGAGCTGCCCAAAGCAATAATGGCTGGAAGCAAAATACCATCGTGCTCCCTAACGGGCCTGATGGAAATCCAGGCTGCAATCACCATCATCAACGAGACGATGACTAAGCTGATCCAGGGGGATGGGTTTTCAAAGATACTGACCAGAACATAACCAACAGCAACCAGTTGCACCGCCATACGGGTTGCGGCAATCAGAATTTCACTGGGTTTTCCCTGCCAGGATATATAGATACCACACACAAGAACGACAGGAATCAAACACCAAAGCAGATCAAGCCAACTGATAATAGTCACATGAATCCCTTACAGATTAATTAATCCAGACAGGTTAAGAGATTTGTCGAGAGTATCAGCTACGAGTGCTATACAAAAGAGTAGCCAGCTTATTTGCTATGGGGGCTTTAAATTAACTGAGATACTTTTGCTGAGAGAGTATGCAGCAGTATTACCTCCCCAAAAAACGTATTGAAGGGGGCACGCTTATTGAGTCGGTAATACTGGCGCTGCAACTGTTTCTGGCCAATAGCCAGGAGCATAAAAAGTTATAGAACGGGATTACAGGTAGTTCGCCTTTTGAATGATCTCCAGGGCGGCTTCACGGTTCTCACCTGTTTTATACAGAGGTTGATGATCCTCTGAGAAACGTCCCCATTTTGCGACTTCACGCGCAGGATAAACCTTTGGATTGACTGGGTACTCCATGCTGAGATTGGCGTATTGCATCTGCGGCCTTTTGGTCGTGAGCCATTCCACAAAATCAATTGCCTGAACTTTATTGGATGAATTCGCCGTTACCGCGGCGGCAGTAATATTCATATGAACTCCGGCACCGTTTTGATCCGCCCAGAATAACCTGAGTTTAGTATCGGGTTGTTCCCGTTTCAGGCGGGCATAGTAATAGGAATTGATGATGCCTACGTCACACTTGCCAGATGAAATGTCTTCTACGATCTGCATATCGTCCTGAACAGGTGGTATAGCAAGGTTTTTAACCCAGCCAGAAACTGTGTTCAGTGTTGTGTCAGCGTTACTGGCGGCAATTAGCATAGCAATAAGTGAGCGGGTGTAATCCGATGACGAAGTTGTCAGGCATAATCGCCCCTGCCATTTGCTAGCAGCAAGATCAGCATAACTACTGAGTTCTGATTCGCTCACCTTATCCGTGTTATAGACAATGGTTCGTGCTCGCTTGGAGAAAGAGAACCAATCATTCTTCGGAGATCTAAGATGCTCAGGAACATTACGCGCAAGTGTTCTTGATGGCACTGGTGCAAACAGTCCTTTTTCAGATGCAGTCCAGAAATTACTCGCACCCGTACCGAGGATAATATCTGCTTTACTGCCTTTTCCTTCTATCTCAATACGTGACATCAACGCAGATATTGGCCCAACCAAAAAGCTGATCGCAACTCCTGTTTCTCTTGAGTATTCATCAAAGAGCGGCTTCATATATGTGGCATTTTTAGAGGAATAGATGGCTAGTTCCGAAGCTGCGAATGTTTTTGGCATAAAGGAGAATATGCATGCCAGATAAATTAAACAGGTAAAAAATCGCATTTCACATGACCTTAAATGTGGATGAAAAAATTAAAATTAAGCTGATCAGGAGGGCTTAGCCCATTGGCGCATCAGATTGTGATAAACACCGCTGAGCTTAACTACTTGTGTATGAGCTTCACCTAATTCCGCTGAAAGCTTTTGTACGGATTGATCCAGTTCGAATAGGGTTTCACGTTCCTGAATATCCCGGACCATGCTTTGAATCCAGAAGAACGAAGCCACTCTGGCGCCTTGTGTCACGGGTAATACCTGATGCAGGCTGGTGGAGGGGTAAAGCACCATATCGCCTGCCGGAAGTTTAACGGTCTGAGCTCCGTACTGAGTTTCAATGGTTAACTCACCGCCTTCATATTCATCTGGCTCGGCAAGGAACAGGGTGGCGGAGAGGTCTGTTCTTAATGTCAGGTTTGTTCCCGGAATCTGCATCAACGAACCGTCAATGTGGGCACCGTAGGTCTCATTTTCGCAGTAGCGATTAAATTTAGGCGGATAGATTCGATCTGGCAGTGCAGCAGAAACAAAGGTGGGATTCTGGGCGAGTACGCGCAGAATATGATTTCCCAGACTGATCGCAGGTTCCTGAGTATCATCCAACTGTTGGTTTTTCTTTACATTACGGGCTATGGAACCCGCAGTGTTAATGCCATCCTGCCAATCGGCTTTATCCAGATATTCTCTGAACTGGCGAACTTCATCCGCAGATAAAACATTTGGAATGGTAATCAGCATGTTCCATGGCTCCGGATTGACTGCAGTTCAGTTTGCTTAATTTGATTAATCGTGCTGCAGCCCGCCATGGCCATGCTGAGTTCCAGTTCTTCCCGTAAAAGCTTGAGCATGTGTGCAACCCCCAGGGCTCCGGCAACACTTAAGGCATAAACTTGTAAACGGCCGATCAATACTGCATCGGCCCCCAGAGCAATCGCTTTGAAGATATCGCTACCTGAGCGGATTCCGCTGTCCAGTAACAGTGGAAATTCTTTACCAACGGCTTCACGAATAGCTGGCAGGGCAGAAAGGCTCGCGGGGGCACCATCAAGGGTTCTGCCACCGTGGTTGGATACGATGATGCCTGCGGCACCCATTGCTTTGAGCTCTTGAGCGTCTTCAGGATGTAAAACACCTTTGATGAACACTGGGATCGGGCTTTCGTTGATCAGTTTTTTAAGTTGTTCTCTGCTAGGAGAGTTTTGCATATAGCTCTGAAAAACAGGGCTCTGATCTGCTGTAGTTGCTGGTGGCACTACTGGTTTTTGATGAGCAGTATTCGCAGGTTTTATGTGCTTAGGAAATTTAAAACCTGCACGAATCGCCCGCAGACTCGGTGCCTGAATGGCGGCATCCACCGTGACAACAATGGCTTTATAACCGGCCGTTATTGCACGTTGAATCAGCGACTGTGTATCTTCTTGCCGAGGCTGAAAATACAGCTGAAACCAGCGATAAGGACCCGCGTGTTCAGCAATCTGCTCTAATGATGCGGAAGATAATGTGCTGGCTACCATGCAGCTATCGGTTGCTTCAGCTGCACTGGCGCTTGCCACTTCCGCCTGAGAATGTGCCAGTGCCTGGTAAGCGACCGGCGCCAGAAAAATTGGATGCTGAAAAGGCTGACCTAACAGCTCGGTTTTAGTGTTGCCGTTACTCAAATCCCTCATCATTCTGGGGGTAATTGAATAATCTGAAAAAGCCCTAAGGTTCTGCTCCAGAGTCAGATCATGCCCGCTGCCACCAGAGATATAAGCCATTCTGTCTGGGGCAATGAAGTTGGGAGCCAGTAGCTCGTAATCACTCGCGCACACCACTTCAGCAGGTATGTGATTCAGAGGCGGTATGGTTTTTTCAGATCTATCCATTTCTTGTACGTTTACTTTTAAAAAAGGGCGGGGCAGCGAACTGCCCCTGAATGATCGTTCCCCTTTTAAGAAGGAACGATCTATCTCTGGGAGACTTTGCAATCAGAGTTGATTGTTCTGATCAGAAGTTATACTCCAGCGTCAGCTCAGCGTTACGGCGGTCACCAATGTAGGTGAACGATCCAGAACGGTAAGCTGCCAGGTAGTAATCTTCATCAAAGAGGTTGCTCACGTTAAGGCGAAGTAGCATGTCGCGATTAACTTTGTAAGATGCAAAGGCATCAAACACAGTGTATTCCGGCACACTCCAGTCTTCGTTTGCTGCGGTATCTGGTTGGCCTGTGAAGCGCTCGCTTTCGTAAGTTGCCCCGCCACCAAAGGCAAATTTAGGCGTTGCCTGGTAGCGTAACTGAAGGCTTGCAGATTTATCTGCAAAATTTGCCAGTGTTTTACCGACGTTATCTTCATCAATCGATTCAAGTACTTTCGCATTCATGAAGGTTACGCCGGCATGGAGGCTCAGTTTGTCTGTGATATTACCTGCGAAGCCAAACTCAACACCGTTTACACGGTTTTTACCGGTATTCAGAGTGCCATTTGTGTCATAACCGGAGGTGCCGCCAGATTCGAAAACATCTTTTTTAGTTGTTTGGAAAATAGCTGCCGTTACAAGGAATTTATCTTCGTTGAAGCGCCACTTGGTACCCAGCTCCCAGCTTTCAGTTGTTTCCGGATCACCAAATCGGTCTGGGTAATCACTGTCTACACAGAGACCGCCGTATCCACAGGATGTGCCTACATCAGACTCACCACCATTAACGTTGCTGGCTGTAGAGAAGCTCGCATAAACGTTGGCTTTAGGTGTTATTTTGAAGCTTGCGCCCAGATGGCCGTTTACTGTGCTGTCCGTATTTGCATAATCCGTCGCTTCAGTATCACCACGTCCGAATGCTGATAAAGTGTAGTCGTAGTAGTCATAGCGAAGGCCACCAAATACAGTCCATTTCTCAGTCAGATCCACAGTATCCATAGCGGATAAAGACGTTGTTTTAACATTCCAGTCTGAATCCCAGTCAGACTTACTTACATCCCGTTGCAGTAGAGAGTTGATGCCAGAAACCACATTGCCGTCAGCATCGGTAAAGCAGTAACTTTCACCTACGCCACCGCGTCCGGCTGTCCAACAATTGCTGGTGCCAGTTTCAGAAGTTTCATAAGTGCCATTTTTAACACTTTGATCTGTGTAGCTCAGGCTGAATACCATTTCATGGTTCAGGCCACCCAGCTCCTGGTTTGTCAGAAGGTTCAACTGGTTAGTGAAATATTCAACTTCCTGCCAGCCTTGATGCGTGGAACCACTGATGGTTGAAAAACCATTGGTTTCGGCCAGAGCATCCGCTTCAGTTGCATAACCTGTTGTGCCGCGAGTACCAGTCATCAGATAGCCGTTTTCAGTCGTACCGTAACGGGACAGGTTAACAATACGCGTCTGCGGGGACAGCTCATAACCAATACGCAGGGTTGCGGTATCTACTTCTGACTCCAGGAAATCTTCATCTTGCAGATAAACCGGCACGTCCTTAACAACCTGGCCGCTGTCACGATCTATGTAAGTACCCAGATCAGGTTTTTCTTCGCCCTGGAAGTGATAGTAATCAGCCGTGATCTCCAGCTCATCAGTAGGCTGATGGGAGATGGAGAAGGCTGCACCTTTACGTTCACGTGCGGCAGGGGAACGGTCTGGTACATCCTGATCAGAATGCAGGATGTTGGCACGAATAGCTGTGTCGTAATTGATTACCTTATTGGCATCCAGAGTGACACGGTGATGGCTGTCAGTACCAATACCGGCGGATACTTTCGTAAAGTCGTATTCAGTGCTGGCACGTTTAGTTGCAGAGTTAACCGCACCACCCGTAGTACCCCGACCTGCAAATGTAGAGCTTGGACCTTTACTGATCTCTACCTGTTCAGTTGCAAAGCTTTCACGAACAGTCATACCAGGGTCACGCAGACCATCAACAAATACGTCACTGCGTGCTTCATAACCACGGATGATATAGCGGTCACCAAATGCGTTACCATTTTCGCCTGTACCCAGCGTTATACCCGGTTGAGCATCCAGAAGTTCGCGTAGATCGCTACGGCCGGATTCCTTAATCTGTGTTCCGGTCAGGACAGTGATTGTTTGCGGTGTTTCTGCCAGTGATCTGGTGCGACGTGGATCAGACAAAGTTTCTGCCAGATATGGAGCACCCGGTACTGCATATGGGTTAGTGTCTGGCGTAACCGACTCCTCAACCTTAAGCTTATCCAGTTCAATACTGCTTTCCTCAGCAGTAGCAAACCCTGCAACCAAAGCACCTGAGATGGCTAGAGCAAGTGTGCTTGGCGCAAAACCAGCAGCTTTCATTTTCTGCCATGGGTTTTGTCTCGTTTGCCATACGTTTTTAGACATTTTTTTCCCTTCTAAAACAATTTGCGTGTTGGGTTAAGTGAAAATTCAACAGGAAGCGTCAGATCCAGACTGTTCTCACCCAATTCACCTGGAATGCGTGGAAAGGGTGCTGCCCTCAACAGCATCTCTAAGGCTTCTTCATCCAGGCGCTCATCTCCTGAACTTTTAACAATGACCGAGTCCTTAACTCTGCCATTTTGTTGAATTACGAATTTCACCGTTGCAGTGCCGGTGACACCTTCCCTTCGGGCACTGCGGGGGTAGCGTTTAAACTTGGCAATGCGTGCCAGAACAACGCTTAAATAACTTTGTCGTGCAGCAGGGCTGCCGCCCGTTTCAATCTGGTTCCCTACACCCGTAGCTTGTGTGGTACGGGACGATGTATCTGAATCTGTGTTTGAATCTGAATCGCTTGTTGTAGAAGTAACTTCGTTAGGCTCATCCTGCGGAGTTTCTTTTTTCACCACAGATTTGGGTTGAAGCTTTTCTTTTACTTCCGGTTTCGGTTCAGACTGTTTTTCTGGCTCTGGCTCTGGCTCTGGCTCTGGCTCTGGCTCTGGCTCTGGCTCTG